>JBAXTO010000014.1:0-52847 GCA_037130135.1 Bacteroidota bacterium
TTTTGATTGGCTCCTCCACAGAAATAAGTAGTTCCTAAACAAATGCTAATATTTCGCACTCCTTGTAAAATAGGATTGACAGTTAAGTTGGTACGAAGTACGCTATCACAACCAGTAGTATTTCTTAATGAATCATAATATGTACCACTTATATTTTGATTGGCTCCTCCACAGAAATAAGTAGTACCTAAACAAATACTAATATTTCTTACTCCTTGTAAAATAGGATTAATTGTTAAATTTGTACGTAGGATACTATCACAACCTAAACTACTTACTAATGTATCATAATATGAACCTGTAGTATTTTGGTTGGCACCTGCACAGAAATAGCTAGTTCCTCTACATATAGAAATAGCACGAACACCCAATTGCAATGGAATAATATTTAATACTGTAGTGAGTATACTATCACATCCTCTATTGTTAATTAAAGTATCATAGTATGTACCACTTATTCTTCTCCAAGCTCCTTGTACAAAAAATGAATCATCATAACATCTACTAATATTTCTAGAGGATGTACTGATCGTATATACTGTTAAGTTTGATCGTACGGTACTATCACAACCCAAATAATTTACTAATGTATCATAGCGAGATCCAGAAGTAGTATAGTTACTAGTTCCAATTCTTAAAATACCACCCGCACAGAATGAAGTATCTATTGTTCGTGTGCTAACAAGTCTTACATTTAATGTGGTTGATATAATTGAATCGCAAGTACCCGTTCTTCGTAAAGTATCTAAATATACACCAGTTATTGAATAAGTATGTGCATTGATGGTATAAGATTCTCCTTGACAAATATTTATGGTTTGATTAAAACGTGCTAATGTATCTACAGTTAAATTTGTAACAAAAATACTATCGCAAGTTGTTACAAAAGTAAAGGTGTCTCTATAAGTACCAGTTGTAGTATATGTATGCGTACCTACTACATATACATTCCCTTGACAGATTCGAATGTTCCTAGTAATGGTATAGTTTGGATCAACTAATAAAATAGTTGTAATAACTGAATCACATCCAGGTCCTGGAACTGAAACAGTATCTCTATAGGTTGCTGCTGTTGTATAAGTATGTCCATTAAATATATAACTTCTACCTGCACATATTCGCACTACCTGCGTACGTGTAGGAATGGTAGATGAATAAGAAATATTTATTGTTAAGAAGCTATCGCAACCATTATATGCTGGTAAGGTATCTCTATAAGTACCTGCAAGAGTATATATGTCAGTGCCAACTCTTATAGTGTCTCCTAGACAAATACTATAGGTTAAGGTTCGACTTGAACTAGATATTAAAGTAATAGTAGTGATAACAGTACTATCGCAAGCTCCGCCACGACTTAATGTGGTAGTAAATGTGCCAGCAGTGGTATATACCGTACTTCCTACAACTAAACTTCGACCATTACATAAATTATAACTTTGACGAAATACAGGAATCGTGTCTGCCACTAAAATGCTTACTAATACAGAATCACATCCTACAAAATTTCTCATCGTATCTCTGTATGTACCCGCAGTTGTATATACGTGTGATCCTACAACTAAGTAGCCACCCGGACAAATACGAACCGTTCTGGTAAATCCACTGGTTGGTTTAATAGTTAGGTTTGTAATTACTATACTATCACATAATCCTCCCCCACGCACAAAAGTATCTCTATAGATACCTGCAAGGGAGTAGGTATGTGTGCCTACAGTTGTAATCACACCTGGGCAAGTACTAATATTTTGTGTTCGAATAAAATTGGGTCCTAAACTTAAGTTTGTTATCACAACACTATCACATCCATAGGAGGTGACTATAGTGTCTCTATAGTTGCCAGCAGTGGTGTATGAATGAGTTCCAACACGATAGGTTTCGCCAGGACAAATAGTAACGTTTGCAATAACAGAGTCAGGGGATATTGAAATATAGTGTGTAGTACGAATACCACCACATACTAAATTTTTTACAACCGTAAGTAAATAGGTTCTACCGGGAATCATGCCTCTTAATGTATCAGATAAATTTGGAGTATCATAGGTGCTTCTTACAACTACATTTGTAAGTGTATCTTGCCAAATATAAGAATAAGTAGCAGCACTATCAGGTACTAGAATACGCACGCTTGCACTTTTAGTACAATATCTTTCAATTGAATCAGCTAATGTTGTAGATGTACAAATAAATGGAGGGTCAATGATAGCAACAAATCCATTACCAGATACATATAAAAAGTTATTGTTTTGATTATATCTAATATCATAAATACCTCTTCCAGAATATCCTGGAATAACAATATCAGAGCTTGCTACAAATGTACTACCTGTAAAAGTATATACTTTAATATTGCCATTATTTCCGCCTACATACACATGATTACAATCATCAACGGTTATTCCACCTTGCGTTTTGGCTACATGTCCTGCTATAGATACTGGTGTTCCAACTCCAACTCCTGTACTTTTATTAAATGCTTTTATGTTGGTTCCATCATAATAATATAAAAAGGTATCATTAACAGCTAAAGCATTAAATCCATTAGAATTGCTTCCTGCAGAATAATAGCGTTTATTATCCGCCTCAGCAAACGTGGTATATCCACTTAAGTTACTCCACATAAATGAAGCATAACCTGCATTTAAACGATACATTCTGTTGTTAACACTCGCTACTGAAGAGGAAGCCAGAATTACAAAAATATTTCCTGCACGATCTGAAACTGAATTTACAATATCTTGAAAACCTCCTGTAATGCCTGTAAAACTTGATAATACCATAGCTCCAGTGATTGGATTCAAGGTGGAAATAATTCTGTTTGATGCAGTAGATCCACCAGTAATTAATACGGCATTCGTTCTACAATCATAAAATAATTCCCATCCTTCATTTAAAGCACTTACTGGAATGTTTCTCCATCCATCATAAAATCCTAAGTCATTTATACGAATTACTTCACATGCTGTGGGATTAAATCCTTGACTGTAATAAGTTTTTCCATTTGATTTGTCAACTACAAAATTTCCAGCATATCCCCATCCTGCATGTATGTCCCAAACAAAAGGAGTAGTTAAGCCTCCCATGAATGTCCACATTAATGAACCAGCTACAGTATATTTAGCAGTTTTTTGATTGCTTGCAGTTGTTGAACCGGCACCACCTCCACCATATACATATAAGTTTCCATCAAAATCGAAATCAACATCAAATCCTTTGTTCACAGCAATTACAGCACCGGCTAGTGTAGTAATTGGGACAATCCAAGGATCAATAACTACTGATTTAGATGCATCATACCCTTTAGGGAATTCAAAATGAACTGTATTTTCTTCTAATTTAAAAGTGCTTTCTATTGCACTGTGGTCTTCATAAAAGGAATGTGGAGCTTCTTCTTTTAATTTCACATTGCCAATAACTACTTCAATATTAGATTTAATGATATCTATAGATTTTAAATCCCCTCCATATGAAAATTGTACTTTTGATAAATCAGCATGTGGTTGAGCATAGATCGTATATTTGATTCCCTTATCGCCATCTATTTTATAAACGATATCTATTCCATCATAAATATTTTTATACCTGATAGTTTTATAACCAAAAGCTTGTTGTTGTGCATTGCCATAACTATAATAGTTACTTGTTTTTTCGGATGTCTCAATACTTACATCCTTATTTGTATTTAACCATTCAGCCACCAGATACTTGGTACTTATATTATCGGCGTATTTTTTTCGTAATTCTTCTAATTCCTTTCCCTGCGCATGTTCTAACTCTTCGTGCGCTTCATGACCATCATTTTTAAAGAAATCATACTTATATATAACTGCATTTTTGGTGAAAAATATTTTAGCACTAAAATGGTCTATACCAAAGAGTACTTGGTCACCATATGTAGTCATTTGGTTATATTGACCTTGATTCTCTATAAATACATCTGTGTTGAAAATGTTTTTGTTGGTTGTATTAAGAACAAGAGGTTTTTGAGAATATAGTATACCCATTAATAGTAATAATAAATTACTTAGTAAAATCTTTCTCATTGGCTTTTTATTAAGGATATAAATTTAATGAAATAAAACTATAAAAACAAATTATTTTCTATTGATAACTGCATCATTTTGAATAACTTTGTCCTATGAAAAACTTATTATTACCTATACTATTGCTATTATTTTATTTTAATAGTAATTCTCAAAAAGAAAATTTTTGTTCTCAAGCGAAAATATCTAGTAATTTATTGAAAAGAACTACTTCACCAGCATCAGCTGCTTTGATGAATAATTATGATGTAAAATTTTACCATTTAACAGTAGATGTAACTAAAGATACTAATTTTATAAAAGGAAATGTGCGCACGATTGCACGTGTGTTATCTAGTAGTTTAGATACTTTTGTGTTTGAATTACAAAGCACGATGATTATCGATTCCATTAAAATAGGTTCGGCTACTTTACCCTATATTAGAAGAACAAATGATGTTTATGCAGTATTACCTCTTACATATAATTTGGGTGACGACATTGATATCGTAATTTATTATAATGGTTATACTTCTGGAGCAGGTAGCTCAGCCATTGGCGATGGTTATAGTAATGGTCGCTCTACTCGTTGGGGCAACAAAGTAGCTTGGAGTTTAAGTCAGCCCTTCTCAGCAGCTGAATGGTTTCCTTGTAAACAAGATTTAACTGACAAAATCGATTCATCTTATGTATATGCTACTTGTGATACTCCAAGTATGTGCGGATCCAATGGCTTATTGAAAAATATAGTGATTCTTCCTAGTGGAAAAAGACAATTTCAATGGGAAAATATACATCCCATAGATTATTATTTAATCTCAGTTGCAACAGCTAACTATATAGATTATAGCAGTTATGTTCATCCACTAGGAAGTGATTCGGTATTGTTTCAAAACTATGTATATAATAATCCACTTACACTTCCTACTTTCAAAGGGTTAATTGATACTACTGGCTATACTTTAGAATTTTTCTCTACTATATTTGGTCCATATCCTTTTGCTCAACAAAAGTACGGACATTGTTTAGCTCCATTTAGTGGCGGAATGGAACATCAAACCATGACTAGTCAAGGGTTTTTTGATTTCGAAATAGATGCACACGAATTAGGTCATCAATGGTTTGGAGATAATGTCACTTGTCAAACTTGGAAAGATATCTGGGTGAATGAAGGTTTTGCATCTTATTGTGAATACTTAGCTGATGAACATTATTTTCCAGGGACTAAAGCAGCTAAGATGTTGAATGTACACAACAGTGTAATGAGTCAACCGGGCGGTAGTGTTTGGTTCACAGATAGTACTAATGTAAATAGAATATTTAGCAGTAGACTTACCTATGATAAAGGTTCGGCTATTATTCACACACTTCGATTTTTAGTAAATAATGATAGTTTGTTTTTCTTAGGCTTGAGAACTTATCAAAACACCTATCAAAATGGAACGGCTACTTCAATAGATTTTAAAAATATTATGGAAAGTGTTACGGGTGTGGTTTTAAACGATTGGATGAATCAATGGTTTTATGGTGAAGGTTATCCAACATATGACGTCAATTGGAACCAAGTTGGAAATCAATTATATCTGAAAGTAGCTCACACAACTTCTACAACTATTACTTCATTATTTAAAACTCCACTTGAACTGAAATTGATTGGTGCTAGTTCGGACACAACTATAAAAATTAATATCAATACGAATAGTGATGATTTTATTTTGACTGTACCTTCAAATTTAACGATGACAGATATCACTGTAGATCCAAATAATTGGATATTAAATAAAGTAGGTAACATTACAAAAGATTTATCTCTAGATGTAAATCTGATAGAAAATTCAAAGCTCATTTCGATTTACCCAACTAGTACTACAGGTATTGTAAATATTGAAACTAATAGCCCAATAAAAATGTATTTGAAAGTATATACTACAAATGCTCTATTAGTATATTCTGCTAGCTTAAATAATTCGTCAAGCGTTGATTTAAGTCAATTGACAAGCGGAAATTATACGATACAAATAGAGAATGAATTTGGTAAAACTATTCAAACGCAAAAAATTAATAAACAATAGAAAATTGCAAAAGTGTTTAAACAGAATAATATAAACGAACTAAAAGAGTACTTACTAAAACCAAAAAAAATAGTTGTCACTTCACATAAAAATCCAGATGGAGATGCTTTAGGTTCTTCTTTAGCATGGACTAAAATTTTAACAAAATTGGGACATTCGGTAGATTATATTTCTCCAAATGGGATGCCTGAATACTATAGTTGGTTGCCTTTGAATAAGCAAATGATCATCTATGAAAAATCAAAAGATTATGCAAAAAATTTAGTGTATAGTGCTGATATAATTTTTAGTTTAGATTATAATGCACTCGATCGTATGGATGAATTTGGGGAAGTAGTTAAAGCAAGTAAAGCCATTAAAATAATGATTGATCATCATCTGTTTCCTGAAGATTATCCAACACTAACATATAGCGATACTAGTAAAAGTAGTACAGGTGAAATGATTTTTGAGATGATACTTGCTATGGGTGAAGAAGATAAAATTGATGCGGATATAGCCACTTTATTATATACAGCTATACTAACAGATACAGGTTCATTTGCATTTAAATGTACTACTCAGCGAGTACATGAAATAGTAGGCGTATTAGTGAGTAAAGGGGCTGATCCTGATACAGTACAAAATCAAGTATATAATTGTTTTACAGAATCTCGCCTTAGATTTTTCGGATTTTGTATCATGAATAAAATGCAAATTATACCTAATACGAATGTTGCCTATATCGCTGTAAGTGAAAAAGAATTAAGAGAGTTTGATATACAAGATGGAGAAACAGAAGGCTTGGCTAATTATCCTTTAAAGATTGCAAATGTACAAGCATGTGCTTTTTTTAGAGAGAAAGATAAACAAATTCGTATTTCTTTCAGAAGCAAAGGAGATTTTGATGTGAATATATTAGCTCGTGAACATTTTAATGGTGGTGGACATAAAAATGCTAGTGGTGGTATGATGCGCGATTCACTAGAAAATACAGTTAAAAAATTTGAAAATTTATTTTTACAAAACGGATAGATATATATTTGCACACTAAATACTTATAACTAAATGAAAAAAATAGTATACATATTCATCGCTTCAACAATATTGTTTTCATGTAAAACGAAACCGAAAACAGAAACTTCCCCAGAAGCTAATTCATCAACTAACGAAACTAATACACAAGAAAATAATACAACTATGCAAAAAACAGATTTTATTTATGCTCACATCAAAACAAATAAAGGAGAAATTGTTTGTGATTTAGAATTTGAAAAAACACCTATTACTGTTGCTAATTTTATTGGATTAGCTGAAGGAACTATTCCTAATAAAGTGAAAGCAGCAGGAAAACCATTTTATGATGGATTGATTTTCCATAGAGTCATTGAAAATTTCATGATTCAAGGAGGTGATCCACAAGGAACTGGTATGGGTGGTCCAGGATATAGTTTCCAGGATGAGTTTGATCCTTCATTAACTTTTAATGGTCCTGGTATTCTAGCAATGGCTAACTCTGGTCCTAGTACTAATGGATCTCAGTTTTTTATTACACATGTAAAAACAGATTGGTTAAATGGAAAACATTCCATTTTTGGGCATGTGACTAAAGGACAAGATATCGTAAATAAAATCACTCAAGGAGATAAAATTGAATCGATTACAATTGAACGAGTAGGAGATAAAGCGAAAGCTTTTGATGCGAAAACTGTATTTGCAAATGGATTAGCAAATGCTAAAAAAGAGGGTGATTTTGATGGATGGGTAGCAAAAAATTATCCAAACGCAAAAAAAATAGATGGTATATATATAGATATTACCAAAAAAGGTAGTGGTGCTATTCCTAAAGCAGGTCAAATGGTTACAGCACATTATACTGGAAAATTTAAAGATGGCAGGAAATTTGATTCGTCATTGGACCGTGGCAAACCTTTTCAATTTAACGTAGGAGCTGGGCAAGTGATTTCAGGATGGGATATCGGATTTGAACATATAGCAATAGGAACAAAAGCTACATTTTTAATTCCCTATTTATACGCATATGGTGAACAAGGTTATCCAGGTGCTATACCTCCAAAATCAGATTTAGTATTTGAGGTTGAATTGTTAGATGCTAAATAAATATTATTAATTATTAAAATTTAAAAATTTAAAATGAAGAAACGTACAATTTTATTTGCCTTATTAGCTACTATAGTAATAGGAGTTCAGGCACAAAAAGAAGATGGTATCTATGCGAAATTCAATACTACAAAAGGTGTTATTTTAGTTAAATTAATCCCTGAAAAAGCACCCTTAACAGTTTGTAATTTTGTGGGTTTAGCTGAAGGAAAAATCACCAATAACGTAAAAAAAGAAGGTGAACCATTTTTTAATGGTTTAAAATTTCATAGAGTAATTGCTAATTTTATGATTCAAGGAGGTGATCCACAAGGCACTGGTAGCGGTGGTCCAGGATATGCATTTCCTGATGAATTTGATGAGTCAGAAAAATTTACAGGTCCAGGTGTTTTAGCTATGGCTAATGCTGGTCCGGGTACTAATGGATCTCAATTTTTTATTACACACGTTGCTACCCCTTGGTTAAATGGTAAACATACTATTTTTGGTCATGTTGTAGAAGGACAAGATATAGTGAATGCAATTGCACAAAATGATATAATGAATAGTGTAGAAATTATTCGTGTTGGAAAAGAGGCTAAAAATTATGTTGCAAATACAGAAATGTTCAATAAAATTAAAGTGGATGCAGAAGCAAATGCAGCTAAAAAAGTAGCTGAAGAAAAAGCAGCAGAAGCGAAAAGAAGTCAAGAACTTCCTGAATTTGAAGCTTGGGTAAAACAAAATTATCCTAAAGCAATTAAATCGCCAAGTGGATTTTACTATGTGATTACTAAAGCAGGTACTGGTGCTAAACCAACTGCAGGACAAACAGTTATTGCTCATTACACAGGTAAATTTAATGACGGTAAAAAATTTGATTCAAGTGTTGATAGAGGTACTCCATTTGAATTTAAAATTGGACAAGGTCAAGTGATTAAAGGTTGGGATGAAGGATTTGCATTATTGAATATTGGTACTAAAGCAACTTTATTATTGCCTTATACCATGGCTTATGGCGACCAAGGTTATCCTGGCGCTATACCACCAAAAGCTACATTAATATTTGATGTAGAATTAATAGGTGTAAAATAAATATTAAATCAACTTATATTTAAGCCATGAATAATTAAATTCATGGCTTTTTTATTTAAATGAAAAATAATGATATCTAAATATAAATCACACCCATGGCATGGGATTGAAATTGGTGATGAAGCACCAGTTTTAATTAATGCATTTATTGAAATTCTTCCCAGCGATACAGTAAAATATGAAATTGATAAAAAAAGTGGGTTTCTAAAAATTGATCGACCACAAAAATTTTCAAATGTCGTTCCTGCTATGTATGGCTTTATTCCTCAAACTTATTGTGATGTAGAAGTAGCAAGATTAAGTTCGAATAAAAAAATTATAGCAGGAGATAAAGATCCATTAGATATATGTGTGCTAAGTGAAAGAGAAATTTATAGAAGTGACATACTTCTAAAAGCAATTCCAATCGGTGGATTACGATTGGTTGATAAAGGAGAAGCGGATGATAAAATAATTGCCATATTGAATGGAGATGATTTATATGGTGCATATACCGATATTAGTTTATTGCCAGAAGGAATATTAAATCGATTAAAACATTATTTTCTAACCTATAAAAATTTACCTGGAGATACCATTCAAACTTGTGAGATAGATCAAGTTTATGGGAGGGAAGAGGCTCATCATGTCATTGAAGCAAGTAGAAGAGATTATAAAGTGTTTATAGAAAAGAACAGTGATTAATTGTTTAATTTGAAGATGTGCTATTTTGAATATGAAATATTAGATTTTATTTAAATAAACTATATAAGATATATATTTTCATGCTCGACAATTTTTATTTTTATCAGACAAAAAAAATCCACCTTGAAAAATCAAGATGGATTCATATAATGGATTTTGGATAGAGACTATCTTTCTTTTAATACCATATCCACACAAATAACTGCAGCCATTAAAAGGATACGTTGTGGATCATTTTCTTTTACAGTATCACTAAAATTACATGCGTAATTATCAGCAGTAGTAAATAATTCTTTACCAATACCTGCCCATTTTTTAGTAACAGTTGCTAAAGCATTGCCATCATTATCTTTTACTGAGAATTCCCAACCCACAAAATTTCCTTCTAACGTACCAATTTTATTATTATTGGCATCTAAGATTTCAAAACATGGTTTTAATAATTTAAATACTTTACGCAAAGTACCTACTTGTACATCATTTTCGTCATGAACTGATACAACAGATCTGAAGAATGTAACAGGTCTTTTAACAGACATGATTCTAACACCAGTTCCAGTTTGACTTAAAATAACATCAAATGGAGTCATTGGTTTATATTTGGTAAATCGGAACATTTTAGTAAAGAAACCTAAGTTTGGCTCTCTACACTCGATTAAAGATTCTTTGCTTTCTAAATCGAAAACATCATAGTTATTGGCAGCTTTAAAAATGCCTGTATGCTCTTTTACGAAATAGTTGTTTCTGTTTAATATTGGATTCATTAATGTGTGGGTTTATGTTAATTAATTCTACAAATATACACAAAATAGCATAAAAAAAGCCTTCGATAAACGAAGGCTTTTTGAGAATTGAATCTCTTGCTTAACTAAAACCACTCTATATTAATCAACCGTATCGTGTAAAAACGGATTGTTTCTTTTAATTTCTGGTCTGTTTTCTCCATTAATAAAATTACTGCTTACTGTATACTTAGATACATTGCTTTCATTAGATGGAGTCACTTCTTCTAATTGTTTATTTCTTCTTAAATAAGCAGGTTCGTTTTCAAGTTCTTGTAGGCTATTTGTATTTTGAAATTTCATACTCATATCTTTCAATCTATTTTTACGTTCATTACGAATTTGCTCATTTGCTTCAAAATTAATTGTTTCTTGTTGTTGATTAGAAACTGGTGGATTTTGATTGTTTTCAGAAACATTAGAAATCGTATAATTGCTCGTACTAGATACTACTGGCTCATTTACAATTTCATCAGCTTTTTTTAATTCAAAATCTAAGATTGATTTTTTAGAAGTTTCAATAAATGAATCGCTAGTACTTACAGGTAAATCCCATACGATATCCATACTTTCATTTTTTACTTCATTAGTAACTACTTCAGGTGCATTTGTAACTACTTCATTATTTGAAATTAAAATAAAATTATCTGCAGTTGGTTCGTCAACAATTTGATCTGGAGTAGGAATTTCTAAAGTCATTTGTGCAGGTGCAACTTCTTTCACATCATTATTTAATGTATATACACGACTTGATTTATCGATATAAGCATTATTACCTGATGTAAATCCAGTAGCAATAATAGTTACGCAAATCTTTTCACCTAAATTCATATCATCTACTGCCCCTAAAATAATATCTACATCACTTGCAGCACTTTCTCTAATATAATCAGTGATAGTATCCATTTCATCGATACTCATTTCTTCTGAACCAGATGAAATGTTTATTAAGATATTTTTAGCCCCTTTGATATCGTTATCATTTAATAAAGGAGAATTTAATGCTGCTTGTACTGCTCTTAAAGCTCTATCTTCACCTTCCGCTAAACCGATACCCATTATTGCTACACCACTTTTTTTCATTACGTGATTAACATCGGCAAAATCCACATTCATTTCACCTGGAATAGTAATGATTTCAGAAATGCTTTTAGCTGCAGTTGCTAAAATATTATTAGCGATTGCAAATGCCTCACTTCTTTTTAAAGAGGCATACATTTCTCTTAATTTGTCATTTGATATAACTAGTATAGTATCTACATGTTCTTTCATGGCTTTTATACCTTCTTCTGCTTGATTGATTTTTCTACTACCCTCGTAAGAGAATGGAGTAGTTACAATCCCTACAGTAAGAATACCTAATTCTTTAGCAATACGAGCTACTACTGGTGCAGCACCTGTACCTGTTCCACCACCCATACCGGCAGTGATGAATAACATTTTTGTATTTTTACTTAAAATATCTCTTAATTCTTCTTCGCTTTCTTCGCATGAAGTTTTACCAACTTCTGGATTTGAACCAGCACCAAGTCCTGAAGTTAATTCAGGTCCTAATTGAATTTTGTTTGGAACAGGGCTATATTCAAGTGCTTGAGCATCTGTATTACAAACGATAAAGTTTACTCCTACTATCCCTTGTTTGTACATATGGTTAACTGCATTGCTTCCACCCCCTCCAACACCTATCACTTTTATGATAGACGATTGGTCTTTGGATAAATTAAAATGTAAATCTGTCATAGTTTTAGTTTTATTGTTATTGTTATTGTTTTTTTCTATTCTTCGTTATTGTTTATTTCACCTGTTTTTTTATTCTTCAAAATCTTCCGCATCAATTCTGAACCAGTTTTTAATAGGGTCTAACCATGATCGGCGACTATCTGAATTAGCTGATTTTGCTTTTTCTGATTTTGTTTGTTGTTTGCTTTCATTTACTGGTGAATGAATTTCTTCAGCAGCAGCCATAGTTAAAGGTTCATTTTGAATTACTTCTTCAATTTCTTCTTCATATTCTTCTACATAATTTTTACGTAATTCTTCAAAGCCTAATAATACCAAGCCTAAAGAAGTAGCATACATCGGTGAACGCATTGATGCATTTGTGTTTTTATCTAAATGCTCAATTGGGTAACCGATACGAGTATCCATACCAGTGATATATTCTACATGTTGTTTCAAATGTTTTAATTGAGAACCACCACCAGTTATTACTATTCCACCAATCAATGAATTGGCAAAACCAGATGATTTAATTTCAAATGAAACTTGCTCAAAAATTTCTTCTACTCTTGCTTCTATTATATTAGCTAAGTTGCGTACACTAATTTCTTTAGCATCTCTTCCTTTAATACCAGGTATTCTAATAATATCATTATTGCTTGTTTCAATAGCTAATGCAGAGCCATACTCAGTTTTTAATTTCTCTGCTTGTTTTTTCATTACCCCTAAACCATGTTTAATATCTTCAGTAATGATATTGCCACCAAATGGTATCACTGCAGTATGACGCACTTTCATATCGTGATAAATAACCACATCTGTAGTTCCACCACCAATATCTACTAAAGCGACACCTGCTTCTAATTCCTCATCCGATAATACAGATGCGGCTGATGCTAGTGGTTCTAATATTAAACCTGTCATAGATAAACCTGCTTTAATTACTGAACGCTCAATGTTTAAAGCTGCAGAAACTTGACCAGTAATAATATGGAAATTTCCTTCAAGTCTATTACCACACATACCAATAGGCTCTTGTACTCCATGCTCCGTATCAACGGTATACTCTTGTGGAATTACATGAATGATTCTTTCACCTGGATTGGTAGCCATTTTAAACATATCCATACGTAATCGTTCTACTTCATCTGCTGTAATTACATCTCCATTTTCACCTCTCGTAAGGATGGCTCTATTTTGCATACTCTTGATATGTTTTCCTGCAATACCAACATATACATTTGAAATCTTATAACCACTTTGAGCTTCTGCTTGCTCTACTGCAATACGAATGGCTTCACTAGTTTTATCAATATTAAAAACTTCACCTCTCAATACCCCATGACTCTCTGCTCTACCAAAACCAGTAATTTCTAATTTATTACTTTCATTCATTTTGGCTACAAACACACATATTTTGGTGGTGCCTATATCTAATCCTACTACAATTTGTTCTTTAATTTTTTTCATAAATATTGAGTGTTTTTATGTTAATCTTACTGTCTATATTTTACTACAAACTACTTGTCCTTTGAATTTTAAATTAATCGTTTTGTATTTGTTAAAATCTACTTTTGGAAGTAATTCAGTATATATAGTTTTTAATTTTTTAAATTTATTTTCTAAATCATCATCAATTTTTCCAAACACTACATTTTGATTTCCAAGTTTTGTGTACAATTCATAATCTCCATTTGATCCTTTGTATACCCCTTCAATTGTGGCTTTCCAAAAATTATCACCATTTATATAGTTGCTCAATACTAATACATTTGGGATGTCTGATTTTTGAATATCACCTTGTACTACTAATACTCTACTTGTAAATTTACTAGAGAGTGGAATAGTATCACCAATATTGGTCAAATAATAACTAACACCTGTATTGTTAATTATACGCACTAAAGCTTCTTTTTGTGTTACTTGAATTATGATGTCTTTATTGAATGTAGAGTACATTTGTACTTCTCGTACATACTTATTTTTTTTGATTTCAAACTCTATTTCATTCATTTTAATATCACGAATTTTCATTCCTACTAATTGATTACTAAACTTTTTTTGTATTACAGAATCAATCTCAAATTCAGAGATAAAATTATTACCGCTTTCAAAATCTACTTTCGTCAACACCCTTTCGCATGGCTTGTTCTCATCTTTAATAATAGCTAATACAATCAAACCAATCAACAGTATAATTCCTGCCGATATGCCTAACCACTTTAGTATTATTTTAATTTTCTCTTTCAAAGTATTAGTGATGTTTAGCTTCTAAAATGGTTTTAATTTTTGGAATCATCGTATCGATATCTCCAGCTCCAATCGTAACAATAATATCAGTTGGATGTGATTTTATTTTTTGTAAAACCTCTTCTTTTGATAATATCATTTTATTAGCTATTGTTACTTTGTCAAGTATTAATTGTGAAGTAACGCCTTCCATTGGTTTTTCTCTAGCCGGGTAAATGTCTAATAAGTATAAAGTATCAATCTGACTTAAACTTTTTGCAAAATCAACTTGTAAATCATTCGTGCGACTAAATAAATGTGGCTGAAAAATAGCTGTGATTTTTTTTGTCGGATACATTTCTTTTAGCGAACCTAAAAACACGTCAATCTCTTGTGGATGATGTGCATAGTCATCTATATAAATACAATACTCCGATTTATAGATGTATTCAAATCGTCTTTTAATTCCTTTAAAACTAGCTAAAGCATGGGCAATTTTATCGAAAGATATTTCAAGTAACTGCGCTACACTAATGGCAGCTAATGCATTTTCGATATTATGATAGCCAGCTATATTTAAAGTGAATGTTTGCTCATTATTATGAATGTCGTTTAATCTTATTTCATAAGCCCCGTCTTTAATAATATAATCTATCGTATAACAATTTGCTGCATGGTTATCTAAATGATAAGTAATAGTTGTTTGCTTTACCTTCTCTAGAATTTGCACCTCTTTATTTGCAACTACTTTACCATTGTTTTTTATTTTATCAGTGAAGATTACAAAAGCTTCTTCAATCTTTTCTTTAGTGCCATAAATATCCAAATGATCCGTATCTACAGCTGTAATTACTGCGATATCTGGAGATAGTCTATGAAATGAGCGATCATATTCATCTGCTTCAACCACTACTACATTATTTTTTCCATTGGTATAATTAGAATTTAAGTTTACGCTTATACCTCCTAAGAAAGCAGAACAATCATATCCACTATCTTTTAATATATGTGTTATCATGCTACTAACCGTTGTTTTGCCATGTGAGCCAGATACTGCAATACAAAAAGAATCTTTGCTAATTAATCCAAGTACTTCACTTCTTTTCATTAAAGGAGTCGTACTGTTTTGATACATTTTTAGTTCACTATGATCTTTAGGAATAGCAGGAGTATATACAACTAAGTCGGCATCTTGAGGTGCTTTTTCAATATTATCATCGAAATGTATATGTATTCCTTCACTTTCTAATAAGTGAGTAAGTGCAGTTGGAGTTTTATCATAACCACTTACACTTATGCCACGTTGATTGAAATAACGAGCAATAGCGCTCATACCAATACCACCAATTCCAATGAAGTATACTTTTTTAATGTCGTTTATATTCAAAGCCATCTTAGTTAATCAGTTTTAAAATGTGAGTTGCAATATCATGTGCTGCATTAGGACGAGCTATTTTATTTATATTTACAGATAGCGTTTTTCGTTTCTTTTCATCCTTTATCAGATCTATTATTGTATCATTAAGTTTAACATCTGCATCCTGGTCCTTAATTAATATTGCTGCTTCATTAGATGCTAATGCCAATACATTTTTGGTTTGATGATCTTCTGCTACATTTGGAGAAGGTAATAATATGGATGCTTTACCCAATATAGCTAATTCAGAAATGGTTCCACCTGCTCTTGAAACTACTAAATCGGCAGCTGCATAAGCCTTATCCATATCAGGAATAAAATCATAAACTTTTATATGAGCAGGATATTTTTCTTCGAATTTTTTAAATTCATCCACATATATTTTACCAGTTTGCCAAATCAATTGAATTTGTTGTTCTATTAATTTATGGATGTTAGCTGCTATTGCATTATTTATTGCACGAGCCCCTAAACTTCCTCCTGTGATAAAAACTGTTTTAAGAGCAGGATTGAATCCAAAATAAGCGATAGCTTCTTCACGAGATACTTTATTACTTACGATATTTTCACGAATAGGATTTCCTGTGAAAATAATTTTATGCTTATCAAAATACTTCTCCATATGGTCATATGCCACACATACAATACTTGCTTTTTTACCTAAGAGTTGATTGGTTACACCAGGTAAAGAATTTTGTTCTTGCAACACAGTTGGCACTCCTTGCCAATTGGCTACTTTCAACGTTGGTCCACTTGCATAACCACCTACACCCACAGCTACATCTGGATTGAATCGTTTCACTATCCAATAGGCATTCCATAAACTGGAAATTAATTTAAATGGAAAGCTTAGATTTTGAAGAGTTAATTTGCGCTGAAACCCTGCAATATTTAATCCTTTAATTTGGAAACCAGCTTGAGGTACTTTTTCCATTTCCATTTTTCCATTAGCCCCCACAAATAATATTTCAATAGTAGCATCTATTTTAGTCAACGCTTTGGCAATAGCTATCGCTGGAAATACATGACCTCCTGTACCTCCACCACTGATAATTATTTTTTTCGTTTTAGTTGACATATTTAATTTGTTTCAATAACATTTGGAATAAATGCTTCATCCACTTCTTCATTTTTAATTTCTTCAATATATCTACTTACACTTAATATTATACCAAGCGCCATACTATTAAACCAAATACTACTCCCTCCCATACTTATAAAAGGTAAGGTTACTCCAGTAACAGGAAGTAGATGTACTGCTACCCCCATATTAATCATTGCTTGAAGCGTAAGACTTAATCCCAATCCTACCGCTAAAAATGCACCGAATGCTTTTGGTGATTTAACAACGATACTTATACATCGATAGAAAAATATTAAGTAGATAATGATTATAACAATTCCACCAGCTATTCCATATTCTTCGATAATAATCGCATAAATAAAATCTGAATATGGTTCAGGTAAATAATTTCGTTGAATACTATTGCCTGGTCCTTGTCCTAAGGGCCAACCTTTTGCAATAGCGATATTTGCTTGTTTTACTTGATAGTCTTCTTCTTGTTTATCATTTGAAGCATAGTTTTCTATACGATTTTTCCAAGTGTGCATTCTTCCAACCATTTTATCTTCGGGCATAATAAATAATATACCAATGAAAATAGCTAAACTGATAGCCGCTGTTAGGAACAAAGTGCCTAAATGTAAAAAGCTCACACGACCAATAAATAATAATAGCATACAAGTAGTAAATAAAATTAGCGCTGTAGATAAATTCATAGGTGCAATTAATAAAGTAATAACAACTACGGGAAGTATCAATGGAATAAAGGCATCTTTAAAACTTTTGATAGCATCTTGTTTCTTAGACATTAAACGAGCTAAGTACATAACAATACCGAGTTTTGCTAAATCGGATGATTGAAAAGTAAGATTGATTACAGGTATTTTTACCCAACGAGAAGCCCCATTGATATTGGTCCCTGCAAACATGGTATAAATTAATAATGGAATACTAATTAGAAATAATATTTGAGCAATTCTACTATAATATCTATAATCGATTAAATGAAATACATACATGATTACCCAACCCAATAAGAGTATACTTGTATGTTTCAATACAAAACTGAATGTATAGGAGTCGGAACGCACTTGTGCAATGGTTCCTGTGGCGCTATATACCGCTAATAGAGATATGATAGACAGAAATAAGACCATGGTCCAAATGATTTTATCACCTTTTAATGAATCAATAATTGCTTTCACTTATATTCAGTTTTTATTAATAAACAGATTACAGATTTCTGATAGCTGATTTAAATTTTTTACCTCGGTCTTCGTAATTCTCAAATAAATCGAAGCTGGCACATGCTGGAGATAATAACACTACATCACCTGCATTACCTAAACGATAAGCAATATTTACAGCCTCAATCATATCAGTAGTATTTACAATCATATCTACATGTTTCGAAAAAGCTTTGTGTAATGGGGCATTATCAGTACCTAAGCATACTAATGCTTTTACATTTTTTTTCACTAAAGGCAATAAGATTTCATAATCATTTCCTTTGTCAATACCACCTGCAATCCATATTATTGGCTTACTCATGCTTTCAAGTGCAAACCATGTAGAATTTACATTCGTCGCTTTTGAATCATTAATAAATTCAATGCCACCTACTTTACCTACTCGTTCCATACGATGTTCAAGTGCATTAAAATCTGACATGCTTTCACGCATATCTTCTTTGCGCAGGTCGTAAAGTTTTCCTACAATACCTGCAGCCATAGTGTTGTAAACATTGTGTTTACCAGTAATTCCTAGTTGATTGATTGACATAATAAATTGGGTTTTATTTAGATTAATAATTATTTCGTTGTTTTTTACAAAAGCACCTTCTTCTTGAAATTCTTTTTCATAAGAGAAAGGAATGGCTCTTGCTTTTGTTGGATGTTTTTCTAAGTAGTTGATAGTATCTATATCATCAGCATTGAATACAAAGAATTCTGATGCAGTTTGATTTTTAGTAATGTTTAATTTAGACGTGATATAATTTTCATATTTATAATCATATCTATCTAAATGATCGGGCGATAGATTGGTTAATACAGCACAATGCGGATGAAATGCTTGTATATTATCTAATTGAAAACTACTTATCTCTAAAACATAAACATCTTTGTCATCTTCGGCTACTTGACGAGCGAAACTGATTCCGATATTACCGCCTAATCCAACTTTCTTCTCATAAGATCTAAAAAGATGATGCGTTAAACTAGTCGTCGTCGTTTTTCCATTACTTCCAGTAATACCAATGATTTGACCTTTCGTATGTCTAAATCCAAATTCTATTTCAGAAATAATATTGATACCTAGTGCTTTTATTTGTTGAATGATTTCATATTTATCTGCTATACCTGGGCTCTTCATCACTTCATCGGCATCTAATATTTTTGAAGTGGTATGTTGACCTTGTTCAAATGGTATATTATATTCATTTAAAATTTGCACATACTTCTCTGCTATCTTTCCTTTATCGGATAGAAATACTTCATACCCTAGCTTTTTAGCTAGTATAGCACTACCTACACCACTTTCACCACCGCCGAGAAGTACAAATTTTTTATTCACTTTCTTATCTAATTTTTAAGGTGGCAATACTTAATATGGCTAATAATATTCCAACAATCCAAAAGCGTGATACAATCTTTGATTCGTGTAATCCAACTTTTTGATAATGATGATGCAATGGTGACATTAAGAACACTCTTCTTCCTTCACCAAATTTTTTCTTGGTGTATTTGAAGTAGGATACTTGAATAACTACACTTAAATTTTCTATTAAAAAGATGCCGCAGAAAATAGGAATAAGTAATTCTTTACGAATGATAATTGCTAAGGCAGCAATAATTCCACCTAAGGCTAAACTTCCTGTATCGCCCATAAATACTTGAGCTGGATAAGCATTGAACCAAATGAATCCAATACATGCCCCAATAAATGCAGCGATATAAATGGTTAGTTCACCTAAGTTTGGAATATACATTACTCCTAAATAATTGGCGAAAATTAGGTTACCACTTACGTATGCAAACACCGCCAACGTAGCACCAATAATAGCAGAGGTACCAGCAGCTAAACCATCTATTCCATCTGTTAAATTAGCACCGTTAGATACAGCTGTTATAATAAAAATAACTATAGGTATATAAATCAACCAAGCTAATTGATTGTAGTTGTCTGTTAAAAACATCAATAGTTTAGCATAATTAAATTCATGCGTTTTAATGAATGGTAAGGTGGTTACTGGAATTTTTTGTTCGAGCATATAATGTACATTCCCAGAATAATCACTGATTTGAGAGATCTTATTTGGATTATATTGTGCTACTGCACTTGCTGGAATTTCTTTTTTCATCACTACACTTTCATTAAAGAAAAGTGTTGCACCAATGATTAAGCCTAACCCAACTTGACCAATAATTTTAAAACGACCTTGTAAACCTTCTTTGTTCTTTTTAAAGATTTTGATATAATCATCTAAGAAACCAATTGCACCTAACCATAGTGTGGAGATAATCATTAAGATGACATAGATATTATCTATTCGAGCAAATAATAAAGTAGGTATTAGAATACATCCTATAATCATTAGTCCACCCATTGTTGGGGTTCCTTGTTTTTGTTTCTGTCCATCTAATCCTAAATCACGAACAGTTTCACCTACTTGTTTTCTCAATAAGTAGTTGATTAGTTTTTTACCATATAACATAGAAATGACAAGCGATAAAATGATTGCCGCAACAGATCTAAATGATATAAATTGAAATAATCCAGCACCTGGAATTTTCAAGTGTAATTTGTTTAATAAAAAATCGAATAAATAGTAAAACATTATTTCTCTAATTCTATAAGTGTGATTGCCAAAATTGACTTGTCATCAAAAGGATATTTGTTGCCTTTTATTTCTTGATAGGTTTCATGACCTTTACCTGCAATTAATATGATATCGCCTTCATGTGCCATCATGCAAGCAGTTCGTATCGCTTCTTTTCTATCGGTGATACTGATTGTTTTTTTCTTTTGTATTGGATTAAGTCCAGCTTCCATTTCTTTAATAATCATCTCTGGTTCTTCTGAACGTGGATTGTCTGAAGTAAGAATAATTTTGTTGCTTAATTCAGCTGCCACTTGTGCCATAATGGGTCTTTTGCTAGTATCACGATCGCCTCCACAACCAACGATGGTATAAAGCGTTTCATTTCCTTTACGAATTCCTTGTATGGTTTCTAAAACTTTTTGTAAGGCATCTGGCGTATGCGCATAATCTACTATTCCAATAATTTTTGAAATAGGAGAGACGATATAATCGAATCTTCCAGTAGCACTTTGTAATTTGCTAATAATAGCAAGTGATTGAATTTTATCTGCTCCTAATAATTTTGCAGTAGCATAGATTGCAAGAATATTATAGGCATTAAATTCGCCAATCAGTCTGCAGTGTAGCTCTTCATTATCGATTTGCATCACTAATCCCTCAAAAGAATTTTCAAGAATTTTACCTTTAAAATCAGAAGGGCTTTTTAAGGAGTAGCTATATTTTTTGGCACTAGTATTTTGTAACATCACTAAGCCATTTTTATCATCGGCATTCGTAATAGCAAAAGCATTTTTATCTAGATGGTCGAAAAACATTTTTTTAGCATCGATATAAGCTTTAAATGTTTTATGATAATCTAAATGATCATGGGTGATATTAGTAAAAACCGCTCCCTTAAAATGTACCCCTGCTATTCTATGTTGGTGTATTGCATGTGAACTCACTTCCATAAAACAATAGCTACATCCACTTTCAAGCATTTGTGCTAATAAAGCATTCAACTGAATTGCATCAGGAGTTGTGTGCGTAGAAGGAATGATTTCTCCAGATATAATATTTTCAACGGTAGAAATTAATCCTACCTGATGACCAAGTTCAGTAAATAATCTATATAAGATAGTTGCTGTAGACGTTTTACCATTAGTGCCAGTTATTCCAACTAATGATAATTTTTCTGAAGGATTGTTATAAAAATTAGATGCCATGATACCCAATGCCATGGCACTATCTTTTACAACAACATATGTAATATTATTTTGTATTGACTCAGGTAAGCTTTCACAAACAATAGCTACAGCCCCTAAATCAATTGCTTTTTGAATATATTGATGACCATCTACACTTACACCTTTCGTTGCAACAAATACATCATTGGTAGATACTTTTCTTGAATCAAATTGAATTTGAGCAATATCAATATCAGTACTACCCACTGTTTGAGTAATAGCTGTTTTATATAATATGTCTTTTAATTTATTCATTTATCCAAGTGTTATAGTTATGGTATTCCCTTTATTAAATGGCGTTCCAGGATTTAGGCTTTGTTGTTTTACTTTACCTACACCAATAATTTGTACTTTTAATCCAATAGACTCTAATAAATAGATTGCATCTTTCAATCCCAATCCAATTATATTAGGTACTTGATTAGCGCTAATCGTTCTATCACGAATTACCACTTTATCTTTGCTTGTATATGCTTGTACCCATTCTGAAGAAGCATCAAATTCTTGTTTAATATTTAAGCCACGGTATATTTCACGTACATCTTCAGAGCGTCCTAATGCAACTGCTGGAATGCTTGCACCAGAATCTATTTTAGTTATAGAAGGATGTAAATTAGAGGAGCTCGCATATACTTTATCAGCCACTTCTCTAAATACAGGTCCCGCTACAATACCACCATAATATCCATTTTCAGTAGGGTTACTGATGATCACACAACAAGAATATTGCGGATTATCTGCAGGAAAATATCCGATGAATGAGGCATTATAACCTCCTTCATATTTACCATCTTTCAATAATTTAGTTGTACCTGTTTTACCTGCAATGGTATAAGGTGCATCTTTAGCTAAATTTGCACCAGTAGCATGAGGCATTTTACAAACACCTTCTAATAATTCTTTGATAATCGGAATTGCTTCTTTACTGATGATTTGCTCTGCAACTTTAGTAGGTTTAATGATAGAAATACTTTTGTCAAATTCTTTGATTTCTCCTACTATATAAGGCTTTACCGCAACACCATTATTAGCTACCGTATTGTATAAGCACAACATTTGCAGAGGGGTGAATTGTTGTTCGTATCCCACACTAATCCAAGGTAATGATACCGCGCTATAGTCAGATGGCTTTCTAATATTTGGAGTAGGCTCTCCTAATAATTCAATACCAGTAGCTTTATCTAAACGTAACTTCGCTAAATGATTATAGAATAGATTTTCTTTCCCTTTATAATTTTTAAAAATCATTTTGGAGATTCCTACATTCGAGGAAATAGCAAAACAATATTTTACACTTACTCTATTTAATCCATGCTCTTCGGCATCGCGCATCGTTCTGTCGAAAAATTGATGCGTACCACCTTCGATAGCGATAGTATCATTTAGTGAAACTAATTTATCTTCAATCAAGGCAATCATACTAGCCAACTTGAAAGTAGAACCAGGTTCTACACGCTCGCCTAAAGCATAATTAAATTTTTCGGCGTAAGTACTATCACCTACTTTAGTAAGATTGGCTATCGCTTTAATCTTACCTGTTTTTACTTCCATTAAAATACATGTACCCCAATCTGCTTTATGTGATAGAACCGCTTTTAATAAGGCATTTTCAGCTACATCTTGAAAACTGATATTGATCGTAGTATAAATATCTTTACCACTTTGAGGATCAATATCTGCATCGCTATTTAAAGGAATACGAACTCCACCTGCAATTTTTTGAACTAAAATTTGACCATTCACTCCCGTTAAACTCGCATCGAAACTCCCTTCAATACCCACTTTATATTTAGTAGTATCACCACCAACAAAACCAATAGTACGTTTTGCTAGATTACCAAAAGGCATCACACGTTTGTTTTTTTGAATCACAATCATGCCGCTTTTGTATCTGCCAAGTTTAAAAAGAGGAAATGTTTTTAGCGCTAATAAATCAGGATAGGAGAGGTTGTTTTTAAGCAAATAATATCTATTGTGATCTTTTCGACCTTGAACTAAATCATTTCTATATTCACTTGCTGTTTTATCTTTGAAATAATCAGCCAAACAAATACTTAATGAATCAATTTGTGCATAGAATAAATCTTTGCTCATACCTGTGGAGGCTAAGTCGAGACGTATATCAAAGAATGGTAAACTAGTAGCTAATAGATTTCCTTCCTCACTATAGATGTTCCCTCTTTCTGGCTCAAGTGTATCCGTAAATATGGTGTATTTATCTGCCATACTTTTCCAGTAAGCACCATGCACTACCTGTGTATGTATAGTTTTAGCCAATACTGCCATACCGAATAGGGCAATAAAGACAAACGCTACATAAATGCGCCACAGTACATCTTTTCTTTTATTTGTGCTCACTTTCTTGAATAATAATTTTTTGTGGTGGTGTTCTTAATTCATATAATCCAACAGGTTCTAAAATCTTAGCTACTTCAGATTGTCTACTTTTTTGCATCAATTCACTTTTGGTGCTCATGTATTGCCATCTCAATTCTTTTAATTCCACTTCTGTTTTTTCAATCAATCGAATTTTATTTTCGGCATTATGCTTATTCGCAATTTGAATAATGGCTAGAAAGACTAAGAATACGATGAAAGGAATCGCACTAAACAGTTTCTGATGATCTTGATTGGATGCATTTTCTGTTTTGCGAATAAAAGATGCAAACCCTTTAGGTTCATTTTTTTCCGTTTCTGTAGATTCTATATTTTCGTTCGTTGTTGCCATATTATCGTTATATCGCGATATGCCGATTAAATAATTAATGTTTTGTTAATAATATGTTTATAATTAAAAAAATCTAGTTTATAATTTTGTTGCTATTCGTAATTTGGCACTATGTGATCTTCTATTTTTCATCAATTCGTCTTTACTTGCTTCAATTGCTTTTTTCTGAACAGTCTTAAACGGTAGATATATATTTCCAAATTCATCTTTTTCATGCGAGTCGTTAAAAGTTCCTCTTTTCATATATTGTTTCACCAACTTATCTTCTAAAGAGTGAAAGCTAATAACCACCAATCGACCATCTTTATTTAATACATGAGCACTCTGTTCTAAAAAAGCTTTTAATACATTCAGTTCGTCGTTCACTTGTATTCGAATAGCTTGAAAAACCTGTGCTAAATAAGAAGCTTTATTCCCTCTTATATTTGGTTCAATCACAGCTAACAAACCTTGAATGGTATCGATTTTTTGGCTGTTTCTAGCTTGAACAATCGCTTGTGCAAGGGTTTTAGCATTAGTCACTTCACCATATATACTAAACATGTTTTGAAGTTCGGCTTCTGAATATTCATTGATAATTTGTGTAGCATCTACATTATCTTGTGTATTCATCCGCATATCTAAAGGACCATCAAATCGATAAGAGAATCCTCTTTCACCTGTATCAAACTGATAAGAAGAAACCCCTAAGTCGGCTAAGATTCCATCCACCTGCTCTATTTTCAAAAGCTTAAGAAAACGTTGTAAATGTTTGAAGTTGGCGTGAACAAAACTAATTCTAGGATCATCTATCAGGTTTTGCTTCGCATCCATATCTTGATCAAAAGCGATTAGTCTACCTGTTGGTCCTAGTTTTTCTAAAATAGCTTTAGAATGTCCACCACCACCATACGTAACATCTACATAAACTCCATTTTCCTTAATTTGGAGTGCCTCTATACATTCATTTAAAAGAACTGATATGTGATAATTACTCATTAATTATCTTTTTCTTCCCATAAATTCAAACTACCCATTACATCATTCGCTATATCTTGATATGTATCCGAATCAAAGTTTTTCAATCGCTCTTCATAAGTAGCTACACTCCACATTTCAATCGTATTCTGACCAGGAGTTAAGTAGCAATCATTTTTAATTTGTGCATATTCCATCAAGTGTTTAGGAATATTCAAACGATCTGCTGCATCTAATACTAATTCAGTTGCTCCGCTGGTAAATCTTCTATAGAACTCTCTGTGTTTCGAGTTGAACATGTTCAACTTTTTGTCCATCACTTTTCTAAGCTTAATCCAGTAATCCATTGGATACAATTCTAGGCAACCGTCAAAGCCTCTATTAACCACAAATTTGCCCTGTGCTGCAGGGTTCATTTGAAGCTTCAATGAGGAAGGAAGACGTAATCTTCCTTTATCATCTAGTTTGCATTTATGTTCACCTAAAAATTCCAATTTTCTCTTTTATTTATAAATTCAAAATTACCATTTATCTCCATATTTTACCACATCTTCCCACAAATATTATTTAACACGATATCCACAAAATTGATATTGATTAAATAAAAGAATATCAATTAGATATAACAAAATTATACACCTATGTTATTAAACTAAAAAGGTATAAATGTGTATATAGCCACTATTTAGTATGGAGAAAAAAGTATAAAAAGAGTCGATTTGGGTAAAAAAGTGGGAATTTATTCCAGCCTGTTCAGTGAATGTATTTCATACCATTTAGCACAATAGAAATTAAATTTAATAAGATGAATGATGACTGTTAGGTAAGTTTAAAAATCTAGATTATAAATAATGACAATAAATAAACAAAAGGCTCGTTATCTTTGCGAAATGCAAAAATTACTTTACACCTTAGGATTATTTACTTTCGTGTTGTTTCTGTCAAATAGTTGTCAAAAGCCTTTACCTAATGGTGGTAAACCTTTTTATATCGTGGTTGATAGTGCCAAAGTTCAAATAGATAATCCATCTGTACAAGGGACTAGCTCCTCTAAACTCGAACAGATTTGGGTGGAAGTAGGGGGTAATGATTTAGGGGTGTATGCCTTGCCGATTAAATTTCCAGTGCTTAGTGATCCAGGTACCTATAAAATTTTAATACAACCTGCTATTAAAAATAAAGGGATTTCGGCGCAACGACAAATCTATCCTTTATTACAATCAGTATATGAAGACATTACATTTGACGCCAATACCAGTACTTATGTTATTCATCCAATATATAAATATCAATCGCGTTGCAACTTTGAAATGAATGAAACATTTGAATTTTCTAATAATTTCGATGCCAACTTAGATGTGATTAATGATTCTAATTCATTTGAAGGAACTAATTCAGGGATGATTACACTTCCTCCTTCTTCTGGTAAATCAACTACTACCAATTGGTTAAATATTCCAGTGGGAAGTGTAGCTTATTTAGAATTGAATTATAAAACAGAAGTGCCTTTTTCGGTTGGATTATTAGCGGAAGAATCGGGTAATACAACTAATTTGCAATTAGTTGTTATCGATACAAAAAGTTATTGGAATAAAATGTATATCGATATTACTCCAGAGATTTCCAATATTAATACCGGCTCATATAAGTTTTATTTTAAAAGTTATAATGATGATTCAACCACTACTAAAAAAGTATTTGTAGATAATTTTAAAGTGATATATCTCTAGTATTTATGAATCAACAGAAAAAGAATGTTATCTATATATATGTCATACTTGATTTATTAGCTGCTGCTATATCTTGGACTTTACTATACGTTTTTCGTAAATATTTTGTAGAAGATTTACAAACTCCTATTGGGGTAATACTTAGCGAAACTCGCTACTATCAAGGGTTATTGGTGGTCAGCTTATTTTGGATCAATCTTTTCTATGTAAGCGGTACCTATGTGAATGTCTATCGCAAATCGAGAATCAAAGAAATTATTAAAACCTTTGTCATTTCATTGATTGGTTGTACCATAATTTTTTTCGGATTAATCTTAGATGATATCGTTAAAGATTATACGAGCTATTATATCTCTGCTTCTTTCTTATTTGCTTGTCAGTTTTTATTAACGCTCTTTTTCCGATTGATTGTGTTGAATTATTCAAAAATGCAATTGCGAAGAGGTACTGTATTTTTTAATACTTTGATTATTGGAAGTAACCATAATGCGGTGAATTTATATAACTCATTAATAGATGTAAAAAAATCTACAGGTAATAAATTTATTGGATTTGTAGAAGTGAATAATAGATCGGCAAATGGATTGAAAGAATTTATCCCACAACTAGGTTCGGTAGATCATATAAAAAGTATCATACAAAAAAATCAAGTGGAAGAAGTGATTATTGCTATTGAAACCCAAGAGCATCATCAAATCAATGAAATTATTAATGAGTTGGCCGATACAGAAACTGTCATCAAAATCATTCCTGATATGTATGATATCTTATCGGGTTTTGCAAAGATGAACAATGTATTGGGCGATGCATTGATTGAGATTTATCCAGATTTAATGCCTCGTTGGGAAAAGAATGTAAAACGTATCATCGATATAGTGGCTTCGAGTATTGCCATTTTACTTTTATTACCTGTTTATATTTTTACTGCTATAAAAGTGAAGTTGTCTTCACCAGGCGATATATTATACAAGCAAGAGCGAATAGGCATTAATGGGAAACCATTTTTTATTTATAAATTCAGATCGATGTTTGTTGATGCAGAAAGCAATGGACCTGCATTAAGTTCGAAGAATGATGCACGTATTACCAATTGGGGAAAGATCATGCGTAAATGGCGTTTAGATGAAATCCCTCAATTCTTCAATGTATTGATAGGCGACATGAGTTTGGTGGGTCCACGTCCTGAACGAAAATATTTTATTGATCAAATCATTCAACAAGCGCCACATTACAAACATATTTCAAAAGTTAAACCAGGGATTACTTCATTAGGTATGGTGAAATACGGCTATGCCGAGAATGTAGAGGAGATGATACAACGATTGAAATTTGATATTATTTATATTGAAAATATTTCTATTATTCTCGATATCAAAATCTTATTTTATACCATCAGTACGGTGATACAAGGCAGAGGTAAATAATACTTTTTTTAGTATATTTATCGAATGAAAGAATTCCTATTCACGCATAGCATGGCGCATAATTCAGCTAAAGCCAAATATGCTTTTATAAGTTTAGTTATCACTTTTGTACTATGCATCCTTGCGATGTATCTTTCCAAACATTTTTGGGAAGGCAATACCACTTTGATGTATTCGCTCAAATATCAGCACAATGTTGAAGTAGGTTGGCCAGTTACAGTATTTAATTGGTCTATTCTACTAGCTGCAAGTATCGTTTTGATATTGCCATTTATGTATTATATGCAAGATTGGAAAAACCCAGCGATTGCAATGACTACAGATGCCTTATTTGTCAATCAACAATTGATGCGCAATACCCTCATTCCATTTACAAGTATTAAATCGCTTATGAAGGAGAAGGAAACCTACGTCATTGAAATAAAGAATACAGATGAAATTATACAGCAACAGATTTTTTTATTTAAACCCTTTGTAAAATCGAATTTAGCCAATCATAAAATATATTTTGATAGTATGTATAATGAGGGGAATATGGAGAAGTTTTTTGAGGTGCTGAAAACGAAAATAAGTTGAGACATCAAACTTGATGGAATGCTAAGTGTTGAATCTTGAATACATCTATAATTTATATTTATCAAATTAAAGATTTATCTATAAAAAAGTAATTTATAGCTTTTATAAAGTCATCAAAACAAACAATCTCAGGATATAGTATGGTGTCAAATATCAATGAATAAGTAATTAAAAATGTAGTATTTTTATAGGTATTTCTAGTGATGAAAAAACACTTTACAATCTTATTCATATTAATTTCTTTAAACGTATTTGCTCAAATACGAAATTCAATAGATACATTAAACAATTCAATCTACCAGGCAAATAGCAACTATCAGTCATCAAAAACTTTAAGTATGGCTTATGAAACCATTTCAAGTCCAACTATTCTAATTAGTTTAGATAGCATAAAACATGCAAGTTGTAACGGTTCGCATGATGGATATATACGTATTAAAGATACTATGCGAAGAGATGGGTTAAGTATTGTAGATTATCTATGGAGTACAGGAGATACAGGTATAAGAATTAGAAATCTAGTGGCGGGTACTTATACAGTGACAGCAACAGATGGATATGGATGTAGAGATACAGCAAGTTTTACAATTAATACATTAAATAACCCCATCCATTTACCTACCATTAGCTACCAACCATATACCACTTGCGATATGAGAGCAGATAGTGTAGTTTTTACACCTTATCTACCAACACCACCAAGTCCATTACCTATCCCTTATTATCCACCAATACCACATTACACATATACTTGGTCTGCCACAAATATTGATTCAACATTTCCTAGTAGTGGATCTATATTAGGAGGTACATCACTTAGACATAGTTTTCCTATTCATTTTGCAGATAGTTTAGTTGGAAGTACTATTACTATAAGAGCAACTGATAGTGGTGGCTGTTACGATGAAATTAGAATATGGATAGAGCCTTGTTGTGTTCGAAGTGAAAGATTAATAAGTAATATAAGATTAAGCCAACTGGATTCCTCTTTATTTTTTAGAGACACGTTTGGATACTACAATTTTACTTCAACTAGTTTCAGAATAAATGGAATATTTACAATTGATAGGAATTGTACATTTACGTCTGGTGATTTTTATATGGAACCTTATAGCCAAATTATTATTTTACCTAATCTTAATGTATTAATTTCTCAAAAAAATATTGTAGCTTGTGATACGACTATGTGGAAAGGTATCTTAGTAGGAAGAAATAGTGTATTAAATGTTGAAAATAATTGTAGAATTTATGATGCATTAACAGCTATCAGAACTGAGTTAAGATCTAGTTTTCATGTTTTGAATACTGATTTTAATAGAAATTGGATTGATATTGATGTTGGTGGAAACGTGGGTATGATTAATACAAGTACATTATTTGGAAGCCATTTATTTTCACATAATGAAACAGTTGAGTATTTTGGAAATACTCCACCAAAAAGTGGAGGTAGATGCTGGGCACCACATAGAGAAGAACAAAGTTATATTGGAATAAATGTACTAAATAATAGATTACTTACTATTGGGGATTTACTTTTAGACCCATCTAAATTAAACATTATTGAAGATAAAAATTATGGCATATATGCTAGTGCTAGTTCGTTAACAGTTGTAAATAATCTTTTTAATAATATGAGAATCATAAGAGGTTTACGCGGTATGCCTAATAGTGCAGGTGATGCACTATATTTTGAAGCTATTAATGATTTACCACCAAATCCTAAAGAGATTAACGTTAGTTATAACAAATTTAAAAATATTAACCATGCAAGTATTTATTTATATGGAGCTACTGTACAAGGTACAATTAGAGATAACAATATGGTTACCAATTATGGTATCTTAAGTAATAATTTAGGTTCTCGATACAGTACGATTACACCTTCCTGTACATTTAATCCACTAAATATATGGAGAGATACAATTGAATATAGTTCTTCAGGAATAAAATTAGATAATACTTATAGAATTGATATTGATATATCTCATAACAATCGTTTACTTGGACCAAATTATATTCCTATGTCTACAATTCCTAGCACTACTGGAATATCTATATCAAGTATAGCAGCAATGTCGCAAAATAACCCTAGATTTAGAATTACTGATAATTTTGTAAGAAATGGTAAATATGGAATACAAGTTACTAATTATGTACCAGCAATGAGTCCCTTAATGACACCAGTTTGTCCATTTGGACTAAGAAGTGGAATAATTGATAATGTTATACAAACATTAGATGCTTCGATGCAGGGATATGTAGGTATTATGCTAACAAATGCAAACATTCTTGACGTACGATGTAATGTAATTAATGGACTTCGTAGCGATGTATCAAGTGGAAGGTTAAACAAAATAGGAATTTATTTAAATAGTGCAAGACAAAATAATATAGTTTGTAATACAATAGATTCTTTATATAAAGGATTTACATATTTTAATAAATGTGGAATGGATGGCAGATTAGGTGGAAATACATTTAGCAATCAAAGTTATTTTATATATGGAGCAAATGCAACTGCAAATATTGGAGACCAAACAGATGTTGGAGGGTTATTCCCAGCTAATAGAATGGTAATACCTGGTGCTTCTAGAAATGCTATTTATAATAATGGGCGAACATATAGTTATGCAATTAGAACTTTGACAGACTTTGACCCAAGAGTCAGAGGTGATTATGGAGGTTCAAGTATAGTTACTCCATTAGTTACTCCATTAACTTCAGATATAAACTGTTTATCTTGCACTGCAGTTGGAGCTGGAGGCTCAGGAGGATCCCATTTACAAATAAGTGATGTAGTTGATTATGCTAATGAACTAACCTCTAGTGTTGAAGCTAGTACAGGTATTGATGAACAAGGTAACTTTCAACTAGGAGAAGAATTGCTTTATGATTTATTAGCAAATGATAGTAGTTTATTAAGTAATGATTCATTATTAGATTTTTATTTGACAAACAAATATGAGCATACAGGTATGCTTGACCAGATAAAGCAACTTATATTTAATAAGAACTTCATTGATGCCAATGGAATTATTAGAATAATTAGTGAGAATTCAGAGGTAGAAGAAGTAAATAGCCAAATAATAAAAATATATGCAGATATTGAAGAAAGAGAATACTTATTGAATAATCAATTTGATATTATTTATGATACTCTTAATAATGATACATCCATAATTAGTAAAATAGATAATAAATTTATTCATTTCTCTTTTACCGATGAAGAGCTTCTCAAATTACAAGAAATTGCAAATTATTGTCCTATAAGATATGGTCAAGCTGTATATATGGCAAGAGTATTATTGAATACTCAAAGTGGACATGAAAATGATTCTTGGGATGATGAAGATATATGTATATATGGCGTTAATTATAGAAGGTCAAATATAACAAAAGAAAACAGTTTAGATGTTAAGTATATATTATATCCTAATCCTACAAGTGATTATATAAATTATGCGATTATTAACACTGATAAAATTGATTCAAATATTAATTATAGAATAGAAATTAGTGATATTCAGGGTAGTCAAATTAAATCTATTTATGTTCCCCAACATACTATATCAGGTAAAATAAATTTATCTAATTTATCTAATGGATTATATATTGTAAATATTTATTCAGATAAAGTAAATTTATATCATCAAAAGATATTTGTAAACAAGTAATAATGAAAACATGAGAATATTAATATTATTTTTATTAGTTTACAGTTTTTTAAGTTTAAAAGCCCAGTCAAATTTAATTTTAAACCCTTCATTTGAGGAATATAATCATGTACCAAGTGCAGGATTACAATCATTTAGAAATAATCAAGTTTATTATTGGACTGATCCAAATAGAGTTTCTAGTGATCTTTATTGTCCGAATAGTTATAGAGGATTTTCAACTCCCCCTTTATATATACCATATGGATTTCAATATCCAAGAACTGGGAAATGTTTCGCAGGTGGTGTTGCTTTTTCGAACCCTTCATCATTTAGAGAATATATACAAGGAACAATTAGAGATAGTCTGAAAGAGTATAGACATTATGCAATTAAATATTATTTATCATTAGAAGACGAATCAAGATGTTTTACTGATTTTGGATTCTATTTTACAGATACACAAATAGTAACAACAGAAGCATATAATTTTCGAAAACCATTCCTAAATCCCCAATATGAAAACTCAAATTCTAATTGGATAAATACTTTTGATGGGTGGCAAGAAATGAAAGGAATTTATACTGCTCATGGTAGAGAAAAGTTTGTAACAATAGGTAATTTTACATTAGATTCTCTTGTGAACTCTATGTTGTGTAAAACTATCACAGAAAGTCCTTATGATTATGCATATTACTATATTGATGATGTGGCAGTATATGATACGTCTATTATTGACACTATACGACTATGTTTAAATGATAGTGTAGAAATCAATCATCAATGGTATAAACCAAGTCCTAGTATAATAAATGAGTCATTTGATAGTGGCGTAGTAGTTAGGCATTATATAGAATCTCTGCCGAATAGTAATAGTTATACCGAATTTGATGTTCCATATAATACAGGAGACACTATAAAAGTGGGATACATTTGGGTATGTCATAGTGATTCATCAATCCGTCCAAGATTTGTATGTGACTCAACAGATGGGATTTCTTGTTTTCATTTTAAATATTTATGGGCTACACCCGATACTTTTGTGGATGCATATTTCCAAAATATTTATGGATGCGATAGTACCGTGAGGTACCATGTTCGAACGAATGTAGGAATTGATGATATAGATGAATTTAATATAGTAGAACTATATCCTAACCCTACTAATGATTATTTACATATAGATTATAATAAAAACAAAGCTTTCTATTATAGGCTCTTTGATATATCAGGTAAAGAAATAATTACAAAAAAAATACTAACACCAAGTATAGATATAAGTTCATTAGAAAAAGGTATGTATATACTAGAAATACAAGATGGAAAAGGTAATAGTATGAGGAAAAAAGTGATAAAAGAATAAATTATAATGCTGATTGTTGAATGCTTTCACAATTTACCTTTTCCTAGCTTCATTTATTTTTGTTATTTTAGTTGCCGAAACTTATTAAAAAAAATACATCATGACTAAACAAGAAATAGATATTTGTTTTGATCAAATGAATCATCAAAACAAAAACTTATTGAAATGGATTCCGCTGATTGGTATTGCCATTTCCTTAATTGGTGTAACCATGATTTTTGTTGTTCCGAAGTACAATTCTAATTTAGATGTGATTTCTAAGCTTATAGCCGGCATTGGTGCGTTTATGTTAGTATTCCTTTCGCCTATCCTATATTTTTCATCAAAAAGCACCATGAAAAAAATTGAGTTTGTACGTAATACTTTAGTGACTGATCCCAAAAAATTAGTATGGGCCTATATCTATGAGATTACACAAAATGGGGTTAAAAATCATTTTATCGTCATGAAGTTTCGTGATGGAGAAGAATTACAAGTGCATAAATCGACTTTCAAAGAATTTACTTTAGAAGATTTTCTGTATAGTCTGAAGTCGAATTATAATATGGATATCGTATTAGGTTTTTCAGAAGAAAATAAACAACGATATTTAAACGGTCAATTATAAATTTAGTTCACATGCAAGAAGAAGAAAAAGTATATACCCCTATTCGCATCAAAGAAGAAAGAGAATCGTATGCTAAATCATATTTATTGCCTTCGATTGGATTCGCATTATTTGCTGTAGGATTTTATTGGATGGCGAATAGCCTGGAGCATGAAAATGGTCCTAGACGAGTAAATGCGCTTGCCTATGCATTATATGAAGCTTTAGGAAAAGTGAATGGTACTATATTATTAGTATCGTTCTGTTTATTATTGCTTGTCATTTATATTTATAAAATGATACTATTACAGCGAAAAATAAATAATAAAGTTAGTTAGCCTGTATATCTATCTGCACCCCATTCTTAGCATGTAAGGTGATGAGTGGATCGAGTGTCGCTTCAAAATTGGCTGATATATCGAACTTGTATTTTTGTACAAATAAAAATAAGACCACAATCATTTCCATCATAGCAAAATGATTTCCAATACACATGCGGGCGCCAGCTCCAAAAGGCAAATACACAAATCGATTGATTTGATTTCGTACCGATGGATGGAATCTCTCTGGATTAAATACTGCTGGATTCTCCCAATATTCTTTATGATGATGCATATAGTAAATAGGAATTAATATATTAGTATTCGCTTCCACATGGTACTTACCAAAATTTTCTGCTTCATAATTCCTTCTGCCCATACTCCAGGCAGGAGGATACATACGTAAGGTTTCATCCACACACATTTTAAAATAGGTCAGTGAAAAAACTTTGTCAAAAGTAAAAGGTCCTTCAAAAGAATCTATTTCTTGTTTAAGTTTTTCAACTACATGTTTGTTTTTGCCCAATGCATAGATGGCCCAAGTAAGCGCACAGGCAGTGGTTTCATGCCCTGCTACAAAGATCGTCATAATCTCATCACGTATTTGTTTGTCGCTCATCCCTTCACCGCTTTCTTCATCTTTAGCATCTAAAAGCATTTGTAATAAATCATCTTTTTTTATACCATTCGCTCTGCGCTCCTGCATGACTTTATAAATATAGGTATCGAGTTCTTGCACCAATACTAAATCTTTATTATTACCAAAGAGCAATGTGGTAATAGGCTTATTCAATCGCTCAATAGCCAATTTATTCAACAGCATAATGATTTCAGAAATGCGTTTAGCATCTTGTTCTATTTGCGAACCGAACATACATTTTGAGATAATGTCTAATGCTAATTCATTGAAAAATGGAGCTACGTCAAAGTTTTTTTTCGAGTGATTTAAATCCCAGGTTTCGAAAGAGGCGAGGGTACTATCAACGATTACTTGAATAAATTCATCTAACTTTTTTTTATGAAATGCAGGTTGAATTAATTTTCGATTTTGTTTCCATTCCTCTCCTAAACTGGTTAATAAACCATTGCCTAATAATCTGCTTAAAATATCATAGGCCAAACTTTTTCTGTAGTTACTACTGTTATCTTGTACTATTTGTTTGATATAATCGGGATGACAAACTACTGCTACTTTATTAATAGGAGAGCTCAATGATAAAATAGGTCCACATTCATCACAGAAAGCAGTTAAATTTTCAATAGTATTGCTTCTTAAATAATAGATATTACCAAAGAGCCAATGCTTTTTTTTAGGTTGTGGAGCTCGTAATGCTTTCATGTTTTAATTGATGTGGAGTGAAATATAAAATGCGTACTACATAGGTGATTTGAAAAATAATAACCACTATTTGAGTGAGTCCAGTGGCAATACATGCACCATAAGCCAAGTATTTAGGAATTAAGAAAAAGTTAAGGCAAACATTTAGTAATAAGGCTGCAAATGATATAATATTTAGATACAAAATATTTTTATTGGCGGTAAGAAAAGTGCCAAATACATAGGATAATGCAATAGGAATAGAAGAGAAGAGTAAAGTCCAATAGACCGGATACCATTCAGTAGTAGCGTGTGTATAGAGCTTCGACATAATCCAATCGGAATAAAAAAATGAAATGATAAATACACTGAATGAAACCACTAAAAGGATAGAAGATGCTAGCCAGACTAATTTTTTTAGATGAGCCAATTCGTAGTTTTTAATACTCTTCGAAAATAAAGGAAGCAATAAACTAGCGGCTAAAAAAGAAATCATATTTAAGGCATCTAATAGTCGATAAGAAGCAGCATAGATGCCAGCTTGTTCTTTGCCATTAGGTAACATTTGCTCTATCATAACTGCATCGATACGATAATAGATGGTCATCAGAATACCCAATATAGCAAAGGGATACGACTCTTTTATTATCAGTTGTATGAGTGTAAAATTAAATGGATGATAGGTCGCTTTTCCTAATCGTTGCACCACAATATAAGAAATAATCAGAGTAATAAATAGTGCTATTGTTTGTGCATAGATAAAATGCATCAATGTAAACGAATGAAAAATAATAAGTAACAGACAGAAAATAATCGCTAAAAATCGATCACAAACAGAGAGGAGACTATCAGTTTTAAAATAATGTAGCGCAGCAACATTCGATCTAAAAAATAATATTATATTGAGTAAAATCATATTGATCGTCAGTACCAAAAGCATATGATATTGATTGTGGTCGAAACTCGTGAATGAGCTAATAGCAAAGGTAATTCCGAGATAGACAAAAGATAAAAGCAGTTTCAGAAAAAAGAGATTGCTTAAGTTTTGTTTTAAATAATTGGGATTGCGTGATACTTCAATATTATTAAAATTATTGATACCGCCATCTAAGATAATATAGAGTAAAAAAGAAAAATTAAATACAGCAAAATAAGCACCATAGTCGCTTGTAGAAATCGAATTTTGTAAATGCCTATCAATACCAAATATCCAAAAAGGTTTTATCAGCAAATTGGTTAGGATGAGAAAAAAGAGATTCGATAAAAATTTTTGTTTCATTTAATTATTATAGATGTTAAAATTAACGTATTATTGCTATTAATTGGTAATCTCTAGTGGATACTATGTATAAATATAAAATTGCTGTTAATACCCGTTTTTTATTAAAAAATAAATTAGAAGGAATTGGTTGGTATACCTACGAAAATCTGAAACGTATTACCCAACAGCATAAAGATATTCAATTTCATTTTTTATTTGATAGGCCCTACGACGAATCCTTTATTTTTGGGGATAATATAGTTCCACATGTTATTTTCCCTCCAGCTCGTCATCCCTTTTTATGGTATATCTGGTTTGAATTCATGGTTCCAGCAAAGCTGAAAGAAATACAACCCAATTTATTCGTTAGTACTGATGGGATGTGTTCTTTAAAGACGAATGTGCCTACGCATTTAACTATTCATGATATTGCCTTTAAGCATTTTCCGCATTATGTAGATCGTATAACCAGTGCTTATTATAATTATTTTACCAAAAGATATGTAGCTAAAGCCATGCGAATAAGCACGGTTTCAGCCTATTCAAAGAATGATTTAATACAATCGTATGGAACAGATGCTGATAAAATAGATGTGGTTTATAATGGTTCTAAAAATGCCTATACGCCATTTAGTAAAGAAGATAAAATGCGCGTTCAACTGAAATATGCACAAGGTAAAAATTATTTCCTCTATGTAGGTTCTATGCATCCTCGAAAAAATATAGATAATCTTTTTATAGCCTTCGAAATTTTTAAAAAAGAAACACAATCAGATTTTAAACTATTGATAGCTGGTAGAAAAGCATGGCAGACTTCACAGATAGAGAAAGTATATAATTCGATGAGCTTTAAAGAAGATGTTATTTTTTTAGGACATATATTGCCCGACGAATTAAAAGAGGTTTATGGTGGTGCTTATGCATTAACCTATGTCTCGCATTTTGAAGGTTTCGGTATTCCGATTTTAGAGGCGATGAATAGTGAAATTCCGAGTATTATATCGAATACTTCATCGATGCCTGAAGTTGGAGGTGATGCATCGTTAATAGTTTCGCCCACCAATATCCATGAGATAGCTCATGCGATGAAAGTATTGGTGCAAGACCAAACACTATATCAAACATTGGTTGAAAATGGCAAAGTACAAAAGCTAAAATTCAATTGGGATAAAACAGCAGCTTTATATTGGGAAAGTATTAGCCGCTGTCTTTAATTCATTTCTCTTCATAGGTAAATTAATCTATCTACTATTCTATACACTATCCTTATTTTTTAAGGCTTCATGTCGATAAAATAGAATTCCTTGAAATGGATATTATCGTAACATTGCGATAGTTAATTTTCAAAATATGGGCGTTAGTAAAATTGAGAACTTTAGTACCAAACAGAATATGATTGCCACTTATAGTAAGGCATTGTCTCATCCTGCGCGTGTTGCAATACTAGAGGAAATTATGAAAAAGAAAAAAGTGACTTGTGGTCATTTATGTCAGAATTTATCATTGGCTCAGTCTACGATATCGCAGCATTTAACCGAGTTGAAAAACACGGGATTGATTATGGGAGATGTAATCGGCTCGAAAGTCGAATATAGTATCAATCAAAAACATTGGTCGAAACAAAAGAATATGGTGGAAGTATTCTTTAGTAGAGTAAGATAATTAGTTTAAGAAGTTGCTTGATGCACTTCTTGAAATGCACTTCCTAAAAATTCAATAATATCTGAAGCGATTAAACTTTCTTTACTTTGATTTTTTGTAATAGCGATATCAGCGGCTAATCCATGTAGATAGACACCTAATAAAGCGGCCTTGAGGATGTCTTTGTATTGTGCATATAACCCCGTAATTATACCAGTAAGCACATCTCCTGTTCCTCCAGTTGCCATTCCAGCGTTTCCAGTGATATTAAAATAACTAATTCCTCCAGGAGTTGTGATGCAGGTATATCTGCCTTTTAATAAAATAATGATTTGTAGTTCTTTCGATTTTTGTTTTTGTAATTCAAATCGCTGTGCTGCATTGGCACTCGGTCCAAACAATCGATCAAATTCTTTTACATGTGGTGTAAGTATACTTCCTTTCGGAATGAGTGCCAAAAGTTCAGGATGATTGGCTACTAAATTTATCGCATCAGCATCAATGATGATGGGATGTTGTTGTATCGATAAAAGTTGTGTGAAAATAGTTTTTGATATTTCACCTTGTCCTAAACCACAACCAATACCAATAGCTTGATAAGCCTCCAGAGAAGTAATGTTAAATGAATGCTTATAATTAATGCTCATTGCTTCAGGAACACTGCTTTGAACAATCGCGTTTTCCGTTTCAGGTACTAGTACGCTTACCAAACCTGCACCACTTCTTAATGCTGCTTTCGAGGCTAAAATTGAGGCTCCCATTTTCCCATGACTACCAGCAATAAGTAATGCATGACCAAATATACCTTTGTGTGCAAATGCTTTTCTATTTATTAAAAACGAGTGTAATAAATGCTTGTTGATGATGATACGCTGTGCTCGAATATTTGTAAGATATGCCTGGTGTAAGCCAATATCTAACACTATTATTTCCCCAGCATACATACCGGTTTCAACAAACATAAATGTTTTTTTATAGCATTGAAAGCTTAAGGTATAATCTGCTTGAACGATACTATCGCTGCGTAAATCAAAATCTGCCGATAAGCCGGAAGGCATATCGATGCTAATTTTTTTATTGGTGAATGCATTGATTTGTGTCACCCAATTCTTTTCTTTTCCTTCTAACGCTCTTTGAATTCCAATTCCAAATATGGAATCGATTATTATATCATTTTCATCTATAAGCCAATCTTCATTTAGTGAAAAAATACAGGTTGGATATAAGTATGTTAGTTCATGTAAATTTTTTTTGTTATCTATCGATTTTTGAAGTGAATCATCAATAAATACTTTTACTGTATATTGATGTTGTGCAAGTATTCGAGCAATAGCTAAGCCATCACCACCATTGTTTCCATTACCACAAAAAATAGCGAAAGAAGAGGGAGCTGCATATTTATTCATAAGCCACTTACTGCAAGCAGCAGCAGCTCTTTCCATTAAGTCTATGGAAGAAATGGGTTCGTTTTCAATTGTAAAGGCATCCCATGCTTTTATTTCTGAGGCACTTAAAATATAGTCCATGGTATTATGATTATGAAGTGTAAATTAAACTTACTTCCCAGTTCCTTTCAGGAGAAGTTGTTGGTATTTGGAGCTATTCGGAATATCAATTTTTGACATAATACGTAGTGCATTTTCTTTTTCTACTTTATCGCTTACGTCAAATATACTTGTAATCTCATTGCTTTTCGCTTGATTAAATAATTGTACTAAAATCGAATTTGGGGTATTGGTATTAATAGTGTTTAATAAGGATAGAGCTTGTGTAATAGAGGCTCTTGCTTTTACGGCATCATCATACATCATGTCGATACCTTTAATATGATAGGTATATAATGCTTCTCTAAAAGTTTTGTATTTGCTCGCTTGTATATCTGTTATAAGATTATATCTAGTTCGATCATTCAAATTGTTTTTCCATCCTGCATCAGATGAATTAGCAGCAAGTTGAGCTAGATTTTCTGCTTTTGTAAAAAAGTTAGTTCCTCCATTCATGCTATACGAATCATAATCAATTCCGATAATTATATTCGCATAGAATGCAAACGTATGTGTTAAGTTATTGAGGTAAGCATTTTCATTATAATCTAATTGGTCGTTCTCTTTATAATTAAAACTTAAATTTAAATCTTTCCAATTTAACATCGTGGTCTTATAATCAGAGTTAAATACTGGTCTACTACTTTGTATGGTTAATGTCCCGTTAAAACTATTTTCAATAATATTACCATCTTTTGTTTTAGCCTCTTCTACCTGTAATAAGATAGAACATTCAATTTTTTCATTGCTTTTAAAATTATCACCAGTCCATTTAGTATTATTCATAAAGTCATTTAAAGCTTGTTCCAATACTTTAAATATTTTTACGTTGGCTGTTTGAGTAATTTTTTGAGTATTGATGGTTACTTTACAATTCAGTTCTTGTGCAATACTCGCCTGCATTACAAAAAAAGTACTAAGAAGGATAATAAATTTACGCATGTATAAAAGGGATTAAATAATCAATAATATCAATTGCAACTGCAGTTTTTGCTTTTAACTCAAATTTAGTTATTTTATTATATTTATCAAGGATTGTTATTTTATTTGTATCAACAGCAAATCCTGCTCCTACATCTTTCAAAGAATTTAAAACGATGAAATCTAGGTTTTTTTTGATCAGTTTTTGTTGGGCATGATATTCTTCTTCATCAGTTTCTAGGGCAAATCCAACTAATACTTGATGATCTTTTTTACGTTGCCCCATTTCTTTTAAAATATCTTTTGTTTTAACTAATGTCAGTTGTAGTTCTTCGTCATTTTTTTTGATTTTCGAATTACTAACTTCTTTAGGAGTATAATCGGCCACGGCTGCGGCATAGATGCCAATATCAATTTGTTCGGTAAAATGATCACAACAAGCATTATACATTTGTGCGGCTGTTTCAACTCGTATTAAGTGTATGTTTTGCTGAGTACATTTTATCCTCACAGGACCTGAAATTAAGGTAACTATAGCACCCATCGAGGCTAATTGATCGGCTAGTGCATAGCCCATTTTACCGCTGCTACGATTTCCTATAAATCGAACTGGGTCAATTGGCTCATAAGTTGGACCAGCTGTAATAAGAATTTTTTTTCCGGTTAGTGGTGTCATAACTAGCTCAAAAGATTTTTTATAATAAGGTGAAACTAGATGCTTTGTTGTATAAAAGCTAGAATTTCTTCCGGTTCTGCCATCCTTCCTTCACCTACTAATCCACTAGCTAACTCACCATTGCTTACAGGAATAATACGTACTTGATCTGCTAACAATGTGGCAATATTTCTTGTGGTGCTTGGATGAGCCCACATATCTAAATCCATAGCTGGAGCAATACTTACTGGACACTTAGCACTTAAATAGGTGGCTAACAATAGATTATCGCAAATACCATTAGCCATTTTAGCAATCGTATTGGCACTAGCAGGAGCAATTAAAAATAAATCAGCCCATAAACCTAAAGCTACATGATTATTCCAATTGTTTTCGGAAACGATATCTAGAATAACTTCGTTTTTACTTAATGTAGATAAAGTTAAAGGGGTTATAAATAAAGAAGCCGAGTGAGTCATAATGACTTTTACCTCGGCTTTTTCTTTGATTAATAAGCGAACTAAAGATGCTACTTTATATGCAGCTATACTTCCAGTTACACCTATTATTATTTTTTTATTTGCAAGCATTATGCTTCTGTAGACTCTTCGTCTGGATATCTTATATATAGTTCATCCTCTGTAAATTCACGAGTTGCTACAATTGTTGGATGAGGCAAACGCTCATAAAATCTTGAGATTTCAATTTGTTCACGATTTTCGTGTACTTCTTCCAAATTGTCTGTATGTGAAGAAAACTCTTTTAATTTAGCATGTAATTCTTCTTTTACTTCGCCAGAAATTTGATCAGCTCTTTTTGAAAGAATGGCAATACTTTCGTATACATTACCCGTTTTAGCTGCAAATTCTTTAATGTTTTGTGTTTCAATTACAGATACATTTGTAGCGAATTTGTGTTTTTTGTTTTTATCGATCATGAATGCTTATGATTTTGTAACGTTTTTATGATTTATATTTAAATATAATTTTTCTGCTTCTCGCTTATATTTAGAACTGGCAAAGTTATCAATAAATTTCTGATAAACCTCATTAAAATGGGTAATTTTTCGATTTTTGTCAACTTCGTCTGAATTTTCTACAATTAAATGATTGTTTTTAACGATTAAAAACTGCATTTTTTCATTTAATTTATCTGCAGCAACCTTTGTTTTAGCTACTTTTAAGGTGTTTTTATAGGCGTTATAGCTTCTAATCGCATCTTGGTATAATTTCTCTCTCGATTCTAATCTAGAAATAGAGGCAAAATTAAATTGTGAATTAATTACTTCAAACTTAGCACTTTCTAAATATTTATTTGCTTCATCAATATACTTACTGGTAGGATATTTCTCAGCAAATGATTTGTAATCTTTAATTAAATCCTTGTATCTATCTGCTTTCTTTTCAAGGATACTTAATGAAGCAAATTTATAATCAGATTTAAGTATCATAAAACTGATACGCTCATTATCTGTAATCTCTGGAAATTCTCTAAGAGCTTGTTTATAGGATAATGCAGCTGCTCTATAATTTTCGGTTTTATAATATAAATCCCCAATTGCTAAAGCTTTAACTTCTAATTTTTTACGCATTTTATCAATTTGCTCATTGCACAATGCTAAGCGTGTACTCATTGGATATGTATTGATAAAATATTGATACGCTTCAATCCCTCTTTCAGTATTTACTTGTTCTAAATCAGAAGTAGGACTTTGCTTGGCGAATGATAAAGCATACTTATAAAGCGCTTCTTCTGCTAATGGACTTTCAGGATAAACTTCCACAAATCTCTTGAAATGATAGGCCGCGATGATATAGTTCTTTTCTTCAAATTCAGCATTTGAATATTTAAAATATACATCTTCCGCTCTAGAATCCCCTTTAATCAATCCCATTAATTCTTCAAATAAAGGAATAGCTTGATAATATTTTTTCTTATTATAATATTCTATTGCTTTACTTAATTTGTAATTGACATCCGTACTTTTTTGTACTCGAGTGTAAGAGTCTTTACATGCACTTAGTAGTAGCATTCCAGAAACTATAGATATTACTAGTATTGATTGAATTTTTTTCGCCATAAAAAGATTGCAAAAATACGCTATTTAAACATGAAAATATACTTATCTACATACTTGCTATATTTATTATTGATTTTATTAACGTTTTATAACTGCTTATAGGTTATTCTATGCATTTTATTTATTTTTACAGTCTGAAAATAATTTGATTCAAAATCACTAAAAAAAAAGTATATGGATATTTTTGAAAGAATTAAAAAAAATAGAGGTCCACTAGGTCGGTTCTCTGCTGTAGATAATGAGTATATGACCTTCCCTAGATTAGAAGGGGAGTTAGGTAGTCGAATGAAATTTAAAGGCAAAGAAAAAATTGTTTGGAGTATCAACAACTACTTAGGATTGGCAAACCATCCTACTATTCGTGAAACGGATGCTCAAGCGTCAAAAGATTGGGGTTTAGCATATCCGATGGGGGCGCGTATCATGAGTGGAAATACTGAAAACCACCTGAAATTAGAGCAAGGATTAGCTGATCATGTAGGCAAACAAAGAGGTTTCCTTTTAAATTTTGGATACCAAGGTTGTATGTCAGTGATTGATGCTTTGGTTACTCGTCACGATGTAATCGTTTATGATGCCGAATCACATGCATGTATATTAGATGGGGTGCGTTTGCATTCTGGAAAAAGATTTGTATACCAACATAATGATATCGAAAGCTGTGAAAAAATGCTGAAAAGAGCTTGTGCTCTAGCAGAAAAACAAGGAGGTGGTGTACTTCTAATCACTGAAGGTGTTTTTGGTATGGCAGGTGATCAAGGAAAATTAAAAGAAATAGCAGCACTAAAATCTAAATATAGTTTCCGCTTTATGGTAGATGATGCTCATGGTTATGGCCAAATGGGTAAAACTGGCGCTGGTACAGGCGAAGAGCAAGGTTGTATGGATGAGATTGATGTCTATTTTTCAACGTTTGCCAAATCTATGGCTTGTATAGGTGCATTTATTGCAGCTGATGAGGATGTAATAGACTATTTGAAATATAATACTCGTTCACAAATTTATGCTAAATCATTACCAATGCCACTAGTAGTAGGTCTATTAAAAAGATTGGAAATGTTGCGTACGATGCCAGAATTGAGAGAAAAACTTTGGTATAATACTCATAAATTACAAAAAGGATTAAGAGATGCTGGTTTAGATATTGGTAAAACCAATACTTGTGTTACTCCTGTTTATTTATCAGGTTTAACTATTCAAGAAAGTGGAAATATTATTATTGATGTAAGAGAAAATTATAATATTTTCTGTTCTCCAGTGATGTATCCTGTTATTCCTAAAGGACAATTAATGTTGCGTTTAATTCCTACTGCAGTGCATACTGACGAAGATATAGATGCTACATTAAAAGCATTCACAGAAGTAAAACAAAAAATTGAACAAGGGGTTTACAGTCAAATAAAATTGATTGATGTAAGCAGTGACCAATTTGCTTCTTACTAATCTCTTGAAAATTTATAATTATAGAAACCATCTTATTTATTAAGATGGTTTTTTTATGTTTTATATCTAACTAAAAATATATTGCTTACTTTTATTCCTCTAATTATTTAAGTGAAAAATAAATTATTTATATTACTCAGTATAGCATTCGTAGCTTGTTTTCAAACGGCTTGTGTAAAGCAAGTAATGGAAGCATCTATCTCAGATGTAGCTAGTCCAACTAATCAAGATTTAAATGATATAATGTTTACCTCTGACAGTATTGGTTATATGTGTGGGGGCACTAAATATAGTAAAGGCATTGTGCTTAAAACTATAGATGCGGGCACTACTTGGGTATTAGATACTTTAACTGCTCCCAAAGCATTGTATACGATTGTAGCAAATCATAATAGATTGTATACAACAGGTAATGAAGGCTTTTTTTATTCAAGTGATAATGCTGCTCAATCATGGACTCAACCTGGTTTTCCTTATTGGCAAAGATTTAATCAAATAACTTTTAATGATGCTGGTGAATGTTTTATTGCTGTAGGAGATGGTTTCGATAAAGGAGAAATTTTATTCTCCAATAATGATGGCGCTGGTTGGTTAAGAATAGATACCTTTAATAGAACCATAAAAACTATAGTGTTTCACAATGGAGTGGGTTTTGCTGGCGCTTACGGCATTTTATATAAATCTACAGATAATGGAAGAACTTGGCTTCCTACCTATGCATCTGGCGATTTATTTACTAAAATAGCTTTTACATCCGATCAAATTGGATATGCAATTGGTTATTTCGGAGTGATTCTGAAAACTACAGATGGAGGGAATACTTGGAAAAAAATATTAAATGAAAATTTTTCATTTAATGAAAAATCTAATTTCAGAGATGCAGTTTTTTTAAATGATGAAACTGCTTATGTAGTAGGAGATAAGGGATATGTGATTCAAACAAATGACGGAGGAAAAAAATGGAGTCGAATTGATAAATTTACCGATTCAGATATTTATGCTATTGAAAAAGTAGGAAATAAATTAATATTAGCTGGCGCTGAAGGTAAAATATTTACACTTGTCTTATAATAAAGAAATCTAATCTGCACCTTCCTCAGCACCTAGTGCTTCAGCTTTTGTACCACATAATATATTAATCGCTGGTTGCACCGCATATACTGTTCGTGTATATTTATTACTTAATACTATGATTGTAAATTTGTAATACGGACTTGTATAAAAACAGGTATTATATCCTTTCCACCATCCATTATGATAGATTAATTTCGCAGTATCGCTCTGTGGATGTAGCATTCTGAATCCATAACCATAATTTTTTTCGCCAGCCTTTTCAAAACTTCTAGGTACAAATGCTTCTTTCATCACACTACTATCTATAAAACAATTTGAATAGATAGCTTTACTCCATAATAACATATCTTTTGAGGTTGTATATACTCCTTTGTCACCAACCACTCCATCAAAAAAATCTGTTTTATATTCTTGCCAAGAACCCGTATAGCCAGTTGTACGATGCTCATTTATTTTTTCATTATTTGTGGTAATAACAAATGTGTTTATCATACCTATCGGTAGAAAAATATTGTTACGCATATAAGTTGCGAAATCGATACCACTTACTTTTTCAACTATATTGGCTAATAATAAATAATTAGTGTTGCAATAAGCAAATTTAGTATTTGGTTTTGCAGCTATAGCAGGCTTCTCTTTAATAAACCAATTAATCACTTCCTCATTGTCACAAACATAATTGTCTTTTATTTTACTGCTAAATACATGCATATATTCTGGCAAACCACTTCTGTGACAGAGTAAACTTTGGATAGTCACTCCTGGATAAGGAAAATCTTTTATATATTGATCTACTGTATTTGTTAAAATGATTTTATGTGCTTGCACTAATTGCAAAATAGCACAAGCTGTAAATTGCTTAGATATAGAAGCTAACTGAAATTTAGATTGATCGTTAATCGGTGTTCGGTCGATATTGTTTTCTACACCATATGATTTATTGAATAAAATAACACCATTTTTTTCTACGAGTACAGTACCATTGAAATTAGACCACTTTGCTTTATTCGTGAAAAAAGTATCTAATGCATAGCTAAGTAATTTTTTATTTATTTTCTTGCACATATCATCATAACATGTAGCATCAAGTGTGTCTTTTAAAATGCAAGGAAGAAGCTCTCCTACATGTTCTTCGTTAATTACTGCTTTACAAGTTTCTTTACGTTCAGCACAAGAAAATAATAATACAGAATTGGCAATTAAATAAAATAGTATAGTGTAGTCCATATGAGTATTACAAATATAATTAGCTATTTATATTTTACTATATAGAATTATATACAATTAATTGTGTATTAAAATTGCTATTCAATTACTATTGAATTTAGATTTTATTTTGCAGGATATCCTGCATCATACCATGCTTTAAATGCATTCAAATCAGTAGTACTTATACCTGATGGAGGCATTGTTTTACGTACATATACGTTCTGATAAATAGAAGTAATGTGGTTTTTGATAGTGTTATAGTCATTTGAATTGTACTTCCAACTTGATGAAGCAGATCCTCCTGAAGCATGACAACTAGCACATTGAGAATCAAAAAAAGGTTTCATTGTTGCATGTTCGAATGGTACATCAGCTGTTTTAGTACATGAATATGTAATAGTTAATAGTATTCCAGATAGAGTAATAAGTAATAAAAAAGTTTTTTTCATATTTCAAATTTGTAATACAAAAATAGTTTATACTGATTAGTACTTTAGTTAATTAGTTTTAAAATAAATAATTGAATGGTGCCTATGCAGACTAGTAAATTATAAAAACTTATCTAATTTAATTCGCTTCATATCTGAAGTGATTTGTTTAATTTCTTGCTCTTCTTCTTTTTTAATAATTAATAAAACATCTGCAGTGTCTATTACGCAATATCCATCTAAACCTTGTATTACAACAAGCTTATTGTCTTGTACAGATATCATATTATTACTTGCATCATATGTCTTTACTAGTTTTCCATCTACTGCATTTTGTAAATAATCTTTTTCATAAATATCATAAATCGAACCCCAAGTCCCTACATCACTCCAGCCAAAATCAGATGGAATAACAAAAACATTCGAAGCTTTTTCCATGATTCCATAATCGATAGAAATATTCACACTTTGGGAATACGCTTCAGAAATGAATTCAAATTCTGTATCTGTATTATAATGCTTTTCACCTCCTTTAAATGCTTCAATCATCTCAGGTAAAAATTCTTCAAATGCTTCTAATATGCTTTTAGCACTCCAAACAAACATGCCACTATTCCATAAAAAATCACCACTTTTTAAAAAAGTTGCAGCAATATCCTTACTCGGTTTTTCAGTAAATGTTTTTACTTTTTTTATGTCTTGCTCATGATCTAAATATTGAATATATCCATATCCCGTATCAGGTCTAGTAGGTTTTATTCCTAGCGTAATTAAGGCGTTATTTTTTTTGCAAAATTCAATACCTGTTTTTAATACATCTAAATAGTCAGCCTCTTTTAAAATTAAATGATCAGATGGAGCTACAATAATATGTGCATCAGGATTAATACTATATATTTTATGGCAAGCATACATAACACATGGAGCAGTATTTTTTCTACTTGGTTCTTTAAGTATTTGTTGATCTGTTATAAAGGGTAATTGTTCTTTTACAATAGATACATATTCTTCGTTTGTAACGATAAATATATTTTCTTTTGGACATATAGGCGTATACCTCTCATAAGTCATTTGAATGAGTGTTTTGCCCATATTTAAAATGTCTAAAAATTGTTTTGGTTTAGAACTTCGGCTAAGTGGCCAAAACCTACTGCCAATACCACCCGCCATGATTACAGCATATGTATTATTATTCATAATATAGTGAAATAAATCTCATTTTCAAAATTTTACTAAACTTTCTTAAAAGTAATTAATAAAAACAACTTTTTTTTGGAAAGTTTGGCAAACCTAAGTAATTTTAAGTCAAATATTAGATTATTGATATAATTCTACCTTTTAGCTAAATATAATTCTACTAAACAAGATAAACTTATCTTGTTGTTATTTAGTTTTTATATATGTTAAATATTTTGTAAATTAACTTACTAGAATTAAACTAACTAGGAAAACTAGTTGTATATATATTATGATTGAAACACAATTTAGCTTAAAAGAATCTCTTCAGGAATATTTTGGATTTGATAAATTCAAAGGAAATCAAGAAGTGGTCATAAATTCACTTTTACGAGGTAATGATGTATTTGTTATCATGCCAACTGGTGGTGGTAAATCACTTTGTTATCAATTACCTGCATTACTTAGTGATGGGGTTGCAATAGTTATTTCACCTCTTATTGCACTTATGAAAAATCAAGTAGATTTAATTCGTAACTATAGTAGTAAAGATAATTTAGCACATTTTTTAAATTCTTCTTTGAATAAAACACAAATTAAAGCAGTAAAAGCAGATATTGTAAATGGAGATACAAAGTTGTTATATGTTGCTCCTGAAACACTTACTAAACAAGAGAATATTGACTTTTTTAAAGAGTTGAAAATTGCATTTGTTGCCGTTGATGAAGCGCATTGTATTTCTGAATGGGGTCATGATTTTAGACCAGAATATAGAAGAATTCGAGATATTATTGAAGCCATAAATGATAAAATTCCAATTATTGCTCTTACCGCAACTGCTACTCCTAAAGTACAATCAGATATATTAAAAACCTTGGATTTACAAAATCCTGACGTGTTTATTTCTTCTTTTAATAGATCAAATTTATATTATGAAATTCGTCCCAAAAAAAGTGATAGCGCAGCAGTAAAATCGATTATTGCCATTATTAAACAAAACACTGGTAAAAGCGGAATCGTTTATGTAACGAATAGAAAAACTGCCGAAACAGTTGCACAACAGTTAGTTGTAAATGGAATTAAAGCAGCACCTTATCATGCAGGTTTAGATAATAAAACACGTACCAATACTCAAGACCGCTTTTTAATGCAAGATATGGACGTTATTGTCGCTACAATTGCTTTTGGAATGGGAATAGACAAACCGGATATTAGATTTGTTATTCATTTTGATGTGCCTAAAAGTTTAGAAAATTATTATCAAGAAACTGGTAGAGCTGGTAGAGATGGTTTGGAGGGAAAATGTTATGCCTTTTTTAGTCATAAAGATGTGACTAAGATTGAAAAATTAATGAAGGATAAAACCGTTGCTGAAAAAGAACGTTCGAATCAACTTATTGATGAAACCGTTGCATATTGCGAAACATCTCAGTGTAGAAGAAAATATATTCTACATTATTTTGGTGAAGATTTGATAGAAAATTGTAATAAAATGTGTGACAACTGTGCCCATCCTAAAGAGAAATCAGATGTAACAGATTATACTACAAAAGTATTAAATTTAATTACTGAGATTAAAGAAAACCATGTATTACAGCATGTAGTAAATATCTTAAAAGGAAAGAAAACTAATGATGTTTCGGCATTTAGACATGACCAATTAGAAGCTTTTGCTTCAGGAAATGATAAAGATGAATACTTCTGGAGTTCAATCATCAGAAATGCAATGATTGAAGGATTGTTGAAAAAAGATATAGAACAATATGGATTATTGAAAATTACTGATAAAGGCAAAGAGTTTCTGATTAAACCATATAATATTAATGTTGCTGTTGACACTAATTTTGATACCAAAGTAGATGAGATTGAACCAATCCCAACAGGTAGAGCTATTACAGATCCGAAGTTATATAAAATGCTGGAGGATCTACGTAAACAAGTAGCTAAATCAAATAATTTACCACCTTATGTGGTTTTTCAAGATATTTCACTGGAAGAAATGGCCATACGTTATCCTATTTCTGAAGAGGAATTTTGCAATATTACTGGTGTAAGTAAAGGTAAATATGCTCGATATGGAAAACGATTTTCAGATTTAATACAATCTTATGTAGAAAGCAATGAAATATTAAGACCAGAAGATATCGTAATAAAAAGTGTGATAAAAAAATCAAATCACAAAGTAAAAATTATACAATGCATTGATCAACGATTACCTCTAGAAGATATCTCCCGTAATATTGGAATTACTAGAAATGAAGTGATAGAAGAAATTGAATCTATTGTTAATTCTGGTACTAAAGTGAATTTAGATTATTATTTAAATGAACAATTTGATGAATATTTAATTCAAGATATCTATGATTATTTCAAAGCAAATGAATCTGATTCATTAGATGATGCATACAAAGAGTTCAAGGATGATGAGATTGCTGTTGAAGATATTCAATTAATTAGAATTAAGTTTGTAAGTGAAATGGGTAATTAAACTTATCTTTATGTAACGTCCTAAAATAAGTTGACGGATTAAATAATTATCCCTGCAAAAGTAA
>JBAXTO010000015.1:0-41677 GCA_037130135.1 Bacteroidota bacterium
CCGTGTCTCAGTCCCAGTGTGGCTGATCATCCTCTCAGACCAGCTACTGATCGTAGCCTTGGTGAGCCGTTACCTCACCAACTAGCTAATCAGACGCACGCTCATCTATAACCGCCGGAGCTTTAATATAAAGTTCATGCGAACTCTATATATTATGGTGTATTAATCCGAGTTTCCCCGGGCTATTCACCAGTTATAGGTAGATTGCGTACGCGTTACTCACCCGTGCGCCGGTCGCCACCAAGTATTGCTACTCGTGCTGCCCCTCGACTTGCATGTATTAGGCCTCCCGCTAGCGTTAATCCTGAGCCAGGATCAAACTCTCCATAGTAAGAAAAATTTGATTCCTTTAAATTATTTAAAAGAAATTAATGTTAAGCTTGTTTATTATTTCGTATCGTTTACCTTACTCTACTTCCAATATTTTCAAAGAACTTATTCTATTCCAATTTTTCAATATTTCTATTTAAAACGGGATGCAAAGGTAAAAACTATTTTTTAATTTCCAAATTTATTTTTAAAAAAAATATTTTTTATAAAACTTTCTTTTTTAAACCGCCCCAGCATTGAAGCTTAGACTTAGAAACTAAATTTTTACCACTGCTTTAAAGAACATCCCCATTGTTTTTGGGAGTGCAAAGGTAATTACTTTATTTATAAAAACAAATATATTTTCAAAAAATATTAATAATTATTTAAAAGATCAATGTTTATAGCACTTATATATAGAATGTTTTTTTTAATTAATATTATTAAGAACTATTTTACCTTTAATTCTTGAAGTTTAATCTTTCACATACTCTTAATACAATGCATAAAATTAACTTTTGCTCTGGACCAGCCGTACTTCCCCCTACTGTTTATAATAAAGCTATTGAAGCTATTCAAAACTTTGATCATACAGACCAATCTATATTAGAGCTATCTCATCGCTCCTCTTCTATTGTATCTATGATTCAAGAAACAAAATTACTGGTAAAGGAATTACTAGCTATTTCCGATGAGTATGATGTATTATTCTTACATGGTGGTGCAAGTATGCAATTCTGTATGATCCCTATGAATTTTTTATCTACTTCTACAAAAGCTTATTACACTCTTACAGGTCAATGGGCCTCTAATGCCTTTCATGAAGCTCAATTGCTAGGTAATGCTGATGCTCTTTGTTCTAGCGCTGATTCAAACTACAACTATTTACCTTCCTTACAACAGGCCTATACTCTTGATAATAGTGCCTATGTACATTTTACCTCTAATAATACTATATATGGTACGCAATGGAAATCATATCCATCTTTCAATTGCCCTATTATAGTGGATATGTCTTCAGATCTATTTAGCAAAAAAATAAATGTGCATCAATTTGACTTAATCTATGCAGGCGCGCAAAAGAATATTGGTATTGCTGGTGTTTGCATGGTTATTATCAAAAAGAGTTTACTAGAAAAGCAAAACAAATTAATTCCAACTATGCTCAATTATAATACTCATCTGTTGCATGAGTCGTCATTTAACACCCCTCCTGTATTTGCCATTTATACATGCAACTTGAATTTGAAATGGCTTAAAAGTATAGGTGGAGTTCAAGAGATAGAAAAAATTAATCAGATGAAAGCTCAATTACTTTATGCAGAAATTGAACGCAATAGTTTATTTGATTGTACTGTTGCAAAACCAGAAGATAGATCATTAATGAATGTAACCTTTGTTGCTAAAAACAAAGAAATAGAAATCGCTTTTAAAGATTTTTGCAAGAAGAATAATATTGTAAGTATTGATGGATATAGAACAGTAGGTGGTTTTAGAGCTTCTATCTATAATGCTATGCCACTACAAGATGTACAATTATTTGTTGAAATAATGAAATCATTTGAATCGAAAATATAATTTTTTGCTGCCTTATGACTTATGATTTTTTTGATACCATACGACATTCAATACCTGAGGAAGCTGGTGTTTACAGATACTATGACGAAAGTAATAAATTGCTCTATGTTGGAAAAGCAAAAAATTTACGCAAACGAATTGCCTCTTATTTTACCAATAAAAGATATGAAGGTGCGCGGATTAAGATGCTTGTAGCTAAAATTAATACGATTGAATATACGCTTGTAAGCACTGAAGAAGATGCGTTATTGTTAGAAAATTCACTTATTAAAGAATATCAACCGAAATACAATGTTCAATTAAAAGACGATAAAACATATCCTTTTGTATGTATTAAAAATGAAAATTTTCCTCGTGTATTTATCACTAGAAATATAGTTAGAGATGGCTCAGAATATTTTGGACCATATACTTCATCATTTAGTGTAAGAATTATATTAGATGTTTTTACAAAAGCATTTCCATTAAGAAATTGCACCTTACAATTATCTGAAAAAAATATACTTGCAGGAAAATTTAAAGTTTGTTTAGAATATCATATAGGGAATTGTTTAGGTCCATGTGCGGGCTTGCAAGCACAAGAAGATTATAATGATTCAATCAAATTGATTCGCCATATTTTAAAAGGAAATATCAATTGGGTTATAGAAGAACTCACTTCTAAAATGCAAGAATATGCAACACAATTTGAATTTGAAAAAGCTGCTCATATAAAAGAGAAACTTAATTACTTAAATTCATACAAAGCAAAATCAACAATTGTAAATCCAAAATTAGATAATATAGATATTTTCACATTAGCTCATCAAGATGAAATTTATATAGTGAATTATATGAAGTTAAGTAATGGGACAATCATTGCCACAAGAACTTTTCATATAAAAAAGAAGAATGATGAAACGAATGAAGAAATACTTCAGTCTGTAATAGATGAAATTGCTTTTGAATCATCAACTGAATTTAGTGAGTTACTACTCAATATTCCTATAGATGAAGAATGGAATCCAGATATAAAAATTACAGTTCCCTTAGTAGGCGACAAAAAAAAGTTAATTGACCTATCTTATAGGAATGCCCAATATGCATTAAAAGAGAGATTAACAATGCTTCTTAAAAGAAAAACAGAGACTCCAGCTCAGCGTATTCTCACAAAAACCCAAGTAGATCTTCGTTTAAAAGAATTGCCAATACATATTGAATGTTTTGATAATTCAAATATTCAGGGGACTAATCCTGTTTCAGCGTGTGTAGTATTTAAGAATGCTCGTCCATCAAAAAAAGATTATCGTCATTTTAAAGTACAAACAGTTGTAGGGCCAAATGATTTTGCAACTATGGAAGAAGCTGTTTACAGAAGATATAAAAGGTTATTAGAAGAAGGCGCATCACTGCCTCAACTAGTAGTAATAGATGGCGGAAAGGGACAATTATCAGCGGCGATGAAAAGCATTGAAAAACTTGGTCTAAAAGGGAAAATGGCAGTTGTAGGTATTGCCAAAAGACTAGAAGAATTATATTATCCTGAAGATAATTTGCCCTTATATATTGATAAAAAATCAGAGTCTTTAAAACTTATTCAAAAATTAAGAGATGAAGCACATCGATTTGGAATTACTTTTCATAGAAAACTTAGAAGTAAAAGTGCTTTAAAATCAGAATTAGATGCTGTAAAAGGAATTGGTGTCGATATTAAAAAAAATCTATTGGTTAAGTATAAAAGTATTAGTCAGTTAAAGCTAGTGAGTTTAGAAGAATTAACTCTTGATATTGGCAAATCTAAAGCTCTAATATTATTCAATTATATACAAAACATAGATTAAATTGTAAAATATCAACAGACACTTTTTAATAAGTTTTTATTGTATTTAACTATATAATGATTAATTTAGCATACAGAATTTATCATCAAACTAAATAAATCAAAAAAATGAAAAAACTATTTACATTTCTGATTGCTTCTATGATAGGAGTTACATCATTTGCACAATGTGTTCCAGATTTAACAGATTCAATCGCAGGTTTATCACCAGGATCTGCTGACATTCCTTGTGTGGTTCAAGGTGCTGCTTACGACCAAACCATTAAAATTTATGTGCCTTCTTCAGCTGCAGGTATCACTATTACTTCTGTTAGAGTAGATAGTATTAGAAATCTACCTTGTGGGTTAAAATACTCTTTTAATAAATTAGACAGAACTTTTGTAGGTGGTGAAAGAGGATGTATGCAAATTACTGGAACTACTTCTGATCCTATCGGACAATATCGTTTAAAAATCTATGTTACTTTAAGAACTAGCTTAATCAATGCAGATTATATTGATGCTACTACTATTCCTACAATTGGTCAAGCATTCAACGTATTCGTAAGAGTTGCGGGTACTGGTCCTTGTGCTGCTTTAGATACTATGCCAAGTCCTTCAACTGCTGCTAGTTTAACATCTTCTTGTAGATTTGTTACTCCTGATGCAACAGTAATTCCTACATTGACTACAGAGTTATTAGATTTAAATATTAATCCAATTCCTGCTACTAATGATTTAAACATCAGCTTTAATTCTGATAATACTAATGAATATAATTATAGTATCACTAATATGGTTGGTGCTACAGTTTATTCAAATACTGTTCAAGCAAACAGAGGAGAAAATATCCTTTCAGTAGATGTTTCTAACATGTCAAATGGTATCTATTTCTTAAACATTAAAAGAGATGGAGCTGTATTAACTAAAAAAATTGTAATATCTCATTAATACTATTATAAAACATTTAATAGCCTTCTTGTAGTATACAAGAAGGCTATTATTTTAAATAAACTAAATTCAAAAAGATATGAAAAAAATTATTTTTACATTATATGTGCTAACTTCATTTGCACTTATTTCAATGGCACAAGATTGTGTGCCTGATTTTACAGTAACAAGCCCTGGAGTATATCCAAACACTTATACAGCAAATTGTTTCACACAAGGAACTGATGGAGAATTAGTCATTACAGTTAAAAACTTCTCTACAGCTGGTCCTGGTGGAGCATTTACAGTAGATTCAGTTTTTATTGATTCAGTAACAAATATACCTTGTGGTTTAAAATATTCTGTATACCCAAACAATAGAAGATTATTAACTGGTGAAGCTGGTTGTATTAGAATACATGGTATTTCTTCTGATCCAGATGGACAATATCCTATTAAAATCTATGCAAAAATCTATGGCACACCAGATATACCTGGTTTTGAAGGAGTATCTGCGTCATTAGATTTTTTAGGAACATTAAATACTCCACCTTTAGATTTTAGATATTGGGTACGTGTAAAAGGATCTGGCACTTGTGCTACATTAGATACTTCTATTGCTTCTACTGCTAATTTAACTGCAACTTGCAAAGGAACTGACAACACAAGTGTAAATGATATTATTACAGATTATAGCAATTTAAACATTGCACCAAATCCAGTAAAAAATTCAATGATTGTTACTTTTGATTCAGATAACAATAATGATATAGTTTATACCATTACTTCAATAAGTGGTCAAACTGTTAAAACTTCTACATACAATGGAGTTAGCGGTTCAAATACTATTGAAATTGATGCAGCTAATTTAAATCCTGGTACTTATTTTATTAGATTACAGAATGGTAAATCTTCTATTACTAAGAAATTTGTAAAAGAATAAAAATCTTACAATTCAATTATACTAAAAAGACCACTAGCAATAGTGGTCTTTTTATTTTTACATAAAATGACTACCTTTAAGGATTGATAACACTCTTAGATATAAAATGAGAACGATTGATAAGTTACTTACAGAATATGGCGAAAGCCATCAAAATAGTACAAATAAGACTATACATTGGATATGTATCCCATTAATTATGTTTAGCTTAGTTGGGTTACTATGGAGCATCCCATTTCCTAGAAATATTATAGGTGGTTGGGTAAATATTGGATCCGTTTTAATATTATTAGCAATGGTATATTATGTGCGACTTTCTATTCCACTTTTTTTAGGATTTCTATTAATTGGCTCCTTTTTAATCATTGGAAATTTTTATTTATTTTCTTATTTAGAACAAAATAACTGGAGTATGTTTTTATGTTCTTTTCTCATCTTTTTTCTTGCCTGGATTGGGCAATTTTATGGTCATAAAATTGAAGGAAAAAAACCTTCATTTTTGAAAGACATTCAATTTTTACTAATTGGGCCAGCGTGGTTACTTCATTTTATCTATAAAAAAATTGGCATTAATTATTAAACTATAACCTCTTATAATAACATGTATTATTTCTTTAAAAAAGTAAGTTTATTTACTTTATTTCTTTTTGTATTAAGTACGGTAGTTGAAGCTCAAATGACTGCTTCCTCATTAATTAAATTAATGAGTGATGCGACAAGTAAAACCATGAATTATGAATATACAATGGTTACTAGTGAGCGTTTAATGTCAGGAAAAGGCTATCATAATGGAAAATCTTTTAATAGAATTCAAATGCCCAATTTTAATATTTATATGAAAATATTAGCTAGTCCTAACGAGGGCACAGAAATACTTTTCAATAAATCAAAATATGGAAATACTTGCGTTGTTAATGCAGGAAAATTAATACCTAATTTAAACTTAAGTCCTTTTGGCAAAATAATGCGTAAAGATCAGCATCATACTGTTTATGAATCTGGATTTAAATATTCTGTAGACTTACTTAAATTTGTAAATACAAAAATGGGAAATGATGCATTTAATAAATTTGCAAAAGTTGAGTCAGAAATTACTTTTTCAGGAAGAAAATGTTATCGTATTACCATGGAGGATGCTAACTTTAAATATGAAAAGTACACTGTAAAAGCTGGAGAAACACTCTATTCTATAGCGAATGCTAAAAAAGTATCTGAATATTTAATAGTATATCATAATAAGCTTGGATCTTACGAACCTAGTATAGAAGGTAAAACGATTGAAATTCCAAGTTCTTTTGCAAAAAAGGCAATCATATATGTAGATAAATTAACAAATCACCCAATAGGAATTGAAATGCAAGATGAACAAGGTATGTTTGAGAAATATGAATTTACAAATGTTGTTTACGATGCAAAATTCGACTCTAATGAATTCACCAAAGATTGTAAGCTATATGGTTTTTAATTGCTAAGTAAAGGCAAATAACCACCATCTTTTAAGTCTTTAATAGCTTGTTCCATTTCCATATTTTCTGATTTTACATAAGGTTCTTTTAAATCATAACCATATCTTGCACCAATAGTTTGATATGTAAAAGCATTAAATGATCCTTTTAATTTTTTAATTAAGTCATAGCAACTATTCCCTGTTTCACGATTGATTAATTTAACTAGTAATTGACCATCAGTAATAGTTAAATTTTTTAATTCGTCTTCAAACTTATTTGTTAATTCTTTTTCATTTTCACGTACATAAACCTTTGCACCTTTTTTAGTCCCTTGTGCATTCATTTCGATCATTAATTTTTTCGCAATTTCTATATAAGGATAAAGTCTTTTGATACGAATTCGAAGCATTTCGTATTTATATTGTTTCAAATCATTTTCATAATAAGTAACGGTAGGTAATTGTCCGCCAAATTTTGCAGAATCTACAGCAATAGTTGAAGGTGCTGTAGCTTTTTGAGCCTGCGCGATATGAATATATAAAAGCAATAATGCAAATAAACAAATCTTCTTTTCCATAATTTAGGATTTTAGTTTCCTATGAAATCAAATGATATACCAAAAAATATTTATTTATATTTAATATCGTTCAACCCTTTCAAAAGGTTTAGTAAAAAAGTTTAATAATGTTTCATTTACTAATTTTGGTTGCTCTTTAATACAATAATGCTTGGCACCTGGAATAATACATAAAAAAGAATTTACTAAATTTTCGAACATGGATAATGCATGTTTTACTGTAACTAAACCATAATCACTTGCCATAACTAAAGTAGGAATTGTTATATTTTTCAAATCGCTCACTTCATAATTAGGTTCATGCAACAACATGTATTGCATACGAACCACAAAAGCTTCTAATAAATCGGGATTAGGATTACCCACAAATCTATCCTTCACTACTTGTGTCATTTTACTAATATCCCAATCTTTTACTTTCTGTAGAAAATAAGGATAAACTGCATCTGGTGTTGGTTTTAAATTTGAATTAATTACAGCCATTTTAATAATCTTTTCAGGATGTTCCATAGCTAACTGAATAACAATGTTGCCTCCATCGCCAAATCCAACATAATTAGCACTATCAATTTTCAAGTAATTCATAATATTTATCATATCTTCTGCCATCATATGATAAGTAATCTCTTTATCAGTAAATGATGATTTACCATGTCCCCTACTATCTATACAAATTACTCTAAATTTAGTTGACAAAGCGGGAATTTGATTTTCCCAATCGCTCATAGTAACCATTGCACCATGTAATAAAAATAGTGGCGTGCCACTTCCATATTCTTTACAGTAAATAGTAACATCATCTGAAGGAATATAATATTCTTTAGTTTCTAATTTGGCTGAAAGTGTTAAAGAACTAAAACTTGCTAGAATAAAAATGATAAACGTAATTTTTTTGTAATACATTAGACTTAGATTTTTGAACAAATGGGACAATTTTCGACGATATGTGATCTTGCACTGCAATATTCACGACCAAAAAATATTATTTGCAAATGTAGCTTATTCCATATTGCCATTGGAAACAATCTTTTAGCATCTTCTTCCGTTTGTTCTACATTTTTACCATTACTTAATTTCCAGCGTTGCATTAATCGATGTATATGCGTGTCTACAGGAAAAGCTGGAACTCCAAAAGCTTGGCTCATTACTACAGATGCTGTTTTATGTCCTACTCCAGGTAATGATTCTAATTCTTCAAAACTTTGAGGTACTTCTCCATTAAATTTCTCCTCTAATATTTTAGACAATGCAATGATATTTTTTGCTTTACTAGGAGCTAATCCTACCGTTTTAATAATTGGTAAAATATCGGCTTCAGTAAGCATAGCCATCTGTTTTGCAGTTGCTGCTTTTTTAAATAGAGCTGGTGTTACTTTATTTACACTTACGTCGGTACTTTGAGCCGACATTAATACTGCAATAAGTAATGTATAAGGATCTGAATGTTCTAAAGGAATTGGCGTCTCTGGATATAATCGATCTAGTTCTGCTATAATAAAAGCGATACGTTCTTTTTTATTTAATTTCATAATCCCTACAATTCTATTTACTATTGTTCAATATTATTGAACTATTACTCGCCTACTTATTATTATATTTTCGTTTACTAATTTCAAAATATAATTTCCTTTAGTAATTGATGAAACGTCTATTTTCTCTTCTAAAACATTTATTTGAGCAAGTTGTTTAGTCCATATAACATTTCCCATCATATCACTTAAAACAATTTCTAAATTGGATTTAGATTCTAAATTTAAATGTAAATGTAAAGTTGTAGAAACAGGATTTGGATAGAGTTCTATAGCTTCAATATTTTCAGTTGTAATTATACCCACTGTACTTGGAACAAAAACAACAATAATTTGCGTACAACCATTTAAGTCTTTTATTATTACTCGATGTGTGTCTGATTCAACGCTATTAAAGAAACTACCTGGTTGAAATGGTCCAGCATCTAATGCATATTGATATGGACCTACTCCACCAGTTGGAGTACTGATAGATATAGTACCATTAGCGGAAATACTGGTTTGTGGAGTTATACTAATCGATGCACTTAAACTTGTAATGGTAACAAAAGTACTTATTGGCGCACTACTACCACAAGTATTTACTGCAGTAACAGATATTATTCCACTACTTGTACCTGTAGTTACGCTTATTGTATTTGTAGTTGATGTACCTATCCATCCGCCTGGTAAAATCCAATTATAAGAAGTAGCACCTGCAACTGGAGCTACATAATATGTTGCATTTATATTTGAGCAAAGTGTTGTAGTTCCAGTAATAGAAACTGCAGTATCAGGAATACTACCAATAGAATATGTAAATGTAGACGTTGCACTTGTTCCGCATGTATTTTGTGCTGCAACACTCACTGTTCCTCCTGCTGTACCTATAGTAATACTAATATTATTTGTTGTAGATGAACCAGTCCATCCACTTGGTAATGTCCATATATACGAAGTAGCACCTACAACTGGTGCAACACTTAAATTAACGGTAGCACCTGGACATACAACTGTACCCGACCCACTGATAATTCCTGGAGTTGGTGGACCTGCACTAGGGCTAACACTTAATGTTGATGGTGCGCTAGTACCACATGCATTAACACTTCTCACACTTATAGTCCCTGAAGCTAAAGTAGCAGTTAAAGAAATTGAATTAGAGCTACTAGTACCTATCCAACCTGGGCAGCTCCATACATATGAAGTGGCACCTACAACTGGACTAACACTATACGTGTAAACTAGACTATCACAATAAGTAGAAGAGCCTGAAATAGTGCCTGGTATTGGAGGAGCACTACCTATAGAAATTGTTTTTATCGTTGCTGTACTTGAGCCGCAAGTATTATTAGCTGTAACAGAAATATTAGATGCAGAAACTCCTGCTGTAAGTATGATAGAATTGGTTGTGCTTGAGCCTGTCCAATTAGTGAATGACCATGTATAGGAGTTTGCTCTTGCAACAGATGCAATAGTGAATGTATCAATATCACCTGGACAATAAGTGGATGGTCCACTAATAATCCCTGGAGCAGCTGGAGGCAAGCCAAAACTGATTACTAAGGAATCAGGTGCGCTAGCACCACAAATACTATTTGCTGTTACATATACATTTCCTGCTGTAGCACCCGCAGTAAGAATAACTGTTGTAGTAGAACTAGATCCTGTCCATCCAGTACCATACCAAGTATAGGATGTAGCACCACTTACTGGAGCAATTGAAAAAGTATCTACGTCACTAGGGCAATAAGTTGTAGGACCTGTGATAAGACCTGGAACTGGAGGAGGTGGACAAGTAACCGTTATTGAATCGCACCATGTAGTGGAATCGCAAGCATTATAGGAGAGCAAACAAACTTGATATCTTCCAGGTAATGAATAAGCATGTGATGGATTAATACTTGTAGATGTACCGCCATCACCAAATCGCCAAAAATAATTTACTCCAGTAGTTGAAGTATTCGTGAACGAAACATTCAATGCCCCAGATGAATTTGTATAGGAAGAAGTTAAAACACTAGGTAATACAGTAATAGTTATAGTTGTTGAACCGATACATTTTGCAGCACGCCATCTTCTTATAGTATCATACAGTGTAACAGTATATGTTCCTGGAGTATAGTACGTATGTGAAACCGTTTGTAAATTAGTAGGAGTAATTGTAGTATCTCCAAAAGTCCAACCAAATGTATTCGTTGCAGTAGCCCCAATAAATTGATTCACATTATACATATCATCAGTAACGATTGCAGAAGTAAAACCATTTAAAGTAATTGGTGAACCAGCACATACAGTAGTTGTGAAAGTATAAATAGAATCTGTATTACTATATACTACAAAAGGTTCAATAATCCAATCTGCATTAAAAGGAGTGGTGCCTACTACGATATCATCTCCACGCAACCAAGTACCTAATATTCTACCAAGTGCAAAATATTCACCAAATCCGTCACCGGCAATATAATCATTACATACTATTGCTGCATTAAGTGTTGTTGATGGATTTGTAACTACTAAAACATAGTTACTTGAAACAGTAACAGGGGTAGTAAATAGTACCGTATTATATATAGCTGAAGTAGACGAATCGATAGTAATAGTTGATGATCTTAAAGGTGCACCTGAAGGTGAAGAATCGGCAGCTGCTAAATATATTTCACATGTAAGGGTGATTGTTGGAGTTCCCGAAGCATATGCATAAAACTCAAATCCACTTACTGATATAGGCTGAGGTGCTCTATAATATTGAGCTACAGAAGTTGCTGAACTTGCACCTAAAGTTATTGCTCTAAAAGCAGAAGATTTATTTAATGCATAGTGTAACGTATCCGTGCTACATGTAACTGCTTTTGATTCAAATTGAAAACCAAATAATAAAATGGTTATACTAGTAATAAACAAGTAAAAATGTTTCATGAATTTATATTGAAGTTGGTGAACTAAATTATATTAAATATACAAATAAAAAACTATTTTACAAGTAGCGATTTATAGTAATTAGCAGAATCAACCATACCTCTTGCTTGATAGGCTATGGAAATATTTAATATTGCATTTTGATAACCAGGTTGAATTTTCAAACAATTTTTCAAATAAGTTATTGCTTCTGTTGGTTTACCACTCATTGCATAAGCAACACCTAAATCTTCATTACAATTTATATTATTGGGGTCTAATTGACAAGCTCTAATCAGATAAGGAATACCATTAGGTATATCGTTTTTAAATCTAGCATAACATAACCCAATTTGGTAACTTGCTAGTATATCATACGTTTTAGGATCTAATTCAATAGATTTATTATAAAACAATATGGCACTATCGAAATTATTAGTGTTTTTATATGCGTCACCTAATTTAAAATGAAAAGAAGCATTTGATGGCTCAGTGTAAATTAGCGTTTTTAATAAAGGGATAGATTCTGCAAATTTATGTTCATTATAAAAAATAGTTACTAAGTTTTGATATGAATCAAAATGTCCAGGATTATAATAATCGGCCATTTTATAAGCTTTTTCAGCATTCACTAAATCTGCATTTAAAAAATAATATGCATTACCTAATAGATTATATGCATTAGCATATCCAATATGTATTTCTTCATTATCTACTAATACTGTTGAATCGCCATATATTTCAATAGCTTTTTGAAGATGTTCTATAGCACTAGTTAACATTTGTTTTTTCAATAATGTATCTGTTTTTGTATTAGCACTATCGATCAATACCCCACCAACTGCTAAATTTAATTTTGCACTATTTTTTGAAATTTCAATATCGTGTAAAAAAAGTGTTGCATCATTTTTCCATACTGGATTTCGAGCAATTGTAATTGTTGAATAGATTAAAACAATCCCAAAAACTATATACATCAATTGCTTATTATATTTAGTTGCTACTTGATGAAGAAGCAGTATAAATGCGATGACAATTCCAAGAGAAGGCATAAACACAAATCGTTCGTTCATGGTTGTTCCAACAGTAAAAAACACTTGAGATACCACAGAGAATGTGATAAAATAAAACAGTAAGCCAAATGCTATTTTATTTTTCTTAGTGTATACCGCATATAATGCATACGAAAATAATGCAACATTTACGATCACAGAAATTATTACTACAATATTATCAAAAGAAACTTTTGGAATTTGATATGGGTAATAATCATGAGTAAGTGGGTAAGGAATAATCTGTAATTTCAAATACATTATAAAAGTATAGAATAGTGTTCCTATTTTTTGTACGGGCGTGCTTAATAAAAAAGGATCATTCATCAATTCTTTGGTAAACTTAGATAAGCTTGAAGAGGTGAATTTACTTCTTAGTAAAAGAAATATTACAGTTGGCAATGCATATGCAATTGCAGTTTGAAAATATTGTTTGCTTTTGGCATTTGTAAAAACATAATAGGTAAGAAAAACTACAGCGATGATTGTAATTGCATTTTCTTTTGATAAATATGCAAGGAACAAAAAAGCAGAAAAACTATATAAATAAATGATGTTATTTTTTCGAATAAAATTTATGGCTAAATAAACTGAAGCCATACTAAACATCATACCCATAATCTCGTCTCTGCCTTTAATATTTGCAACCGCTTCGGTATGTATTGGATGTGCAGCATAAAGTAAAGCAATTAAGAATGGAATACTAAGCCACCATTTTTCTTCTATTATTTTCGAATCAAATAATTCGATTAATAATAAATATATAATCACAATCGTTATACCATAAAGCAGTGCATTTATTGCATGACTAATATGTGGTTTATTTTTCCCAAACAAAGAAATTTCAAAAGCAAATGTTGCTAAACTTAATGGTCGATATCTACCACCTGCTACCAATGTTTTTCCTCTTTCTCCGAAAAAACCTACAAATGCGTCATTCGTAAATATATCTTTTAATCCAGTTATTCCATTTTGAGTAAATTTATTAGAGGTAATTACTAAAGTGTCATCTGAAGCATATTGATTTTGTAAGGTATTTGCATACAACAAACACGAGAATACAAATAAAATTAAATGAACTTTATACTTATAATAAAATGAAGTTTTATTTATGGTGTGATCTTCTACTGTATTTTCGTTTTCAATTACAGAAGGATTATTTTTTTTATATGATTTTTTAGCCATAGTTCGATTTATCAAATAATGCTATAAAAATACTAAATAAAAATCTTATACTATTTTATTCAACAATATAATATTTTAAGCTAACTTATATCTTTTACCTGGTAAGGAAAAAACAATCCCTTTAAATTCTAACTCTAGTAAACAAGTGGCTAATTCCCCTGGGGTAGCTAATTGAAGCTTTATAAAATAATCTATATCAATAATTTCAAATTCTTTCAATTGAGATACAATTTTAAATTCTAATTTATTTAATTCTAAAAAAAGCTCTTTTTGTGCCATTGGCTTTTTTTTAGGGGTTGACCAAGCCATTAGTTTTAGTAAATCTGTTGCATTTTCTATAATAGTTGCTTTATGTGTTTTCAATAAAAAATTACATCCCATTGAAAATTTTGAATTATAATTTCCAGGTAATGCCATTACATCTTTATTATAGGAGTTAGCAATATTAGCTGTAATCAATGCCCCACCTTTCATAGCAGATTCTACTACAATAATCGCATCACACATACCCGCAACAATTCTGTTTCTACGAGGAAAATTTGAAGGCAATAAAGTATGTTGTGAGGCAAATTCAGTTAATAAGCCTCCATGAGAGAGCATTTGTTTGGCTAAAGCTTTATTTTGTGCTGGATAAATAGTTTGCATACCATGACCAAGCACTCCTATATTTTGAATATTATTTTCTAAAGCAAATCGATGTGCATAGGTATCGATACCATAGGCTAAGCCACTTAAAATTAAAATATTTTCATGTGTTAAATCTTCACATAATTTTTTAATAAAACCTTTACCGTAGTCGGTTGCATTTCTAGTACCTACGATGCTAATTATTTTCTCTTGATTTAGATCCGCATTTCCTTTATAGTATAATAATATAGGACTATCTATGCATTCTTTTAGTCGTTGTGGATAGAATGCATCAGTAAAAAATAAAGTTTGGATTTGGTATTTATTGATAAACTCTATTTCCAAATCTACTCGATTAAAAAAAGTCTTATTGAGAATATCATTTGCTGTTTTCTCACCAATATCAGGGATTTTAAGCAATTTAGATTTGGGTGTAGAGAATATTTTTTCTGCACTACCGCAATAACTTAATAATGATTTAGCAATTATATCGCCTACATTAGGTATAAAGCTAAGTGCAATTTGGTAATAGAGTTTATTTTGATCCAACATAATAGTGCGAAAATAATAATCACACCACTAATTGTATTACCGCTTATAAATTGAAAAAGGTAAGCTATCTATTGTTTTTATTGCTAATGATAAGAATAATATCGCCCATTAAATTGTTAATCGAGGCTGAATCTGTACCATTATAGTATCCTCTGATATGACCATTGCCATCAACTAAAACAAATTTATCACTATGTTCAAAATCACCTGGACCACCATCTCCATTTTGAGTGGTTAGACCAAACTCATTTCTTCCTAGATCAAAAACTTCTTGTTGTGTATTCGTTCTTAAGAAAGTCCATTTACCTGGTATAGCGCCTTTCTCTGCTGCGTATTTTTTTAATGCACTAATGGAGTCTCTTTCGGGATCAATAGTAAATGATATTATTTTCACCACATCATCGTTCAAGAATTCTTTTTGAACTTTCATCATATTATCATTCATTTTTGGACATATCCCTGGGCATGAAGCGAAGAAAAATTCTGCTACATATAATTTACCTTTTAAGCTTTCACTAGAAAATATTTGACCATTTTGTGTAGTAGCTGAATATGGCTTAATAGTTCTATACAGAGTATCAACTCTAGTTTTGCCATCATCGTCTTTTACAGTATCTAAACCAATAGGAAAATAATATTTAGGAAATTTAACCGTAACTCTACTTTTCTCTTTGTATTTAAAAACCATTACGGCACTTAAAGGAAGCATAATCGCTATTGCGATACCAACAATTGAAAGAATAGCATTATTTTTTTTCATGTGCAATATTAAAGATTCTATATGAAACGAAAGTATAAATTAAACAAATAAAAATGCCCCGTTGTTCGGGGCATTTTAAGTTTTTATATTATTAGAAGTAATTAATTAATTCTTGATAATGTCTCCAACAATTTCCTTCCCATAAAAATGCTATGATTGCCCAAATTAAGAATAAAAATGGAATTGCTATTGTTAAGATAAATCCTTTTTTCTCATGTTTTACGTGCATGAATACCGCCATAATAGATACTGCTTTAAACAAACTCATGAAAATAAGTATTATATTTAAAGGTCTTTTGGGTAATTTAAACCATTCCATCCATGCTATTGCAAATAGTACCTCTACTACTGTAACAACACCCAAAATAATAATCCATTTTCCTACATCTTTTACACCTGCTTTATATTCAGCTTCTGGTAAAATGTGTCCATGTTCTTCGTGTGATGACATTATATTTATATTTTAGAGTTTTTAATATTATTTTTTGAAGAGTAATTCTTGATACTTATATTTATAAAAGATAAAAACATAAGAATACATATACCCAAACTAAATCTACAAAGTGCCAAAATAAACCAATTTTTTCTACCATTTCATAATGACCTCTTTTTTGGAATGTACCATTAGCCGTTTCATAACATAACCATGAATTTAGAATTACACCAAATAAAACGTGTAATCCATGAAATCCAGTAATTAAAAAGAATAATGCACCAAAACTTACCGGATCTCCATTCCCTAATTTACCAAATGGGCAATAAGTTAAAGACATTCCTTCTTCAATTAAGTGAGACCACTCTAAATACTGGCAACTTAAGAATGCTAATCCGCCCATAATAGTTGGAATTAACCATTTGATAACGCCATATTTATTCATTTGATGACCTTCTTGAACTGCACGAACCATCGTCCATGAAGAAAAAATCAAAATAAAAGTCATAATAGATACAAATACTAATGGTAAATGTTCTAATTTATCTATTCCGGCAAATGGAATAGGAACTGAACTAAATACTTCACTAGATTTAGGCCAAATGTCTAAGTTTGTATATCTAATTGCTCCATATGCTAAAAGAAACGAGGCAAATGTAAAGGTATCATTGATTAAAAAATACCAAATCATAATTTTGCCATAACTTACTTTAAATGGTGACCCACCACCATTCCAAAGTGTAGTTGATTCATCGTTATGTGCTGTAGCTGTTGCCATAATTTTAATTTTATTTTTTATGTATTATATACTATATATAAAAAAGCATATAAGTAAATCCATAGCGCTCCTAAGAAATGCCAGAATATAATTAATACTTCTAAATTTATTTTTTTATTAATATCTGCAATACGTTTTAGTTCATCAATTGGACTTAACTTTTTCAAATGCTTAATCCAAGTAATAAATAAAGCAACCATACCTCCAAATAAATGAGCTAAATGAAAACCGGTAATCAAATAAACAAAGTCTCCAGAAACATTACCACTAAGCGCAAATCCTAATTCTTTAAGTTGTATCCAACTATAATATTGTAATGCAGTAAAAATTATACTTAATACTAATGTTACAAATAATAATATTTTATATTGATCTTGTCCTTTAACGTAATATGAATATGCCCATTGAATTGTTACACTGCTTAGTATTACTACTAGTGTGCTCAATAAAAAAGTAGATGGTAAATGAAAGTTAACCCATTTAATAGTATCCCCTTTCTTAACTAATAAAGCACTTGTTAAAGCCACAAATAGCATACTCATCGATACCATAGAAATAAGCATCATGAACTTCTTAGGATGAATGCCTGAGCCATTCTCCATCGGTTGATTCATATTTTTATTTAAACTTACAGCCATGATTCTAATTATATTTTATCTAATAAGACAACAAATAAACATACCGGTAAATACAATAAAGAAGCAAACATTAATCTTTTTGCATCTTTATCATCTTGTGTATAGTATAATCTAACTGCAGGAATTAAAAACAAAATTCCTGTAGCACTTAATATTAAGGTACCTATTAATCCAATTTGTGAAAAAACAAATGGTAAAAATCCTGCTACAATTAATGCAATAACATAAATTACACACATTAAAGCTGAGTTCCTGTTTCTTCCTCCTTTACTTGGTAAAAGCATGATGCCTGCTTTTTTATAATCCTCATATTTCAACCAAGCAATAGCCCAAAAATGAGGAAATTGCCATATAAATTGAATTAAAAATAATAAAAAAGCAAATTGATTTAAGTGTGTAGTGGCAGCTACATAACCTATAATTGGTGGTAATGCTCCTGGTATTGCACCTATAAAAACAGCAATACTGCTATAACGTTTTAGGGGTGTATACAAAAAAGCATAACTAATTAATGATAATGCTGATAATAATCCTGCTGTAGTATTAAAATATAGAGTGATGATCAAAATACCACTAATAGAAGCAATTCCAGCAATTAATGAAGCTTCAACAATTGACATACGTTGAGTAGGCAATGGTCTATTCATTGTTCTATCCATTAATTTATCAATATCTTTTTCAATAATTTGATTTATTGCATTTGCCGCACCTGTTATTAAATAACCACTTAAAGTAATCATCAACACAGGTATTAATTTAATTTTATCAGCACCTACCATATATCCAATTACAGAAGAGAACACAACAAAATTGGTTAATCCAATTTTGAACAACATATTATAATCTTTAGCTTTCGCTAAAATTAAGTTACTAATATGTACTGAAATGGTTCTCACAATAATCAATATTTATTTTTTATGAATGCGAAACTTCGCCTTCAGCTAAGGGTTCATCTTGAGGAATAAATTCTCTGCCATTTACGCCCATATCATATGGCCATCTATGAACTTCTGGTATTTCACCATGCCAATTTCCATGGAAATGTTCAACTGGAGTAGTCCATTCTAATGTAGTTGCACCATAAGGATTTAAAGACTTCATTTTTCTACCTTTAAATGCACTATAAATTACATTTACAACGAACATTAATTGCAAAATAAACACAACGATGGCAGCAATACTGATAAATTTATTTAAATCTGCAAAGTTATTTGCGAATTCGAAATTATCAAAACGAGCATATCTTCTTGGGATACCTGTCATAAAATGCATAGGGAAGAAAATTGCATAAGCACCTATTAATGTACCATAGAAGTGTATATATCCTAATGTTGTATTTAAATGTCTACCAAACATTTTAGGGAACCAATGATATACGCCAGCAAACATACCAAAGAATGCAGCTACACCCATTACAATATGGAAGTGAGCAACTACGAAATAGGTATCGTGTAAAGGAATATCTATAGCTGAGTTACCTAAGAATATACCTGTTAAACCTCCTGAAATAAACATTGATACAAATCCTATACTAAATAACATAGCTGGATTCTCTAACCTTAAATTACCTCTCCATAAAGTAGTGATCCAGTTAAATACTTTTACCGCACTTGGTACTGCAATGATTAAAGTAAATAATACGAATATAGAGCCTGCAAATGGATTCATTCCTGAGATAAACATATGGTGAGCCCATACTAAGAATGCTAATACAGTAATAGCCATAATCGAAATTACCATAGCTCTATAGCCGAAAATCGCTTTTCTAGCGTGAACACTCATAATCTCACTTACCAATCCCATTGCTGGTAATATAATGATATATACTTCTGGGTGCCCTAAGAACCAAAATAAGTGTTGGAATAAAATTGGTGAACCACCGTGATGAGGTATTAATTTTCCTCCAATTACTAAATCTGATAGATAAAAACTTGTATCAAATAATCTATCAAATTGCATCAATACAACTGCAGCTAATAATGCAGGGAATGATAAGATTCCTAATACAGCTGTAAATAAAAATGCCCAAATAGTTAATGGCATTCTCCACATGGTCATTCCTTTAGTACGTAAGTTTAAAATAGTAGCAACATAATTTAGACCTCCTAATAAAACTGAGATGATAAATAATGACATACTAAGTATCCATAAATCTAACCCTAAACCAGAACCCTGATTTACTGCTATATCTCTTACTCCATTAATTGGTGGATAAGCCGTCCAACCTCCTGAAGCAGGACCAGTTTGAACGAATAATGAAATAAACATTACAACACCAGAAAAAAAGAAAAACCAATATGATAGCATATTAATAAAGCCAGAAGCCATATCTCGTGCACCTAATTGATAAGGAATTAAAAGATTACTAAATGTTCCAGATAAACCGGCTGTTAATACAAAGAATACTAAAATAGTTCCATGCATGGTAACTAATGCATAGTAAAAATCTGAACTAATTTTGCCCCCTTCAGCCCACTTGCCTAATATTACTTCCAAAAAGGGGAAACTTGTATCTGGCCAACCTAATTGCATTCTAAATAATACAGAGAAAAAGGCCCCAACAATTGCCCAAAACATACCTGTAAAAAGGAATTGCTTGGCAATCATTTTATGATCTTGACTAAAAATATATTTTGTCAAAAAGGTTTCAGGTTCATGATGATGATCGTCGTGACTAGCATCGTGATGATGATCATCAGATACATGTAGATTTCTTGCTTCTTCTATTGCCATAGTATAATTCTTAATTTTTTATTGGAAAATACCAATATAATTTATTTTATAATTATTATTTGATTGTTGTAATTAAACTATCTGTTCTAGTTACTTTCATTGAGTCATTTACTGCAGTTTCTACTGGTTTAATTCCCATTGCATCATCTTTCGCTTTTTTTACAGATGCATAAGCTGGCGTATGACATAATACCCATTTATCATATTCTGCTTGTTCTACAACCATTACGTACTTTTGCATACCAAAATGTGAACGACCACATAACTCTGCACAAGCTAATTCATACATAAAAGTTGTATATCTAGGTGCTCCAGTAGTTAGGTTAATTTTTTGCCATTCTGGTAATTTTGATAACTCTTCTCTTTTTTCTAAAGTTGTTTGTGTTGGAGTAAAATAGAATGTTGTAGGAACTCCGGGTACACAGTCCATTTTAACAAAGAAATGAGGTAAGTAGAAACTATGTAATACATCTAATGCTCCAAGTTTACATAATACTGGTTTGTTTTTTACTAAGTATAGTGTATCTGCAAAAAAATCATCATGACTTGCAGAATCATCCCAATCAATACCAAATTCATTTTTCCACCACTGATCTTTAGAAGCGATACCAACATGTTCTTGATCAATTTTACGATTACCGAAGTTACCATCTACACCTGGATATCTTAAATTCCATTTAAACTGTTGTGCAGTTACTTCGATTACTAATTTATCTTTAGGCATATCTTTAGTTGAAGGAAAAATATTTAACCAAGTGATCATCCCTTTAGCTACTAATATCATCATTACTGCAGCTGGTATAACCGTCCAAATAATTTCAAGCATATTACTATGGGTGAATGGGAAAACTTTAGCTCCTTTCTTCTCTCTATATCTGAAAGCAAACCAGAATAATACTACTTGAGTAATTATAAATACAATACCTGTAAAGAATAAAGTAATATTAAATAGCTTTTGTATTTCTAATCCATGTGTTGAAGCTGGTGTTGGAATCATACGTGGAAGAAACAACTTGCTACTCCATGCGATTCCAATAAAAAATACAATTAAAAAACCAAGTAATAATATACCTTGAATATTACTTCTTTTAGATGTATCATCTAAGTCTCCTTGAATTTCTTTTGTTAATTCTACTGTTCTTGCTACGTAAAATACTACGAGAATGATGCAGATGAGAATTATAATTCCTAATAATGTTGCCATATGTATATATTGTTATATTATATTATCTAAATGTGGTGATTCATACTTTCTTTTAAATATGCATCGTTTTTAGGGATCAAAGAATATTTACTTAATGTTGTAAATACTGTAAGTAAAAACATTCCTACAAAACCTAAGAAGATCATTAATTCTGGTAAGCCTAAACCTGAATAAGTTAATACTTCTTCATGTTCATGTTCTTTTTTAGCTCCATGACCTTCTTTTACGCCATTTTCTTCTTTAGTTGCTTCATGTTTATCCATTTCTTTATGTTCTTCTGTTGTAGCATGTTCTTCTGTTTTTACAGATGTTGTTGTAGCTTCAGTAGTAGTTGTTGTAGATGCCTCATGTGAAGCATTTTTATCTTCTACTTTACTATCACTAATCCCTTTCTCTGCTTGTGCATATAAAACAGTTGAATTTGAATTTAGTTTAGAATGATGTTCTTCTTCTTTTGTAGCGTGTTCTTCTGTTTTGGCATTATTTGGTTCAAACATAATTAAAGTATAAAAATCCATATAATGTCCAAAAATAATAACGGTTGCCATTAATAACATTCTACCATTTCTTCTTTTAGCACCTCTACCTATTAAGAATAAAAATGGAACTACAAAGTTGATAACTAATACTGCATAGAACCAGAATTTAAACCAACTAACATTCCATCTTTTTACCCAAAAAATAGTGTCTTCTGGTATGTTTGCATACCACTGTAACATAAATTGAGAGAACCATAAATAAGTCCAAAAAACTGAAAAGCCAAACAGGAATTTTCCTAAGTCATGTAAATGACTTTCATTAACCATTTGCATATAACCTCTACTTTTTAAGTAGATTATAATTATAATCATAAATGCCACTCCTGCACATGCATAACTTGCAAAGTTATACCAACCAAACAATGTAGAGTACCAATGTGGATCTATTGACATAACCATAGTCCAAGAAAAAATGGACTGTGACACTCCAAACACTACTAAGAAAAGAGCAGCAATAGTTCTTAATTTTACATAATTTGCACCAAATGTTGTCGCTTTATCTTCATCTGTAGATGTTTTTCTATACCAGAATATAATACCTACCCATAGTGCATAAAAAAGAACATTGATAATTGTCCAAGTAGTTTTATTTAGTAAAGCACTTTTCCCTTTTACAATTGCATCATTATCATGACCCATCCAATGAGCATATAAATTATGAATATCTAAATCAGCACCTACTATTATTATTAGTCCAAAAACAGCCATAATTACAATAAATGAGGCAATGGCTTCAGGTACTCTTTTAACCATAGTTACCCATCCACCCCAACCTTGTTGGTGAGCAGCTACAAAGAATAAACCTATTAAACTTATTCCTGTAAAGAAATATGTATTTAATAATAAATTTGTCCAAAGTCTACTATGCTGATTTTCTGGGTGTAACCATAATGTAAGAAGAACACCTACAATACCTAGAACTATCATACCTATAAAGGTATTTTTAGCTCTGCTTGATAATTTAAAATTCTCTGTAGTCATTATATATCTATTTTCTTGTATATTATAAATTATTTTACCATTGCTACTTTAGTTGAATCTGTTGAAGCTGCTGCAGGTGCTGTAGCTCCTTCTTTAATTCCTGCTAAATCTTTAATATAGCAAATCACTTTCCATCTATCACTAGGAGATACCATTGATGCATATCCTCCCATACTTCCTTTACCATAGGTTATTGAATAAAATATATTTCCATCTGTTATTTGTGTCAATCTTGTTGCATATGCAGGTGGTCTTGCACCGTAAGGTCCATCTGAACCATCTTCACGTTCTACGATATAACCATTACCTTCGCCTTTTTCTCCATGGCAAACTTGACAATTTACTTTGTAAATTTCTTTACCTCTATCTAAAATAGCATCATCTGCTTTGTATGGATTTCTTAATACAGCAATCATTTCAGCTTGTTTTTTGTAGTAAGCCGAATCTTGATTATAACCACTATGTTCGTTTTTCAATAAAAATGAACGTAGAAAGCTTTCATTACATTTGATATTACTATCATTTGGAATATAACCTCTTGGTATAGTACCTGCTACAGGCAAACGAGCTGTAATAGTATCATTTTCTCCATAGAAGAAATCTGCACTTTGATAGGTTTCATATGCTTTTGAATATCTCATATCAGGCATCCAATCCCAACCTGGACTCCTTTTGCTTCTAGGAATAACTAAAAAAATCAGAATTAAAATTCCTATAACAATTACCGTATTTATTAAAAATTTATTTTTCATATCTTATAGTGTAGAAATATTAGTTTAATGGTTCGTCTGAATCTTTAAATTCTTTAGTATTAATTTCTAAAGCTCCTGTCTCACCTAATACTGATTTAATTTTATCAATATCTGCTGTTGATTTATCATCAATCGCAAATGTTAAAGCAAATAAATTATCTGTTGTTCTTTTATCAAAAATACGGGGTACTCTACCTGGCCAAAGTTTATTTCTGATTAAATAAGTAGTAACCATTCCCACCGAAGCAAATAAAACTGTTAACTCAAAAGTAACTGGGATATATGCAGGTAATGCCCAAAATGGTTTACCACCAATGATAATTGGATAGTTGAATTTTGATATAAAGGTGATTACAGACAATGCGGTAGTAGTCCCTGTTAATCCAAAAAAGAAACCGGCTGTATGTAGTCTTGTATCTTTTAATCCAAGTATTGGATCAATTCCGTGTACAGGAAACGGTGAAAGTGCATCATGTATTTCAATCCCTTTGGATCTGATATGTTTGATGGCTTTTAACAATTTTTCTTCGTGGTCATATAGACCTACTATGAATTTGTTATTTTCTACTGCTGCTACTGACATAATCTATAGATTAAATAATTATTGTTCGTTAAAATTTTTATCATGATGAACGGCTGCATGTGCACCATGTCCACTATCATGTGAATGACTATGCACATCACTAAAATCTTGTGGATCGCTCATTTTACTTTTTGCTGTTTCAGCTGAAGAACTGAAAATAGATTTTACTTCTGCTATTGCAATTACCGGGAACGTTCTTGCAAACAATAAGAATAAAGTGAAGAAAATTCCAATCGTACCTACATATAAACCTGCATCTACCCATGTTGGAGTAAAGTAATTCCAAGATGATGGTAAAAAATCTCTATGTAATGAAGTTACGATGATTACAAATCTTTCAAACCACATACCTATATTTACGAATATTGATAATAAGAAAGAATAAAATACGCTTCTTCTAATTTTTTTAAACCAAAATACTTGTGGAGATATTACGTTACAAGTCATCATTGAAATATAAGCCCATTTATAAGGACCTAAAGCTCTATTATAGAAAGCATATTGCTCATATAAATATCCTGAATACCATGCAATAACTAACTCAGTAATATATGCAACCCCAACAATAGAACCAGTTAAAACGATAACCTTATTCATTGATTCTAAATGTGCTGTTGTGATATAATTTTGTAAATTAAATATTTTTCTTGTAATCAACATTAAGGTTTGAACCATTGCAAATCCAGAAAAAATCGCACCTGCTACGAAATAAGGAGGGAAAATGGTTGTATGCCATCCTGGAACTACTGAAGTGGCGAAGTCAAATGATACGATTGTATGTACTGATAATACTAATGGAGTAGATAAACCTGCCAATACTAATGACAATGACTCAAAACGTTGCCATTGTTTAGCAGTACCAACCCATCCAAAACTTAATATATTATAAATCATTTTTCTTCTTGCAGTTTTTGCTCTATCTCTAATGGTAGCAAAATCAGGCATTAAACCAGAATACCAGAATAATAATGATACTGTAAAATAGGTAGAGATTGCAAATACATCCCATAATAATGGAGAGTTAAAATTTACCCATAATGGTCCTCTTGTATTAGGATATGGAAATATGAAAAATGCCATCCAAACTCTTCCCATGTGAAATATTGGAAATAAACCTGCACAAATTACGGCGAAAATAGTCATCGCTTCAGCTGCTCTATTAATACCTGTTCTCCATTTTTGACGGAATAATAAAAGCACGGCAGAAATTAGTGTTCCTGCATGGCCTATACCAATCCACCAAACGAAGTTGGTAATATCCCAAGCCCAATCAACTGTTTTATTTAAACCCCATACGCCTATTCCTTTCCATACTGTGTAAAAAAGACAAAATACACCGAATAATGCTGTAGCAGATGCTAAAGCAAATGCTATCATCCAAGCCATTGGTGGTGTTCCTTCTGTATTTCTTACGATATCATCGGTAATTTTACTATAGTTAGTATCTTCTCCTTTGATTAACGCTTCCCTAATTGGTGATTCGTAAGTACTCATATGTATCTATTTTATGTTTACTATTAATTTTTTTTAACTAAATAACAAGTTTTCAGGGAATGAGAAATCATCAATTTTTTGTTTATTTCTCACTTTGGTCATATACAATACATTTGGTAAAGTGTGTATCTCTTCAATTACCCCGAATATTCTTTCATCGTGGTCAACTAATTTAGCAACAACACTTTCTTTATTATTGTAATCTCCAAATTGAATAGCGTTTGTAGGACATGCATTTTGACATGCAGTTCTTATTGCGCCATCTTTTAAAACTTCCCCTGCTCTTTTAGCCTCTAATTTACCAGCTTGTACTCGCTGAGCACACATACTGCATTTTTCAATAACACCACGACTTCTAACCGTAACATCTGGGTTAATTAACATTCTAGTTAATGGCTCTTGCATACCTATTGTATCCAAACCTTTTAACTCTTTAATATTCTCAAAATTCTCTGTATAGTATTTTTTATCAAAAGAATCTGCATCAGCATAATCATACCAGTTAAATCTTCTTACTTTGTATGGACAGTTGTTTGCACAATATCTTGTTCCAATACATCTGTTATATGCCATTTGATTAATACCTTCTGTAGAGTGGTTTGTTGCTGCCACTGGACATACGTTTTCACATGGTGCATTATCACAATGCTGACATAACATAGGTTGGAACGTTACTTGAGGATTGTTTTGATCTCCTGTATAATATTTATCAATACGTAACCAATGCATTTCACGTGCTCTAATTACTTGATCTCTACCTACAACAGAAACGTTATTCTCAGCCGTACACGCTACAACACAAGCTGCGCAACCAATACATGAATTTAAATCGATAACCATTTTCCAATGGTGACCTGGATATGTATGACCTGGATATAGAGTAACTAATTCTTCTTTTATCCAATCTTTTCTAGAATGCTCACCGATAACATTTTCAGAAGCCTGATCTTTTTTATATGCATCTAAAGTTGTTTCTTTAATGATATGTCTAGTTTTATAACCTCCTAAACCTTTATGTGTAAGTAAATGGTGGATTTGAGTACATCCGAGTGGAGCTACTTCATTTGTTAATTCCACTTTAACATTTAATGTATTTTCTTTTAATAAATTATATACATTAACTCCATATTGGAATTCTTTATTAGCCGAAACGGTTCTACCAAATCCATAAGCTACCGCAAACATACCTGCTGGAACACCAGGTAAACAATATACTGGTAATTTAAATGATTTAGATCCTACAGTAACTTGAGCTATTTTAAATTCTTTATGATCAGGATTATGGAAAAATTTCTCATCAGAAACCCCTGTAACTAAGTAATTTTCCCAAGTACATTTTGTTAATGGATCTGGTAATTCTAACAACCATGGATTATCTGTGTTTGAACCATTTCCAATACCTACTTTTTCGTATAATTTTAACTCAATTGCACCTCTTGAAGCAATACTATTTTTTGCACTAGTAGCACAAGCTGCCATATCTGCAAAATTTGGTGTAATGGTTAACACTGGTGCATTACATATAATTTCTCCATCATGAATAGTATTATCCCATAATAATAATGAAGTATTATATTTTGTTTGCATTGGCATAATGGTACTATCCCAATTTGCTCTCATATATTCATCGTATGGTGTATTGATTCCTGCCCATACTAATAATGATTCTTGATAAGATCTAGTATCGAATAATCTACTAATTGTTGGTTGTTGTGTAGCTATAATTCCCGCTTTTGGTTCTGCATCACCCCAATTTTCTAAATAATGATTAGTTGCAGCAACTACTTTAGATTTATCAGCAGTTTCATTTTTTCTTTCACCAAAATAAATACTTAAAGTTTTACCTAATGCTTCTCCAAATTTAGCTCCATCTGCTAAACTATATACTGGGTTACATTCTGCCATTAAGATAGCTTTAACACTACCCATATTAGCTACTAAACTTGCTACCGCTTTATCATCCCCTTGTTTTTGGTAACTTGGTCTATCCCATAAAATAGTGGTACCATAGTTACCTAACATGTTATTAATCCCGTTTATCAAACATTGTACATCTGTATTGTTTGAACCACTTACCACTAATGATTTTCCTCTAGCTGCCCATAACTCTTCAGCTACTGCATCTAAGTCTTTATTACTAAATCCTGAATTTACAACAGTTGCTTGTCCAGCTTTTGTAGCAATGGCATTATATACATTGATAACTGCATTTACTTCATCACTTGGTTTAACTGGTATTTTTTTATCTGCATTACTTCCTGTTAATGTTGTCATCGATTCTACTTGAATATGTCTACTCATTGTAGTAACCTCAGGACTTACTTTTCTATTTTTTATATAGTCAGCAGCAAATTCAACTGGAGAAATCCATGTACCCATGAAATCTGCACCGAAACTTAATATTAATGATGCTGCATCAAATCGGTAATTAGGAATTGCTCTTAAACCAAATGTTTTTTGGTTTGCATCTAATAAACCGCTATATGAAATGGCATCATATTGAATATGCTCTGCCGTTGGATATTTTGTTTTAAAATCAGCAATTGCTTTTTTAGTAGTTGGACTAATAATAGTACCCGTTAAAATTACAATTCTTCCTCCTGCTCCACTTATTGCGGCTAACTCAGTACTTACTTTAGTATCAACTGCTTTCCAAGTAGAGGCTTTGCCATCAATCATAGGTTTTTGAAATCTACCTAAGCTATATAAATTTAATACTGATGCTACCGCTTGTGCATGCATACCACCTTGAGTGATTGTAGACATCTTGTTACCTTCTGCCAATATAGGACGACCTTCTCTAGTTTTTACTAATACACTTACAAAATCTCCTCCGTTTACATAAGCAGAAGAATAGTAATTAGCCATTCCTGGTATAATTTCTTCTGGTTTGAATACATAAGGAATTGATTTTTTAACTGGCATTTTACAACTAGCAGCTATAGTTGCTGCAGTTACACTAAACCCAAGCATTTTAAGAAAATCTCTTCTACCTGTATTAGCTGTAGTTGAAATACTTTCTGTAATTCCACTTAATTCTGGAGTGATTTCCCCGAATTCGTTATTGTCGGTTTGGTTTGCTATTTGGTCTTCCGTACCAGGTAAGCCTTTCCAATATTTTGTTTCTTTCATATTATTATATAATGAGAAATGAATCTATTTATTTTTTAAATTATGCACTATTAATAGTGGCATTTTTGACATTCAGTACCACCAATATTTTCTACGGTAACACCTTTCATTTTGCCCTCAGCTTTAGCTTTAGCATATTTCTGATAGATTGTATAGTACTTATTTCCATCAAAATTTACTTCCGTATTTCTGTGACAATTGATACACCAACCCATTGATAATGGAGCATATTGATAAACTTCCTCCATTTCTTGAATTGGTCCATGACAAGTTTGACAAGCAATACCTCCAACACTTACGTGTTGTGAGTGATTGAAATAAACATGATCTGGCAAATTATGTATACGAATCCATTCTACTGGTTTAGGATTATTACCATAAGTTTTAGTATCTAAATTGAAATCTGCGTATTTATATATTTTAGCAATTTCTGAAGTGCCATACTTAGGACCTTTATTAATTACTTTATGACAATTCATACAAGTACTTATGGAAGGTATATTTGAATGTTTCGATTTATCTGCTGATGTATGACAATATTGACATTCAATTTTGTTTGTTCCAGCATGTAGTTTATGTGAAAATTTAATCGGTTGCTCTGGTTGATATCCTTGTTGACGACCAAGAGCTGTAGCGTTACTTACTAGTATGAAAAATACTACTATTGACACTATTAATCCTCCTACTATTCTTAACTTAGAATTTTTATAAAATGGTACAAATTCATCTATGGTTTCACCAGATTTTTCATCTGCCATACGTTGTAAACTATTTCCTACTCTATTCAATGAGAAGATAATTGCAACTAACACTGTTAATGTAACAATTAAAATCCATGTTGGGAACATAGAATCTTCTTCCTCTGCACCTTTAGTTTCTACTGTCGTTTTTGCTGCTGTTGCAGCAACTGGAGGTGTTTTGATATATGCTAAAATATCATCTATTTGAGCTTCTGTCAACTGAGGAAATTGATTCATTACAGATGGATCATAGTTTTGAATCTTTAACGCATATGGATTACCTGCAGATACTGGATCTGACCAATTTTTAATCCATCTGTGTAACCAGACTTTACCATCTATTCCTTGATGCTTTGCACCATTTTCCCATCTTTCTTCTACTCCTGTAAGAGCTGGACCTACCAATTTTTCATTCAATTTATGACAACTAGCACAATTTGACTTGAACAGACCTTGGCCTGATTTTGGGTCGCCTTGGGCGTTTGCGCCGATAAATGAGAATGAAAAAAGGACAGTGAATAAAGCTATTACAAATAAATTATTAGGTTGAAACCCTTGTGGGACCTGACTTCGTATGAGTTTTGTCATAATATTGTAAAATTGCACTGCAAATGTAAAAATTTGTTAAAGAAAAAACTAAATAATATTTGAAAAAAATAATGTTTATATGTGGAAAGCTTTAAAAAAAAACAAAACATATTGATTAACAAGCATTTTTATAATATGTATATGTTATTATTTTATTAAAAAAAATTTAAACCTCTATACTTTTTTTTCTTTTGGCATACTTTTGAATAGCAATCTATCAGAATTTCATACAAATTTGAATCACTTATTTATGAAAAAATATATTTACTTCAGCTTATTATCATTTCTAGTTTTACTCAATGCTTGTGCATTTTCAAAATATTATTATAATGAAGGTGATTACGAAACAGCAATTGGGGTGGCTGTTTCAAAACTAAAAAACAATTCAAAAAATTGGCGTGAAGCATTAGTACTTGAAAAAGCCTATAATGAGGCATTCTCAAAAGATATGGCTCGTATAGATTTTTTGAAAAAAGAAGGAAATCCTGATTGTTGGATTGAAATTTATGAATTATATGGTGCCATTAATAAACGTCAAAATTTAGTAAAACCACTTCTACCGATTTTTATTAAAAAAGAATATAGAAATGCAGATATTAAAACAATTAATGTAGATGATGAACTTATTGAAAGTAAAAGGAAAGCTGCTGAATACTTATATAATCATGCTCTAAAGCTAATGAGTTATAATAACAAATTAGATTATAGAAAAGCCTATCAAGAATTAGATGAAATCAAACATTATTATAACAGCTATAAAGATGTGGCTGTTTTAATGCAAAACTGCTTAGACAAAGGTCAAAATTATGTCGGAATTCAATTTAAAAATTCATGGAACAATACATTTCCTAAAGAGTTTGAAAAAAACATTCTTGATATAATGCCTGCCGATTTCAATTCTCAATGGGTCAAATACTCATTAATTAAAGATTCTACCAAAATTAAATATGATTACAGCGTTTTATTAGACGTACAAAATGTAAATATTAGTCCTGAGCAACTACGTGAGACAGAATTTCCAGAAGAGAAAACTATTGAAGATGGCTGGTACTATGCTGTTGATAGTAGAGGGAACGTAAAAAAAGATTCCTTAGGTAATGACATAAAATTAAAAAAGTACATCACTGTTCGTTGCATAGTTAAAGAGACTATTCAAAACAAGCAGGGCAGTGTTCAAGGGAATATAATTTACTTTAAATCTTCTGATAATCCATCTAATTTTCAAACAATAAAAAATATTCCATATAACGAAAATTTAATTTTTACTAATATTTATGCTGTTGCACAAGGAGACCAAAGAGCTTTAAGTGATATAAATAGAAAAAAAATTGGAGGTCGTCCACTACCTTTTCCAACTAATATTCAAATGGTTATGGATGCTACTAATTTATTAAAAGCACGTTTAATAGAGTCTCTTAGATCAAATCAAAATTTGGTTATGAACTAAGGTTTTTATTGTAATACAGAGACATATTTGAAAAAGTCCATTTTGAGAAAAAATCTTTATATAAAAAACGATATTGGTTTATTCCTATTAATATATCACAACTTTACTTAAATTAATAGTTATTAATCTTACAATTTCTTATTTTTGTATTTAGCATGATGATCTTTTTTAGAAAATACAATCAATTATCCGTGTTGCTAGCTGCTATAATGCTATTAGTTTCTAGTGGATTGTTTATACATGTCCATGCATGCGATATGGATGGTAGTAAAAGTATATCTATATATAAGTATAATACTCAAAGTTCTTGCTCTAGCTGTTGTAATAAAAACATCGATGAAATTACAATAAAAGAAAATTGCTGTAAAGAGACAATTATTTCAACCTATTTTAAAGCAAATGCTTCTAATTTCACCTGTTTTTTTTCTTTCAAAAACTACGAAAAAATAGCCATTCATGCTGTTTTACAACTTGAAAATAGATTTCATTTTTTTAATTATAAAAAATATAGATTTCAGTATTCATCTTTTCACTTCTTCCCATTTCTAAAATGTAGCTTGTCTATTTTTTGCAAATTAAATATTTGATATTAATCTAATTAAAATTAATAGCAATCATTATTTAATTTAAAAATACATTATGAAATACATATTTTTCATGTTATTAAACATGATTACTTTTGTGGCCATTAGCCAGCGGAATTTAAGCGGTCAAGTAATAGATTTATCATCCGATAAGAAAGACTTTATTATAGGGGCTACTATTTCTAGTTTAGAAGAAAAATCAATTGCAACAAGTACTACAGCCGACGGAAGCTTTACATTAACTATTAATCCAGCAACAGAACACCTGGTTATATCTTATGTTTCTTATTATCCGGATACAATTAAAGTTGAGTCTGATACGAATTATTATTCTATCGGATTAACTCAAAAATCATTGAAAGAAATTACGATTCGAGTAAATTCTAGTTCAAGAAATTTTGATCAAACATTGAATTTAGAAAATATAGGACTTAAAGAATTACGCTCTGCTGCTTGCTGTAATTTAAGTGAAGCATTTGAAAAAAATGCAAGTGTGGACGTTGTATATAGTGATGCTGTTAGTGGTGCTAAAGAAATCAAAATGTTAGGGCTAGATGGATACTATACTCAAGTATTGATAGGTAATCAAATTGCAATTCGAGGTTTAAATAATACATTTGGTTTACTTTATATACCTGGGCAGTGGATGAAAGGTATTTCCGTTGCAAAAGGTATTGGTTCTGTCATTAATGGATATGAAAGTATAACAGGACAAATAAATGTTGAAAATAAGAAACCAATGAATAGTGAATTATTTAATCTAAATTTCTTTGGCACACACCAAGGATATATGGAATTAAATAGTGATTTTTCGTATCGATTAAGTAAGAAAATAAGTACTATTGCCTTTCTGCATGCTGAAACGCATCCTGTATTAAATGACTTTAATAAAGATGGGTTTGCAGACCATCCTCGTTATTGGCAAGTAAACCTCTCCAATCAATGGAAATATCAAGGTGAAAAATTTGAAGCCGATTTTGGAGCACAATACATTCATGAAGATCGAACAGCTGGACAATTACGTTATCTACGTCATCAAGATTTAAATCAACCGGCTTATGGCATTCAGATCAATAATCGACGAATAGATATCAATGCAAAAACGGGTTTTATTTTGTCTGAAGATAAAAGTATTGGGATACAATATAAATTATTTCGACATCAACAAAATGCTCGTTTTGGGTTTAATGAATATAATGGGAGACAATATTTTGCTAACATCAATTTCATTTATCAAACCGAAATTCTAAGTCATAATAATATATTAAGGATTGGTGCTTCATTTACCTATGATAACTATAATGAGGAGTTGAATAACATTGGCCGAAAACGTGTAGAAAAAGTTCCAGGTATTTTTATGGAGTATTCGTTTAAATATTTAGACAAAATAGATTTAATAAGTGGCTTACGTGTTGACTATAATAGTTTTTATGGAACTTTTGTTTCTCCTCGTGTTCATTTTAAATATAGTCCACGACCAGATATAGGAATTCGTATCAGTGCTGGCAAAGGCTATAGAAGTCCAAATATTTTTGCAGAAAATTTTGGTTCATTTGCTAGTAGTAGAAAAATAATTATTGATCCGAATTTGAGTTATGAAAGTGCCTGGAATTATGGACTTTCTGTATCCAAAAAATTCTATATTCGAACTGACAAAGAATTAGTATTTAGCGTAGATTTATATCGAACCGATTTTCAGAAACAAATTGTAATTGATAAAGAAAACCCTTATATGTTACGCATGTATAATTTAGAAGGAAAATCGTATGCAAATAGTTTGCAAATTGAAGGCACTTATGAGCTATATAAAGGTTTAACCATTAAAGCCGCTTGGAAATATGATGATGTTTGGATTCAGTATAAAGAGGGTATGAAGAGAAAGCCATTATTGCCGATTTATAAAATTTTAGGTACAGTAAATTATGCCACAAATAATGCTAAGTGGAATTTTTCTATCACTTCTCAATATTATAGCAAATCTAGAATTCCATCAACCAGCGAAAAACCTGAAGCATTTCAATTGCCCGAATATTCCAAAGGCTATGTAAACTTATTATGTCAGATAAATTATTACCTTAATAAACGCTTTGAAATCTACGTGGGTGCTGAAAACATGTTAAATTATCAGCAACCAACTGCCATTTCGGATGCACAAAACCCATTTAGCACGAATTTTGATGCTAGTTTGATATATGGACCTGTAGATGGAGTTAGGGTATATGCAGGCTTTAGATATAATCTACCCTATGAAAAAGGAAAAAGAACAAGTAAATAAATTATTCATAAATTAAAAAAAATGAAAAATGAAAAACGTAAAAACAATCATGTTAAGCGCCCTATTTTTAGTAATTAGTATCGCTACGTATGCTGGAAAAACCAGCAAAATTGTAATCAAAACATCTGGTGTATGTGAATCTTGCAAAACACGTATTGAAAAAGCATTAACCGAAGTAACTGGTGTTAGCTCGGCTTATTTTAATGAAGCCAATGGTGCTACTACCGTTAAATATGATGCTACTAAAACCAATCCTGATGTATTACGCACTGCAATCTCTAAGCAAGGGTATGATGCAGATAATATTCCAGCGGTAAAAACAGCTTATGATGCATTACCAAAATGTTGTCAAAAAGCAGGTGGAGAATGCAAGCATTAATAGTATGAAAAACATTTGTGTGTTTTGTGCCTCTGGCAAAGAATTTATAACCCCATTTCAAGATGGGGTTATTGATTTAGTTCAATATGCTAAAGCAAATAATATTAGTTTCATATATGGCGGTGCAAAAGTAGGATTAATGGGGCTTTTGGCCGATAGTTGTATTACAGAAGGAGTTCCAATAACAGGTATTATTACAGAGCAAATAGCTCAATACGAATTACAACATGAAGGAGTAATTTCAATGCACATATCTGCCAATATGCATACCAGAAAAAAACATATGTATGATTTAAGTGATGCCTTTATTGTTTTACCTGGTTCTATTGGCACATTAGATGAATTTTTCGAAATTTTATGTTGGTCAAAACTACATATACATCAAAAACCTATTGGAATTTTCAATCTAAAAAACTATTATGATACATTACTTCAATTTATTCATGAGAAAATAGACCAACAACTTATGGATGCTGACATTTTAGACTATTTTGTGCTATCTTCTTCCATAGAAGATTTGATGCTATTAATGCGGGATTGGAAGTGTCCTAAAAGCTCGAATTTAGAGAAAGAAAGTAAAAAATATGACAAAAACTAAAAATAGGAAGATATTTAGTATAAAAAGGACTATATTTGCACCCGAAATATTTCAATAACCATTTAACAATTAATTTGTAAAATGCCAGTAAGATTAAGACTTCAGAGACATGGTCGTTCAAAAAGACCTTTTTATTTTATCGTAGCAGCAGATTCTCGTTCACCACGTGATGGCGCATATATTGAAAGAATTGGAGATTACAATCCACTTTCAGTACCAGCAACTATCAATATCGATGCAGACAAAGCATTTGATTGGGTAATGAAAGGAGCTGAACCTACTAACACCGTAAAAAAAATATTAACGTATAAAGGTGTTTTATACAAAAAACACTTATACAGAGGTGTTAGAAAAGGTGCCTTTACACAAGAGGAAGCAGATAAAAAATTTGCTGATTGGGTAGAAAGTAAAAAAGGTAGTATTTCAGATAGAATCGATGCTTTAAATGCAGCTAAAAAAGAAGCTAGACAACAAAGAATCGATGCAGAAAACGAGAAAAGAACTGCAAGAGCAACTGCAAAAGCTGCTATCGTAACAGAAGAAGCTCCAGCAGCTGAAGTAGAAACAGAAACTACTGCAACGGAAACGGATACTACTGCAACGAATACAGAAACAACTGCAGCAGAATAATTTAGATATTTAGAAAATAGCATCTAAAATAATGAAAAAACAAGAGGCTTACCATTTGGTTTTATACCGGGGTAAGCCTCATGGTTTTAAAGGGCATATTAAATTTCAATTTGCCGAAGAGCTCAATGATCAATTCTCTGATATTGAGCATCTATTTGTCAAAAACAAAGGCACTTATATACCTTATTTTATTGAAGAAATATCATTCCCAAACAATCTGTATTGCATCGTAAAACTGGAAGACATAAATGATGATAGTTTAAAATTGACTGAATTATACATTGATGAAAATGATACAGAACTTTATATAGATATTGACGAAAATGAAAATGCGTATATTGGTTATATATGTAAAGATGTAAATTATGGAATCTTAGGCCCAATAATTCGAATTGATGTAATGCCAGCACAAGAAATGGCGATTCTTAATTATAAAGACAAAGAATTACTTATTCCTTTTGTTGATGAGTTTATTGCTGAAATTGATGATGAAGAACAAACTATCTTATTTCATCTACCCGATGGATTTTTAGAAATAAACGAATAACGAAATTTACCATGATGCAAATTCATATTATTAGTGCAGTTCCTTCTTTATTAGAAAGCCCGTTTGCTCATTCAATTCTAAAAAGAGCTATTCAAAAAGAATTATTATCTATTGAAATTATTCCTCTTCGTGATTTTGGTATAGGGAAACATCAACAAATTGACGATTATCAATATGGGGGTGGAGCTGGCATGGTGATGATGTGTGAGCCTTTATCTAAATGTATTGAGGATTGTATGAGTAAAACAACTTATGACGAAATTATATACTTAACTCCAGATGGTGAAACTTATAATCAACGAACTGCTAATACACTCTCTCTTAAAAAAAATATACTATTAATTTGTGGTCACTATAAAGGTATTGATCAGCGAATTCGAGATTTGTATGTAACTAAGGAAATATCCATTGGAGATTATGTTTTAAGTGGTGGCGAATTAGGTGCAGCAATACTCGTTGATTCTATCGGCAGATTAATTCCGGGCGTGCTTAGTGATGAGACATCTGCATTAACTGATTCATTTCAAGATAACTTATTAGCACCACCCGTTTTTACACGTCCTGAAGAATTTAAAGGGCTTAAAGTGCCTGATGTATTACTAAATGGAAATTTTAAATTGATAGATGAATGGCGACATGAACAATCTATAAAACGAACAGAAGATAGAAGACCTGATCTACTCAATTAAATAGGCAAAGAAAAACTAAAAGTAGTGCCTTGACCAACAATAGATTCATGCCATAAAGATCCTTTATGAGCTTCTATGATTTTTTTACAGACGGCTAATCCCATACCTAAACTTTCAGAATCTGTATCTGTTTTTAATCGTTTGAATATTTCATATATTTTATGTCTATATTCATTAGATATTCCAATTCCATTATCACTAATATGTATAATATAACGATTGTCCTTTATACTTGAAGACAATTTAATAATAGGTTGTTTACTATCATTATACTTAATAGCATTCGAAATCATATTTTGAAATAAACGTGCAAACTGATGTTTATTTCCAAACACTCCTATGGGAAGTAATTGAATTTCAATTAAGGCATTTTTATTATTAATATAATATTGTAAGTTATCTGTAACTTGATTCACAATTTGATTTAAATCTAATGGTTCTCTATCTTCCTCCCCTATTTCAAGCTGCGCGTACTCTAGTAACTCTTTAATAATACCCATTAATTTCTTACAACCTTCTATAGAATAATTGATTAGATTAATTGAATCTTCATTTAGTTCGTGTTCATTTTTGATTTTTAGGAGCTGTATATTATTTGAAATAGTTCGTAAAGGCTCTTTTAAATCATGCGTTGTGATGTACGCAAATTGTTTAATATCTGCATTTGATTTTTCTAAACGATTAGCATAGAGTTGTAAATCTTCTTGAATAGTTTTAAGTTTATCAATATCGGAATGTGTTCCAACAAAATTAATTGGATTGTCGTTAATGTCTGATTTTACAACCATACCACGTGCATTAATCCATTTATATTTACCGTTTTTGCATAACATCCTGAACTCTACATCATAATTTTCTTCTTTGAAATGAGTTAAATAATGAGTTACTTTATTTTGTGTATTTTCAATATCCTCTGGATGTAAAAGTTTTCGCCAAGATTCAAAATTATTTCCAATTTCATTATCTTCATAACCTAACATCGCTTTCCATCTTTTGGAGAAGAATGTTTTATTGGTTGGAATATGCCATTCCCATAACCCATCACCATTTCCTTCAATTGCAAAGCGTAAACGTTGATTATTAAGCTTATTCTCGTATTCTATTTTTTTGATTTCAGTAATATCTGTTATCTTATAAATTATATAATCTTTATAACCTATAGCAATAGTCATCACTCGCAATAATCCTATAAATTCTCTTCCTTCAGCTGTTCGATATTCTACTTCTTCTTTATAGGTATTACCAGATAATACATAATCAAAAATTTCATTTACTTTTTCATCAGTTAAGGAGTTTTTTCTAAAATCGGGAATTTTTTTACCAATAATATCATTCTTCGATTTTAAATCATACATTTCTACAACTTTCTGATTGGCATAGACTATAATTTTATTCTCGACATTAATAATGGCAATAAAATCATCAAATTGCTCAAATATTGAGGCATAGTCTAGAAGTTTTGAAGATATTGTAGAAGTTTGCAAGTAATAGTTTTTCCTCCAATACGCAAGATTTTAAAAATGGTTCGGGAAAAATCAAATATGACAAAAAAACAAGTGAAATATTTTACATTTTACTAATAAACAAGCAAAACATGACAAATCTTCAGCAAATTTCGCTTGGCATAGAAAGTGATAAGTAAAGTGTATTACAAAAAATTAATCATTAAAACACAATTAGCATATGTCAAAAATTAACATCAAACCATTAGCAGACCGTGTAATCGTTAAAGCTGATGCAGCGGAAGAGATGACTAAAAGCGGGTTATATATTCCAGATACCGCTAAAGAAAAACCACAAAGAGGGACCGTAATGGCTGTTGGACCTGGTAAAAAAGATGAACCAACTAGTGTAAAAGAAGGTGATACAGTACTTTATGGTAAATATGCAGGCACAGAAATCAATGTAGATGGCGAAGATCTCTTAATCATGAGAGAGAGTGATATTTTTGCCATAGTTTAATGTAAAAACATTAATAAAGTAAGATTCAAAACATTTAATAAAAATAAAATAAATATATATGTCAAAAATAATTTCATTTAATACTGAGGCTAGAGAAAAATTAAAAGCCGGAGTAGATCAGTTATCAAACGCTGTAAAAGTAACATTAGGACCAAAAGGAAGAAACGTGGTTATCGATAAAAAATTTGGCGCACCTCAAATCACTAAAGATGGGGTAACTGTTGCTAAAGAAATCGAATTAGAAGATCCTATTGAAAATATGGGTGCACAAATGGTAAAAGAAGTATCTAGCAAAACAGCTGACCAAGCTGGTGATGGTACAACAACAGCTACTGTATTGGCTCAAGCTATAGTTGCTCCAGGATTAAAATCTTTAGCAAGTGGTGCAAATCCAATGGATTTAAAAAGAGGTATTGATAAAGCTGTTAAAGCTATTGTAGCTGAACTTCAAAAAATGAGCGAAAAAGTAGGTGATGATAATAAAAAAATTGAAGCAGTAGCCTCTATTTCTGCAAATAATGATAATACAATTGGAAAGTTGATTGCCGATGCAATGGCCAAAGTTGGTAAAGAAGGTGTTATCACAGTAGAAGAAGCTAAAGGTACAGAAACAGAAGTAAAAACAGTAGAAGGAATGCAGTTTGATCGTGGTTATCTTTCTCCTTATTTTGTAACAAATACAGAAAAAATGGAGGCTGAGCTAGACAATCCATATATACTTATTTATGATAAAAAGATAAGCAATATGAAAGAATTGCTTCCATTGTTAGAAAAAACTGTTCAAACAGGAAGACCATTATTAATTATATCTGAAGAAGTAGAAGGAGAAGCATTAGCTACCTTAGTTGTTAATAAATTAAGAGGTACTTTGAAAATTGCAGCTGTAAAAGCTCCCGGATTTGGAGATAGAAGAAAAGCAATGTTAGAAGACATAGCTATTTTAACAGGCGGTACAGTTATAAGCGAAGAAAGAGGTTATAAATTAGAAAATGCCGATTTAACTATGTTAGGAAGTGCTGCAAGTGTAAGTATTGATAAAGATAATACAACAATTGTTGACGGTGCTGGTACTAAAGAAGATATTCATGCAAGAGTTGGACAAATTAAAGCTCAAATGGAAACAACTACATCTGATTATGACAAAGAAAAATTACAAGAAAGATTAGCTAAATTAGCTGGTGGAGTAGCTGTGTTATATATTGGTGCTACTACAGAAGTTGAAATGAAAGAGAAAAAAGATCGTGTTGATGATGCGTTACATGCTACACGAGCAGCAGTAGAAGAAGGAATAGTTCCAGGTGGTGGAGTTGCTTATATTAGAGCATTAAGTGCTATTGAAAATATGAAAGGTGATAATGATGATGAAACTACAGGTATAGCTATTATTAGAAGAGCCGTTGAAGAGCCTTTACGTCAGATTGTAAATAATGCTGGCTTAGAAGGTAGTATCATTGTTCAAAAAGTTAAAGAAGGAAAAGATGACTTTGGATACAATGCTCGTACAGATAAATATGAAAATTTAAAAGCTGCTGGAGTAATTGACCCAACTAAAGTAACTCGTGTAGCTTTAGAAAATGCAGCATCAGTTGCTAGTATGTTATTAACTACAGAATGTACTATAGTTGACAAACCAAAAGATGAACCAGCAATGCCTCAGATGGGAGGTGGTGGAATGCCAGGTATGATGTAATATTATTTCGCAAAAATAAAAAAAGGCTATCTCAATGAGATAGCCTTTTTTTTATACTATAATGAAGCATCCTAAAATAAGTTGACACATAAACCAACTTATATGAATAACACAAG
>JBAXTO010000016.1:0-41571 GCA_037130135.1 Bacteroidota bacterium
ATTTGTCCTGGTAGTTCATATTTGTTTAATGGAGTAAATAGAACAAGCGCAGGAGTCTATTTAGATACTTTAATTGGAAGTAATGGATGTGATTCTGTTCTTACTTTAAATTTAACTATTAGACCAACTACATCAGGAATTATGTCAGCATCTATTTGTAGTGGTAGTAGTTATCTTTTCAATGGAGTAAATAGAACAACCGCAGGAGCCTATTTAGATACATTAATTGGAAGTAATGGATGTGATTCTATTCTTACTTTAAATTTAACTATTAGACCAACTACATCAGGAATTATGTCAGCATCTATTTGTAGTGGTAGTAGTTATCTTTTCAATGGAGTAAATAGAACAACCGCAGGAGCCTATTTAGATACATTAATAGGTAGTAATGGATGTGATTCTATTTTAACCTTAAACTTATCATTATTGCCAACAAGTAATGGTATATCAAGTGTGTTTATTTGTGAAGGTTCTACTTATTCATTTAATGGTATTAACGTAAGTATACCAGGAGTCTATTTAGATACCTTTATTGGTGTGAATGGATGTGATTCTATACTAAGCCTGAATCTAAGGAATTATATAAAAGATTCAACTATTTTAACTCAAAATATTTGTATTGGCAGTTCCTATTTATTCAATGGAATCAATAGATCTACAAGTGGTATATATAATGATACACTTACTAATAGAAATGGATGTGATAGTCTTGTTACATTATTACTATCAGTAAATAATGCAGATACTACTATTGGGAACATTAGCATATGCAAAGGAGAGGCTATCAATTCAATTATTTATTCGAGTGATACTTCAGTTACAAATAATTATACAAATACGTTTGGATGTGATTCACTATATCAGTTGAATATTATTGTGTATCCATTGCCAACGGTGAATGCTGGGAACGATACAACTATAACAGCAGCTAATAGTGCTATACTTATAGCTTCAGGTGCAGCAAATTATACTTGGAATAACGCTACAATTGGTGCTGTAAATATAGTATCTCCTAGTGAATCTACAATTTATATAGTTACAGGAACCGATGTAAATAATTGTTCTAATGTTGATTCTGTAAATGTAAATATTATACCAATAGACGATTCTATTTCTATAGCTATTCCAAGCGCATTTACCCCTAATGGTGACGGATTGAATGATATCTATAAAATACTAGCAACTAAAAATCTATCATTAAAATCATTTGCAATATTTAATAGATGGGGTGAGTTAGTTTTTAAAACAAATGATATAAATACTGGATGGGATGGTAGATATAAAGGAAGAGAGCAGCCTATTGGTACTTTTGTTTATTATATAGAAGCATTAAAGATTAGTAGTAAAGATAATTATAATATCACTGGCACAGTTACACTAATTAGATAAAATAATTTATGAGGTACATATAAATAACGAAATACTATTTTTTGGAGTTACTATTTTTTTATTAATGGCAATGTTTCAAATACATGCTTAGACCATAGGAGATTATAGAACTTAAATTTACGGGAATTGGAATATAGCATCTAGTTTGGAAACATGGAATGGTACCTATCGGGTAGTAACTGGAATACCTAGTTTAACCAATCAGTATATAACTGTTCAAAACGGACATGCCTAAACTACTTTTACTCATCAATACCATCAAGCGATTGAGAAGTGTCGTAATCCTCCCTCTCCTTTTTCAGCCAATTAATTTCACGGAGTAGAATTTCTAAATTTATTTCAGAAACTTTAATTTTAGTGTGGTACTATAATCCTCTTTGCTCAATATGCGCTATAAGTGGTTGGATATTGAAAATAAGGTCGGCCAGCTCTTGTTGAGTCAAGTGCTTGCTAATACGTGCCAGTTTTATTTGTGTGCCTAGGTGCATAATTATCGCCATTTTTCAAACCACACAGCAGAAATTTACATAAAGACAATTATTTTTTTGAATTTATTATTAAAATTAATAATTTTGTTCATAGTTTGAATAGAGCAAAGGCATATTCTGTAAATTTTAGGAAATACTAAAAAGGTAGTTGGTCAGGTCTAATGACTACTTATAAAAAGAAATTACACAGAAAAGATACCTCCTACATTTGGTAAATTAAGGAGTTTATTCAAATAGATAAGATATTTTTTATAAAAGTGGAGACCAGAACCCACTCTAAAAAACGAAAAAACAAAATAAATTATAGTAAAATCAAAATGAAAAAAACAACACTGCTTATCTTACTCTTCATCACTTCATTGAGTGTTTTCGCTGGGAAAGCAAAAATGAATATTACTACTGCATCAGATGCACAAATTTATGTTAATGGAACCCTGAATGGTTCTGGTTCTACAACTATTATTATAGGTAAGGATGAAACCGTAAATATTCGAGTTAAGAAAGTTGGATACATAACACAAGAATTTAACTTTAAAAATGATGGCGTAACCAAATTACCTAAAAGCAAGTATATTGCGTTTGGTGACGAACAAAAAGATTTATCATATGATAATTCAACCTCTACCGATATCGCCAATAAGGATATTGATATTAGAACAGACCTTCCAGAAAACGATGCTTGGAAATTAATTAGTCAGATTGTGTCAAGTCATTTTGATATTATCGATGTAACAGATCGCAACTCTGGATATCTTAGAACAGCATGGGTCATTAAGCGATATGGTACGGTTACTGTTCGAACCAGACTAATTGTGAAAATGGGTAACAGTAATCCTTTGTTATATAAAGTAAAAGTAGTTTCTGAACGAACAGAAGATCCAAATGCAGGTGCCAAAGATGATGATAAATTTCAAGAGTGGGATCGACTACTAAGAATTTATGAAAATATTGTACCCGAACTACAAAGCAGACTGGGTAAATAACAATACTAGCCCACAACTATACTGTCATAAAAGCGTTGTGGGTTATTTTCTCTTAGTATGAGTTTATTACACTCGTGTTTTATAAAAAATAATCAAAACAAACCGTGTTAGGATGTGAGAGTAATGTAGAGGTGTAGTGAAATTAAATTTTGGTGATATAATTGGCCAATCTCAAACTAGCAAATATCATCAATAATGAATGAATCAATAAAGCATGAAGACCAACCTCGATAATTATAAGCCGATATTAAATGAATAGTGTCAGTAATAACCCATATAGAATACTTGGATTGCTTGTTGGCGCAACAGCAAGTATCAAGGACGACAAGTAAATAGGCTAAAACAATTCCTTGAAGCCTAGCAAGTCCCACAGGACGACTTTAGATTTCCGATACTTGGTAATTTGCACAGGACTTTGGTTAAAGTAAATGAAGCAGCTTCAAAACTCAATCCTTTTCATTTATAAGTTTCAAAAAAAATTAAAAAGTATATAAAACTAATAACTGAATGCAGTATATAAACCCTCTCGAGATATTAGGATTATCAAATGCTACAGATTCAAGTAGCATTGACAACGAAATCGTTAAAAAAGCCAAGCGAAAACTATTTGCTGATATTGACCTATCCGACAATGGTTTATTTGAATACTATGGACTTCAGTTGACTAAAGGAGACTGTGAAAAAGTAATTGATGAGCTTTCAAAAAAAGAATTACAGGATTTTTATTCGTATTTACTATCAAACAAAAAACTGAATATTTTTTTAGTAAACGGAGATGTTGAATTATTTACAAATTTTCAACAAGACAGCATTTTTAAGTTGCCTGAATTTGTTAATTTTTTAAGCCCATATTTTGCACCAAAATTTGACAAAGCTTTACTCTCAGCTTTTGAAAATGACAGAACCGACCATACAAGAGCAATATTGAATACGTCAAATTTAATTGCACAACAAGACTTAAACTTAGCATTTAAGAGTGTTTCAAATAACATTCAAAACAAAATTGCTGAAATTGACGAAATAACAAAAGATATTAAAAATGAAGAAAGCACTTACGATGATGACGACATTGAAGATGTTGTTCAGTTAGTAAAAGAACATTTTCCGACCAATACACTCAACTGTTTACCTCAATATTTTCAAAGTCAAATTTTGAAAATTGCAAATTCAATAAACTATCTCTCCAATTCTATTTGGGATGCTTTTGATACAACCCAAGTTCCAAATGATTTGACAGAATATTTATTGACTTTAAATATAGGAGGATTAGACCGACCAACATTTGAGAATAACTTCAAAATCATCAATAAGAAAAATAATGAAAGAATTGAACAGGCTAAAAATGCTCCATTATTAAAAAAGTGGGCAACAGTGCTCCTAGAATTAAGGAAATTTATTAAAGATGTTGAAGCAAAACGATTATCTTCAAAATCTGCCTTTGAGAAAACAAAAAAACTATTTTTCATAAGCGAACTTAATTCATTACCTGGCTTTGCAGACGATATTAGAACACAAATAGGATATTCTATTAGAAGTTTAGCAATAGCAATTTGGAACGAGTACAATGACATCAATAATGCAATAAACACGATCAACCTTACGTTACAAATCAATGTAAAGAGTGATGATAAAGAAAAGTTTAGACAAGATCTAGTAGATCTTCAAAAACTTGAAAAGAAATATAAAGGAATTTTCATTTGTCATTTTTGTGAGAAAAATACACCTGATGCTAAAAGCAAGTTTGATAAAACACTCTATATGATTACAAACAGATTTAGTTACGGTAGAGCTAGATCTGTTCAATATTCAACTTCTACCATTGTTATCCCTAGATGTGCTGAGTGTATGCTACACCATTCTGAAGGCAAAATAGCTTTCTATCTATGTTTTTGGGGTCTTCCTGTGTTAGTAGGGGTAATTGGAGCAATAATAGACCGTGAAAATACATATTTAGCATGTTTAACTTTTTTAGCAATTGGCTATTGGGTTGGAAAAGCTATTGAATACTTTATTTATTATAAAAACAAAATCAAAAGTGCATCCAATTTATCCCTAGCAAAACATCCTTTGTTAAAAGACAAAATAAAATTAGGATGGTCATTTTCAAAACCTAGCGCTTATTAAATTCTAAAATAAAAAAATGCAAGAAATAAAAAAAGTAACCGTAAAAGTACCTCAGGCCTATCTTGATTTCATGAATCAGATATTTGAAATTGAAAAGAAATCATCCAAATTAAAGGAGGAAAATTCCATTCAAAGAAATCTCATTAAAATGAAAGGAATACTTGAAGAAGAATTTTTCAAAGGCAGCATAACTTATCATAATCCATTAGGCGAAAGCTATTCGGATACAAGAACCGACTGTGAAGCAACAATATCGGGAACAGGAGTTGACGATCTTGAAATTATTGAAGTAGTAAAACCAATTATTTTCTACGCCTATCAAGAAAATGAAAAAGTAATAAAAGTAATTGTACAACCCGCTGTTGTTATAGTTCAATCAAAAAATAGTAATCTTTAAAAATATTCAAAATGGAAAATACAATCAATTTCGGCATTGACTTAGGCACTACAAACAGTGCAATCGCTAAATTTGTAAAAGGTGAAGTAATCATTTTCTCAAACCCACAAGACTATGGTAGAAATACTCTACCATCCGTTGTAGCTTATAGAAGAGATAGAATTATTGTTGGGAATCAAGCAAAAGTCTTTTTAGAAAGAGACCCCAAGAGTGTTGTTGGCGTTTTCAAAAGAAAAATGGGAACTGCTGAAAGTTTTAAAATCAAATCAATTAATGAATCTAAAACTCCTATTGAACTTTCAGCACAAGTATTAAAGGAATTGAAAACCTTTGTGAATACAGGCGACAATTTAGATGCTGTTGTAATAACTATTCCTGCATCCTTTGACACGATACAATCTAATGCAACCAAAGAATCAGGAATACAAGCAGGGTTCAAACAAGTTGTCTTGCTTCAAGAACCTATTGCAGCCAGTTTAGCATACGCCAATATGAAGAAAAATAGGGAAATGAAAGACGGGCAATGGTTAGTTTATGATTTGGGTGGTGGAACTTTTGATGTAGCCTTAGTCAAAATAAAAGATGGAGAAATGAAAGTTTTAGACCACGAAGGCAATAACTTTTTAGGCGGTGCAGATTTTGACAACTTGATAGTTGAGAAACTAGTTATTCCAAAAATTTGCGAAAAATTTAAGTTCTCAAATTTGGAAGATGACATGAAAAGTGCAACTGGTAAATTAAATGGCAAATATTACGATTTGTTGAAAAGATCAGAAGACGCAAAAATTGTACTTTCTGCTAGAACATCAGCAGAAATTGAAGTAATTGGGTTTGAAGATGAAGACGGAAACGAAGTTGATATGGAAATTGTTATAACACGTTCCGAGTTTAACGAGTTAATCAAACCGAACATTGACGGAACAATTGACATGATTAAAAAAATCATAACAAGAAATTCATTGAAACCAATTGATGTTCAGTTTACATTAATGGTAGGAGGCTCTACTTACATTCCATACGTTCGTAGTCGTGTAGAAGAAGTTTTACAGATTCCATCAAATTGTGAAATTGACCCAACAACAGCGGTGGCAATTGGTGCAGCGTACTACGCAGCGACCAAACCAAAAGAAATTTCAAAAGGTGACAGCAACAAAAAACACACATCAATTTCAATAAAGGCATCTTACAACAAAGCATCTAAAGAAAAAGAAGAATTATTTGCAGCAAGAATTACTGGCGATGTAACTGGTTTGAGTTACCGCATACTAAGACAAGACGGAGGTTATGATTCAGGTATAAAGAAATTAGGTGACCGTATAAATGAAGATTTACCATTGGTGGACGGTGCATACAATTTTTTCACACTTAACGTCTATGATGAACAAAACAATGTGGTGGAAACTGATATAGAACCAATTGGAATCAACAGTGGTTTTGGAATTAGCGGACAACCAATTCCTGAAGATATTTGTTTGGAGATTGACGATTATGATAATCCAGGCAAAACAAGACTAAGACTTGTATTCCCAAAAAACTCAATTCTGCCACTTCGTTCACAGGGGATTAGTTTTCCACTAAACAAAGGATTGATTAAAGGTAACAATGACGATTTTATTTATATTAATGTTTTAGAAGGTTCTCATTTGGCTTTGCCCGAGGCCAATAAAGGAATTGGTTTTATGGAAATCAGAGGAACACAAATAAAAAGGGACATTGCTAAAGGTTCAGATATAGAAATTACAATTTCAATTTCAGAATCACGAGACATTACAATTTCCATATATCTCAATATGGCAGACCAAGAGTTTAAACAAACATTCAATCCAAAAGAAAGACATACTCCGATAGAGTTTCTAAAAGAACAAGTGGAGGATTTGTCAAACAAATTAGAATTAGAAATTCAAGAAGCAACGGATAAGGAGGATTATGAAACCGCTGGTACGTTGAACAAACTAAAAAAGGAAATGGAAACAGTAAGTGAGGAAACCGAAAGTCTCACAAGCGATGATGTTACTGACAAACGATACCAACTTGAGGATAAAAAAAGAAAAATTGCCCAAGAAATAGATAGTGCAACTAAAAACAAAAGGATCCAACAAGTAAAAGCTCATTATTTAAAAGTTAAAGAAGACTGTTTAAAGATGTTGAATGAAAATGGAAACGACCACGAACGTAAGACATATAACGATATAGTTTCACAAGAGGACGCATTCTTTGCAACCAACAGCCCCTTAAAAATCCAAGAAAAATCTGATGAGATGCACAGCATTTTATCACGAATCAGATGGAGATCTCCAGAGTTTTTAACAAGTATTTTCCAATGGTGCAAAAACAATCAAACAAGAATGAATGACCAAGCGCAATCAAAAAGTTTAGTAGATGCTGGGAATTTTGCAATTGAAAGCCAAAACTGGGAAAGGCTCTCAGAAATAAATCGTGGTCTACTTAACTTATTACCTAAAGGTGCTGAAAAAGAAGCAACAACAAGAATCGGTTTTGGACTTTAAAAAATAGAAAAATGAAAAATCAAGATTTTAAATCTTTCCTATTTAAGTCAGCCGTTATGGCAATGGCTTGTGATGGTGAGATTGCAGAAGAAGAAATAATAGAAATAAAAAATATTGTAACGAACGAAATTTATTTTATGGGCTATGATTTTGAAAATCCGTTAAAAAGCAATCTCGAAAACATTAAAGTTAATGGCAAAAACGCTATCAACCAATACCTTCAGGAAATTGCATCAAATGACTTGAATGAACAACAAGAAATATTATTAATTGAGGTTGTTTTAAGAATGATATTGGCAGATGCAAAAGTTGAAGAAAGCGAATTAAAGTTTTTACAAATGGTAAAATCAAAGCTTAAAACTGATGAACAAACCTTAATAGTTAAATTTCCACAGCAAATCAGTTATTTAATGGATTTCAATAACTATGGACTACACGAAGAATTTACAAATGAAATTTCCATATAAATTGATATGAGCCCCATTGACGATTTGAACGAAGATGTTAAAGCATAAGCAATAGAAAAATGAAAAAAATAATTCACTCTTTAACTAAAAGAATATTAAAAGTTATATGGTTTAGCGGACGTATCAACAGACTTGAATATATACTTAGTGTTATAGTTGTTTTTGGAGCAATACCTATAATCAGAGAAGTTTTTAATGATGATCCTCCTATTTATTTTATAGGGCTATTATATCTCTACTTTACGCAAGGAGCAAAACGATGCCAAGACAGGAATATTAATGGTTTTTGGATAATAAATCCCGCAAATTTAATTTTTAATTTTTCCGATAAAAGTACCGATGGTGTGAATAAATACGGAGTAAAGCCAAATAAAATTTTTGAAGAAAAGAAAGCTTTTATAGAGGAGGGTTTTGATGAGGAAAACTCAGCTTTCATGGTCGATAGTTCTCAAAAACAGAATAATAACGAGGAAAAAGAACACCCAAAAAAAGATATGCTATATGGTGCATTTTTGTTTGTGGGTGGCATAGTATTGACTGTATGTGATATCGGATACATTTTTTGGGGAGCAATTGTATATGGTGGGTATCTATTCCTAAATGGCTTTTCAAAATACTTTTTCTCGTTAACTGATTAAATTGTGTAACAATTTATTTCCCTAATGCTAGTTTGATTGAAGTATTATAAACCTTAATAATAGTACAAATTTTACCTACACTGCAGTTATTTAGGTTGTTTTTATTATTATTGGTCATAAACTTATATACAACCATACTCGCACCCCGATAGCAGCGGATAGCCCACAACCGACAATGGTAGGCGAGGACTAGTAGTGCATAGCGGTGTTTTTGATGCCCAATCAGCCAAACATTTTCTGTTGAATGCCCCATTTATTTTACTATTTATCTTACCTTTGCAATTCATTTTTATAGAACAAAGCATATGACAACGTATATTAGAGAGATTGCTGCACAAGAAGGCAAAGTGGTTACACTGAAAGGTTGGGTAGCTAATAAAAGAGATAGCAAGGGTTTAGCCTTTATCATTCTTCGTGATGGTAGTGGCTTTATTCAATGTGTAGTAAGTGAAGAAACGCTGGGTGCAGAAAATTTTGAGCCAATCAAAAGATTGACGATGGAAAGTGCGGTATCACTTACAGGTACGGTAGTGAAAGATGAACGTCAAGTGGGTGGTTTTGAATTGCAAGTGAGTGAAGCCACTGTTATCAGTATTGCGGAAGAATATCCGATTGCTAAAAAAGAACATGGTCCTGATTTCTTGATGGATCACCGTCACTTATGGTTGCGTAGTAAAAGACAATGGGCCATTATGCGCGTGCGTAACAGAATTATTTTTGCGATACATAATTTTTTTCAAGCGAAAGGTTTTGTGCAAATGGATGCACCCATTTTTACAGCCAATGCTTGTGAAGGAACGACTGATTTATTTGCCACCGATTTTTATGGCGAGCCAGCTTATCTATCACAATCGGGTCAATTATATGGCGAAGCAATGGCGATGGCGCAAGGATTGATTTATACTTTTGGACCAACGTTTAGAGCAGAGAAATCTAAAACACGTAGACATTTATCGGAGTTTTGGATGATAGAACCTGAAATGGCCTTTTATGATTTAGATATGGATATGGATTTGATAGAAGCCTTTATTCAATATGTAGTAGCAGATATTTTAGCCAACTGTAAAGTAGAATTAGAAACCTTGGAGCGAGATACTACGATGTTGGAAAAAGTGAAAGAAAAATTCCCGCGTATTACGCATAATCATGCAGCAAAAATTTTGAGAGGAGAAGTAGAGGTGAATGGTAAAAATGCGTTGAAAATGTTGGAGCAAGATACTATTGATACGAATGCACGAGTAGAAGCATGTAAAGCTGAAATAGCAGAAAGAGAGCAAAAAATTGCTGGTGGAACATTGAAAAAAGGAGAAATCAATTTTAATCAGGCAGCGATAGATCGATTGAAAAATGAGATGAAAGATTTAGAGGCTACTTTAGAAAATATTCCAGTATGGTATGCAAGTGCAAAAAACTTTGCCGACAATAATGATTTTGGAGGTAGTGATGAAACGATTTTAACGCGATTGTTTGGTACGCCTATTATGGTATATAACTGGCCAGGTGAAATAAAAGCTTTTTATATGAAAGCTGATAAAGACGATCCGAGTATTGCTCGTGGTGTAGATGTATTAGCGCCAGAAGGATATGGCGAAATAGTGGGAGGAGGCGAGCGTGAAACGGATGCCGATTTATTGGTTAAAAAGATTCATGAACACCAATTACCAATGGAAGCCTTTGGTTGGTATTTAGATTTGAGAAAATTTGGAAATGTTCCACACAGTGGATTTGGCTTAGGATTAGAACGTATTGTGTCTTGGGTTTGTAAGCTCGATCATATACGTGAAACGATACCATTTGCTAGAAGTTACGGAAGAATCACCCCATAGGGTGATTTTTTTTTGCAATAAACAACGTAATGACTTAAATTTACGTTACTCTATTTATTAACCAAATTTAAAGCTATGATAAAAAACTCTACTAATTTTTTTTACATTTTATTTTTCATCTGTATTTCAACAATCTATGTTCGTGCTCAATCAGCCGTAACGGTTACTGGAACAGGTGATAACGGATTTCTTCAAGGAATATTTTTAGAAGTAGGTGTTTCCTACTGTGGTTCGTATGGCACTGAAAATGGATTAGTAGTTCCAGCGGGCTTTCACCCTAGATTTGCAGGTTCGGATGGCATTGGCTTTGTGGCCGATGTAGGACGAGATGGTTGGTCGGCAGGTTCGCCAGATTTTTGTGGAGATTATTTTTTGCCAGGTTCACCAGTAGAAGGCTGGGGTATTGAGTTTGATGGGAATACCTATATCAATTCAGATCGTTGCGCTTTAAATGCGGTTACCGGAAATAATATATCTACTACTTATATTGCTGGAGAGTTGAAAAACGTATGGCAAGGTTCTGTAAGTGGGATGGATGTTCGTCAAGAGACTTATTTCCCGGATAATGCATTATACTTTGTTACCAAAATATTTTTTACCAATACTACTGGAACTGCCATGACAAACGTTACGTATGCTCGTAATGTGGATCCAGATAATGATCAACCGATAAGTGGTGATTTTACTACAAATAATACAGTAGTATCGCAACCTAATTTATCTAATTGTGATGCACTCGTTACAGCAGTTGGTTTAACTCCTGGTTGTTATTTAGGATTAGGTGCACGCTCGCAAAATGCACGAGTAGGTGTGGGAGGATTTTCAACGGTTGGACCATTAGCAGATTATTATACTTCTTTAAGAGATACGACTACAGGTCACTTTAGTACAGCAGATGAAGCCATTTCTATTATGTTCAATTGGCCAACCATTGCGCCAGGTCAAACGGTAGTAGCTGCTTTTGCTTATGTATTAAATGCTTCTGATTTATCTGTAGCTCTTGAATCTACAGGTGGTGCTTTGATTTATTCGGATAGTGCAGATATCACCGCATCACTGAGAGATACGATTTGTCCGAATGATACTCTTGAATTACGAATTAGTTCAGATACCAGCTACGATTGGATTTGGACACCTAACTATAGAATAGATACTACTGCAGGAACGATTGTTCATGTATATCCTGATACAACTACCACCTATACGGCTATCGGTATTAATGGTCCATGTGGAATCATCACCAAACAAATAACCATTACAGCTAGTCCCTTTGTACGTGTGAATGCAGGTCCAGATCAAACTATTTGTTTGGGCAGGTCTGCTACTATTCGAGCAGTAAATGCAAGTTCCTTTACTTGGGCTCCAGCAGGTACTTTATCTCCTTCCACAGGTTCGGTAGTCAATGCTACACCAAGCGTCAATACCACTTATATAGTCACTTCGAATTGCGGTCAGGATACGGTTAGGATAAATGTAGTACCAAATTACGCCATTCAATTATCAAAAGATACCGCTATCTGTTTAGGTCAAAGAACGCCTTTATCAGTATCAGTTATACCAGCACAACCTTTCACTTTTGATTGGAGTAGTGGTTGGACGTTAAGCGATTCATTAATCACGAATCCGATTGCTACACCAACAGGCAATACTAGATATAATATACACTTAGAATCAGTGGCAGGTTGTGTGCGAGATACCTTTATCAATGTAAATATTAGAGGGGTATTTCCTATTGTAAATATTGAAGGGAAATCACCTATTTGTTATGGAGATACAACCACTTTCTATGCCAACGCATTCAATCCACAGTGTGTAAAATATACACAGTCGAGAGAAGCCTATGCTCCTATACCTGGTCTAGGTATGAATTTGCCGATAGAGAATGATTCAACGGCAAGAATTCCATTAGGATTCCATTTTAATTTCTTCTGTAATTCGTATGATTCAATTACTGTAAATGATAAAGGCTATTTGACCTTTAGTAGAGAATCATCTGGTACTTTTGGACCTAATTTTATTCCAAATACATTTGCTCCAAATGATATGATTGCATTTGCATGGAATGATTATGATCCTAATTTAGGAGGTAGTATTGATTATGCAACTATTGGTGCAGCTCCAAATAGAAAATTTGTCATAAACTTCGTAAATCAACGTCAACCGTTTATTGCACCTGGCGATACTTCATTAACTTGTCAGATTATTTTATATGAGAGAACGAATATCATAGAAATACATACTTTATTTGCTAATAACGTTTTCTGTTCACAAGGGATAGAAGATAAAACAGGTACTAACTTTTTAGTTGTAGCTGGAAGAAATTTTGTGAATTTAAATTTTAGAAGCCCTGAGTGTAGAAGATTAGTTCCAACCAATTTAGTAGGTCCTACAACCTATTCATGGACGCCTACTACGGTAGTAACACCAGCGAATACTAATCCAACGACCATTTATACAACCAGTCCAGTAACCGTAAGTGTAACGGTTTCAGATAATGGTTGTTCAACTACAGCTAGCAAAATATTAAGTGTTGATTCATCTTTACAGATTTATGATATCACGCATGATACTACTTTATGTTCAAATCAATTGTATCCACTTTACGTGAGAGCGTATAGAGATAGTATTACAGATTATGTAACGGATTGTAGTAAATATAACGTTGTATCGGTTCCTTATGCACTTATTACAGGTAGTGGTACCTCTGTAGATTTATTTGATCCATCTTATACATTTATCGATTTAGATAATGGGGTTTCAAGAGCCTTACCAATTGGATTTAATTTCCCATTCTATTGTTCCTCTTATGATAGTTTATATATCAGTGGGAATGGTTTTGTAAGCTTTGCTAATCCAGGATTTGGAGGTGCAGGTTCTCAATTTATTCCAAATCCGTTTGCACCAAATGGAGTGATAGGCGTTTGTTGGGATGAATTAGATATGAACCTTGGTGGTGCTATCAATTATAGAACCATAGGTACTGCACCAAACAGGCAAATGATTATCAATTTTGAAGATATACAAATGTTATTTGGAGGTGCTTATAAAGGTCAATTGATTTTGAATGAAGCAGACAGTAGTATTGTGATTTATCATACCTATGCTTCAGGAGCCTTCTTTAGTACTTGCGGGGTGGAAGATAATACAGGTACAGAAGGGACCCCAGCGCCAGGTCGTAATCAATCATTCTGGAATCTATTTGTACCGGAAGGTTGGAAATTTAAACCAAATGTAAATATTGATCCTGCTCGTACCTTGACTTATTCATGGACTCCTACAACTACTTTAACAGCTCCAAACACATCAGATCCTATTGCCAATGTGAGTGGTGCTACTACTTATTTTGTAGAAGTAAATGATGGTTTATGTGCACAAAAAAGAGCGGTTACGATAAATGTAAGTCCGCTGGAAGTAAGCGTTGGAAACGATACTACCATTTGTACAGAGTATGTATTACAATTGAATGCCAGCGGAGCAACTAATTATTCATGGTTCCCTAGTACTGGATTATCAGCTACTAATATTCCTAATCCTACAGCATCTAGTCCTACTACACAAACCTATGTAGTTACAGGTACGAATGGAAGTGGATGTGTAAGTGTTGATACCATTACCATTATTAGAGATGGTGCTTTATGTCCAGAAGTACTTTATGCTTTCCCAAATGCCTTTACACCAAATGGTGATGGCTCAAATGAATATTTTTACCCATTGATTTCGAGAGATATCACAGTGAAAGAAATGAAGATATTCAATCGTTGGGGAGATATAGTATACAATAACAACGCTGCACCAGGTTGGGATGGTAAATTTATAGGAGTTGCACAACCAATAGGTACTTATGTATATTCAATAGTATTTACATATCCTGATATTAATCAAGGAGGAATACTAGTAGATAAATCCTTTACTGGAACAGTTTCTTTAATCAGATAATAGTACCAGTACTAATCATACTAAAAAACCATCAAGTATTTTCTTGATGGTTTTTTTATACTAAAAAAAATACCACCTCAAAGGAAGTGGTATTTTATATTGTAAATAGAATATTAAATTAGAATAAACCGTTTAATTCGGCAAGAATTTTATTGATAACATCGCCTAGTTGTTCTTTGTCTTCAACGAAGTTGCAATTATCTACATCAATTACTAGCATTTTACCATCTTTATATTTACCAGCCCAACTATCGTAATAATCATTTAAACGTTTTAAATAATCTAAACGTAAATTATCTTCATATTCTCTACCTCTTTTTTGAATTTGATTCACTAAAGTAGGGATAGAAGCTTTGAGGTAAATGACTAAATCAGGAGCTTTGATACTAGATGAAATCGTTTCGAATAAGCTCAAGTAATTTTCATAATCACGAGTGCTCATCAAGCCCATAGAATGTAAGTTAGGTGCAAAAATTTGTGCATCTTCGTAGATACTTCTATCTTGAATGACAACGGTTTTGCCTCTTTGTATTTCTAGTATTTGTTTAAAACGACTATTTAAAAAGAATATCTGAAGGTTGAAAGACCATCTAGGCATATCTTCGTAGAAGTCGTTTAAGTAAGGATTATTTTCTACATCTTCGTAATGTGGTTCCCATCCAAAATGTTTTGATAAGGCATTTGTTAATGTAGTTTTTCCTGCGCCAATGTTTCCTGCAATAACAATGTGTTTTACTTCCTTAGAAAGTTTAGCTGTTTTTGCCACGATAAAAATGAGTTTTGGTTTTTAGTTAATCTTAAGCCCTACAAACCTAAGAAAAATTAAGCCGTTTTTTATAAAATAATACAGAAATATAGAATTAAATATTCATGCTATTTAATCCTACAATATTTCGAACTTCGTCAATAGTCTTTTGAGCGTGGGCTCTAGCCTTTTCACCCCCTTCATTCACCACTTTTAATAAATAGGCTCTATCGTTAATAAGCGATTGATATTTTTCGCGAATAGGAGCGATATATTGATTCATATCTTCGCCTAATTGCATTTTAAAATCGCCATATCGAATACTGCAATTATTATAGGCTTCTTCGAAATGTGCTAAGGTTTCGGCACTTGATACCAACTTCATCAAGTAAAATAAGTTTTCTATTTCTTGTGGTTTCGTTTGGTTAGGAGTAGTAGGACCCGCATCTGTTTTCGCACGTTTTACTTTTTTGATGATGGTATCTTTATCATCGATTAAATAAATAGCACTATCCCCTGCATCGCTTTTACTCATTTTGCCAGTACCTTGAAGAGAAGGTACTCGAATTAAATTCTCTCCTTCGTTTGTCGCATCTGGCATCGGGAATACTTCCGTTTCGTAATAGTGATTGAAACGTTGTGCAAAATTACGAGCCATTTCGATATGCGGTTTTTGATCTTCGCCTACAGGAACTTTATTCGCTTTATGAATTAAAATATCAGCAGCCATCAAAACGGGATACGTCAATAAGCCTGCATTGAGCGTCTGGCCTTCTTTACGCGCTTTTTCTTTGAAGGTAGTACATTTTTCTAATTCGCCTTTATAGGCAAACATATTCAAGATTAAATACAATTCAGGAATTTGCGGTACATGACTTTGAATATAAATCGTTGCTTTTTCAGGATCTACACCAATGGCCAAATATTCGGCTAATACATTGCTGATACTGCTATTAAGTTCGCTGGCTTTGGTATGTGTAGTAAGCGCATGATAATCGGCAATAAAATAAAAGCAATTATATTTTTCTTGCATTTTCACATAATTAATCCCTGCACCTAAATAATTACCTAGATGAAGTTTGCCTGTTGGGCGCATACCACTTAATACCGTTTCCATGATTTTTATAAATTTCTTTTTTGCAAAGTTAAGAATTACAAAATCAAATGCTTTATGAAAGAAAGGAAAATGATTTAATAGTAAATTAAATATCAAAAATAGAATTCATTACATAATATTGTTTTGTATTTAATTATTTATTATGTATTTTTCAATTATATTAAATAACCAAAAATAACCAAATCATGAAAAAAATATCGTTATTAGTATACTTAATTCTAATTATTACTACAAAAATATTTGCAACGGGCACTTTACATGTTTTTACCTATCATCTTGATCCATCAATGCCAGGCTCATACTTTTTTGACGATGAAATGAATTATATTACCACACCAATTGCATCCCCAAATAATGTAAAACCATTTTGCTATGATCATATCTCAGTAGGTTTAGGAGATGTTTATTATACTAATTTAAACACTGATTTCTTCTTAGATCCTTTTAAATATGCAAAATTTAAATTGTATAATTATAATACGGGAGTATTATTAGATGAATCTGATTGGATAAATAAAGATCATCCTTATGCAGAATTCTCATTTCCTTTTATATTGGGACCAAAGAGAACTAATTATGAAGTAAAATGTGAGGTGTGGAATGATGTAAATCATAATGGTAATATTGAAACAGGAGAGATTGATTTAAGTTATGCTGATTCAAAAATATTTCAAAAAGAATTTAATTATGAGTTATCAATTTTAAATCCTGATATTACTTTTATTGCACAAAAACCTTGTTTTGGGAATGAAGTTGTTTTTATCACAAATTATTTTCCAATTTCATATACGAATAATGGGTTTAATGATATTACTGTTGAAATAAATTATGGTGACGATTTAGTTTACTATAAATGGTTTGATGATGATGGGGCACTTTCAAATTATAGAATTCCAAATATACATCATACTTATTTAAGTTCAGGTACTTATACCGTAACTATGAAAATAATATCTCCTTGTGGAATACAATCATATATTACTACAGTAACCGTTCCTACGAGTATATTATCCATTATACCATCGGATATAGTATTTTGTAATTCAAATATTAATACTATAACGGCAATAGTTACACCTCCTACAACATTTACTTACGACTATGTTTGGTCTAGTGGAGAAACTACTCCAACTATAACGCCTACTACAAATGGATTATATACTGTTACAGTAACTAATAGCGCTTTTGAATGTACTTCAACTGCAAGTTATAATGTAAATATTATTACCTGTTGTATTGGAACTGACGCCATTTCATATAATGGAAATGAAGAGATACCATATGACTTATCAATTATCAATTATGAATACCCTTAGCTCTAGTATTGATAATATTGCATTTAATGGAACATCAGAAATTATTTCTAGTTCAGTTGTAAATGTGATATCAAATCCAACCATTACATTGGGAGAAAATTCAAAATGGATTGTTCCTTCCGGTAAAACACTTACAATCACTAATTCACATTTGACAGCTTGTGATAAAATGTGGCAAGGAATAATAGTAGAAGATGGAGGAACACTAATTGTAAATAACTCACTTATCGAAGATGCTAAACAAGCGATTCATGTTGATGGTACTGGTCATGTAGAAATTACAAACACTATTTTTGACCATAATTATACTAGTATATATGTAGAGAGTAGTTCTATTCCTAAGACTGATATAATAGAAGCAAACACTTTCAAATGTACAGGAGGTAATACTCTACGTGCTCCATTTATAGGAGAAAGAACGATGTATGGTATTTATATTAGCAAAGTAGCTGGTATTAATATTGGTAATTATTTAGAAGATCCTTTATTATCAAATAAATTCTTAGATATAAATAATGGAATAGTAAGCTTTGCCAGCATTGTAAATATTTATAATAATACATTTAATAATATAAATGACTATACAGTTCCTTCTGGTTTCACCTATTCTCTAACTAATGGAAATGCTATTAAATCAACAAATTATTTAGATGTTTTTAGCAAAAATTATTGTAAAACAACAGTTATTACAAATCCTGTGATAAATTATACTTTAAATAAATTTACTAACTGTTTTAGAGCAATTAGTACAAGTAGAGTAGAATTAGAAGCAAAAAATAACACGATCAATAATGTGCAATATGGAGTATTAGTTCAGAATACAAAAAATAAAGTGATTGATATTGAGATTAATCAATTCAGCAATGTTACATATGGTATTACTTTAAGTATGAATAGTGCGAGTAGAAGTAGAATCTATAATAATCAATTTACAATTAATGATCCTGCAATTTTTACCAGATTTCCAATAAATTATAGCAATAGTTATGGAATTAGTATCAGTGAAGCTAGTCCTACTATACGTTCTTACGCAAGTATTATGAATAATGGTATTAGTGGAGGTAGAAATGGAATTAAATTAATTAATACAGGAGAAGGGATTAATGTGTTTGATAATGAAATATTAATGATTTCGCCACTAGCTGTTGCAGGTGTCCAAAATGGTATATTTGCTCAGAATGCCAATGGCACTATTATACGAGGGAATATCATTGAAGGTAATGGAATGTACTATACAGAAGCTAAAACACCATTTACAGATCCTTATAGAAAAAGAGGGATTGCTTTAGACAGAAGCAGAAACATTCAACTAGGCTGTAACCAAGCAAGCAATATTGGTTACGGTTTACATTTTCAAGCAAACTGTGAGACAGCAAATAAAAATATTACTGAAAATACTGTGTCTGATTGTAAATATGGATGGGTGCTTCAAAAATTATACAGTTATGGCTATATAGGCAAAGAAGTCGGTTTTAATAATACATCTGAAGCTTTATTAAATAATAATAATTTCATGGGTACTTTTAATAATCCAAGTAACTATAGAACTTTTAATTATACAGATTTAGGCGGTTTAGCTTTCAGACCAACAGTATGGCATAATACTGACCCAGAGCCTTTGTATAATGGTAATAATACTGTAGATATAAGAATTTCTGTATTACCTGCATTAATTGATCCAAATCCTTTTTTTACTTTTAATACTTGTACCAGTGGTGCTGACCCCTGGGGAGCTGGTTTAGGAGTGCCAGAGGATAATAATGGAGAGCCTAAAGATTTAGATTTAATAAATGAAGAAATCTATTCAAGTTCAAATGATATAGTTGCTAAATGGATGGAAGAAAAAGAGCTTTATGAAAAGCTCCGAAATAACCCTGATTTGTTGTTAAGCAATCCTGATTACCAAACATTTTATAATGCTAAACAAGATGAGGTATTGGCATTAATGACAGAATTTGATGCTAAAATAGCAGAACTTTCGGATAGTATAATACTAAATGATAGCCTAATTTATGAGCTTAAAAAAGCCAATACACAAATTTTTAACGAGGCTATTATAAGTACTGAAACCCATGAAATCAATCTTAAAAAGATTCAAAAAATTTATCTATGGTTACAAGACAATGAGATAGATAATATAAATCAAGAAGATATTGGTTTTTTAAATGAAATGTATCATGCTTGTCCTTATATTGCTGGGAAAGCAGTATATGTAGCACGGGCTATTTACCCTCTAATCAATAATGAAGATTTTGTAGATGACCTAGAACTTTGCAATAACCAAGGAGTATATAAAACATCGAATGAATATTCTGGTGAAGAGCAAATTATTGCAGATATATCAACAAACAATATTGCGTTTATTAAACAGAATCCAGCAGATGCAACAATTCAAATTATTTATTCTATAAAAAATGCTACTAAAATAGATGCTACAATATTAAATCTTAAAGGTCAGTTAATTCAATCTTTTCAATTAAATTCAACTGAAAATGATTTCGTATTTGATTCAAAAAAATTAGATACTGGCTTATATATTATACAAATAAAATGTGATAATCAATATTCTAAAATATTAAAGGTATCAGTAGTTCATTAGATGTATAAAGTTGTTATTATATTAATTTGTATCTTATTTTGTAAGTATACTTCAGCTCAACTATTCAATAATCAATGGATAATAGGGCAGGGATATTATTATACAGCAGATATGAGTGAAGATACTATAAGACCGTTTTTAAGTTATGACACAACTCAATCAATTAACTTTCAAATATTATTTAATTCTAGTTGTATTAGTAATGAGTTTGATAAATTAGTTTTATTTACTAATGGTCGAGATATCATGAATGATTCAAGCAGAGTAATAGAAGGAGGAGCTAAGATTATGGATTCGATGATTAACGATATAGTTTTTTATGGTTTACAAATGAGTCAGTCGAGCATCATTTTACCTAGGTTAAATAATCAGTATTATGTTATTTATATGTCGCAAGATGATGCTATCAGTAGAGCAGGAGATCAAAAACCCAATTATCTTTATTATGCCTTAGTAGATATGAATGCGAATGGAGGAAAAGGAAAAGTAATTCGAAAAAAAATTCCTATAATAAGTAATGATACTATAGGAGATAGTAGAATGACTGCCTGCCGACATGCCAATGGTAGAGATTGGTGGTTGGTATGTCATGGAAGAGAACTAGATAATAAAATCAATGTGATATTGGTTTCACCTGATACCATTTATCTGCACCATGTACAAAAAGATATTATGCCTATTTATAGAGAAATATTTGCAGATGGACAATCTTGTTTTTCACCAGATGGGAAACATTATATAGCTTGTACACCCTTTGATGGCACAGGAGTATATGATTTTGATAGATGTACTGGGGTGTTTTCTAATACAAGAGTATTAAATTTTGAGCGTAATGATAGCTTATTTTTATATACTCCTACAAGTATTGGAGGGTGTGCCTTTTCTCCGAATAGTAAATATTTTTATATGAATACTACTCGCATGATCGCCCAATTTTGTATAGATAGTAGCGATATTATGAGTACTCGTAAGTTCGTGGCACTATATGATACTTCTTATAAAAATTATGCACCATTTTATACAGAGATGTTAGCACCAAATAATAAAATATATATAAGCAATTTATATGGAACTACCAATACCTATCATGTAATTCATAATCCAGATACGACAGCACCTTATTGTAATTTTAGAAAAGAAGATTTACTATTGCCTAAATCTAGACGCGCAATTAGCTTACCTAATATGCCTAATTACCAGCTAGGCCCATCACCCGTATATACATTAGATGCTGGCAATGATACTACCTTATGTGATAGTATGCATATAAGTTTAGGGTATGTTCCTAAATATCATTTACCACTTACTGGCATACTTGATGAAAAACTTCATATTGAATGGTCAGCCTCTTCTTCAGCAATCACATTTTCTGATACTCATGTAGCTTTCCCTATGGTAAGTTGTCATCAAAAAGGTAATTATCAAATCTATTTATCGCTTCATGATACCATCAGTACACTCACTTGCACCGATAGAATAGATACGATGAATATTTCTATTATAGATTGCGATACATTATTACCTGCTACTTTTTTTATTCCTACTTTATGGAATAAAAACGATGGAAATTATACCATTTCTGCTTTATCGAGCAATACCCATTTTGAAGTATATGATATGATTGGTCAGCTGATATTTAAAGATGAGAATTATAGCAATAATTGGAATACTTCTAAGGTGAGTACAGGTATGTATCTATACAAACTCCGTCTAAAAAATGCAACTGAATATAGTGGTAAGATATTCGTCTATTAAAAATTATTTTTCTAATTAGGTCGTTAAGAATTACAAAATCAAATGCTTTATGAAAGAAAGCAATTATATTTGTAGAGCGATAATATTATGGAAATAAATAACGAATTAATAGAGAAGTTAGCTCAACTGAGTAAATTAGAATATAACGATGCGGCCAAAGAAGAGATGAAAAAAAATCTTCAAAAAATTTTAACCATGGTCAGTAAGATTGATGAGTTGGATTTGAGCAATATTGAAGCATTGAAATATATGACGGATGAGCAGAATGTGCTTCGCGAAGATGTGGTAGAATCAACCCTCAGCAAAGAAGAAATATTATTGAATGCCCCTCAAAAAGATTCTGATTATATCAAAGTGCCTAAAGTATTGAAATAATGCAAGAAGCAAAAGAACCAGTTATTTCATTAATCGATTTGCATAAAGATTATTTTTTAGGCAAAATGACAATTGAAGTGCTGAAAGGCTTAAATATTACTATTCATAAAAATGAATATGTAGCCTTGATGGGTCCTTCAGGTAGTGGAAAATCTACCTTGATGAATATACTAGGTTGCTTGGATACGCCTACTGGAGGTGAATATATACTCAATGGAAATAAAGTAGCGAAGATGAAGGATAATGATTTAGCTACTATCCGTAATAAAGAAATTGGGTTTGTATTTCAAACATTTAATTTGATGCCTCGACTCACCGCACTCGAAAATGTAGCGCTACCATTGGTGTATGCGGGAGTTGGAAAAAAAGAACGAGAAGAAAAAGCTAAAAAAGTATTAGAGGCAGTAAATCTTAGCGATCGTATGGACCATAAACCGAATGAGCTTTCGGGTGGGCAACGTCAACGGGTAGCTATCGCTAGAGCTTTAGTGAATGACCCTGCTATTATTTTAGCGGATGAACCTACTGGAAATTTAGATACTAAAACATCGCATGAAATTATGGCGATTTTTGAAAAGATAAATGAGAATGGAAATACCGTGATTATTGTCACTCACGAAGAAGATATCGCTAATTTAGCGAAGCGTATTATTCGATTGCGTGATGGGGTGCTCGAATCAGATACTATCGCGCGCAAACAATAATTATCTATTTTTGTTAAAACATGATAAGACTGATTTAAGTGCTATAAAAGCACTCAAAAACATGTACCTTTGCACGTATTTTATAAAACATATTATGAAGAGAATATTATTTGTAGTCCTTTTATTTGCAGTTCAATTAAGTTTTGCTCAAACAGAAAAAACATCGATTCAAAAAGCAAAAGATTATTTAAATAAAAAACAAGATAGAATTGTAGTTAATTTCAACTTAGAAAATATATTCCATCAGCAAACGAATGGATTTAAAACCAAATGGTCCTCTAGAGGATTGGATATTTACTTTATGTATGATATGCCTATCAAAAAATCATTTGTAAGTTTTGCACCAGGTATCGGTTTTAGTACTACCAATATTTATCATAATTCAAAAATGAATATCGATTCTACTTCAGGTAGAGCTTATTTTACACCTTATACAGACACCAAAATTAAAAGTGATTTTAAAAATATTAAATTCTCAGAAACCTTTATTGATGTGCCTTTAGAGTTACGTTTCAGAACGAAACCTTTGGCTTTTGATATGCGTTTTAAAGTGGCTATCGGGATGAAATTCGGTTTACGTATTGAGGCATTCACCAAAGAAAGAAGAAAAGATTTAAGCGTGGATGGAGCTTACCAAAAATATGTAGAAAGAGGATATAAAAATCAAATTCAAGCATTCCGTTTTGGACCAACTCTTCGTATTGGTTATGGTCCAGTAAATTTAAATTTCTACTATAACGCGCTGAATTTATTTAAAAATGGGAAAGGTCCTGATATGCACCAATTCAGTGCAGGTATCAGTATCAATGGCTTGTAGTAAGTAACCATTTCTTTTTAAAATATTCATATACCAAGGTATTTAAGAATAATAAATTAAATCCGTAGAAAATATCTTCTACCGGTATACTGCCTATTCGAATCCCTAAATTTTGATGATTGTCGTACCACACCACAGGCTCTGATGTAAACCCACCTGTAAGCATCCCATTCACAATAAAGAATGGAATTAATGATATAGCAAAAGAAAGCAAAAAATTTGTATAATATTTTTTAGGTTGAAAATACATATAGCCTAGTAGTAAGGCACAAATGCCAATATTTACAGAAGTATATAAATGATCATAATAAATAACAGCGGGTACTAAACAAGCAATCGCAAGCCCACCATATAGGTTTCTAGGCAAGGCTTTTAAACTCATAAAGTGATTGATGTTTTCATAGATAAACAAACAACAATACGGAATACTAATAAAAAACAACACTTCTTCTATAGGCAAATTGATGAGATAGAGACCAACTATATAGGTTGGATTAAAGCCCCAAACTCCCCAATAGGTAAAGAAGATATCCCAGATGCAGAAAAAAATTGCGACTAGTATATGTGCAGTGAGCAATGCTTTCCATTTTTTATAAAATAAAATGGGTTTGATAAAGCTTAGTATAAATGGAAAAAGAATAGAAAAGAATAATATGCTTATATATAAATAATGTGGAGCAGGCATCTTAATCTTTATTAGTGTGTCTAAAGTATTCCATAGGAATTAAGAAAACAAAACCAAAGTTATTGCTCGGATCTTTATCGGTAAAACTATGATGTACTTTATGCGCTTTTCGAACGGCTTGCACGTATTTATTATCCATTTTAAAATTCCATTTAAATCGGTTATGTACTATAATTTCATGTACAAAAAAGTAGGCTATACCATATAAAGTTAAACCAATTCCAATAGATAAGTTATAATTGTTTTTATGTAGTATCCCTAAGAAAATAAACAAGAAACTAGGTACCGCAAAAATCACTACAAATACATCATTTAATTCGAGAGGCAACCATCGCAATACTTTTTGATGATGATCTTTATGAAACTTCCACATAAAGCCATGCATCACATATTTATGGGTAAACCAGGCGGCAAATTCCATAAATGCAAACGCAAGCAAAACAATAAGTGTATAGATCAATAGATTCATAGTATCAGCTTAACAAACAAAAATTCAAATTGTTTATATATTTTTTAATCTCTGATACCTTTATAGGTAAGTCTGTTGTAGGGTGTAAGGCCTATTTCAATAGTTTTAGCATAGGTGGCAGTATCTACCATAAAAGATATTTTAAAAGTAGAAACGGGTGGTGTGGTATTGACACAATTATAACATACATCACTAATAGTGATATCGCAATTGCCCGAAATACTCTCAGTCAGTTTAGTTAAGTTTTTTTGTTGGCCGTATGAATCACTTCCAGTTTTACTAGGTTTATAGGTAGCGCAAAGTTTATTGATTTCATTCTTGAGCATTTGCTCATTATTATCTACAATGGCTTGTGATATGAGTTCGCAATTTGCTTTTTTATCACCACAACTATTCAAAAGAATAAGTGCTGTTGAAAATATAAGTAGTAGGAAAAAGATTTTTTTCATACCTAAAAATAAAACTTTTTGACTAATTAAAACCAACAAATATTAATTTCAATCCAAAACGATTGTTTAGGTATTTATAATTGACTACAGCCGTTTGTCCATTACCCATATCGGCATATTCATCAATACTAGCCTGTTGTATACGATACATAAATCCAGCCCCAAAGGAGATGTTTTTGTTGGTGCGTATTTTAAACCCAAATCCGATACTACCATACATACCCCCTTTAGTTTTAGTGTTGGTGGTAGTATATCCGTAGCTATTAGAATAAAATAGATTATTAGTAAACATAGGACCACTACTAGCTGCAATGCCATAACCTACTTCTAAACTATATACGGGAGTTACTCGTCTATTCAAAATATCGCCGCTATATCTCACATAAATAGGAACGATGGTTCCAGTAAAGGGACGAACATCTGTCGAAAAATTAATTTCCGTATAATTATGAATACCAGTACCAAGACCTAAATAAGCAAAACGATGAAGTTTATAACCTGCAATAATATTGATGGAAGCAGGAGATAATAATTGTATTTCGCCACTAAACCAAAATCCTTTTTTAGGTGGGGTATAACGATTTCTACCGGTCTGTGTTACTGCTGTATAAGGCAACTCATTATTTTTAGATACACTCGTATTTTGGGTGCTTACTTGACCATTTTGAATAACCTGCTCTATTTCAGATTTATTAAAAATATATTCTCTGCCATCTGACGTTTTAATACTTATTTTTTCTGTCGAATTTTCTGTAATAGTGCCTTTTATAATACTGCCATTTCTTAAATGTACCTCATCTGATATATTACTTTGCGCCCAAATAGTAGCACTCATAAAAAGTAAACAAAGGAATAATACTGGCTTAAGTATCTTATTTAATTTCATTTTCTAGTTTTTTCAATTCAACAGCATAACGATAGTTTTTTGTAAGTCGTTGCTTTAGAGGCATAAAATTATTAAAAAAAATAGAAATGAATTTAATTGCTTGCTTTTTTTTATTTATAAATCAGTATATTAGTAAACATAATCTTAAATTATTCATCTAATGACTCATCCAGAAAATCAATATGTAGGTTTTTTTAGGAATTGGGAAATGAATCAATCTACAGAAGAGCAAATTCAATCAGAGCTTGAATTACAAGGTATTCCAAGCAGTCAAATAGAATCCATTTTGACTATGTATAAAAAAAATACACAACAAAAAAGACAATATAGGGGATTTATGTTTATGGGTATAGGAGCATTTATTGGTTTTTTAAGTTGTGTATTAACCATGCTTGATTTAGTGCCTGAATTAAGAGGTATTGCTTTATACGGATTAACTAGCATTGGAGTGGGATTAGCGTTTTTAGGCGCTTATTATGTCTTTGAATAATCCTATTTCTATAATTTGTCAATAATAGAAAGCAACCAATTCATTTAAATTAACGTTATGCTCTCGTAGTATTTCTATATTTTCGTGAGAGTGATATATAATCATATGGATAAAGACATCTTACAAGGATGTGTAAATGGCGAACGATTGTCTCAAAAAAAATTGTACGAAAAGTACTATAGTAAGATGATGGCCGTTTGTATGCGTTATGCCCATAGCCGAGATGAAGGCGCAACCATTTTAAATGAAGGTTTTTATAAAGTATTTACTAAAATTTCAGGTTTTGATATAGAAAATGGCAATGTAGAAGCCTGGATCTATCGAATTATGGTAAATACTTCTATTGACCATTACCGCCAGGAAGTAAAGCAACGTAATATAAAAGAATTAGATGTAAATGTCCACAACCACCACGAGGATTCTTCAAATGTGATTAGCCAATTAAGCGCGGAAGATATTATAGAACTTATTCAAAAACTACCAACTGCTTATAGAACTGTATTTAATATGTATGTAATGGAAGGCATGAGTCATAAAGAAATAGGAGAGACTTTACAAATTAGTGAAGGGACCTCTAAATCGAACTTGTTTAAAGCAAAGGCTAAAATGAAAGAATTGGTAGAAAAGAAATTTAGTATTAATTATAAAATGATGGAATCATGAAAAAGGAAGAAGAAATCATCCAATCTAAATTAAATAGCTATCGCCCAGCATTTGAAATGCAAGATTGGAATGCAATGGAAAAATTATTGGATAACAAAAATGATAGAAAACCAATCGTTATTTGGTGGAAATATGGTTTAGCTATTGGGCTGTTTTCAATGCTAGCTATGGCTGGCATTGCTATTACCGTTAAAATGAATGCTAATCATCAATCTTTACCAGTTGCTATAGATAAATCAAATACTACAAAAAAAGTCAATACAACTAATTCAGCTATTACTACTAAAACTTCAAATACACCTATTTCAACTAATCAAAATAATTTAAATTCCAGTTTATATAATCCACAAAATAGTGCTTCTAACACTAGTTCAAATAAGGTTTCAAATTCTTTTTATAACACTAAAAATAATGCTTCTTCCACTCACTCAGCAACTAGAAAAGAACGAAGAGTTATTCAAGAATATTTGCCAAGTACTATTGAAAATCAATTGTTATTGAATGCAGATAATGCTGTTATTGCAACTAGTCGAAAAGCTGAATATATTGCTTTCTATCAACAAGCAATAGCATCCATAGAAACAACTCCAGTATTTACAAATCAACCGAATAAAACAGAATCCTTTATAAAAAATAAGGCTAAATCGATTCCACTTAGCTATTCTATTGGCATTCAAGGTAGCGGACTTATCAATTTTTCCTTAAATAAAAATATCGTTGATTTATATCTCGATCAATTTAGTGATGCAAATGTATTGGCTCAATTGAATATCGGTAAATATATGGGAACTTATATCGGTTTAGGTTATGCTGATCGTAAAACAATCAATCATCATTATACTACAGACGCATTTACCGATATTACCTATACTTCCTATAGAGTATTAAATAATAAATCTATAGGAATCTCCATTCCAGTAGGAGTTTCAGCAAATATCTATCAACAAGCATATTTAAATGTATATGCCAAAGCTGGAATCAACAATATTGTTTTCTTAAAACAAGTGAGCAAAGTGGAATTTACCAATAGCAGTACACCATTAGTTACAGCCAATAATACCAAACAAGTAGGAAATGCATTAATTAATAGCAGTACGGATTTAATGGCTGTTAATAGTATCTATACACAAAATACATCAGCTGTTGTGGCAACTAATGATGATAAATTTGTACATAGATTTACTAAAAAATCGGATGAAAAATACTTAGCAGAAATGAATTTAGCCTTAGGATTAAAAGCCAATATGACCAAAAATATTGCCTTTGTTTTTGAACCTTCTTATCGCTTAGGTTTTAAAAATCAGTATAGAACGGAATACACACATAGTATAGCATTAAGTGGAGCTATAGTACTTACATTTTAAATTATTTATTATATAAGTTTCTTACACTATCAGGTACTGCAGTAGCACCATCATTATAAAATTCTTTTATCATCATAGTTTGATGATAAGCATCGATTCCTCCTTTATTATTTTTCATTTTATTTTTCTGAATAGCATTGCCAATGGCAGAAATAGGGCTGGTTAAAGGATTTGGAGCCTTGATAATGGGCGCATGATCGAGCCGATTAAAGCCTGCATATTCACTAACTTCACGTAAATTCAAATCGTCTTTAAACATTTCTTCTGCAGTAGGATAAGCCTTTACATTAACGGTTCCAAGCATAAAAGTATCCACTTGCATCGTGATGTTTTTTACATATTTATTATCTGTAATAATTGGAGGGATAGCAAATCGTATCTCTTTATAACCTATGTATTTTATATGAATAATATCGCCAGGGGCTACTACCATTAAAAATCTACCACTTAATTCAGTAGCAACAGCTTTATTTCTGGTTTCATTTCGTAGTACTGCTCCTGGTACTGGTCTGCTATTAGCATCCGATACAAACCCCATGAATGTTACATATTTGGTGGTATCTTGGGCGATGCATTGAAACGATCGTAAGCTTGTCAAGCCAATAAGTACAAGTATATATATATGTGCCCGATGTATTTTCATTTCTACTGCAAATGTAATACATTGTGAAAACCATTCTAGGACTAAGATTAAATATAACATTTTTTAAAGCTTTTAGAGCGGTAAACAATTTAGTTGAATAGCTGTTATGGTTAAAACAAATAATTTGTCTAATTTTAAAATCTAGATAATTGTCTCGAGTAATAAACAATCTATGCGTAAAAAAGTAATTATAATAGGAGCTGGTATAGGAGGTCTATCAACGGCCATACGATTAGCAACAAATAATTACGAAGTAGAAGTTTATGAAAGTGCAGCCAAGTATGGTGGAAAAACCAAACGCATCGAAAAAGATGGTTTTACTTGGGGCTATGGTGCTAGCCTTTTTACCATGCCTCATCTATTAGATGAACTTTTTATTTTGTGTAATAAAAATCCAAAAGAGTATTATTCGTATCACAAGTTAGATCCTATTTGTAAATATTTTTTTGCAGATGGAACCATCCTAAATGCTCGAGCTGACAAAGAAATGCTAGTGGAAGAAATCGCCCAAAAACTGCATGAAGATAAAGAGAGTTTGCAAAAACATTTGCGTTCCATTAGTACCATTTTCAAACATACCGAACATATATTTTTACAATCGAGTTTGCAAAAGTTTAAAACGTATTTCCAGTTTAAAACTCTCAAAAGCTTGCTGAATCTATGGAATATTGGATTAACACAATCCATGAATGATAAAAACCAATCCCTCTTCAAACAAAAAAATACCATCCAATTATTTAATAGATATGCCACCTATAATGGCTCTAGCCCTTATAAAACACCGGCAACTATGAATGTTATTGCAGCTCCTGAATATACTCAAGGGGCTTATATCATGGATAAAGGAATGCCTCAAGTAGCAGAAGTATTATATCAATTGGCACTAGAACAAGGTGTGCAATTTCATTTTAATACTAAAGTGAATGAAATTTTGATCGAAAATAAAAAAGTAAAAGGTATTCAAATCAAAGATCAACAGTATTTTGCCGATATAGTAGTGAGTAATGTAGATGTCGATTACACCTATAAAAATTTAATTCCTAATGCTACTAAACCACTACATGTTTTAAATCAAGAACGTAGTACTTCAGCTATTATTTATTATTTTGGAATGTCTAAAAGCTTTGATATGCTTGAAACACATAATATCTTTTTTAGTGATATATACCAAAATGAATTCGATAGTATTCAAAAAGGAGAAGTGTATAAAGATGCTACTGCTTATCTTTTTATTAGCAGTAAAAAGATAAAATCACACGCCCCAACTAATATGGAGAATTGGTTTTTACTTGTGAATGCACCACATAATATTGACCAAGATTGGGAAAAAATTGCGCAACAATGTAAAAAACAAATGCTAGATAAAGTTTCAAAATATGTTGGAGAAGAGGTATCCAACTATATTATTAGCGAACAATTAAATACGCCAATTACTATTGAAAAAGATACACATTCCATAGCAGGTTCACTTTATGGTGCAAGTAGTAATAATAAGATGAGCGCCTTTTTACGTCATCCTAATTTTTCTAAAGAAATTAAAAATTTGTATTTTGCAGGTGGAAGTGTTCACCCGGGTGGTGGTGTGCCACTATGTTTATTATCTGGTAAAATTGTAGCTGACTTAATTACTACTTCATGAATAAAAAAATACACATAAATAAAGTTATAGTATTACTTATAGTATTTTATTTAGTAGGATTAATAGGCTTATTAATACCCGAATCTAGAAACTTATTTCAAACACTTATTCCATTAAATATTTTTATTTCTTTTGTATTAGTACTACTCTTTCATACAAACTATTCGTATAACTTTATATTCAGCGCTATATTATTAGCTGTATTAGGGTATTCCATTGAATTAATTGGAGTTAATACTACCTATATATTCGGAAAATACCACTACGATTCGCATTTAGGTCCACAAGTAGCAAACGTACCTCTATTGATAGGATGTAATTGGTTTCTTTTAGTATACTGTTCAAGTTCTTTACTCTCTCCATTTAAGGTATCCAATTTTATAAAGGCAATCGCTATTGCTGCAATCATGGTTGTAGTAGATTTAGTTCTAGAGTATTTTGCCATTCAAAATAAAATGTGGGTATGGGATGAAAATCATTTCCCTCCCTTACAAAATTTTATAGCATGGTTTTGTATCTCCTTTTTATTTGCACTGATCTATCAATATTTCAATAAGCATATTGAAAAAAATAAATTATCACATAGTATTTTATTTATTATGTTTTTTTTCTTCCTGCTATATGACAGCATTATAGTACTAAATAGTTAAACAAAATTCACTTTTCTATGTTATTCCAATATGTCTAAAAAAGTAATTGTAATAGGGTCCGGCTTTGCAGGTATTAGTTGTGCTACTTATCTAGCTAAATATGGGTATGAGGTAACGGTACTCGAAAAGAATGAAAGTGCTGGTGGGAGATGTTCCTCTTATAGCGAACAAGGATATACTTTTGATATGGGTCCTAGTTGGTATTGGATGCCCGATGTTTTTGAAAAGTATTTTGGACATTTTAATAAGAAACCAGCTGATTATTATACGTTGGAACGATTGGATCCTTCTTATAGAATTTTCTTCGATAAAAATGATCAAATGGATATTCCAGCCAAATTGTCTGAATTAGCTGAATTATTTGAATCTTTAGAAAAAGGAAGCGCTAAAAAATTAAATGAGTTTTTAGAAAGTGCTGCCTATAAATACAAAAAAGGGATGGATGAATTTGTACATAAACCATCGTTATCTATTGCAGAGTTTACTGATATTTCCTTAGTCCCAATTGCACTGAAATTGCAATTACATACTTCAGTAGCTTCTCATGTTAGCTCTCTTTTCAAAAATGAAAAAATCAAAAAAATATTAGAGTTTCCTGTTTATTTTTTAGGTGCTTTACCTAAAGATACGCCCGCTTTATATACCTTAATGAATTATGCAGATTTAGCATTAGGTACCTGGTATCCTCAAGGAGGCATGTATAAAATTATTGAAGGAATGGTAGATTTAGCTCAAGAATTAGGGGTAAAATTTATTTATAATGAAGAAGTAGAACATATTGATATCGATGCAAATCAGGCTCATACGATTCGAACTAAAAACAATGCATATACTTGTGATATTGTTGTAGCTGGTGCAGATTATCATCATATCGAACAAAAAATCATCGAAAAAGAATATAGACAATATGATGAACCATATTGGGATAAACGTGTAATGGCCCCATCTTCGTTGATTTATTATCTGGGTGTAAATAAAAAAATAGATAAATTATTGCATCATAATCTATTCTTTGATAAGTCGTTCGAGAAATTTGGAGATGAAATTTATACGAATCCTAAATGGCCAGAAGAACCTTTATTTTATGTTTGTTGTCCTTCTAAATCAGATAATACTGTAGCTCCTGAAGGAAAAGAAAATTTATTTATTTTAATTCCGGTAGCACCCAATTTAGAAGATACTGAAATACATCGAGAGCATTACTATAATCAAGTGATGAAACGATTAGAAGAACATTGTGGAGAAAGTATTATAGAACATGTAGAATACTCAAAATCCTTTGCACATAAAGATTTTATGAGTAGATATCACGCTTATAAAGGGAATGCTTATGGATTAGCCAATACCTTAAGTCAAACGGCTATCTTCAAACCTAGTATCAAGAATAAAAAAATCAAGAACTTATATTTCACCGGGCAATTAACTGTGCCAGGTCCAGGAGTACCTCCATCCTTGATTTCTGGAGAAATAGTAGCGCAATTAATAAAAAAAGAAATCAAATTGTAAACAATTTACAACTAATTGTGTTATTTTTAGATGATGGATTTGTTTAACAGAACTGCTTTTGAAAGTAGTAGAATTGTAACTAGAGCATACTCTACTTCATTTACCCTAGGTATTCGTACCCTAGATAAACGTTTTCATGAGGCTATCTATAGCATTTATGGTATGGTTAGATATGCCGATGAAATAGTAGATTCTTTTCATCATTATGATAAAAAATACTTATTAGATAAATTTAAGAAAGATACTTTTGAAGCGATTGAGCAAAAAATTAGCTTAAATCCTATTCTACAGGCATATCAACTCACCATACACAAATATAAAATAGACAATGCGCTTACAGAAGCATTTTTTCATAGTATGGAAATGGATTTGAATAAAAATATACATGATGATGATTCTTACAATAAGTATATATATGGTTCAGCTGAAGTAGTAGGCATCATGTGTCTAAAAATATTTACTGAAAATAATCAAGAAGAATTTAATTCCTTAGAAAAATATGCTAGAGCTTTAGGTGCTGCTTTTCAAAAAGTAAATTTTTTAAGAGATTTAAAAAGCGATTTCGCCGAAAGAGGTAGAGTATATTTCCCAGGTCTTAATTTTAATGCGTTTACTCCTGAATTAAAAAAAATAATTGAAGCAGATATTCAAAAAGATTTTGATATAGCTCTCATTGGTATTAAAGGCTTACCTAGTACTTCAAGAAATGGCGTATATCTAGCCTACAAATTCTATTTGAAATTGTTTGATAAAATCAAAAATACAGAAGCCGAAAAAATTCAAACAGAGCGCATCAGGGTTTCTGATTATCAAAAAGCAAGTTTGATGATTTCTGCTCTATTCCACGTATAACATTCTTTAATTACTTACCGCTCAAATACCGTATTTTTATACGTAAATTCTGATTCTTGTCAAAAGTTACTTATATCGATGTTATTTTACCATTAGCACTTGCTCAGCAGTATACCTATGCTGTTCCTTTCGATATGGTAGATCAACTAATAATCGGGAAAAGAGTATTGGTACAATTTGGAGCTAATAAATTTTATAGCGCTATTATTCTTCAAATTCATCATCAAAAACCTATTGGAGTAGAGCCAAAACTTATAGATAGTATTATTGATCAAGAGCCTATCATCGATGAAAAAGCAATTTCCTTATGGAAGTGGATTGCCTCTTATTACATGTGTACTTTAGGCGAAGTGATGGCCATTGCTTTACCAAATGGATTGAAAATAAATAGTGAAACTACAATCGTTTTACATCCCGAGTTTGAAGGCGATTTCAGTGGTTTAAAAGGTAAAGAGTTATTACTCGCTCAGGCATTAAGCAGTCAAAAAAAACTCTTCTGGGCAGAAATACAAAAACTATTACAAAAAAAATCAGTCTATTCCGAAGTAAAATCACTAGTACAACAGGGGCTTGCATTATATTATGAAGAATTGCAACAGAAGTATAAACCCAAAATAGAAAGTTTTATTTCTCTACATCCTTTCTATCAAGAAAAACAAAATCTAAAAATTCTATTCGAAGAATTAAGTCGTGCTAAAAAACAAGTGGAAGCATTGATGCATTTCTCTGCTATTGCACGCACCAACTATAAAATAGCAAAGTCTACTTTAATTAAAGTAGGAGTAAGTTCAAGCACTATTCAAACCTTGATTGAAAAAGAAATATTTATAGAGCATAAAGAAGAAGTTAGTAGACTATTAGCTAAAGAGATAGAGCAGCTTATTGACCATCAATTAAGTGAAGGACAGCAAATCGCTTTAACTAAATGTATTGACCATTTTAAAAATCATAAAACGGTATTGCTTGAAGGTATTACAGGTAGCGGGAAAACGCATGTGTATATTGAATTGATTAAAAAATCACTAGCGGAGAATAAACAAGTACTTTACCTAATACCTGAAATTTCGCTGACTGTTCAGTTAATACAACGTTTACAAAAAGTTTTTGGAAATCAAGTAGGAGTGTATCATAGCAAATATAATAGCGCCGAACGAGTTGAGATTTGGAATAAAGTAATTAAACATGAATATAAAATAATCATCGGTGCACGATCAGCCCTTTTCCTTCCTTTTTCTCAATTAGGTTTAATTATAGTGGATGAAGAACATGATGCCTCCTATAAACAAATGGATCCTGCTCCTCGATATCAAGCTCGTGATGCCTCCATCGTTCTAGCTTCTTTACATCAAGCATCCGTATTATTAGGTTCTGCTACGCCAAGTATTGAATCTTTTTATAATACCAGTATCGATAAATACGAATTAGTAAAATTAGATGAACGGTATGCAAAAGTAGATCTGCCTTTAGTTCATATTTTAGATATGAAACATATAACCGAAACTCGACAATTTGTTTCTCATTATTCGTATGAACTGATCAATCAAATTAAAAAAACAATTGAATTAAAAGAACAAGTTATTCTCTTCCAAAATAGACGTGGATTTTCTCAATATATTACCTGTAAAGTATGTGGATGGATTCCTAAATGTCATCAATGTGATGTGAGCTTAACCTATCATAAATTTGCCGATTATTTAGCTTGTCATTATTGTGGGTATAAAACACAAACTAAAAAGAAATGTCAAGCCTGTGCTTCTGAAGAAATGATTATAAAAGGATTTGGAACAGAAAAAGTGGAAGATGAAATACAGGAGTTAATCCCTACTGCTCGTATCGATCGTTTGGATTTAGATTCAGTAAAAAGTAAAAATGGACATGCTGCTGTAATCGAAAAATTCGAAGATCAAGAAACAGATATCTTAATCGGAACTCAAATGGTTACTAAAGGATTAGATTTTTCTCATGTACATTTAGTAGGGGTGATTCTAGCAGATCAATTGTTGTTTTTCCCCGATTTTAGAGCCGTAGAACGTGCCTTTCAATTATTAGTACAAGTGAGTGGTAGAGCAGGTAGAAGCAAAAATAGAGGGCAAGTATATATACAAACTTTTCAACCGAATCATCCTGTTTTTCCCATGGTGCAAAAACAAGATTATTATGCTTTTTATGCACATGAAATTTACAATAGAAAACAATTTTACTATCCTCCATTCTGTAGATTAATTTATATTCAAATTAAAAATAAAGAAGTGGATACGGTGAATAAAGCAGCAGCAGATTTGGTCATCCTTTTAAAAAAATCAATTAATCATTTTGCTGTTTTAGGTCCTACTATTCCACCTATTTCTCGTTTAAAAAATTATTATTTGAGAGATATCGTTATAAAAATTGAAAAAGGTAAAGTAGATTTACAGGAAGTGAAAAGTGCTATTAAACATGCCATGCACGAAGTGCAAAGTAATAAAGAATATAAAAATACCTACATCACGGTTGATGTAGATCCATAACGATTAAATGAATATGAGAAAGAATTTTTTTAAATATGGAATCGTATACATACTGATTATTAGTTTGAGTTTTACCTTGAGCTCAAGTTCTAAATCGCCTGTAAATATTGCAATAGTAAAATATAGTGGAGGTGGCGATTGGTATAGTATAGTAGATGCTTTACAGAATTTGATTCAATTCTGTAATCAAGAATCTAATATGAATATTAATACTGAATATGGAACGGTAGAAGTTGGGAGTAGTGAATTATTTAATTATCCTTTTGTATTTATGACCGGCCATGGCAATATTGTTTTGAATAATCAAGAAGCCGATAATTTACGTAATTATTTAAATGCTGGGGGCTTTCTATTTGTTGATGATGATTATGGAATGGATAAATTTATACGTCCTATTTTTAAACAATTATTTCCAAGCAATGAGTTAATTGAATTACCTTTCTCTCATCCTATTTTTCATCAAAAATATGATTTCCCGAATGGCATGCCTAAAATTCATGAACATGATAATAAATCGCCTAAAACCTATGGCTTATTTATTGAAGGAAAATTAGTTTGTATCTATGCCCAAGAAAGCAATATCAGCGATGGATGGGATAGCAAAGATGTACATAAGGACTCAGAAGAAATGCGTCAAAAAGCACTTAAAATGGGTGCTAATATTATTCAATTTGCATTTACTCAATAATAGGTTTTCTTATAGTAGCTTTTTTAGATTGACTCTATAGCTTTTAAGATAGCAGCAGTATTTTTATAATCATTAAATACTGTTTTTACACCTGCATTGCTTAATACTCCAGTTTTATTACAATCTATTCCTATTAAAGGAATTTGTAAGGCATCTGTAGATTTAATATCCCAAAGACCATCTCCAAAATAAATTATTTTATCGTATGAATGCTCGCTATTTTTTTCTTTAGCTAACTCAATGGCTTTTTCAATAATACCTGCTCTACTGATATGATGATCGCAGTTTGCAAGCGGCAAATCTTCATAATCAATGCCAGCAATATTTAATTTTAAATCAGCAGTAGCTTCCCAACAGCCCGTAGCTATTGCTAATTCGTATTGATTGTTTTTTTTCAAAAGCTCTATAAAATCATTTGCTCCTGCCACTTCATTAAATGAATTTTGTTCAGACTCCATAAAGTGCAATAAATTATCTAGCATTTTATTTTTTATTTTACGAATATCAACTGGTCCAATCGGTCTACCAATTTTCGATTCGAAAATATAAGAAGCAATTCCAGTATCTGTATAATGTTCACATTGTTCCCAAATAGATTCGTTTACATGTACATCATATAAATCGGCGTATGATTTAATAAATGATTGATGATCTACTTCGTTTGTATTGGTTAAAGTGCCATCTATATCAAAAATGATTAGTTTCTTATTCATAAGTTAATGAAGTATGGTTAGTTGATTTGTTGAATTTAAATAAGGGACTATAGAGTACGTATCTGTTGCTACACAAAAGGCGATGTCTTTTTCAATACCATATCCAGCTAAACGCTGATAATGAGAAGAGTTTTTTACATAGTTTAATAAATCATCTTTTGCAGATTTATATAATTGCCATGCAGCAAATGAACTATCGTTATTAAAATTAAATTGATCTTGTAATTGATCTATGACTGCTCCAGCAAATAGGGTATCTTCTAAACTAAATTGATCTTTCCAACCTGAACAAAATAGGATGGTATCTTTATTTGATTTAGCTAGAAATGTTGTAACAGCACTAAGGTTTAAAAAGGATCCTGTAATAATTAAATCAGCTCCTTTACTCATATTGATACATCTTGTACCATTAGTGGTAGTAAGTACTAAACTCTTGTCTTGTATAATAGCAGGTGTATATTCTAAAGGTGAATTTCCATGTTCAAATCCTGCTGCAATTTTGCCTTCTCGTTCACATGCAATGATGTTATCTGCTGTTTTTAATGCTTGACATTCTTCTATAGTTGTTACTGGAATTACCGATTTTGCACCATTGGATAAAGCTGCACAGATAGTGGAAGTAGCTCTTAAAACATCTATTACCACAACATTTTTATGTTCAACTTGATACAAGTTAAATAATAGTGGAGATAAACAAACTTCTAATTTAGGTAATGACATAAAAGGCTTAAGATGCTTTATAAAAAGGTATTTTTACTACTTGAGCGGCAATGTTTTTATCTCGAATTTTGATGAAAATTTTCGACCCTTCTTTTGCTAAAGCTGTCGTTACATAACCCATTCCTATAGCTTTATTCAACGATGGTGATTGAGTACCACTGGTAACCACTCCTATCGTATTTCCTTGTTCGTCACATATCTCATAATCGTGACGAGGAATACCTCTTTCAATCATTTCAAATCCTACTAACTTTTTAGCAATTCCTTTTTCTTTCAAATCTACCATAATCGATTTGCCATTAAAATCAGGTTTCGCCAGTTTTGTTATCCAACCTAAACCAGCTTCTAACGGATTAGTAGTATCATTTATATCATTTCCATATAAGCAAAATCCCATTTCTAAACGTAAAGTATCTCTCGCTCCTAATCCTATTGGTTTAATGCCTAATGCAGCACCAGCTTCAAATACCGCGTCCCATAATTTTTCAGCACTTGCAGTTGGAGCATAAATTTCAAATCCTCCTGCACCTGTATATCCTGTTGCACTTATAATGGCATTGTCTATTCCAGCAAAAGTGCCAATTCTAAAATGATAATAAGCAATATCACTTAAATTTACTTCCGTTAAAGATTGTAATGCATCAATCGCTTTAGGTCCCTGAATCGCTAGTAAACAATAATCATCCGACACATTCGTCATTTGAACACCTAAATCATTATTCGAACTAATCCAATTCCAATCTTTATCAATATTTGAAGCATTTACAACCAGTAAATATTTGGTAGCATGTATTCTATAAACAAGCAAATCATCTACTATCCCGCCAGTTTTATTTGGCATACAGCTATACTGCGCTTGATTATCTATTAATTTGGAGGCATCATTACTAGTCACTTTTTGAATTAAGGCCAATGCATTTTCTCCTTCTAAAATAAACTCTCCCATGTGAGAGACATCAAATACACCCACTTGATTTCTTACAGTAGCATGTTCTTCATTAATTCCCGCATACGATACAGGCATATAAAAACCAGCAAAATCAACCATTTTGGCACCTAATGATACATGTCTATTTTCTAATGGTGTATGTTTCATATTCAATATTATTTTTAATTTAGATTGCAAAAGTACAAATATTTATAGTACAGAAGCAACCTGTTTATAACTCCTTTCGTCATATCCCTAATTGTAAATATTTTTGCTCCTAATAATCTATAAGTCCATTCAATATATATGAAATTTAATGAAACTATAAGCGTAAAACAACTAGCACAATTAATTGACGCAAAAGTTATTGGTGATGAAAATGCACTCATTTCCGGAATTAATGAAATACATAAAGTAGAAGCAGGAGATGTTACCTACGTTGACTTTCATAAGTATTATTCATTCGCTTTAAATAGTGAAGCTTCATTTATCATCATAGATAAAGAAATAGAATGCCCAGCAAATAAAACATTACTCATTTCTAAAGATCCTTTTACTGCCTATAATTTTATTGCCAAAATGTATCGACCTTTTCTTACTTCTAATACAAGTATTAGCGATACTGCTACAATTGGTGAAGGAACGCATATTCAACCGAATGTATTTATAGGAAATCACGTGAAGATTGGGAAAAATTGCTTGATACATGCTAATGTGAGTATATATGATTATTCTGAAATTGGCGACAATGTAATTATTCATGCAAATTCTACAATTGGTTGTGATGCATTTTATTATAAAGGTCGACCAGAGGTGTATGAAAAAATGCATACCATTGGAAGAGCTATTATTCAAGAGGATGTCGAAATAGGTGCTTGCTGCGCTATTAGTAGTGGTGTAAGTGGTGATACAATCATTGGAGCAGGTTCTAAATTTGATAATCATATTCATATTGGTCATGGTACGGTCATCGGAAAAAAATGCTTGATTGCTGCACATTCTGCTATCGCAGGAAAAACAACAATAGGAAATAATTGTATCATTTATGGTAAAGTTGGTATTAGTAAAGACTTACGAATTGGCGATAATGCCATTATTTTAGCTTCTTCTAACGTCGATAAAGATTTAGATGGAGGGAAAACTTATTTCGGTTCGCCATGTATTGAAGCTCGTCAAAAATGGAAAGAACTGGCTATTACTCGTATGCTCCCTTCTATGTGGGATAAACTCAGAGTACTTGCTAAAGAAGAAGTGAATTCCTAAAAAATAATTTTAAGTTTTAAATGTTAAATGTTAAATGAAAATTATAAATAATTAATTCTACAATTGATTAATTCTTTTAATAAAATAGTTCTCTCTCACAACAAGTTACTTCAAACCAATCAGCTAATTACTAAATTTGCTAATCTGCTAATTTGCTAATCAACCAATTTGCTAATTAATCAATTTGCTAATCTGCTAATCAATCAATCAGCTAATCTGCTAATTAACTAATCATCCAATTTGCTAATCAATCAATCAGCTAATCAGCTAATT
>JBAXTO010000017.1:0-26383 GCA_037130135.1 Bacteroidota bacterium
ACTTTTGCAGGGATAATTATTTAATCCGTCAACTTATTTTAGGACGTTACATTATGAAAAATATAGCATCAAACAATTGTAAACGAATAGTGATTATTGGAGGGGGATTTGCTGGTTTAAAATTAGCCTCTCAACTAGATCATGAAAAATTTCAAGTGGTACTAATCGATAGAAATAATTACCATCAATTTCAACCATTATTTTATCAGGTAGCTACTGCGGGTTTAGAGCCCAGTGCTATTTCCTTTCCATTTAGGAAACTATTTCATAAGGTGAAGAACTTCCATTTCAGATTAGCTGAAGTACTTGAAATTGATGCTGCCAATAATTCCATTCATACAGATGCAGGAGAACTGAGTTATGATTATTTAGTCATAGCTATTGGTGCAGACACTAATTATTTTGGGAATAAAGCCATAGAAGCTCAAACGATGCCCATGAAAAGTATTTCAGAAGCATTGTATATCAGAAATGCGATTCTTCAGAATTTTGAAGATGCTGTAAACAATCGAAATCAAGAAGAATTAGATTCTTTTTTAAATATTGTGGTAGTTGGTGGTGGACCTACAGGAGTGGAAGTATCTGGAGCATTAGCCGAAATGAAAACACATATTCTTCCATATGATTATCCAGAAATTGATTTCACCAAAATGAAGATTTACTTGATAGATGGTATGGACCGATTATTAAGTAGTATGAGTGCCGAATCTTCTGAAAAAGCAAAAATTTATTTAGAAAAATTAGGAGTGACTATTATTCAAAAAGAATTTGTAAAGAGTTATACAAATAATGAAGTGGAGCTACAATCAGGTACGAAGATTAAATCGAATCATGTGATATGGGCAGCAGGAATTACACCAAATATCATTAAAGGCTTCGCTGATACTTGTTATAATAAAGCAAAACGTTTAATAGTAGATCGACAAAATAAAGTAATTGGAACCAGCAATATTTTCGCATTAGGCGATAATGCAGCGATGCAATATGATAAGTATCCTAATGGACATGCTCAATTAGCAGGAGTAGCTCAACAACAAGCACAGCAGTTAGCTACCAATTTAAATAATGATACACAGCAAGTATTTGAATATCATGATAGAGGATCTATGGCAACCATAGGAAGAAACTTAGCTGTGATTGATTTACCATTTATCAAAATACAAGGAATTATCGCTTGGTTTATCTGGATGTTTATTCATTTGATGTTAATATTAGGAGTAAAGAATAAACTATTAATATTTATCAATTGGGCTTGGAATTATATTACGTTTGATCAATCCTTGCGATTACTAATAAAACCCGTTAAACGAAAAGAAAACACATAAAAAAAGCCATCTAGAAATCTAGATGGCTTTTTTTTATTCGTTATAATGTAGCTTATTGAATTTCACCTCCTTCCACAAGAATGACTACTTTATTTTGGAGGCATTCCATAAAACCACTATTGATTTTTATAGATTTTGATGTGCCATCATTTTGAGCTAATTTAATAATCCCTCCATTAAGTGCAGCTATCATAGGTGCGTGATTTTCTAGTACTTCGAAAGAACCACTAACACCTGGCATTTGAACACCTTTAGATTCACCTGTAAATAATTTTTTTTCTGGAGTTAAAATCTCAACTATCATAATATAAATTTAATCGTTAATTATTTCGCTTTAGCTAACATTTCTTTTCCTTTAGCAATTGCATCATCAATTGTTCCAACTAAGTTGAAAGCTGCTTCTGGATATTCATCTACTTCACCATCCATGATCATATTGAAACCTCTGATTGTTTCTTCGATAGGAACTAACACCCCTTTAAGACCTGTAAATTGTTCAGCTACGTGGAAAGGTTGAGATAAGAAACGTTGAACTCTTCTAGCTCTGTGTACGATCATTTTATCTTCTTCACTTAACTCATCCATACCTAAGATAGCGATGATATCTTGAAGCTCTTTATATCTTTGTAAAGTTTCTTTTACTTTTTGTGCGCATGTATAATGTTCGTCACCTACTACATCTGCTGAAAGAATTCTTGAAGTAGAATCTAATGGATCTACTGCAGGATAAATACCTAACTCAGCAATTTTTCTACTTAATACCGTAGTAGCATCTAAGTGAGCGAAAGTAGTAGCTGGAGCTGGATCCGTTAAATCATCTGCTGGAACGTATACTGCTTGTACCGAAGTAATAGAACCTTTTTTAGTAGAAGTGATACGCTCTTGCATCAGACCCATCTCAGTAGCAAGTGTTGGTTGATAACCTACTGCTGAAGGCATACGACCTAAAAGAGCCGAAACCTCAGAACCTGCTTGAGTAAAACGGAAGATATTATCTACAAAGAACAATACATCTTTTCCACCGCTAGAAGCATCATTTTTATCTCCATCACGGAAATATTCTGCTACTGTAAGACCACTTAAAGCAACTCTTGCTCTTGACCCTGGAGGTTCGTTCATTTGTCCGAATACCAATGTAGCTTGAGATTTTGCTAATTCAGTACCATCTACTTTAGATAAATCCCATCCACCTTCTTCCATATTATGTTTAAACGCTTCACCATATTTGATAACGTTTGATTCGATCATCTCTCTTAAAAGGTCATTTCCTTCACGAGTTCTTTCACCTACCCCTGCAAATACAGATAAACCTGAGTGAGCTTTAGCGATATTATTGATTAATTCCATGATCAATACCGTTTTACCTACACCGGCACCACCGAATAAACCAATTTTACCTCCTTTTGCATAAGGCTCTAATAAATCGATTACTTTAATCCCTGTAAATAATACTTGAGATTCAGTAGCTAAATCTTCATATTTAGGTGGCTTACGGTGAATAGATAAACCATTTGTTTTATCTACATCTATTTTAATTCCATCAATTGCATCACCAATAACATTAAATAAACGTCCTTTGATAGCATTACCTGTTGGCATGGTGATAGTATTATCTTTATCTACAACAGACATCCCTCTTTGAAGACCATCAGTAGAATCCATTGCAATTGCACGAACGCTATCTTCACCTAAGTGTTGTTGAACTTCAAGAATTAATTTATCTCCATTTGCTTTAGTAATTTCTAAAGCGTTTAAGATATTAGGAAGTTTGTTTCCTTCACCTGCAAAAGATACGTCTACTACCGGACCGATTACTTGCTTGATTTTTCCAATATTTGCCATGTATTTTTATATTAAATTTAATGTTATTTTCAAGGCGCAAAGGTAAGGATATTTTTTAAAAAATAAAAGTTATAATTTATATCTATAAACATCTAAAAGTTAGTATCGTTATAGAATGAAAACAAAACTACTAATGATACTACTAGTATCACTATTTGGCAGTGCTATAAGCCAAAATACCTTTGAATATTGTGCGCATGATGCCTATATGTCACACAAATCAATAGACACTAGCTTTTTAGCACAAAAAAATATTTATGAACAACTTATTTACCAATATCAATTAGCTCCTCCTTCTGAAGCGAAAAGCGTATTAATTATCCCCGTTGTTGCAATCTTAACGAAAATGCTTAATTAAGAATAATAACCAGAATTTCACATTTTAATCATAGTATTCTTTATTTAATAGTTCATCATGTCTTAAAATAGTTGCATATTAATCATCCTCTTCAAATTCGGCCCAAAATTGAATAGCTTTAAATAAGTGATTGGTACTCCCTTGTAACTCGACTAAACGATTGTATAGTACACCTAAACTTTTAGAATTTATGTCGGTATTCTGCACATATAAATGCGTAAATACGTCTTGTTCATACAATCGAATATGATACACATCCATATCGATATAGGCATTTTGTCTCCTACTTACAGTAGGTTTGATTCCTTGATAATAATAAATATCTATTCTATCTATCTCATAATAATATAACTTAATTGGAGCTTCGATATGATAATTAATAATTAGTTGATCATCTTCAAAACTAACAGTCCCAATAATATTAATAGATGTGTCTTGGGGTTTAAAAAAAGGCTTTACATAATTATAGACTAAGATAAAAGTAAAACCTAGAGTCAATAATAAAATAAAATAGGAAACATAATACATAGCAGTCGAATGCCATATTATTGATTTGATATAGTATCGATAGGCCATATATAAACCAGCAATACAAAAGATATAAGATACAGACTTAATGGTTTCTAAAGTGTTTTGTAATTTTACTTTTGGAGTAGGTTCTATAAGGGGAAAAGTATTCGACATTTATAGGTGTTGTATTAAAATGATTTGTAATTTTACATATTATTTTTTAGCTATGCAAATACAACATAAAGCGCTCATCGATTTATTACAGATGGCCTATTCGGCTGAGAAAGCTGCTGCATTCGCCTATATTGGACATGCAGATTCCTTAAAAGACATTGCTGATAAAAAAGCGATTAAGCAAATTGAAGAAGATGAATGGAATCATCGAAGAGAAGTTTTAGCTATCATGAATGAATATAATATTAAGCCCTCTTCCTATTATGAATTTAAATTTCATCTTATTGGAAAAGTAATCAGTGGTAGTTGTTATGTGATAGGATGGTTTATGCCTTTTTATTTTGCAGGAGATTTAGAGAGTGGTAATGTTTGCGAGTATTTTAGGATGAAACACTATTTTAATTCGATAGGAATAAGCAAACATGACCAAGTACTATATGATATGGCGATAAAGGAAAAAGAACATGAAGTATATTTTTATGAGCGCATTAAAAATAATCGTTTACTTCCTTTTTTCGAACGAATTTTCAAGTGGGGTAAACACGCTAAAAACAATGTAGATATGGAGCATTTAGAGCCTGTAGATAAGTCGGATATGTATTGTGTGAAGAAGTAGTTTTTTACTGCACTTGTTGGAGTCCCGAATGTTAGGAATCTCTAACAAGAATATTTTAAACGATTACTATTTTTAAGTATAATTTTTATATATTATGTTATTGATTTGCTATGATTTGTTGGTCATAAGACCAACAAAGGCAAGATTATTCAGTGGGTTAAAACCCACTGTGGGTGAAACCCTTTCTTTGCTTTTGAACTTTGAATTTTGAACTCTGAACCTGCCTACTGGCAGGCAGGCCTGACGGCAGGCAGGCAGGCTTTGAACTAAGAACTCTGAACTAGGAACTTTGAACTATATTTATTGTAATCCAAACTCTTTCAATACTTGAGGAATCCATTTATCTAATCGATCTTCTGTTTGATTATCTTGATTATCGACATCTAAACAAAGTCCTACAAATTGGCCATCGCGTTCTGCTTTTGAGAAATCATGCTCATATCCTTCCGTGCTAGTGAAACCAAATAGAGTACCTTTTCTATCTTCGACAATGGCCGCAAATACACCTAATGCATCACAGAAATAAGAAGCATAACCATATTGATCACCTAAGCCTAAAAAAGCTACTTTTTTATTAGAAAAATCGATGAGTTCCATTTTTGGAATAAACTCTTCCCAATCACCTTGAAGTTCGCCATCATACCAAGTAGGCATCGCTAAAATTAATAAATCATAAGCGGCCATATCAGCAGTATTTTTTTGATATATTTCCATCATATCAATAGAACCTGCGCCTAATATAGCTTCAATTTTTGCTACTATCTTTTTTGAAACTGTTTCTGTATTACCAGTATCGGTACCATAAAATAAACCTATTGCCATAAACTATATTTTAACTTTAATTGAATGCAAAATTACAAATTTTAAAAATGCATTACCTTAAAGTCTTTCATTTTTCCTTCTTGTAAAACTTTTACTGCTTTTGTATAGGTATTATTCAAATCATTAATGATTGGATAAAAATCGCTTGCATCATAGGTAGATCTTGCAATCAATGCTTTTAAATTGATTTTAAGAATACGTTCTGATCTTTTATATTGTACTGCATCAAACTTAATACTATCTGCTTCCCCAGCTTTAATTAATGCATCAGTGATTGTTTTATCTATTACAAAATTATTTTTATAGGCCTCAAAAGTTGGATATTTCTCCAGAATTGTTTTTCTATTATCGTCTAGATATTTTAATACAAATGTATTCATCACTCCTTTACGAATCAGATTGGAGAAATACTCACTAGTTTCTGAAGTATCAATACCTGTAAAAATATCAGGCAAAATACCACCACCACCATACACATATCTATTATTTGTAAGAGTAGTATATCTCAATGAATCAGGTAATTTGATACTATCCATATACATCAATCTTCCACTGGTATATCTTTTTTCAAATTCGCTGTAATAATCTTTTTTGCCTTTATCATATGGACGTTGAATACATCTACCTGAAGGGGTGAAATATTGTGCAATGGTTAAACGAATCTGACTACCATCCATTAAAGGAAATGGTTTTTGTACTAATCCTTTGCCAAATGAATTTCTACCTACTACTAATGCCCTATCCCAATCTTGTAATGCACCCGTAACAATTTCACTTGCACTTGCACTATTTTCATTGATTAATACAATCAAGTTGCCTTCTTCAAATAATCCTTTATTACCAGCACTAAATGATTGTCTACTTTGATGTAATCCCTGAGTATATACAATCAATTTATCTTTATCCAGAAATTCATCACTCACTCCAACGGCTGCATTTAAATAACCACCACCATTATCTTCTAAATCTAATATTAAATCTTTCATACCTTTGGCTTGTAATTTTTCTATAGCTGCATGCACTTCATCCACAGTAGTGGCAGAGAATTTGGTCAATTTGATATAGCCAATTTTACTATCCACCATATAGGATGCATCCACACTGTATAATGGAATTTTATCACGAGTGATTACAAAATCAATCATTTTTTTCTCACCTTTACGAAGTATACTTACTTTTACTTTGGTATTTTTTGCCCCTCTTAATTTGCTCATTACTCCGCTATTGGCAATCTTTACGCCCGCAACAAGCGTATCATTCACATAAATAATTTTATCTCCCGGATGTAAACCTACTTTTTCGGAAGGACCACCAGGAATCACATTAGCAATAATGATGGTATCTGAAATAATATTAAATTGAATACCTACCCCTTCAAAATTACCTACTAGAGGTTCATTAGTGGCATCTACTTCTTTCTTAGGAATATAAACTGAATGGGGATCTAAATTTTCTAAGGTAGAAACAATTGCTTTATCTATGATATCAGCGGTATTCACACTATCTACATAAAAATTATCAATGATGTCTAATATGGCTCCAAATTTTTGAAATTCTGTTTCAGCAGTTTCTCTGTCAGATTGTGCTTGTATATTGAATTGTGTAAGAATAACTAGGCAGAAAAATAAAAAACTAACTTTTAGTAATTGCATATATGATATGTTTTTTTGTTTGGTATATTTAGGTTAAATACCTTATCCAAAGGTACAAAGTATTGAGATTAATACGAAGAATAAAAAGTATTGTTTCAATGTAAATGGTAGTAATTTCTACTTTTTTAACAATAATAAAAAAAAATGACTCAACAATGATTAAGTTACCAAATAGAATTCTCATATTTACGTTCTCAATCTAGCATTATGAAGATTATTTGGAATATTCTATTTGTACTTCTTTTAATACCACACATTTCATCTGCTCAAGGCAAAAAAGAATTACTTGAAAAATATAAAACTTTTGCTACTGCTCATTTAGATAGTCTAAAAAATCAAGGTGCAATCATCGTTTTATTAAAATCAAAATCGAGAGCTATTGAAGCTTATGAAAAAGCAGGCAATCAAAAAGTTGCTGATGAAATGATGGAACACAACAACATTCTAAATAAACGTTTAGTAAAAGCGTATAAGACATATTGGAATTTTTGCCCTGTTTATTTTATGTATAACAAAGATATAGAAGCCTTTAATAATGGTCAACGTGATTCTATATTTATAGATAGTACATTGCAAGCATCTAGCAGCATTCACTTTACTAAATCATTTTATATATTTCATGATTATGGAACATTTTATGAAATACAAAATAAAGAACATGATAGTGCACCCAGTAAATGGAAGATAGATTCGTATAAGAATTTTAATCCTAGTGAAGGTGTTCCTGTAAAAAGTGACTGTATTGTAGTAAAAGATAAAATGATGTATCAGTATCGTTATCCATTTCCTGATTATGTTCAAACTTGGGGAAGTACGAGTGGGATTAAAAAAGCAATAGAGCTACTTAATTCTCGATTTATTAATGCTTCAAAATTAGGCTTCGATATTAATGCAGCATTCTAAAACACTTATTGTTACAGATTTAGGTGAAACAGATTATAAAATCTGTTGGGATATACAAGAAGATTTATTCTCTAAAAATGTTTTGCTTAAAGGCACTATAGGCAAAGAAAATCAAACGGTCAATACATTAATTTTGACCGAACATCATCCTGTTTATACTTTAGGAAAAAATGGTAATTATGATAATTTAATTGTGAATGAAAAATTGATTGGTGCAGATTTTTATAAAATCAATCGAGGGGGTGATATCACCTATCATGGGCCAGGACAATTAGTTGCTTACCCAATATTAGATTTAGAAAAATATCAAATTGGTTTGGCTAAATATATTTGGAATATTGAAGAAGTGATCATTCGTTTGATTGCCCAATATGGACTTACTGGAGGAAGAAATTCAGGTGCATCAGGAGTTTGGTTAGATATAGATAATCCATTTAAAATTCGAAAAATATGTGCTGTGGGAGTAAAAGCCAGCAGACATATAACCATGCACGGATTAGCATTTAATGTTTCTACAGATTTATCTTATTTTCAAAAAATAATCCCTTGTGGTATTGCGAATGCAGGTGTTACGTCGTTAGAAAAAGAACTAGGAAAATCTATACCGATGGAAGAAATTAAAAAACTATTTGTGCACTATTTTTATGAAGTATTTGAAATCCCCATAAATGCAGCTATTTCTTAAATATAATCGAGAATTCTTTTTTTATAAGCGGGCGTCATCATTACACAGGTTTCTGTTTTACCCCAAATTTTATATCGATACTTCGCTATCCATTTATAAGGTATATCTCTTATAAACTTAGGGATATACCAGGTGGGACTAACCCATGAATAAAAGCCTCCCAATGTTTTAGCTACTTGTATTACTGCATCCGATTCAAAATAAAATTGATTATTTTTTCTATAGATAAAACTATCTGGCACTTTCATATCAGGTGGAATTATCCCTTGTTCTTTGGCATATTTCAAGGTGGCAAAAAATAATTTTTGTTGAGTATCGTTACGAAGTAAAAACTGAACTGAATTATTGCATAAAAGACATTCTCCATCAAAGAGAACCAAATGTTCGATGTTATTACTGTTTAACAACTTTAAATGTTTTTACCCAATCATTGGTATAAATCTGAACATAATAAAAACCATCTTCTAATGTACTTAATGAAATCGAATTTGATTCGTCAGATACACCATTGATTACTGATTGTCCCATTGTATTTAACACCGCATAATGATAGTTACTTACATCTGTATTTATATACAATATATTTGTTGTAGGGTTTGGAAATACTGTTATGATTGGTATTTCATTAGATTGTACAGCATGAATAGTAGTAGAAGTACCTTGATAATTACCATCTAAAATTGCCCGTATCATGGGTGAACCATTTTGTGAGATAGTAGATTTTCTCCATTCACCATCGGTATAAACAAACATATGATCTTTCCCTTTAGGTGTAGTTAAATCATATCCTATTTGTAAGTTTCTAGTATCTGTTTGACTCCAACCGATATAAAATTTATTATGCACATAAACTGCTTGAGGAAATTTATAGGTTGTCCAACCAGTTATACTATCTACAAAATTAGGTTTAGCAATATTTATTTTAGTGATTACAGAATCTTTACCTGTTACTCCGCCATATAAAGAGATACTATCCCATGCATAAATACTAAAAATTAAATCGCGTACATCGGTATTAATACTTGTAAATAAAATACGTATTCCTGCTAATGTATCTACAGCATTTAAATTATATTCATAAGCAAATTTTTTCAAACCTGTTCCCTCTAATCCATAGCCTTTTACTGGGCAATTACAATCATATGCCAATAAATTATCAAATACTTGTGGACTTGAAACGGTATCATTTGAAGTTAATAAATTACTAGATGTAGGTTTGGTCTGAAAAGCATTTTCGTATGTAAAATCTACATTGGTTAATACCGGTGAAGTGCTTGTATATGTTGCTCTTGGATCCAGTGATCTGTTGGCAAAAGTACTACCTGCTGTAAAACTTAATGTACCTGAATTATATACATTAGTACTAGTTGTTGTTTCATCTGCTTTAAAAGCGAAATCAACTGTAGGAGTTGTACTTGTATTTAAATTACGCACCGTCATATTTACAAATGTATCTAAATCAGCATTTCCTCTATACTGTTTATAAGGCATTAATGAAAAGTTTTTCAATATGCTAGGAAATGGGTTAATCACTGCTATATCATTGATAAGTGTATCTGCAATAGTTCTATTTCTATCTAAACGAACATAATCAATATGCCAATGATCGTTATTACCAGCTAGACTTGCTTTATTTCTAATTCGGAACTGAAATCCATTATAGAATGGGTCAGGATCACTGATACTTGGACCTCTATAAATGAATACATTGGCTAATAAAAATTTAGTGTTTGGTGTAGCCGATTGAGAGCTATAACCAGTATCGTTCCATACAGTGAACCAATCGCCATATTTATCGCGTATATCCACTAAAATAGAATCCACTTTATTAGGAAAATCGCCAAGGCCCATCGGTTGGTAATAGAAACTCAAATACACCGAATCGATATTACTTAAGCCTTGTAAATTGATTGGTTTAGAAGTAAGATAATCGGCATTCCCATATCTGGTAGAAGAGCGATTATCGTAAGGGCGACCATATTCATTTAATCCGTCTAATGTAGCTACTCCAATACTCATTGGATTAATAGGAAAGCAATTATTAATCCATGCATAGTTATCTGTCCACTGGGTTTGTGGACTTAAATTTTTAAAATAGATTTTGGCTACACCGATGGTGGTATCGCCAACTACTAAAGTAGAATCGATCACTTGACCGTAATTAGAGCTATCGCTATGAATTTCAAAAGCTGTATATCTGTAATAAGGAGCCCAATAATTTAGATTGCTAAATGAAGTGAAGCAAGGAGTGCTTCCATAATATCTATAAGTGCTAGGTGCATAGGTTACTAAAAAGGAATCTATAGCATCTGTAGCTGTGTCATAAAAATATTGATAGGGTTGATCTATAAATAATAAAGTAGGTACTTGAGCAATATTATAACTAGTTAAACAAGGACCTGTTGCAAAAGCCGAATCATAAGCTAAAGCCATTTGATAATCATATTCTCTAGTTGTAGGCGTAGAGAAATCATCTATAAAAGGTAATGCAAGTGTATCACTTGTATAGATAATATTTTTATCTACATTGAAATCTCTACTTCCCTCTAATGAATTAGAGTTAATTCGATACAAAGCTGGATTCCCTTGAACTGGATATAATTTTTCTACTTGAGCAGAAAGCTGAAATGAAATACATGCTATTAAAATAGCAATGAAAGAATTATTGAGGTTCTTCATTGTCTCCAACATCTTGGTTATTAGGATCGGTAACTTGGCCATCTTCAGGTATAATTTCATCAGGTTTTCCATATTTTTCAATCATCGTTTGCTTATATAGTTCCACTTCTTCTGGAGTAATACTAGATTTGATGAATAAATCTATGGGTTCACCAATACGTATTTGTACACCAGTACCTGGTTCTGGAATTTGATTATATACTTTGGCATTGGTAGTATCAGTAACACTTTCATCCACTACTAAAGCACCTAATGAAATACCATTTTCTTGTAATACACTTAAAGCTTCGCTATAAGACAATCCTACTATAAACGGCACATCTACTTTTGTATTGCCCATTCCATTTCCTAAAACTAAAGTAATAGTTGATCCCAGAGGAAGCATCTCTCCTTTCTTCACACTTCTTCCATTGAATAATACATCTAAAACTGCGTTTAAATCAGGATTTTGTTTGTAGATTGGCTCACCAACTTTAAATCCTCTACTTTCTAGTTGAATAGTAGCAAACTTAAAGGAGCTTTTTCCTACTAAATCTGGAACCTCTCTATTAGGTGGTTTTGCTGCATTGATAGTTAAAAAAATGACTCTGTTTTCTTTTACTTTTGAACCAGGTAATGGGTTTTGTTCTAGAATGGAGTTCGCTGGTTTTTTAGGATCATAACTCGTATCAGCCACTGAATATTCTAGATCCAAATCTTCTAATTTATCAACTGCTTGCTGATAATTCATTCCTTTCATATCCGGAACAGTTACAGCTTCACCATGATTGGTATACCATTTAAGAGATTGTAATACTAAAAATAAGGTAATAAAAAAGACTAAAAAGGCTAATGCAAGATTTACCCAAAATACTCTAGTCTTTATAAAATCTGTCCACTTCAATGTCTAATTCTATTTAATCAAACAAAGTTATGATTTTTATTTGATATTTATCAAACATCACTAAATATTTATGAAATATTCTAAACGGTGAGTAACTGATGTAAATGATGTGCTTTCTTGGAGCTGAAATTGTTGAGCAAAGACGATGGGAATAGTGCTATCTTTGTGCTTTAAATATGGAATCGAGCGAACAATCATACAAAATAAATATACTGCAACAATTAGGGAAAGTACTAGCTTCAAAAAACAATGAAGACAACGAAGTATATCTCTATGCTAAAGCTAAGAATCCATGGTTTACAATCGATTTTATTCAAGCTGCTTTTGATGCCTTACAAGAGGCTTTTTTGAATAAAGAGCAATTAGAAAAATGGTTATCGAATTATCCCCTAAATAATACTACTTCCAAAAAAGTAGGACTTATTGTAGCAGGTAATATTCCATTAGTAGGTTTACATGATATTATTTGTGCTTATTTCAGCAATCATCAAATACTCTTAAAATTATCGAGCAAGGATGATGTATTGATGAATTATTTTATGAACGAATGGGCTTTGCTCGACCCTACGGTGAATACTCAATTTACAATTAGTGAATCGTTGAAAAACATCGATGCCATTATTGCTACAGGCAGTAATACGACGCATCAATATTTCGAATATTACTTTAAAAACATACCTAAAATACTTCGTAAAAATAGAAATAGTATTAGTGTTTTACAGGGCAATGAAAGTGCAGAAGAACTAACAGCATTAGCTGATGATATATGTATGTATTTTGGCTTAGGTTGTAGAAATGTATCTTGTTTATTTGTGCCTAAAGACTTTGATATTACGAAGCTTTTTCCTCATTTTGAGAAATATAGTTATATGAAAAATCATGTAAAATACATGAATAACTATGATTATAATCGTACTTTACTTTTAATGAATAGTATTCCTCATTTATCGAATGATTATATTATTCTACAAGAGAGTTTGGAACTAAGCTCGAGATTAGCCGTAGTGCATTACAATTATTATTCTTCTATCGAGGAACTAAATCAATTCATAGAAACGCATCAAGAAGAGATACAATGCGTGGTATCTGGGCAAAAAGGGCTACAATGTGCAACTGTAAACTATGGTGAAAGTCAACGCCCATCGCTATCACAGTATGCCGACAATATTGATACCCTCCAATTTCTTATTAATTTGTAACTTTATACTTTCAATTATATTAAAATAGTCCTTTTTAGCAAAAGGAATCAACTAGAACACATGGGTTTTACAACAGCAATTATAGGTCGTCCGAATGTAGGCAAATCAACTCTTTTCAACCGTATGGTAGGATGGAAAAAGAGTATAGTAGATGATGTGAGTGGCGTAACCAGAGACCGCATTTACGGGGAAAGTGAGTGGGGTGGTAAAAAATTTAACATTATTGATACAGGAGGTTTTGTAGCCAATAGCAATGAAATATTTGAAAAAGCAATTCGTGAGCAAGTACAAATTGCTATTCAAGAAGCCGATTTAATTTTATTTGCATTAGATGTAATCACGGGTATTACTGATTTAGATGACGAAGTAACGAAGCTTTTACGCAGAAGCAAAAAAGATGTGATAGTGGTGGTAAATAAAGTAGATAATCATGCACGTAACTTAGAAGCCACTGAATTTTATAGTTTGGGATTTAAAGAAACTTTCTTTATTTCAGCTATTAATGGAAGTGGAACGGGTGATTTGATGGATGCTATATCAGCAAAAATTAAAAAAGAAGAAGAGGAATTCGAACCACAAATACCTAAGATTGCTATTATTGGTCAACCCAATGTAGGGAAATCTTCTATAGTAAATGCATTTATTGGAGAAGAGCGAAATGTAGTAACAGAAATTGCAGGAACTACCAGAGATGCGGTACATACCAAATTCAATAAGTTTGGTAAAGAGCTTATATTGATTGATACTGCGGGATTGCGCAAAAAAGCTAAAGTGCATGAAAACTTAGAATTTTATAGTACCATTCGAAGTATTAATGCCATTGATGAAGCTGATGTTTGTATTTTGATGATAGATGCTGTTGAAGGCATTACCCAACAAGATTTAGCTATTTTTAGATTGGCTCGTACCAAAAGTAAAGGAATTATATTGTTGGTCAATAAATGGGATTTGGTTCAAAAAGAAACCAATACTGCTCGTGATTATGAAGTAATCATCAAAGAAAAGTTAAAACCTCATAATGATATTCCTATTTTATTTACTTCGGTATTAGAAAAACAGCGATTGATCAAAGCACTAGAATTAGCCATGTTAGTGGCTGAAAAACGACAAACGAAAGTAACTACTTCGGTATTGAATAATTTATTAGAAGAAGCTGTTGCAATTAAGCATCCACCAGCTATAAAAGGTAAATTAGTGACGATTAAATATGTCACTCAAATACCTGCACAAACTCCCACTTTTGTATTTTTCTGTAATCATCCAAAATATATTGATGATTCTTACAAGAATTTTCTAGAGAATTTCTTTAGAAAGAAATATGATTTTTGTGGTGTGGTAATCAACTTATTCTTTAGAGATAAAGATTAACCATAATATGTATAATCATTTACCACTTTATCTAAGAATGTAATCGCATCGTAATCAGTTTCGATATCGAGCATATTTTTAATTTTCATAAATAATTTATCTACTACTTCGTGGTTGTTTCTATATTCGGGTTTGTTCAATACTTGTTTAATAATTTCAATATCACGAGAAGAAAGTCTAACTACACTAGGGAATTCAGCTTTATAATCGGCTTGTAACATTTGAAAAACAGTATCGCGTAGTTCTACTAAATTTTTTACTTTAATAACCGTTGTTTGTGCCAATATATCTCCAATTCGTTGCGATTTTTTAGTTACAGCAATACTAATAGTTCCGATTAACCAATAAGCTAATGGCATAAAATCAATAATTCGAAATAACCAACGTATAAAAATAGATCCTAAGCTAAGTGAATTCCCTTCCAGGTTAGCTACCTTAATTTTCATAATTTTTTTACCCGGTGTTTGGCCATCCATCATGGCTTCGAATAGAAAATCATATAAAAAAACAGGTATATAAAAAACGATTAAAAATAATATCACCCAATTGGAAATATTATTTTCATTTAAGGCTTCTTTTCCAAAAAGAAGAATACAACCAAGAACTATTATAACGTAATATACAATTTTGATTAATAAATCGATGATATAAGCGATAATTCTATCCCCTAGTGTGGCTTTTGCGAAATGTATACTAACATTCTGTGTAGTATCAATACTTATTGAATCATACATAGTTAAATTCTTCTACGTTGTATTTCAGTTTTTAGCAACTTCAACTCCCTACCCATTTGACCATTCACCGAACCGTTTTCTTGTGCTCTTCGAATCAAGTATGGAATCACTTCTTTGATAGGACCATAAGGCATATACTTAGTACAATTTAAACCTAATGATAATAAATTATAGGTGATATGATCGCCCATTCCATACAATTGAGAAACACAAATATGAGGATGATTAAATGGAATATTTTTATTTGCCAATATTGTTGTAAGTAGTAAACAGCTCTCTTCATTATGTGAGGCAACACATACTGAAACGGATTCAATATTATCTATACATAATTGTAAGGCTTCGTTGAAATCGGCATCACTTCCAGCTTTAGTAGCATGTATAGGCGATTTAGCTTGATGTGCTGTAGCATATTCCGCTTCTTTTTCAACGTATGCACCACGAACAATTTTCACCCCTAAAATGAATTTTTCTTTTTTAGCTAATTCAATCTCCTGGCGTAAATCGGTTAATTTATCATTTCTATATAATTGATAAGTATTACATACAATCGCTTTTTTCTGATTGTATTTTTTCATACGAATCAAGGTCATTTCATCAATCGGATTTTGAATCCAACTTTCTTCCGCATCGATATAGATAGCTACATCATTACTCAATGCTGCTTCACACAAAATATCAAATCGAGTATTTATCTGATCTAATTCGGCTTGTTCACTGTCACTCAGCGTAGCTTTTTGCTGTAACTTTTCAAACAAAGCAATTCTACCAAAACCTGTAAGTTTGATACAAACTGCTTTGATATTTTTTTCAGTACCAGCTAAACGAATCGCTTTTAAACTTTGTTGGATCGACTTTTCATATTCTTCATCGGTTTCTTTTGCTTCCACTCCATAATTCAATAAAACGCCTACATTTTTTTGAGCTAATGCTCTAATTAATATAGTACTTTCTTCTAGATTTTCGCCAGAACAAAAATGCTTGAAAATAGTTGGCTTCACAAAAGGTCCGATAGGCAATCCCCAATGCAAAGCATATTCAGTAAAGGACGAACCTACTTTCACTAAAAATTGATTTTGAAAAACTTGAAATAAGAAATGTGCTTTTTTTAACTCAAAATTACTTAGTGATTGAAAAGCGATTTGTGTATTATCGAAAGAAATTGTTGGTGCATTCATACTACAAAAGTATATAGTATTCATAATTGAAACAATAAAAATATATTATTAAGTATATTGGGCGAAGAGGTATTATTTTTACAGACTAAAAAAATGTTTCCATGAATCATAATGTACAGATTAATTGCCCTAATTGTAATACCAGCATCAATGTTGAAGATGTTTTAGGAGCTAAAGTAGAAGATCGATTACGTCAGGAATTTAATGAGAAAATGACCTTACAGAATAATCGAATATTACTTGAAAAACAAGAATTAGAAAAGGCTCAACTCGAATTTGCTGAGAAGAAACGCAATGAAAATGAACTATTTCAAAAGAAATTAAATGAAGAAAGAGAAAAGCTAAGTAAAGAATTAGCTGAAAAAGCTTTAGCAGAAGTAGATTTAAAAGTACAAGCCTTACATAAAGAGTTGGAAGAGTCGAAAAACAAAGCTACTCAATTACAAAAAACAGAAATAGAATTATTACAGTTACAGAAAAAAATTAAAGAACGGGAAGAAGCCTTTGAATTAGAAAAGCAAAAAGCATTACTCGAATATCAAGCACGTATAGTAGAAGATGAAGCACGTAAAGCGGCTGAGAAATATGAATTAAAAGACAAAGAATGGGCTACTAAATTTGACCAACAAAAGAAGTTGATTGAAGAAATGAAGCGTAAATCTGAACAAGGTTCGATGCAATTGCAAGGCGAAGCTTTAGAGCTTTTATTAGAAGATTTATTGAAAACCGCATTCCCCTATGATCATATACAAGAAGTAGCGAAAGGAATAAAAGGGGCCGATATTATGCAAAGTGTGATGAATAGTATGCAACAAGAATGTGGTAAAATTATTTATGAAAGTAAGCGTACCAAAGAGTTTAGTAATGAATGGATCGATAAATTAAAACAAGATATGCGTGCTCAAAGTGCTGATATCGCTGTATTAGTGACGCAAACCATGCCGAAGGGAATGGAACAATTTGGATTGCGAGATGGAGTATGGATTTGCAATTTTCAAGAAGTACAAGCATTAGCAACTGTATTGAGAGATAGTATAATTAAAATACATCAAGCCCTTATTTCACAAGAAAATAAAGGTGATAAAATGCATATGCTCTATCATTACTTGACAGGTAATGAATTTAGTCAACAAATGTTAGCTATCGTTGAGGGCTTCACCAGTATGCAAAATTCGATTAATAGCGAACGAAGATCGATGGAAAAAATATGGAAAGAACGAGAGAAACAAATTGAGAAAGTATTGTTAAACACTACTCATATGTACGGCTCTATCAGAGGGATTGCAGGGAATGCTATCGGCACTATTCAACAATTAGAATTAGGAGAATAAAAGTTTATGTGAGAATTAACTATTAAAATACTGTTATTCTTTGAAATAGTTAGAATACCTCTTATTTTTGCTTTACAAATAAAAAACTCTAAACAGACAGAAAATTATGGGCTACAACAACGGCAACAGACGCTTCAACAATGATAGAAATGATAGAAATGATAGAGGTAACAGATCTTTCAGTTCAAATGATGGATCTTTCAGTAGAAAACAACTACACTACTCCCCCAACTTATTAAGTGCTATTAATAATGCTATCGAAAACCAACGTATCGTTACGATGGAGTATGATAGCAGAGAAAAAGGTATCAGCATGCGTGATGCAGAGCCTATGGCAATGGTATACAAAAATGGCAAAAGACATTTAGTGGCTTGGTGTAAATTGAGAGAAGACTATAGAAGTTTTCGTTTAGACCGTATCACTACGTTGAAAGTAAATATGAGCGAATTTGTGCCTCGCACCGATTTCGATTTAGCCAAAATTGAAAGTCAGATGGAAGCGGAGAACGTTAATTATCAAGAAGAGGATGATGACGATTTCGAAGAGCCGGAGATGAACTAGTCAATTACGTCACGCTAAAGCGTGAACTAATTACGAATTACGAATTACGAATTTCAAATTAAGAATTACGTCCCTAAGCTTCGGGATACGAATTCTTTGAACTCTGAACTAAGAACTCTGAACTTTAAACTAACTTAACGATAATCCCAGTTTTTCCATTTTATCTAAATAGGATTTTCTAAATGTTTCTTTAGATAAGCGAATAGGTCCGATACTGGTCACTTTTACAGGATTGATGCCGCAAAATTGTAAGGTTGTTTTTTTCATCATATTAGTGCTAGGTTCTTTATACATCAACCAATAATACCAAGCGGGTTGATCCATGGTACAGACAATACGAGCCGATTTATTAATTAATAATTTATCCCACCATACAGAATTTTCTCTTTTTTGAAAAGCAAATCCTGGAAGAAATACCCTATCGATAAATCCTTTTAATAAGGCAGGCAAAGAGCCCCACCAAACCGGATAAAACCATACCAGATGATCGGCCCATTTAATTTTTTCTTGCGACTCTACTAAATCTGGTTCTAGTTCAGTTCGTTTTCTATAACCATATTGCAAACTCACATTAAAATTTAAATCAGCAACAATAATCTCTTTGATTTCAGCACCAGAGGCTAAGGCGCCTTTTTTATAGGCTGCTGCTAAGGCAAAGCTGTAACTTTCTTTATCGGGATGACCATAAATGATCAATATTTTTTTACTTGACATAGCACTATTTTATTCATCAAATGTACTACAACAATCTGTTTTTAAAATTAATTATTCATAATTCTTCTATTCAATTGCTTACCTTTACTACATGATAGAAATAGGGAAATATAATACGCTTCAAGTAGATAAATTAGTCGACTTTGGATTGTATTTAACAGATGGCGAAAGTGCTATATTATTGCCTAAAAAGTGGGTTTTAAGAGATATGTTGCCAGGTAAAGAGGTGAAAGTATTCGTCTATAAAGACAATGAAGAACGCCCTATTGCCACTACTATGACTCCTTATGCGGAAGTGGGACAGTTTGCTTTTTTAAAAGTAAAAGAGATCAATGATTTTGGTGCATTTTTAGATTGGGGTATTGAGAAAGATATATTTGTTCCTTTTCGCGAACAAGGGATAGACATGCAAGTGGGAAGAAGTTATACCGTATTTTTATATATCGATAGCATTACCGAACGTGTTACAGCCAGTGCTAAATTGCAGAAATTTTTGAGCAAAGAAGAATATGATTTTATCGAACACGATGCAGTAGATATTCTCGTTGCTAAAAAAACCGATTTAGGTTACGAAGCCATTATCAATAATCAATTCAAAGGATTATTATATGATAATGAAATTTTTGAACCGATTCGGGTGGGCGAAACCAGAAGAGCCTATGTCAAAAAAATTAGACCTGATGGAAAAATTGATTTGAATTTACAAGGCAAAGGCTTTGGTATTTCTGCTGATGCACGTGACATTTTATTAGAAAAACTTCGCGCCAACAATGGCTTTTTAGCACTGCATGATGGAAGTGATCCGGAGCAAATACAAGCGGTGATGAACATGAGTAAAAAAGCTTTTAAAAAAGCTGTAGGTGGTTTATATAAAGATAAACTCATTGAAATTACAGATAAAGGGATTCAGCTTCTATAAATTATTTATACAAACTATAAGAAACAAAAGTGAGTGTCACTCCTAATATTACACTAGCTAAAACATAAATAATAGCCGTAGTGCTTTGTTGGTTTTGGATCAATTGAAAACTTTCAAAACTAAAGGTAGAAAAAGTAGTAAAGCCTCCACAAATTCCTGTTACCAAGAAAAATTTTAATGGTTCATTTTCGATTGTTTGATGCTTAGTGAAATGCGCCATAAACAAACCAATCAACATACATCCTACTATATTTACAATAAAAGTTGGATAAGGAAATCCTTGTGGTGTCCCTTGAAATTTGGTATAAGCCAAAGAGACCAAATAACGAGCAATACTTCCTATTGCACCACCAAAACCAACTATTAGTATATTTTTCATTAAACTATTCGCTTAGTTTTTCCCAACATAATTATGTGGGGTGATTTTTTTAAGCTCTACTTTCAATTCTTTTTTGATATCCATTTGATCGATAAAATCATGAATAATTTTCATAGTAATATGATTATTCGTACGTGTGAGCTCTTTTAATTTCTCATACGGATTTTTATATCCTTCTCTACGAAGCACTGTTTGTATAGCTTCTGCTACTACAATACAATTTTTATCCAAGGCATTTTGTATAGCTTTTTCATTCAACAACAACTTAGATAAGCCTTTTTCTAAACTAGAAAATGCAATCAGTACATGTCCGTATGGCACACCAATATTACGCGTCACGGTACTATCCGTTAAATCTCTTTGTAAACGAGAGATAGGTAATTTGGCACTTAAATGTTCGAAGAGTGCATTCGCTATTCCTAAATTCCCTTCTGCATTTTCAAAATCAATTGGATTTACTTTATGCGGCATAGCACTACTACCTACTTCATTTTTATTGATTTTTTGTTTGAAGTATTCCATCGAAATATAGGCCCACATATCTTTAGCAAAATCTAATAAAATGGTATTGATTCTTTTTTGTGTATCAAACAGCATCGCCATTTGATCGTAATGTTCGATTTGGGTAGTAAATTTTTGACGATGAATGCCTAATTGTTTTTGTAAAAACAGATTGGAAAAAGAAATCCAATCGATTTTTGGATAGGAAACAAAATGTGCGTTCATGTTTCCAGTAGCACCCCCAAACTTCCCTGAATGATTTATGCTTTTCAACTGTTTCAATTGAATTTGCAAACGCTCTACAAATACCATCATCTCTTTGCCAAGCTTGGTAGGTGATGCCGGCTGACCATGTGTATGCGCTAACATCGAGATATTCTTCCAATCTTTAGCTAATGTGTGTAGTTGATTTATTAGATTTTCTATTTGTGGAATATAAATCTCTTCTGTAAAATTTTTAATAGATACTGGAATGGCCGTATTATTAATATCTTGAGAAGTTAAACCAAAATGAACAAATTCTTTATAGGCCTCTAATTTTAAGCTATCTAATTTTTTCTTAATAAAATACTCCACCGCTTTCACGTCGTGATTCGTTACTTTTTCCGTGTTTTTGATTTCTTGTGCTTCTTTCTCTGTAAAGTTCAAGTAAATATTTCGTAAGTCTTTAAACTTCGATTTAGGAAAAGATTTTAGTTGAGGGACAGGCAATTCACATAAGGCAATAAAATATTCAATCTCTACAAATACTCTATATTTAATTAAAGCAAACTCTGAAAAATAATTTGCCAAGCTTTGTGTTTTAGCTCTATATCTGCCGTCAATAGGAGAAATAGCATTTAATTCGGTAAGCAATGTACTCATTCTAGATTATTTTAAAATATAATCGCTTTACTAAAAAAGCTATAAAAAAAATTATAATATGCTACAAAGGTACGTAAAGCCTAGAAAATACAAGCCAAATAATCGGTGTTAAAAAAAGTTTTACACATATAATATTGTATAGTTATTTGCATAATGTCATTTTTTATATTTTTATTTGTAGTCTAAATGAGTTTTTAAAAACAAAATATTAATGTCAAAAAGCCTTTTTATAGTTGAGTCACCTGCGAAAGCAAAGACCATTGGTAAGTATTTAGGAGATGATTTTATAGTGACTTCGAGCTATGGTCATGTGCGCGATTTACCTGAAAGTAAACTTTCTATCGATATAAAAAACAATTACGAACCCATGTATGTGGTTTCGGAAGATAAAGAAAAAATTGTAGCGGAATTAAAACGATTAGCGAAAAAATCTAAAGAAATCTATTTCGCAACGGATGAGGATCGTGAGGGGGAAGCCATTTCCTGGCATCTTTGCAAAATATTAGATATCGATCCAAAAGAAGCGAAACGTGTTACGTATACAGAAATCACTAAGACTGCTATTCAAAAAGCGATTGCTAATCCACGTAAACTCAATTTGAATTTAGTAGATGCACAACAAGCTCGACGAGTTTTAGATCGTATTGTGGGCTATGAGGTCTCTCCTATTCTTTGGAAAAAAGTAAAACCTAGTTTAAGTGCAGGTAGAGTGCAATCGGTAGCTACTAAATTGATTGTAGAACGTGAAAGAGAAATCAATTCGTTCTTAAGTACTTCTACTTTTAAAATTTTGGCGAAGTTCCCTGTAGCAGATGGCAAAGGCACTACAGCTATGTTGAAAGCAGAACGAAAACAAGCTACACCAACTGTTGAAAATGCTAAAAGCTTTTTAGATTCATGTGTGGGTGCGAACTATAGCATCAAAAATATTGAGAAAAAACCAGGTAAACGGACGCCGTCTGCACCTTTTACTACTTCTACCTTACAACAAGAAGCAAGTAGAAAATTAGGCTTCTCACTAGTGAAAACCATGTTAGTAGCTCAAAAGCTATACGAACAAGGGCATATTACTTATATGAGAACTGATTCTACTAATTTATCGCAAGATGCAATGGATGCCTCTGCACAAGAGATAAGTAGTAGATATGGAAAAAATTATTTACACTCTCGTAACTATACCAATAAAGCTAAAGGCGCGCAAGAAGCACACGAAGCCATTCGTCCTACTTTATTTAATGTAACTGAAATTGATGTTGAATACGATCAACAACGTTTATATGATTTGATATGGAAACGTACAGTAGCCAGTCAAATGGCACAAGCAGAAACTGAAAAAACAATTGCTACAATTGAAATCAGCACCAATAAAGATATTTTACAAGCAAGTGGGGAAGTGATTATATTTGATGGTTTCTTAAAAGTATATAATGAAAGTACGGATGAGGAAGAAGATGAAGATAGCTCTGGTTTATTGCCCCCATTGCATATAGGTCAAGATTTAACCTTAGATGAAATGTTTGCTGCAGAAAAATATTCTCGTCCACCAGCAAGATACAGCGAGGCTGCCTTGGTAAAAAAATTAGAAGAATTGGGTATTGGTCGACCATCTACGTATGCCCCAACCATTAGTACCATTCAAAATAGAGGCTATGCGCTAAAAGGCATTAAAACTGGGAAAGAACGTACCGTTCGTCAGTTTTTATTAAAGAAAGATAAAGTGACACAAACAGATACCAAAGAGATTTTTGGTGCGGATAAAAACAAATTATTCCCTTCTGATATTGGTATTATGGTGACTGATTTTCTTCAAGAGAATTTCAATCAAATTATGGATTATAGTTTTACAGCCAATGTAGAACAAGAGTTTGATGATATTGCCAATGGCGATATCAAATGGAGTAAAATGATTGATGATTTTTATGTGCCCTTTCATAAAAATGTAGAACATACGGCAGAGAATAGCGAACGTGCTAATAAAGAACGTGTTTTAGGCAATCATCCAGAAAATGGAGAAGTGGTATTAGCGCGAATTGGTCGTTACGGACCGATGGTGCAAATGGGTCAGCAAGTAGAAGATGGACCAAAGCCACGTTATGCAAAGATGAAACAAGACCAGAGTATTGAAACCATTACGTTAGAAGAAGCGTTAGATTTATTTAAACTTCCTAAGAAATTTGGAGAATATGAAGGCTATGAATTATCGGCTAATATTGGTCGTTTCGGACCTTATGTAATGCATAATAAAGTATTTGCTTCTATTCCTAAAGACATGGATGTATATGAGTTGACTCGTGAGCAAGCCATTGAAGTATTAGTGAATAAAAAAGAAGCGGATGCTAAGAAATTAATCAAATCATTTGAGAAAGAAGGCATCGATATTTTAAATGGACGATATGGTCCTTATATCAAAAAAGATAAAGAGAATTATAAAATTCCGAAAGATAAAGACCCTGAAAAGCTTACTATTGAAGAGATACAAGCTTTGATCGTAGAACAAGATGCGCAACCTAAAAAAGGAGGTAGAGGTCGTTTTCAAAAAAGAACAGCAGCGGCTCCAACTAAAGCAGCGGCTAAAAAAACACCTGCTAAAAAAGCGGCGAGCAAAAAAGCAGCTCCTAAAAAAGCAGCCGCAGCTAAAAAGAAAGCAGTAGCAAAGAAATAATGAGAAACAGTTATTGATACATGGAAGTAAATCATTCAAATAGAAAAGAATTAGAAGCCTTATTGGCGCTACTAGATGATAATGATGTAGAAGTATACGAACATGTATTTAATAAACTAAGCAGTTATGGCAAAGAGATCATCCCCGAACTAGAAAGTGCCTGGGCAGATACCTTCAGCGAAAATATGCATGAGCGATTAGAAGAATTGATTCATCGTATTCAATATGAATCCTTGTATAAAGCCTTTGAAGCCTATGTCAATAAAGATGAATTTGATTTAATAGAAGGCGCTACATTGATTGCTAGCTTTGCATATCCTGATTTAGATATAAAAACGGTAACAAATGACATCAATAAACTCAAAAGAGATATTTGGTTAGAGTTGAATGAAAGCCTTACTCCGCTGGAGAAAATCAACGTGCTCAATCAAATGTTTTATATCAATTTCAGTTTTGAAATTACGAGTCCGAATAATATTCACGAAAGCGATTTCTTTATCAATAAATTTTTTGAGACCCATAACGGACATCCAGTTTTAGTAGGATTGGTGTATATCATCTTAGCTCGTAAATTAGATTTACCTGTATATGGATTGAATTTACCGAATCATTTTGCGTTGGTATTTTGTAGAAGCAATATCGATTTTACGCAAAGCGATGAAGAGCATAAACGTCAAGTGATTTTTTATATTAATACCCATCAGAAAGGAAGTATTTTCACTAAAAGTGAAATAGAAGAATATCTTTCTAAAGTTGAAATGACGCCTAAGAATGATTACTTCGCGCCTTGTTCGGATAAGCGTATCATCAAGTTATTACTCAAAAATTTATTGCATTATTATATCAGCAAAAATGATGAAATACGTGCTAAAGAATTGAGTACTTTGGTGAGTTTAATTTTGTAATAAATCAAACTATTTTACATGGAAGAAGCACGTCATCCCCTCCCCCCATTTACCTTAGAGACTGCCAAACAAAAAATTCAATTAGCCGAAGATGCTTGGAATAGCAAGGATGCGGAGCGAGTAGCCAAGGCGTATACCATCGATAGTGAATGGCGTAATCGAAATGAATTTATACATGGCAGAGCAGAGATCATCGAATTTTTACAACGCAAATGGACGAAAGAAAAGCACTATAAATTAAAAAAAGAATTGTGGTGTTATATGGAGAATCGCATTGCGGTTCGCTTTGAGTATGAATATCAAGATGCGCAAGGACAGTGGTGGAGAGCCTATGGCAATGAGAATTGGGAGTTTGATGCCTTAGGTTATATGCAAAAAAGATATGCCAGTATCAATGATTTAGCTATTAGCCAATCAGAAAGAAAATTTATTTAAATAGCCACTTATCAATTAGGGATTGTGACATTGATCAAAGTGGCACCTATATTATTCAGTGCGGAAGCAAGAGAGAGAAGTTGGTGGTGAACCACTAAAATCAATTACGAATTACGAATTACGTCACGCCAGGGCGTGATTTAATGCTTAATGTTGAATGCTTAATGTTTAATTAAAAATTAC
>JBAXTO010000018.1:0-24665 GCA_037130135.1 Bacteroidota bacterium
ACAAATGTGTCTGCGGAGCACTGAACCGCCACTTTTGCCAAACCCGTGTTAGCGGCTGTGGCTCTTTGTTTTCTATCTATCATCTGCTGTTGTTAACGCTTGTCCCTTTTCTGTTTCATTAAATTGTCCGCTGTCGTAAACTAAGTTACCATTTACAAATGTATGTGTCACTTTTGTATGAAAGGTTGTTCCGTCTAATGGCGACCAACCACATTTAGATAAAATATTTTCCTTGCTAACTGTCCAAGCTGAATTTAAGTCAACAATAGTTAGGTCCGCAAAGTAGCCCTCACGTATAAAACCTCTTTTTTCAATTCGGTAAAGTGTCGCTGGATTATGGCACATTTTTTCCGCAATTTTCTCTAAAGAAATAAGTCCTTGTTTGTAAAACTCAAGCATAATGTTTAACGAATGCTGAACGATAGGTGCACCCGACATTGATTGAAAATAGGTTTTTTGTTTTTCGTCTAATGTATGAGGTGCGTGGTCTGTGGTTACTATGTCTATTCTGTCGTCTAATAAAGCTTTTAAAAGTCCTTTTTTATCTTTCTCTGTTTTTATTGCTGGGTTCCATTTTATCAATGTTCCTAATCGAATATAGTCTGGGTCGGAAAACCACAAATGGTGAACCGATACTTCGGTTGTTATGTTTTTCTCTTTCAAAGGAATGTCATTGCGGAACAGGTGTGTTTCTGCTTCTGTGGTTAAGTGAAGAATGTGAAGTCGTGCCTTGTGTTTGTTTGCTATGTCTATTGCTCTTTTAGTTGCTTCGTAACAAGCTTTTTCGCTCCTTATGATTGGGTGAAATTCAATTGGCACATTCTCACCATATTTTTCTCTGTAAATCTGCTCGTTCTCTTCAACTATCTGCTCTTTTTCTGAATGAATAGCAATGATTGATTTGCAGTTTGCAAAAAGCTTTTCCATCGTTTCAGGATTGTCGGCAAGTAGGTTTCCTTTTTTGGTAAAGTAAAGTCCATCATCAGAAACGCCTAAAAGTATAGATGTGTCGAGATTGATTACATAATCGAGATTGTCACCATTAACACCTAAAAAGAAACCAAAGTTGGCTAACGATTTTTCCGATGCTATTTTATATTTTTCATTTAATATGTCTATGGTTAAAACATTCGGAAATGTATTTGGCATATCAATGAAGGAAGTCACGCCACCCGCAACGGCTGCTCTGCTTTCTGAATGAATGTCGCCTTTATGTGTTAGTCCAGGTTCACGAAAATGAACTTGCCCGTCAATGATGCCGGGAAATAAATAATTACCTGTTCCGTCAATTACTTTTGAATTTAGGTCGTTCTGATGTCGTCCGATTTTTTGAATTTCGCCATTATCAATTAAGAGGTCGGTAACGATTATTTGTCCTTCGTTAACTATGCTAATATCTTTGATTAGAGTTCTTTCTGTCATTGTAAATTATCTGTCTGTTTCGGGTCGTCTGCCATTGCCGCTAACGTTTTGCGTGTAGGCGATGTTGCCTTGTGTTGCGCCTGCGGCAAGGCAATATTGCTTACACGCTGTTATAAGCTGCCTTGTTATCGTTCTCGCCATTTGCTTTCCAATCCCATAAAATCCTCCAAATGATAAACAGAGTCGGAATAAGCGAAAAGAACAGTTCGGTCATCAACGATTGTGTATTTTTTTCTTTTTTCAACCGGCAACTTTTGTATGTCTGGAAAATATTTTAATGGAACAATAATTACACGACCATCTTCAAGTTTCAGTGATATTTTCCCCACGCTATCGAAATTTAATTTTTCGATACAAATTTTGGTATTTTTAAGTGTAGTTGTCATTTATTTTAATTTTATAGTAGTTATTTTTTGACCATTTTTCACCTTGTTAAATGAGTCAATCAGTATTATTTGATTCTTTTTAATCAAACTAATTGCTTGATTTAATTCCTTCTCGTTTAGTGTACCTTTTTCAGCAACTTTAAAAGTCTCCAACCAAATTTTTGCAGAACGTTGTCGATTTCCTTTTTCTTTAACAATATGCAAATGCGGTGGCTCATTAAGCGCATCGTAGGCGAAAATAAAAAAAGTCAGAAATTTATAAATAGCAATTTTAGGCATAATCAAATATAGATTTTAATTTTCAACTTGTCAAGTTCTATTTTAAGGTTGCTTATAACGTTTTGCAGCCACCCGCTGTTCGGGATTTTGGACTACAATTTTATCAAATGTACTAAAAAATATCTCCAAAGAAAAAATTTCATTTTGACTACAATGCCCGAATGGCGGGTGACTGCTGTTAGCTGTGGTTTTTCTTTCTTTTTCCAATATCATTAATGAACTGTTTTACCCATTTGTCAATTAGTTCGTCTGTTGTCAAAAAGTCCTTACCTGTTTTGTGGTCTGACCATCCATTATTGACAATTAAATCTCTATCAAACCCATAATTTGATTGTTTGTGAACTTGTTCTTTATAGTCAAAATGTTCGTGACCGCTTTTTTCGTAAAGAGTAACTTTTAAAACTCCACTTTCTATACCATAATCAAAACCACTACTGTTATTGAAACATAGGTAATATCCGCTATGACCAAATTCATACATTGGAGGTCTTGGTCGTTCAGAAGTTGCTAAATTTAGGTGAGTAGATGGGTCTTCAATTATTAGCTTGATCTCTTTGAGTTTTTCTACAATTTTTTGCAGCTCATAATTTGCTTCCCTAACAGCTTCCTGACTCCTTAAAAATGCTTCTCGTTCTTTTTCTGCCGTCCTTAATCTTTTAAGTCTTTCTGCTGTGTCAGCAATTGTTTCTTGTCGAGTTATACCGCCTGTTTCTTTGACTTTTTGTTCAATAACGGCAATCGCCCCTTCCGTTTTAAATCTCTGATAATCGAGCCAAATGTATGTTCTTGGAATCCAAGTTGGCAATGTTGAGCTGGGGTCAAGATTTACAAAAAGTAAAAAATCCCAACCTTTGTCGAATGCTCTGTTTTTTATTGCAGTTTCTTCAATTCTTGTCCAAGGTGATTCACCCCAACCGTCACGATATAAGACAACCACAACTCTGCACTCTTCATAGAATACTTTATTGAATTTTTTTTCTCCGTCTGTCCCGCCAAGTTCTTCCTGTTTCTTTGAATATATGAATGTTGAAAGTCTGTCTTGAATATGGTCGTTTAGGTCATAGGCTATTGCTTCGTCTTGTTTTAAAAACGAAAATCCTACTTCAAATATATATTCTGTTTGTGTCGTCATAAAATCACAGCTAACTAGTTTATATGCCTTGTTTTATTTCTTGTAAACATCCCATATAAAGAGCTTGGCGAAGATTTAGTGAAAAATGTTTCGTGTTATATTTTTACTATGCACTTTGCCTTTTAATAGCTCCGCACTGCAAGTTACAAGTGCTACTCGTCATTAGGTTGTTTTGATTTGTAAAAATAATTGTTTCAGCTGAATTTGCAATCTTTTTTTTCTTCAGTTATTCCTTATTTTAATAATATTTATTTTCACTTTATAAATCATCAAACGGACTTTTAATCTTTTGTATGTTTTTCGTACTTACATGCGTATAAATCTCCGTAGTCTTACTACTACTATGCCCTAAAATCTCTTGTATATAACGTAAATCTGTTCCCGATTCTAATAAATGAGTTGCATAACTGTGCCGCAACCAATGCAAAGTTACTGGCTTTGTAATGCCTGCTATATGAATGGCTTTCTTCAATACTAATTGTAAACTTCTGATATCATAACTCCCACCTGCTACCTGCCCCTCAAATAAATAATAGACAGGTTTGTATTGTCTATAATAGGCTCTCAACATCTCTATCATCTTATCACTTAAGGGCGCTATGCGATCTTTCCTACCTTTCGATTGCCTGATGATTAATATGTTTCGATGCGAATCAATATCATTAGGCTTCAATCGTAATAACTCGCCACAGCGCAAACCACACGCATAAATCAAGGATAACATCGTCTTGTGTTTTACATTATATAAAGCATTTAATAGCTGCTTTACTTCTTCCTTACTCAATACATTAGGCAATAACTTCGCTCGCTTCGGCCGATGCAATTGTTCTATAACTAACTGCTTATGCTCTATCGTCCTAAAATATAATTTGATAGCATTTACCACCTGATTCTGATATGAAAACGATAGTTTTCTTTTTAATATATAAGCATTATTATACTCAATAAGGTCTTCATTTGTAATACTTCCTAAACTCCTTGTATTATAAAATTGCAAAAAGGATTTTAATGCTTCCAAATAAGTTTTAATCGTATTAGAACTATATCGTTTCGATTTCATCCATTTTTCAAATTGATGTAAATGTTGCTTATGTTCTATACTCAACTCTTCTTTAATAGCTATTTGAAATCTAATTCGGTTCTCTTCAGTATCGGGCAAATGCCAAACGCCTTTACTACTGCTCCACCTGGCATCTTCTAATTGCTTCATGCGTGCAATACTCGCTTCCTCTTTTTCAAAATAAACCCCTATTCTAGCTTCTCCTTGATGCTTCATTAATTTAGCCGACCATTTCATGATTATATATTTAAAATCAAAAATAGGGGCATAGTATAGTTATTTTGCTATATTAAATACTTATTGTCGTTTGTAATCAGTTGAATGGATATAAAACACAAAAAACCCATCAACAGCGTTGATGGGTTTTTATATAGTTTGTATTATTTAGTGCTAAATAATTATTGAATTACGCTTTTGCTGCTTCTGCAGGTAATACATACACAAATGATTTTTCATTTGCTCTGGTTTTGAACGTTACGATTCCGTCTGTAGTAGCAAATATAGTATGATCTTTTCCTAATCCAACTCCAGTACCTGGCTTGAATTTAGTTCCTCTCTGACGTACTATAATATTACCAGCTATCGCCGTTTGTCCGCCAAATAATTTTATACCTAATCTCTTGCTATGTGATTCTCTACCGTTTTTCGAACTACCTTGACCTTTCTTGTGAGCCATTGTCTATCTTATTAATATGATGAATAAATGTGTTTCTTAAATAAATTATGCGATTGCTTCAATAGAAATCGTTGTTAAATCTTGTCTGTGACCATTTTTAACTTTATATCCTTTTCTTCTTTTCTTTTTGAATATAATCACTTTATCGCCTCTTAAATGCTCAACGATTTTTGCTGATACTTTTTTATTTACTGTAGGAGCTCCAATTTCAGTTTTACCATTGTCAGATACCATAAGTACTTCAGCGAATTCAACCGCATCTCCAGCATTACCTGCTAAACGATAAACCGTTACATTATCACCTTTTTCTACTTTGTATTGATGTCCTCCTATTTTAACTATTGCGTACATGTTCTTAATTTTTGAGTGTGCAAAGATACAACCTTTCTATAAAAAAACAATAATTTTTTACACTATATTATTTTTTTGTCCATTTTTTTGTAATGCCTCCATCCGAGCCATCAATGGCGGATGCGAATAATGAAAAAATACATACCATGGATGGGGCTGTAAATTACTTAAATGATTGATACTCATTTTCTTCAAGCCGCTAATCAAATACGATGCCTCATAGGTCTTTCCCGCATAGGCATCTGCCTCAAATTCGTTTTTGCGCGAAAATAAATTCATCAGTGGGGTAGTTATCAACGAAATAGGACTATATAAGAGGCTATATACCACCAAGGCTATATGAAAACTTTTGGGTGTACCCAAAACATCTGCCAATAACTGACTATTCATGATTTGTCCAAATAAAAATAAAATAATCCCCGTACTCAATACCGATATACATATACTCTTATAAATATGCTTATGCTTATAATGTCCCACTTCATGCGCTAATACCGCTAAAATCTCCTCATGACTCATCTCTGCTATTAACGTATCAAACAATACAATGCTCTTCTTAGGTCCCAATCCACTAAAAAATGCATTCGCTTTACTCGATCTTTTCGAACCGTCCATCACCAATATATTATTTACTGGAAAATCAACTTTTGCCGCATAGGCCAATATTTGTTCTTTTAAGGTGCCTTCTTCCAAAGGGGTCAATTTATTAAACAAAGGCAATAACCAACTAGTATAAAACATCGCCATCAAAATACTAAAGCCCGAAATACAGCCCCATGCCATCAACCAAAAATAATTGCCAGCTACTTGTTGCAACCATACTACTAAACTTAATAAGGCTCCTCCTAACACTACCATCAACAACATCCCTTTAATCGTATCTAATACATAGGTTTTTTTAGTCGTCTTATTAAAACCAAATCGCTCCTCAATCACAAAAGTGTTATAAATCGTAAAGGGTAAGGAAATGATAAACGAAAATAAACTCATACTACCAAAAAATAACAAACTTAAAATAATCTCATTTTCACTGATTCGACGTAAAAAAGTATCTAAATAGGCAAATCCTCCTGCTAGTATAAAGGCTAATGTAAATAGCAGCGATAGGGTAGAAGACCATATCGTTACTTTGTATTTGGCTATATCATATTGTTTGGCTTGCTCGTATTTTTCACTATCGTAAAAATGGGCCATCGATGCAGGTAAAGGCTTCGACCAGGTTTTATGATTGAGGTAATCTAATACACTACTCCAGCAAAATTCAAGTAAAATAAATAATATAATCGCAATAAATAACACTTGTTCCATCATAATCATTTAATTAAGCGGGTAAAAATATGTAAACTTGCGCTATATATGACTATAAAAGAATTTAAATCGCAATTGATGAGCGACATCTGTCACTTATACGATGTAGAAGAGGCTTCTCAAATAGTCAGTTGGCTGCTCGAAGATCGACTCCAACTATCACGTATAAAATTAAAGAATAGTATAGATACTACTCTTGATCAATCGCAATTAGATCAATTGCAACTCGATGCTGCTTGCTTAATTCAGGCAATGCCGATTCAACAAATACTTGGATATACCGAATTTTATGGGCTTAAAATAGGCGTCAATACACATACATTAATTCCTCGTCCCGAAACCGAAGAGTTGCTTGATTGGATACTACAGCATAATGCACATAAAAACCCATTTCATATTCTCGATATCGGTACCGGCTCAGCTTGCATTGCTTTAGCTTTAAAAAAACACTGGAATAGTGCTCAAATCTATGCGCTGGATATTAGTGAAGAAGCCTTGACACAAGCGCGTAAAAATGCGCAGCAATTACAACTGCCTATTTCATTTATACAAGCGGATATACTTGCTCCTACACTTCCTTTCGATATAAGTGAAATGGATATACTTGTCTCTAATCCACCTTATATTCATATGGATGAAAGTGCCACTATGCGCCTCAATGTATTGCAGTACGAACCTCATCAAGCCTTATTTGTAGAGGAAGAGGATGTCTTGTGCTTTTATAAAAGTATAATGAAAAAATTAGTTGCTACTGCCAAAAAAACAACTCAATTGTATTTCGAAATCAATGAGCAATATGGACAAGCTATTGTTGAATTACTCATTCAGCAGGGTTTTCAGCAGGTGCAATTAAAAAAAGATATGCAAGGTAAAGATCGTATGATTTATGCCGTTTATCTAGTAAACTAAAAAGCGACCACTACTTTTTTTGTTTTTATTACGCAACTCAAAGAAATAAATTCCTTGATTTAAATCCTGAATACTAGAAGAACTGGCTTGATTCATTTTTTCATTATGCAGCATTTTACCACTCGCGTCATATACTTTTAATTGCACCGGAAAATCAAGTGCTTCACTTGTAGTTAATACAATCTTTTTAGTAGTATTATCAAAAATAGTATTCCATGTAGTACCTTGTTCAGCTAAGTTTTCAATAGCTGTATGATGTAAGCTGTCTGTAACAAATATTTCTTTTCTATAATAGTTAGCGGTATGTGTGGCTTGATTACAGATAGGCCATACCACTACGATGTTGTCGCCTTTTCGATACACAGGATTATTCGTAGGAATACTAATAGTTCTGCTCAATTCAGTAGTTATAGCGCTGGAATATACAAACGAATCTAAGGGTTCATTTTGTACGATTCCATTTACAGAATAATTGAAATAGACCGTAAATGGGACACTCAAGGCGGTGCCTGCATATTGATAATATAACTGACAAGTGTTTACAGTACTAAATAAACTCGTGTCAGGCACATTGTCTATTCGGTTAATTCGAAGATCTTGTGCTTGCAATCGGGTAGATGCAAATAGGCTAATCCATAAAAACAATGTATAAATAGCGTACTTCATAATTTTTTATTTTTTTGACTACATAAAAATGCAAACCTATTTTTGTTTTTTTGCATAAATTTACTTAAAATCTTACGCGTTCAAATTTAAAGCTCATGCAAATATTACAATCCATCATCCAATCATTAAGTAAAGAAGAACTTCGATACTTTAAAATCTATATCTCTCGACTCAACTATGGCGAAGATAGAAAAGATATTACACTTTTTGAAATGTTTAAAGAAAAAGCCGAGAGCCTGGATGAAGATGAAGCCGCTCGTTTGCTCTATGGCGGCAAAGATAAAAATGCCTATTACCGACTCAAAAATAGACTATTACAAGAGTTGAATAAAAGTCTAGTGTTACAACATATAGAAGAAGAAGACTCGAAGATTCAATTCTTTTATGCGCTCTACAAACTGTTTGATACAAAAAAGAATAAAGAAGCGGCGGCCTATTATTTAAAACAAATGGAAAAGATAGCTACCGAGCAAAAGAATTATCAATGGCTCGATATTTTATATAGTGAAGCGATTAACTTTTCATTGAAAGATACAGATATCAATCCACTCGAATATATCAAAAAAAGAGCGGCGAATTATGAGGTGTTAAATCGTTTACGTGAAATGGATCAGGTGCTTGCAGCGATTTCGTATCAATTAAAAATTTCTCAAAATTACTCCCGTAAAAAAAATGATATTTTTTTATTGCTCGAACAAATGATTAAAAAATACAGCGATGATTCCAGTTTGAAAAAAGATGCTGTCTTTACTATTAAGCTTTATAGAGCCGTTAGCTTAATTTTAATGACGAAAGAAGATTATGAGGGGCTTCGTAATTTTACCGAAAAAACATATAAAGATGCATTGAAAAACAATATTTTCAATAAATCAAATCACGATAGTAAATTACAAATGCTTACCTTTTTGGTCAATGCATTATTCAAACTTAAAGAATATAAACTAAGTCTTAGTTATGCCGAAGAATTGCGTAAAGCGATGATGGAATATGATAAAATGCTAGAAAAAAAATATGAGTTTTTCTACCATAATACACTCGTGATAAATTATTCAGTGATTGATATCGATAAAGCCATCAGCTTATTGCTCGATATGAAAAACAATATCAAAAAAAATAAAATGACCTTCTATGATATTTTTACGTTTATTAATCTTGCCCTCTGTTATTATAAAAAAAATCGATTCGATGATGCCATCAAACAATTAATCTCTATGAAAACACAAGATGTTTTTAAAAATGCTGATGAACATCTTCGACTTAAAATTGATATCGCCGAACAAATCATTCGTTTTGAAATCAATGATTTTGATATTATCGATTATCGAGTGAATCAAATTCGACGTGAATTCAAAAAATTACTCTTACAAGAAGAAGCACAACGTGAAAATGAAATGCTCAAATTGATTGTCGGAATTTCTAAATCTCCCGATTATTATTCGCAAAAAAAATGGCAACAAGTAGCTAAAAACATCATGAAAATCGAAACAGATATCGAAGAATTTATCGATTATAATGAATGGATTCAAAAGAAATTTAAACATACTTAGTGCACTTACTAATTTAGTGTTTTTCTCTGCTAGAATTCGTATCTTTGCACACTTAAAAAAAAGGAGCTTTCGAAATAGAATGCTCCAAAAAAATAAATACAAGCAAATATGAGAAATGTAAAAAATAGTGTGGTATGGGTTACGGGTGCTAGCTCAGGTTTAGGAGAGGCTTTAACCTATCAATTAGCTGCGGAAGGAGCTCGTTTAGTAATCACATCAAACGAACCAGAAGGATTGGCTCGTGTGGCTCAAAAAACTGGACTTGCTGCAGATAAGATTTTGGTTTTACCTGCTACACTTGAAAATTTTGATGCAGATGATCTGACTAAAAAAGTAATTGCACATTTCGGTACAATCGATATATTAATCAATAATGCTGGGGTTTTACAAAAAGCATTTTTTGAAGATACCAATGAAGAAATTGAACGAAAAATTATGGAAATTAATTATTTCGCTTCTATCAAATTAACGCGTGCGGCTTTACCTTATATCAAACAACAAAAAGGAATGGTGGTAGCTGTAGGCAGCTTAAATGGACGTGTTGGGGCTCCTTGGATGACTACTTATTGCGCTTCTAAATATGCTACAATTGGATTCTTCGAATCTTTACGATACGAATTATTAAAAGATAAAGTGCAAGTATTAATTATCATTCCAGGGTTTATGAATACGGATATCACGCTGAATGCATGGACTGGTGATGGTAGCAAATACGGTCAAAATAGTATCACTCAAAAAATTGGTATGACCGTAGATGTTTGTGCTCGTAAAATTAGTAACGCAATTAAAAGTGATCGCAGAAATTTATTGGTTGGACGTTGGGAACATTTATTCCCGTATATCCGAATGGCTTGTCCTCCTTTCTTCTTCTGGCTATTCAGAAAAATGCATAAACTTTAGTTCAATTAAGTCACGCTAAAGCGTGAAAGAATTACGAATTACGTCAGGCCACGGCGTGAAAGAATTACTGAAAGTCGTTCTTAAACTTCCGTTGTGTAAAGACACTACATTGGTGCGTACGTTTATAATGTTTGTGGTTGGGGGAATCACGCCACGACGTGACAACACCAATCACTACTTAATAGGAAAACTTTGTTAAATGATGACGAATATTTTTATGTAAGTGGCTTTAAGCAAATTATAAAAATGGGATAGCCCGTATATAGTTTTTTAGTAATAAAATAAATGCTATCCCTTTATTTTTATAAGCAATTAACTCCTTATAAGTCCGTAAAACGTAAACTTAGCGGTATGTTATCATACAAGATAAGGAGCGGTGGGTGGTCAATATACACGGAGTGGTTATATTGACTTGTCTTTTTTGGTGACTTTTTTTGACTAAGAAAAAAAGTTACTCGTCGAAGGCTATAACGAGAATAATCTATTAACGAAATCAATATGAATTAGTAAATCCTAATGTACTTATAATATATCTTATACAAATATTCCTATTTTGAACACGTAAGAATGAATCGAATTCAATAGAGATTTATTATACTAACTAATTATCTTTGAACTAACAAAATCAATAAAAGATGAAAAAAATCGCATTACAACTCTCCTTAATAAGCCTATTGATAGTTGCTACATTAAGTCTGAAAGCCACTTGTCACGCAGCATTTAGCTGGGATGAAACAGGATTACGTACCGTTGCATATACCTCAAGTAGCACAGGCGGATATAATCCTGCCTACTCGCTCTGGCGCTTTGGTGACGGAACCACTTTTACAGGTGCAGGAAATCCTTCTAAAACATATACCGCTTATGGTACTTATAATGTTTGCTTAATTTTAAGAGATTCTACTGGTAGTGTTTGCGACTCCACCTGTAATACTGTTCGTGTCGATTCATGTTTTGGGACTTTTCGTGTCACGTATAATTGCCGAGATAGCGTTGTTATTGAAGTGCAACATGGTTTAACCACTGTTGCCAATATTCATTGGGGTGATGGAGCTACAACTTTCACCGGTATGGGTTCTTCATGGAATATTCGCTCCTTCGGACATCGATATACAAGCACTGGTATTAGAAATATTAGTTTAACAATCCCTATGTTTTTCGGTCCTTGTTCAGGTATTAGCGATACGTTTACTCGAAGTGTGTCCGTGATAATTCCTCCTGTTCCCAATTTTAGTAGAGCACAATATGGCGATTCGGTGTATTGCGTTCATACTTCAGGTGGTTTAACTGCTGGTGGTTTTGGAACTAGTTCATTCGGTATCAGCTGGTGGAATTTCGGTGATGGTACACCATATTTCTTTGGCGATATTTATCCGGATACTACTCAAGGTCATCGTTATACTACTCCAGGTACTTATATCCTAAAACATTGGATAACTAACTTCGCCACTAGCGGTCCATGGTGTGCTAGTGATACTACTTATGATACGATACGTATTGGTTGTACCGTTCGTGCTGGTTTTTATACAAGCCCAAGTTCACCAATCATTGCAACTTCCCTTCCAACTCCAGTGGTATTATATAATACTACAACTGGAAGAACGAGTAATATGATTTATCAAATTTTATTAGATGGTTCAGTATATGCAAATATCTCTTATACATCGGCATACACCATGCTAATATCAAGCTATGGTTCACATACTATTTGTATGCTCGCCTACGATACTATTACACATTGCTTAGACGATACATGTATCACTTTTGTTGTCAATCCTCCAGGGGGTTGTCACGCAAGCTTTACCTATACAGTTAGCTGCAATACATTAACCTTACATAATACTTCTACAGGCGCAAGATCTTATTATTGGAGCTTTGGCGATGGTGGCACAAGTGCTGATACCAATCCAGTTCATATTTATACAGATACTTTATTGTATCACTTTATTACCTTATATAACTTAGATAGTAGCGGTCATATCTGTGATAGTAATCGTCAAATAATTACGATGCCACGTATCGATACAGTGAGTGGTTTTGTTTGGTATGATAATAATGGCAATGGAATTAAAGATGGTACTGAAACATTTAGAGTAGGACAACAAGTTCGTATCTATAATGCAGGGACTACTACACTAGTAACTACAGTAGTGACTAATTCTTTTGGTCAATATAGTGTTTCTCTACCTCGAGGTAACTATGATATTGTGTTAGGTCCGTTAACTAGTCCAGGCTTAACTCAAACCTATCCAGCTGCACCTACTTATTATACCTATCATGCACTTGGTACATGTCATCATATAGAGCCTTTACGTTTTGGTATTATCGATTCTTCTATGTTAAGAATTTATATTAGCGGTTATGTGTATGAAGATAATAACAATAATGGAATAAAAGATGTTGGTGAGCCAGGCTTTAGCGGACAACGTGTATATATCGGTGCATATAGTGCAATTACCAATATATCTGGGTTTTACTACGTTGTGGTACCTCGTAATAACTATCCTATTTCGTATATCATTCCTGGAACTTTACCTGGTTATAATTATACTTCTCCTTCTGTAATCAATTTGGTACCAATAGCAGGTGTTTTCGGATATGCTAATAATAACTTTGGTATCAATGATACTGCAGTTGTAAATAATCTTTGTTCTGATTTAGTGCCTGTTACAAACGTTTCACCATTGGGTCCAATCTGGTATAGATTGTATGTAAATAATACGGGAACTACTACTATGAGCGGAACTGCTACAATGTATTACGATTCAAGATTTACATATAATAGTTCTTCTCCAAGTGGTGTTCATGATGGAGTAGGACATACGGTTACTTTCACGTTCAGTGGATTATTGCCTCATAGTTCTATCTCTTATTTTATAAGATTTAATAATCCAACAAGCCTTGTTGCTGGTGATGCAGTATTTAACGTATCATTAGTTGAAGCAGCAGCTGGAATTACGGAAGCTGAATATGCTTGTAATATGGATACATTACATCAAATTGTAGAAGCTTCTTGGGATCCAAATGATAAGCATGTTAGTCCAGTAGGTGTAGGCTCAAATGGATTAATTGCAGATAATACAACGTTAAATTATACCATCAATTTCCAAAATACAGGTACTGGACCTGCTGTGAATATTATTCTTATTGATAGTATCAGTCCTAATCTAGATTTAGAAACATTTGAATTGAAAGCTTCTTCTCATGATGTTCGTACACAAATCAATGGTAGAGAGTTGAAATTCTACTTTGATGATATCATGTTGCCTGCCGAAACAGTGGATACTGAAGGTAGCAAAGGCTATGTAAGTTACTCTATACAAACAGTTCCATTCTTAGCAGAAGGTACTACCATTAATAATACGGCTGATATTTATTTTGATTTGAATGTACCTGTTCGTACCAATACAACCTTAAATACCATCACGTATAAATTAGCTATTGAAGATATTGCTTCTGATATACATTTCAATGCTTACCCAAATCCATTCAATGCGTCTATTAACTTTAGTATGGATGGCTTAAAAAATGGTAGAGCTCAAATGCTGATTTTTGATGAGTTAGGGAATCAAGTGGTTGAAAGAACATTCGATGCACAAAATACTTTTACTAAAGTGCAAATTGAAACCTCTCAACTAAGTAATGCAGTATATTTCTATCAATTAATTCAAGATAATAAAGTGATGAGTCAAGGAAAATTGATTAGACAATAATACATGAACATGTCTATTTAGAAGGCACGCCAATGGCGTGCCTTTTTTTTGTTTGATTTAAAAAAGTATTATTCAATAAAATGCTTAATTGATTCTACCAATATATAAGCCAGTAGTATAATGAATTTCTACTTGATTGTTTTGCTGATATTGATTGTAGATGAGTTGCAAATCGTTTATCATACTCTCATAGCTTGCTGCATTTGTATTTGGAATATAAGAAGAGGATAATAATCTTCCTTTTAAGCCTGTAAAATCAAATCGCTGAACATTCGGAAACGTTTTCTTTTCAAAAGGATAAGGATTAAAAAAATCTTGAATAATAGCATCACTAATATTTCTATGATCAATAGAGGTATAATCTGTAGCATATTTCAAAATTAATTCTTCATAGGCTTTTAAAAAATCAGTATTCACTAATCGTTCATTCCAACATAATAGCACTAATGCATTTTCTTTACAAATGCGTTTACATTCCATTTTAAAGGCCTTGACATCAAACCAATGAAATGCTTGTCCAGCTAGTATTAAATCAAAAGAATGAGCTGCTAAGCCTGTTTCCTCCGCTTTCCCATCTATACTTGTAAATGTTGGATAGGATTGAAGTAATGTTTCTGCAGCTTGTCGCATTTCATCATTAGGCTCAACAGCAGTAACAGCATATCCTGCATCTAAAAATAATTTACTAGATATGCCTGTACCACTGCCAATATAGGCTATTCGCATAGTAGGATTTAACTCGAATGAATCTTCGAGATAGTTGATAATAGCTGTAGGATAGCTCGGTCGATAAAGTACATATTGTTCTACTCGATCAAAGAATCGCTTGGTGGAATCATTCATAATATAATCTTTAGATGCGATACAAATATAGTATTCTAAAAAAAAAGAGTCATTTCAATTTGAAATGACTCTTTATAAATAGGTAGTTGATTTTTTTATCTTAATAAGTTGAATACCCCATTGGTTTCAGTAACTTTATCTGTATTAGAAGAAGTAACTTTGATATAATATACATAAGTTCCTATAGGTTGCTCTTTACCATGGAATTTACCATTCCAACCAGTATTGATATCATTTGTTTCATAAACTAAATTGCCCCAACGATTAAATATTTTCATATTAAAACTAGTCAAGCCACTGCATGAATATACTGGAGCATAGGTTTCGTTTTTATCATCTCCATTCGGCGTGAATGCATCTGGATAAGCTAAATTACAAGCACATTGTTGTACAACAATGTTTACACTATCTGATACCGTTCCACATGTATTACTTACAGTTGCTTTGTAAATACCACTGGTATTAATAGTCAGATATCTATTGGTACTTCCATCTTGCCATAAGCAATTATCCCAACGAGTACCTGCATCTAAAACAACGGTTTTATCATCACAAATAGTGGTATCATTGCCTAAATCAACTAGTGGTGGTTCACCCACTAAGAAATCGAAAGTAGCAGTATCCGTACATCCACTAATTGTATAAATGATTAATTTTACAGTATGCGGACCCGCAGTAGTATAAGCATGATTAGGATTCGGCAATGTATCAATCGTACCATCTCCAAAATCATAGCTTAAAGATGCATACGTACCAGTTGATGTATTGGTAAATGAAAGCATTTGTCCTGCACAATAGGGCAATGGTGTATTATGATTGAAACTAGCTGCATAAAACACTGGATTTAATTGAGCACTATCCCGATATCTGCACATCCCGTTCGAGACCGTATACCAATATTGTCCGGCTTCAATACCCGTTATTGAATCATAAGCAGGCGTGACCGATTGATAAATATCTCGTATCACTCCGGAAGTATCTTCCCAGGTGAAATGGAAACTTCCAGTTCCTATATTACCAGTTGCGTTAATTCGAATAGCATTATCATTCGAATGTAAACAAGTAGCAGTAGTCGAATTCACCGTATAATCAAAGGATGCATTATACAAATACATCGTATCTGTTAATTTCATGGTACGTAAAAATGAATCTGAAAAACCACATTCAAAATTGGCTGTAGTATCAGCAACTGCAATAATTTGAACCGTATCATTAACCATAACATCTATGGAGGTTCCACTTCCTGCAAACACTCCGTCTACATAAAAGAATACTCCATTGGCTGGAAGTATTGGAAGTGGAGAAAATGGAATTGAAGTAACATTATAGGTGCCACCAGTAGGTGTAAATCTCCAAGCTTCATTACTAGCTGTCCATGGACCAGTATTTCTGGTAGAAGGAGTAATACCATTTGTACCTGTATTATCTTGAATCCCAATTAGACCATTTCCTGAATTCCAAGTGGCACATAAATCTCTCCAGCCCACATGAACTTCGATATTGTTTGAGCCTTCGTATAACATGATTTGATTGGAAGCATGTAAACCAGTACAGGAAAACATAGGTACATTACAAGTGCTATAAACAAATACCCGATTAGGAGCTGTTCCTAAAATACCATAGGCCACATTACCACCAGCAACAGCAGGTAGTAAATCTTGATATACACCAAAAACAGAATTTAAAGGAAGTAAACTACTCGGACAAGGTGCTGTATAAGACCAAGGTGAATAGCCAGAAGAATCAGCTAAGTCAAAGGTTATATAGCTATTTGTCGAGAGTAAACAACGATTGTATACATTGCCATAATAGGTAAATGGAAATGTAATATCTACTGCAGGAGAATATACATCATCTGCAGGAATTAAAGCATCTACTCCAGCTGCGGAGAAAGACGCGGTTACATTTACTAAATTAGCATCACATAAAGTATCATCGGGTCCTAGGTTTACACCTAAGGTGCTTTGAGCACGAATACTTAAAGAGATAAAGAGAAAAGTAAATATGTAAAAGAGTAGTGTAGAGTTTTTAATCATGCATATCGTTTAGATGAAAATATATAGCTAAGATAATTCAAATTTTTACAATTTCAAATTTATTTTCATATTAATTATTATTAACTGATTTCTTTTTGGAATATTTGTATCTAATAAATTTATTATGAATTACTCAATTGCTATACATGGCGGTGCTGGTACAATCTTAGCTTCGCAAATGACTCCCGAGCTTGAAAAAGCATATACACAGGCTTTACAAAATGCACTACAAGCTGGATATGCTATTTTGAAAAAAAATGGTTCTAGTCTCGATGCGGTAGAAGCTGCGGTTCAATCATTAGAAGATTGTCCTTTGTTCAACGCAGGGAAAGGCAGTGTATTCAATAATAAAGGCGCTCACGAAATGGATGCCTCCATTATGTGTGGTAAAACATTGAATGCAGGTGCTGTAAGTAGTGTCTCCACAATTAAAAATCCAATCGTTTTAGCTCGAACAATAATGGATAAAAGCGAACATGTTTTTTTATGTAAAGAAGGGGCAGAAGAATTTGCACGACTACATCATTTAGCTGTTGAAGAAGATTCTTATTTCTATAATGAAATGCGTCACAAACAGTGGTTAGAGATAAAAGATTCAGAAAAATTTCAATTAGATCATAGCGATAATAAACACGATAAAAAATTTGGAACAGTGGGTGCCGTTGCCATAGATGCAGCAGGAAACCTTGCAGCAGCAACATCTACAGGTGGTATGACCAATAAGAAATTTGGTCGGATTGGTGATACCCCTATCATTGGTGCTGGTACCTATGCAAATAATAATTCGTGTGCTGTTTCATGTACGGGCCATGGCGAACTTTTTATTCGTTCGGTAGTTGCTTATGATATTAGCTGTTTAATGGAATATAAAAATTTGTCGCTTACAGAAGCCTGTAAAATGGTAGTACATGATAAACTGATTCGAATAGGAGGGGAAGGGGGTTTAATAGCCATTGATAAAAATGCTTCTATTTGTATGGACTTCAACAGTGAAGGAATGTACAGAGGCTCTATCGACACACAAGGAAAAGAATTTATCGCTATCTATAAAAACTAAATTATATGAAAAAAATTCTGATTAAAAATGCACAAGTAGTAAATGAAAATACTATCTCTACTAAAGATATACTTATTCAAAATCAGCATATCGAAAAAATAGAAAATCAACTAGATTCGCTTCCAGGAAATGTAATTGAAATTGATGCAAGCAATCTTTATTTACTTCCAGGAATTATAGATGATCAAGTACATTTTAGAGAGCCTGGCCTTACGCATAAAGGAACCATTTATACAGAGGCAAAATCTGGAGTAGCAGGAGGTGTAACAACCTATATGGAGATGCCGAATACCAAACCACCAACGCTTACACAAACATTACTAGCCGATAAATATCAAATAGCCTCGCAACAATCATTAGCTAATTATTCATTTTATATGGGAACCAGTAATGATAATTATGATGATATTATGCGTACGGATTTTTCAACTGTATGTGGCTTGAAAATATTTATGGGAAGTAGTACCGGTAATTTATTAGTAGACGACGAACATGTACTATCTCGTTTATTTGCTAATGTACCGGCACTGATTGCCACACACTGCGAAGACGAAGAAACGATCAAACGTAATTTGGCCACTGCTAAAGAACAATTTGGGGAAGATATTCCAGTGAGTCAACATCCAATTATACGTAATACAGAAGCTTGTTATCTGTCTTCACAAAAAGCGATTCATTTAGCCCAAAAACATAATACACGCTTGCATATACTTCATATTTCTACACAAAAAGAATGTGAATCATTTAGCAACAAAATTCCTTTAACTGAAAAAAGAATAACCGCTGAAGCTTGTATACATCATCTTTGGTTTAACGATAGTGCCTACCTTACAAAAGGAAATTATATCAAATGGAATCCTGCTATTAAAACAGAAGCAGATCGATTAGCTATCTGGGAAGCCTTATTAGATAACAGAATCGATATTATAGCTACCGACCATGCCCCACATACCATAGAAGAAAAAAACAATAAAAACTATACAGATATTCCAAGTGGAGGTCCATTATTGCAACATTCCTTACAAGCGATGCTGCAATTTTATCATCAAGGGAAAATAAGTTTAGAGCGTATAGTTGAGAAAATGTGCCATGCACCTGCTCAATGTTTCCAAATTAAAGACAGAGGCTTTATCCGTGAAGGCTATTTTGCAGATTTATGTTTAGTGGATATCCATAAAGAAATGACTATATCAAAAGATACTATTTTATGCAAAAGCGGCTGGAGCCCATTTGAAGAGAATGTTATGAAAGGTCAGGTGATACGAACGTTTGTTAGTGGTCATCCAGTTTATGAAAATGGTCAATTTGACGAGTCTGTAAAAGGCCAAAGAATTACTTTTACTCGGTAATTATCAACTATTTATATGGATAACTTTCACCTTTATGTGAAAAAATAAGCATTTTAAAATGGCTATTTATCTATAATCTGTTTCTATTTTTGCAGGCGCATTTTAACTAATTCTTAATGCAATCTTAATTCATAGATAACTTTAAAAAAAGTTGTAAGTAAAATCATATTCAAATGAAACAAAAAATTACCCTTTTCCTCATTACATTGATTTGCTCTGTAATGATCGCAGTTGCTCAAACCAACCCAACTGCCCAAACCATTCCTTATGCTCAAAATTTTGCAAGTTTAACAGGCGCTGCTCCTGCATACCCTGCTGGCTGGCAAGGCTGGACAATTTCGGGAAGCTTAGGTACAAGTTACTCTACAGCAGCACCTTTTAGTGATCAAGCGATAGCTGTAGTAACCAATACTAGCACCTCATCGCATGTAGGTGACTTCATTGGTAAAATAGGTATTATGTCAACAGGCTCCGCATTAAAAGCCATTTGTTTATCAATCAATACAACAGGCTATAATTCAGTGCAAGTGATTTTTGATGCTCAAACACAACGAACTGAAAATACTCGTCTAAATGAATTAGGCTTACAATACAGAATTGGTACAACTGGTACTTTTACTAATTTAACTGGTTCTGGCTATTTAAATCAACTTACTCCAACGAATGTTGCAGGAACTGGAGCAGTAAATACGATAAACAAAACAGTTAATCTTCCTGGTGCTTGTGATAATCAATCGGTAGTTCAATTGCGATGGGTGGTTAGAGACTCTTCTGGTGGAGGGAATAGACCTGGTTTTTCTATTGATAATATCAATATTAATGGTACGGTAATATTAGCTCCGTCTATCACGGTTACTCCCACTTCATTATCAGGATTTACTTATGTTGAGGGTTCAGGTCCATCTGCCGCCAACTCTTTCACTGTAAGTGGTTCCAATTTAACAGCTAGTTTAATCATCAATGCGGCATCTAATTATGCGGTTGATACAGTTATTGGAGGTCCATATTATAATTCAATTAGCTTACCACATACACTAGGAACAGTTTCTCCACGTATCATCTATACTCGATTAAAAAGTGGTTTAACGATGGCGGGTTCACCATATAATCAATTCGATTCAATCATTAGTACGGGGGCGGTTTCTAAAGCAGTTGCCGTAAATGGTTCTGTTACTCCTTTATGTGTAGCTCCATCTAGTCAAGCTACATCATTTAATTTCACCACCATTACATATAATAATATCGCTGCTTCATTTACACCTACAACAGCCAATGGTTATTTAGTGATTCAAAGTTTATCCTCTACTTTAACAGATTCTTTAGTAAACGGAACTACTTATGTAGTTGGTGCCTCCATTGCTGGTGGTACAATTGTTTCATTAGGAGCTGGTACATCATTTAATTCAACAGGATTAGCATCAAGTACACGTTATTATTATTTTGTATTTTCTTATAATAACGTTTCATGTGGTGGCGGTCCTGCGTATAGAAATATTAGCCCACTTACCAGAGATACAACAACCAATGTAGCCCCTTGTATTAATGAAGGTTTTACAGGTACAACAATACCTGCAACTCCAACCGGTTGGGCATTTAATCTAATAACTGGTTCTTATACCACTGCAGGAAATTTTGGTGTCGCATCTCCTTCAGTAAAATTTGATGCAACGGGTTGTCAAGTTACAGCGGTATCTATTGCCCCTCAAATGGCTTCTAGTATTTCATTTTGGATGAAAGGTCAAGGTACGATGACAGGTTCTTCTTTATTAGTAGAAGGTTATATTGGTGGTACTTGGACTACAATTCAAAATATTACTAGTATTCCAACTACTGCTACAACTAAATTATATAATGCAAGTAGTACTCCTGCTCTTCCATTGGGAGTTTCTCAATTTAGAATTACTTATACCAAAGTAAATGGCAACGTGGCTTTTGATGATTTAACGATGTATTGTGTAGCTATGCCAACTTGCAGTGAACCAACATCACAACCAACTTCTATCAGCTTCCCTTCGTTTACACATAATAGTATGACCATTAACTGGACAGGTGGAAATGGAGATAGTTCTTTAGTGGTGGTTCGTGAGTCTAGTCCAGTAAGTGTTTCACCACTTGATGGCGTATCGTATAATCCTACAACCGTATTTGGAACAATAGGTGCAGGTAGAGTAGTTGCTTCAGGACAATATGTAGTTTATGCGAATAATGGAAACTCAGTTACCATCACCAATTTAATTCCTTCAACTACTTATCATGTAGCTGTTTTTGAATATAATAGAGTTATTTCAAATTGTTATTTAGATACTTTAACGGCTATCAATAGCCAAACAACTTTAGCTCCACCAATTGTAATTAGTCCTTCAACCATCAGTGCATTTAGTTATGATTTTGGAGCAATAAGCTCTACAGCACAAATGGTAAACGTTTCAGCAACGGGTTTATCTCCAAGTACGGGTAGTATTGATATTAGGCCTTTAAGTGCTGCATATGAAGTGGCAACTGCTATTGGTGGTCCTTATGCAACTAGTATTTCTTTACCTTATTCAGGATCATCTTTATCCGCTACTCCTATCTATATTAGATTAATATTAGGTTTAAATATCGGAGCATACAATACACAATTACAATGTACTAATAGTGTTGATACAACTAGGCTAACTTTAAATGGTACTGTGAATGTATCCCCTTGTTCTAATTTATTCTTTAGCGAATATATTGAAGGTACTAGTAATGAAAAGTATTTTGAAGTGTATAATGCCTCAGATAATGTTATCAATTTAGCAAATTATAAATTAATGGTATATGCTAATGGTTCAGTTACGCCTACTTCAATTGACTCTAGTATTACAGGATTATTATCTCCTCACACTGTAAGAGTATTTAAAAATGCAGGTGCAGTTTTATATACAGGATTTGCCACTTCTACCATTGCTACTTTCTATAATGGTGACGATGCTTTAGTATTGTTTGATAGAACATTAAATGCACCAATTGATATTATTGGTAGAATAGGAGAGGATCCAGGTATTGAATGGGCTGCAGCTGGTAGAACTACTTTAGATAAAACGTTAATTAGAAAATTCTCAGTAACTAGAGGGGTTAGTATTAATCCAACAAGTGGTTTCCCTACTATAGCAACTGAATGGGATACACTTAGTGTAAATACAATTTCTAATCTTGGTATTTATAGAAATGTTTGTTGTGTACCAGTTTCTGCTACTATTTCACAAACGGTTTGTATAGGTGATTTATATGTATTTAATGGGGAAACTTTAACCGTTACAGGAACCTATTTAGATACCTTAGTAAATCATGTGGGTTGTGATAGCTTCTTAACATTAAACTTTTTAGTAAATAGCCCAGGTGTTGGTGGTTGTCCTACACCACCTCGTCACGATAATATGTGTTACCCAGTGAATGTAACAGCTGGAGTTACATCTACTATTCCTTATTCAGCGGTGGGATACGCGAATATAAACACGCACACTGATACCGTATATCAAAATAATGGATCATCATCATATCAAGTAGGTGAACCTATTGGTAGTTGTGGTACTTCAGGAACGAATAATAAAACCTTATGGTATAAATTTACAGCTCCATTCTGCGCTACACCTTCAGTTTATGTCTCTACTGATGATAGAAGTACAACTAACTTTAATACACGTATTTCTGTGTATAGAAGAGTAGTGCCAACAAGTTGCTCAGGAGGCTATACTGAGATTGCATGTAATGATAATGCAAACTATTACTTAAATACAGGTGCAACTAATAATTCAACTGTAGTATTAACTCCAAACAGTGCTACTCCAACTACAAATCAATATGCACCAGGTGAAGATTTATATATCCAAACATCAGGAGTAGGTACTGCAAGTGGTAACTTTGGTTTAATTATCGATGCTGAACCTTTCGTTCCATCTGTAAGTTCTGTAGGATCAGGTTCTGCAGTTGTTGATTGGACTACGACTATGATTTCTCCTTGGGGTGGTATTTCAGGTGCATATATTCAGTGGAGACCAGTAGGAGCAGGCCCAACAGTAGGTGGTACTTATGCATATATTGCAGGTCCAAGTAGTACGTATACAATTACAGGTTTATTACCAGGTACGAATTACGAATATTGGGCATCTTATGTATGTGGTAATGGAGGAAGATGGTGGAGTAAAAAAGGAACATTTACTACTTCATCAAGTTGTGTAGGAACATCACCAAGTATAGTATCTGTGATAGCAACTACACCTTGTAATACACCTACAATTAGCTTTAATGCTACTTCATTAGCTTATTCAAGTTATAGAGTAATACGTCGTCAAATAGGAAGTAGTGTTGTGCTTATGTCACCAGCTTATTATACTTCACCTTCTACACAAACCTATACAAGTCCAGCTTTATTATTAGGAAGAACATATCAGTTCTACGTAGTTGCATATTGTGGAACAGCTAAAGTGGATTCAAGTGCTATCAGTTCTTATACGGTTTGTGCATCCTTACGTACAGCTAATCCAAATGCAACAGAGCAAGTGGATGAAGATAAAGACGTGGCGTATATCATGCCAAATGGAACAGTAGTATATGGTTTACCATTCAATGCGATGGACTTACCATTTGACGCTACTAATCCAAATGAGCAAACGATTACCTTAGAAACAATGGATGCGAATACCTACTTTGGTAGAGATATTACACCAACAGTAGCTACAGCAACAGAAGGAGCATTGAGCATCTATCCAAATCCAGCTAATACAGAAGCGACATTAAGTTATACGCTAGAGAAAGCAAGTGATGTAATGTTAATTCAAATATTAGATGCACAAGGAAAAGTAATGATGACCGATAAAGTATCAAATCCTGCGATAAGCGGAAACTATACAATCAATTTGAATCAATATAGTGCAGGTGTGTATTTTGTAAAAGTACAAGCAGGTGATTATATGCAAACCAGAAAATTGATGGTAGATAAATAGTCTAATCATTGTAACGTCCTAAAATAAGTTGACGGATTAAATAATTATCCCTGCAAAAGTAAAA
>JBAXTO010000019.1:0-19810 GCA_037130135.1 Bacteroidota bacterium
GTTTAAATAAAAAAAGCCTCACTTGCGTAAGGCTTTTCTGATGTGGGAGCTACAGGATTCGAACCTGTGACCCTCTGCTTGTAAGGCAGATGCTCTGAACCAACTGAGCTAAGCTCCCCTTTTGGGAATGCAAATATACGAACATTTATTTTTAAAAGTCAAGTATATTGTAAAAAAAATGCATTGTTCACATAATAGGTAAATAGATAGTACATGCTCAAACCTTCCATTGTAATCATATCAAGCTATTTAGTAATTTTATTTCACTTGCTTTTTTATTATTCATGGTCAAATTATCTAAAAAAATAGACTTTTTACCTGTTTTTAGCTTTAATAATAAATAAAGTTTAATTTCCTAATATCTCCCCTCTATAAAAATCAATTACATATAGTATAATCAATTAAATTAATCATTTAATTTAATCCATTTAAAAGTATTCCCTGTATCTTCTCTGAATAAATAAACACCGGCTTGATAGGCTTTAATATTTAAATCAACACTATTTTCTAATCGTTGTATCAATTGCCCAAATCCATTAAAAATATTTCCAGTAAATGCTCTATTAAAATATATAAAATTATTTGTAGTAGATGGGTTTGGATAAATTCTAAGTGGATCACTAGGGTATTGATATTGCGCTATAGAATTAGGTAAAATAATATGATTACTATCAGCAGGTGTAGGTATTATAAATTCTATCCAATTGTTTGCAGCATCGTGTTCTCTTCCCCATGAATGTGATGATATAACAGGCCCAAAATAAACAGAATCTACTACGGATGTCTCGTTTGGCAATGTTAACCATATTGATTCGCCGCTAGATGATAATTTAAAATTGGTATGAAGTGAACCTTGCCAAGGTTGATTATCAGCCCATATAATTTTATGACCAAAAGCAGGGATAATAGATGCAGTATCTTCATAAACAAGCTGGAATTTATTTAGTTGTAAAGGATCATCACTTAAATAATAACCTGCTATGTCTACTGGAAAATCGTGTGGATTATATATTTCAAACCAATCGTCTTTTTCTAGATTCCAATCTTCATATGTACCTCCATTACTGCATAATTCATTAATAAAAACATATTGTTTTGGATGAAAACTGCTATCGATTCCAAATACCGCAGTAAATGTTGTATCGCTAGATAAGAAAACACTTGTGTCAGGATTAGTAATACCTATTCCCTCCCAATATAAAAATTTATAACCAGGCATAGCTATAGCTTTTAACGGTATACGCAACTCACCAAAGTATACACCCTCCCAAGGATAAGGATTTTCGTTTACCGCAGGCAATTTTTTATCAATAAACAAAGTAGAAAATTTTACATGTCCTGCAGCAGTATCATTTACATTTATTGTTACATGAAAGGTATCAGTAAGATTAAAATAAGTCATTAACTGCATGCGATTTCGATTAGGACGTTTCGAAGCAAACTTCTGTAAATCTTGCCTAATTATATTCCATTTTACGGTATCGGGCACTTCTGTACTTCTTGATATTAAGGTAGATGCCATTGAAGGATACCGCCATCTTTCAACATGTTCTTTCATTTCTGGATCAAATACATCAGTAACTTCTTTGATTTCGGTAGATACCAAACTTGATTTAAAAGGTGCATTTAATAAATCGCTAAATCTATTCAAGAAATCTGTTTTAAATTGATTATTATTAATTAAAGTCCGCATCAAAATTGTAAAATCTCCATAGGCTGAATTAAAAGCCTTTGAAATATTATTAAAAGTATAATAAACCCCGCTACAGTCTCCACCAAATCCTGCATCCATATCATACACAATCCAATGCCACCTGCCATCTAGTTTATTTCCATCAGTAGGGCGATTTATTGACAATCTATTTCTCCAAAATTTTGTGTTATTATTTGGCCAATCTCCATTTCCAAAATAGATTTCAGTTGATTGAAAATCGATAAAACTTTTGATATCTATTTGCGTATTTACATACTCTAGATTACTTGGTATAGACATATCATTTGAGCGCACAAAGTTAAGTAAGGATAAATATGGCAAATGATCATTAGGTAGACCATCATCTACAACACCATCTAATTCTAGTATTGCAACACTGTCTTTATCTATTTGATAATGGTTTTCCATATAATCTTCATCAATAATATCCTTGATAGTTTGTATACCCCAATACTCCCCATTAAGAAATATAACATATTGTTTACTATCTTGGTGATCTAGAGTAGATGTCTTTAATAACCTACTAGCTATGTCATCTCTGGGTATACAATCAAGTCGATGTCCTCCATTTCGTAAAAGAAAACTATTAAAGATTTGTACCGGATTATCTGGAAACAATTGAACATTAAATTTAGAAGGACCGTATACCGATTGTGCTGTGAATTGAATTGACTTTTGAGGTGCATGTCGTCCTCCATTTCCATGCATTGTTGCTGCACAATTTTGAGTAAGTTGTAAGTTACCCAAGGCATCAAATAGTTGAATAGTAGCCCCTTTTTCGAAATAAGGAAAATTATAATTTCCTTCATCAGCTGTATCTATACCATACACATACATTCCTGTAGTATCGGAAAATAAATCTTTTACGTTCATAGCAATTGAAAGGCATGGCAAACTATAACGATTAGTACCTTCAGGGAAAATAAAATATGTAGCAAACGAAATAGGACTTACATTTCCCAGTACATCAAAGGCTCGAGCTTTTAATACCCAACATTTGGCAACTTCAGAAGCTGGTGGAAGCCATCCTCTATCATCTGCACGTGTAGCAGTATATCCAGGTTTTGGAAAATCAAAAGATGGGTTGGTAGGAATATTGGCATATACATTGGCAGTTCCAACTCTATTTCTTAATATAAGCAATCCGGTATAAAGTGGTGAAGTGATTGTCGGATCGTCTCCATTAAGGGTATATCGTATTTGCACTCCAACATCTGTTGAGCTTATTGCCACAGCAACTGAGTCGGTATAAAATCCCACAGGAACTGAGAATGTTGGGTTAACTAGAGTTTGCGATCTGATTGAAGTATAACTCATCAAGCATATAAACGCAAGTAGTATACAGTAAATATTTTTTTTCATTATATAATAAGTATTAAATTCTTAATAATTTGGCGTATTTAGAGGATTTTTGAGGATTCCAACTATCGTTATATGATGCCCTAAAAAAGATTTCTTGAAGATATGCAGTGGTTCGAACCAAACGCAAGAAGTAGCCATAATAGATAACCATTAAAGGAAGATATGGAATAAAATAGGTTACAGGAGCATTCTTTCTTGATCGGAACATTGAAAACAAAATATACTTAAGCATATTGCTTATGGTATAAATAATAAGATTCAATCCGAATACAATCTGAACCATTGAAGTAATATTGAATATAATATCCATTATATATACGTACCACTTTGCATTTAAAATTAAATTATAGGTAATGTTTTCTGCAAATGAAAAGAAATTAGAAAACCTAAAATTTTTATTTGGAAACATGACATCCTTATGCTTTCTAACTCTAAATCGAATGAGTGATTTATCCCATCTTAATCGTTGTTTTCTTAATTTAGTAAAGGTATCGGGAACGCTTGTTTGACAAACCGCATCAGGTGCAAACTTAATCTGGTAACCTAGCTTTCTAATTTTTACTGTAATATCACCATCCAACCCTGGTCCAATATCCCAAGAGCCTAATCTATCTAATAAATCTCTTCTAAATGCGCCAAATGCCCCAGAAATAATTCTTAAAATACCTAGTTCACTATTAACAATTCGGCCTATAGAAATGGAATTGGCGTATTCTATTGCTTGTAATCTTGTACAAATTGACTTATCATAATTTCGCACTTGCACATTTCCTCCTACCGCGCCTATATTTTCATATTGATAAAAGGGTATTAAAACATTTTCAATTGCATCTCTATCATACGAGCAATCTGCATCTAAGTGGATAATATATTTTCCTTTTGCATAACGCATTCCTAAATTGGCTGCAGAAGCTTTACCTCCACGTACATCATTTCTGATAAACATATGGATATAGCCCAAGTTTTTTAAATTGCTACCAATTATTGGAGTTAAATCATCGCTACCATCATCTATTACAATAATTTCAAAATTTTGGTAGGTCTGTTCCTTTAAAGAAATTGCAAGCTTATAAATATGCTCTCCTTCATTTTTACCAGGTATAATTATTGAAATTAAAGGTTGCTCTTTCCAAAGAGATTTTCTTGCATTTAAAACATCATTTCGTTGAAAATACCCCTTAATTTTCCAACAAATTAATACAAACATATCGACAATATAATAACGAGCTCCTTCAAAAATAATAAAAAACCAAAAGACTCTTACAAATCTATGTAAGTCCATATAGATGATATAGGAAATTAAATTATCGAAATAATCTTGCATTATTTTAGAGTTGCTTTTTTAATAATGCGATGTAATCCTCAATATTATTATCAGTTGTGATATCTATAGATGCTACTTTAATATTTATTTCGAATTGTCTAAAGTTGTCATAAATGAGTGACGTGATCAAGGCTTTTATCTGCGAAAGTATACTATTAGTTTTGTGTATATCTGTATCTAATATCGTGATAAAAATTGTATCATCATTGTCCATGCTCACTAAATCAATTGACCTCAAAAGATTTTTCACTTCTGTTAATAAATCTTGAATCAGTTTATCATAGGCGTGACGACCTATTCTTTGCTGAAGTTCATATAGATTATGGAGACTCAATCCGCTAAGTAATAATACCGGCTCTTTATAATACTTAACTTTATCTATTTCATGTTGTAGCATTATTTTAAAGGTATCAAATCTTAACATATTGGGTATAGACTTTTGAGATTCAGAAGCTAAAATGCCACTTATAGCAGCTAATTTACCTTTCTTCATGATCTCATACTTTTTCAGTTTTTTCGGAATCAGAAATTGCACTTCCGTATCTGCACTACAACAAATACATTTTGCATGTACTAATAAATCTTGAAAATCAGCTTTGCATTGATTGCAATGATGAATTACTGACGGCTTATCATAATCAACACCTATATGTCTGAGGTTTTTATTACACTTTGGGCAATTAAGCTCATTTTTATATTGATCTTCAAAGTCTGACATAGGACCAATATACGCGCAAGGAAAGTGATGAACGAGATCCTCTGTATTTGAATCTGATGAATGGCAAGATGGACATACTTCTCTAAAGCTTAAAAAACCTCCTGAACATTTATTACACAAATAAATTCGTTCGTGAAATTTTCCAGCAATTAATCCTTCTTGTTCTGCCCACTCTAATAAATCGAGTCCTTTTGATTCGCCATCTTCTTTTAAAATAGCATTAAGTATAGGATATACATACCCATAATTGGACGAAGTACTTTTATTACAATTAATTTCATTTATACTTCTTGTATAGAAATAATTCAGTACTCTTTTAATAATTTGTGCTTCATATGATAAGGATAAAACATCTTCTAGTTCTGTTGTTTTTAGAAAAATGTCCCATACTACTTGTTTCATTTCAGGTAAATCCTTTTCTGATTTATATTCGCCATCATACATATGCTGTAGATCAATATCTAGTAAGGGATGTGGCTTATAAATAAATAAGGGTTTTAGATAATACTCTGAATTATGATGTGATCGCATCATATTAATGAAATACCTGGCAAATTCAAGATTACTTGCATCTAAAATGATCGCATCATATCCAATTAATTGCTCTATGTGCCATACTTTATTTACATTAATCTTCTTGAAATTCAATTTCTCGAATTCAATTACATCACTATCAAGTGGATGTATAGGTGTCATTTTTTTTAATACTTGCATCTTTCCCACTTTAAAAATATTTACTTTTTGTTACTTTAACACTCATTTTATAAAATTTTTGCCATGCTGTTACATTCTGGTTATCCAATGGATAAATATCAACAGCAACATCTCTGGTTGTTGGTTCAAATTTTTTCTGAAATTCTATAGGCAAAACAAACGTAGCGTAGTAAAAACGTTTCACCTTTCCTACTTGTTTTTCGCCATTTGGAAACTCAATATCTACCAGATCATCTATCTGGATATTCTTTATATCTTCCTGCTTTATAAATGCCTTGATATAAATTTGTTTATTACTTCTCAAGGATATGATTTCATCCTGTTTTAATGCCATCTCAAATTCGTTGGTATAAATATGATTTACTGCCCCATTTATTGGTGATAAATAATAATTTAATCCTTCATGTATTCCATCATTTGTATATCCAGATCCGTTAGACGCAATGTTTGTTTGCGCCTGAATGTCCTGGCTAGATGGTTTTCTCATTTGATAAGCTTTTTTTGCAGTTAAGTCTGCAATTAATGCATACGAATGTCTAATTTCTTCCTGCATCTGTGTATTCTGTGCTGTTAAATTTCTTAATTGTGATTTAGAAGATTCTATTTGCTCATTAGGTAATACCCCTAAAAGAACTTCTTGTGATAATCTTTGAATAGTTCCGTTTAATTCAGCTATTACTGGATTATTCTTTTGAATGATAATTTGGTCTTGAGAAATCTTATTCTTTAAATTATAAATCTCTTTATCAAACCAAACCCAATCATCGTAATTTAAATCCTTAGTATTGCTTAATATGGTTGTATTTGATGAATATGAATTCTCATTTTGTAAATGATCTATTTCGAAAGTGAATAATGTATCACCTATTTTAATACTATCATCTTCATGCACATAATACTTAATAATTTTACTTTCCGAGTTTAATCTTACATTGATGTTTTCAAATAAAATTTGACCATCTGCATTGATGTATAACCATCTGGATGCAGAATATTTTAATAATAAACCGCCCAATATCATCAATACTACAATATAGATAATACGATCCCAATTAGCTGGTTTTTTAGCTTTAGGTTCTTGCCTTATTCGAATGCTACCACTTTGTCTTTTAAAGTCTATACTTTTCATTACTATCTTCTCTAATTATTTTAATTTCAATCTATCTTCTAATAATATAAAGTCAGACAAATCATGGATTACTATATTATCTAAGTTCATAGTCTTTGTTAAATCCCTTGTAAATTGATTCAATTCTCCCATCGTTTCAAAATCTTTTACACGAATACAGACACTTGTTCTTTCTTTGCCATATGACATAGGCACTGCTGTTTTACGTTGTATATAATTCACATCCTTATGCTCATATGCCATTAAGTATACATAATTTGCATATTTATACACCGCTTTTAAAAGTGAATCATTATATGATAAAGGAATAGAAACAGATAGCGAAATTTGATTCTTATTACAAAAATCAGATGCTTGTTGAAGCATTTTGATGTACTTTAACGACAACACTTCCCTATTTACATACCAATCAGGCATAGTGTGTGGTTCTACATCTAAGTGCAAGGCACTAATTTGTTTCAAATTAATACCAGTGAGTTGTTTATTTAATCGAGTAGCTAAATTTTGCTCTTCTAATAATGATACATCGCCTACCATTAACTCAACTCGCTTCCCTTGAAGTTGCAATTCATTGATTAAATTAATTGACAAATTTCTATTCGCGTTATCTAATGGCAGAGATACTATAGCATTTGAAAAATTATGAAGTCTTAAAAACTCATCGATATAGCTAGGCGAATACTGTTTATATGCTGTAGACCAAATATAAATTGATTTGATGATAGTATCTGTATTCATACTGGTAATGGGTTCTGTTGTTATAGTATTTACATAATCTTTCAATTCTACTTGTGGGTGTTTACGATAGAATGACAGTAATGATAAATACATCTCTTGTAATACATCTATCTGTTCTATTTTATTTGATAAATAAGCATCGATTTCATCAAGGGCTTCTAATGGTTTATAGTTATTATCTTTATATAAATTTCTCACTCGTTGAATACGCAGCAATTCTTGATAATAATTCAATTTATAAATATAATTTACGTATTCTTTTTGTTTGTATTTAATTGCATAAAAAGATTTCCTATCTTCTTCTTCCATAAATACTCTAGCCTGATCATTATTATCTGATTGAATGGCTAACTGAGCAGTTAGTATTTTTTTTGTTTTATCAAATGGCAGACTTAATGGTGCAGAAGCTACCAAGCCTAAACTGTAATAATCTCTCCTATTTATGTTAGCTTGTGTATAATCATATAAGTTGTAGTTAAATTTTAAACTTAAGTTTATTTTATTTAAAGGGTTTGACTCGAACTGAATATTATGGGTTAATAATTTTTCAATTTCATTATTTTCATTTTTAAATTGTTCATCATTTTCATATAGTGATGTTAGGTCAAAATCAAAATAAGGCAGCTCAATAATTTCATTCTCCTCTTTACTTGTGCTATCGTTATATAAAGAATTATAGGCGTTATATAAGTGTTTCATACCTTCCAAATCTGCTTTCTGTTGTTCCATTTTGACTACCGTAATCTTTGGAATTTGTTTCAGGTTATATAGCTCTATTGCAATCGGGAATTTTAAATTCATTAACTTTTCCCTTTTATCGAGTATTTCCAGTTTTTTAATATTAAAAAAGTAAATGATTCGGTTGTATATGGTAAGATAGGAACTGGCATTTAAATTTCTATTGTATTCTATCTCACTTATACGTCTTTCATTTTGTAGCATTTTTCGATCCAATATGTTTTCTACTAAACCATTGTTTAGTATATTCCAATCCAGCCCTACTGAAAATCTTCTTCGATAAATTAAATTATCTACATCTGGTGCTTGGATTGGAAAATTCTCATAAAAGTTCATCCCAATATTGAACCCTAAATCACTTTTTAATGAACTAGATTTTGCTTTTAAGTAAGCATCATTTAAATTAAAATAATTGTCAATAGAAAGATTTTGACTCGAAAAAAGTTTTTCTATATTATTTATATTAGCTGAATATACAGGTGTAGCGATTGATTTTTGTGCATAGGTCCAAACTTTTTGCAATGAATCTAATAATTTGGCAACCAAATATGTATTTATGTTATTATCCAATTTAATAGAATCCTTTTTATTAAAATTATTATTACTTGCATATGGGTCAGTAATAGTATAATCCCAATCCTTTTGGCGTGTAGATCTGCTAACAATTTTACTGATTAGCGATTCTATCTTCTGATAGGATTCTAAGTTATGTGTTTCGGCATAACAAGTTTTTAACATATTTAAAGTGGTAATGGTCGAATCTCCCAAAAACAATGCGGTTTGGAAATTAACCATCGCATCAATGTATTTATTCTGAGCTAAAAAAGCTAAACCTTGACTGCGTGCCTTATTAATATCAGTAGAAACCTGGGCTTTGCTTTCAATTGGAATATAGACTAAAATAATTAATAATAGTATAAGAAGTAAATACTTATTAATTTTTTTTAGAAAATGAATAAAACCAAATAAAATCATATTATTAGTCAATACTAGCGTTTTTTAATATTGAATTAAAAAAACGAATATTATATTTATTTTGAACCGAGTTTTTTTCATTAAGCTTGAACTCAACATTTACGAAGCGCATATTTTTTTCCTTCTATACGTAAATTACTTGGTAAAGTTACGTATTATTCTATTAATAATATAATATCGCATTGCATTTTATATATAATTGATTATCATATATATACAACACAACTTAAAGAGGCAACCGATTAGATATAATAATCTGTATATCAAATAGTTGCAAATAATTTATATTTTTAACACATAATTAGTCGCTATTTTTATACATCCACATCAATCCATTTCTATTTTCAAGCTTTTCAATTTTTCCATCTTCGTATAATTTTTGAAGTACTAAACTCCCTTTCTCACTTTCCATATTAGATAAAAAAAGAAACTCACTTTCTGTCATATTATTAAATTTAATAAATAACTCTTCTGGATCGATATCGATTCTTTTTTTAATAATATCTGGTGCTATCTCTTTAATAATTTTTTCGAACTTTTCATAAGGATGATAGCCTTTTAAAGATAATTTTGTACCTGATTCATTCGAAAAATAAATACTTGGAAATAGATTTACATCATATTCTTTTGACAATTTTAAATCCTCTAAAAACAGGTCTTTTCCTTTGTTTTGCATATCTTCCATAAGTTGTGCCGTATCTAAACCCACTTTTAGAGCAACACTTTCAATAATCTCCCATTTTGTGATATTCTTTTTTTGAATAAACACTAATTCTTTTAATCGTCTTAATAAGATTATTGCTTTGTCTACACTTTGCAATTGAGCGGCTTTAAAAGCTATAGAAGGAGGATACGATGATTCCAGTTGATCTTCAATCCAAACATCGCCTATTATAGGCGTTTTATGAGAAAGACTCACATCTTCCCAATGATTCGCAGCATCTAATGGTTGCTTTATGATACCTTTACTAAATTCTTTCCAAGATGGAAGTAAGCCCCCCATTTTATAGTCGATATTTATATAATCTTCATATTCTAGTTGTAATTTTCTTAATATAGGTTGAATAATCCAGCAGGTAGAGCATATGGGATCTGTAAAATACAAAATATTAATTGGTTTATTTTGAATAGTACTAATCGCCTTATCATCATCTGAAACTAATGGTAATTTATAGTTATATTGGTTGCTATTTGTGGGATTTAAAAAAGTATTTTTCAATTCACGCCCTTGTTCAATATGATGTTTCAATTTGGAGGATCGTTGCAAATAATAATATTCAAAAGCATCATTATAATCAGTATATTTTTCAAACCCTTCAATTAACGCTTCAGCATCTAAAATTGCGTTTGTAGATCCAGCACTAGTAAAGGGTAAAGCCAAATGAGCTGCATCACCAATTAGTACTATATTATTTTTATTAAAACTGGGGAGTAAATCAAAATCAGTGGTATTCCATAAGTAAGTTTTTGTAAAATCATTATTTTGTAAAACATTTTTTACATCTAATGGAAAATCCTGGAGCATATTGAGACAAAAAGTTTTTAAACTTTCTACATCTTTTTTATCTACACTGGTTTCTAATCTTGCATCATATTGCATAAACCATACGACTTCATTTAAAGCAACTGGTATAATACCAAAAGATAAACCATGTTTATTACTTTGGAATTTTTGAAAAACGGCTCCTTTATTATCATCCTCCCATTCAAATTTGCATATACCAACTATTTCCTTTACTTCAACAGGACTATGGTGTACGCTTCCAAATACTTGTTCTCTTACTTTTGAATGAACTCCGTCTGCACCAATAAAAATATCCCCATATTCAATCTCTCCATTTTCAAAAACAGCCGCCACTGCTTTCTCATTTTCATAAATAAAATGTGAAAATACTCTACTATATTTCAATGTATTTTCAGTAAAAAAAGAATGCAAAAATGAAACTAAATCTTTGCGTTTCATGCTTGACCATCCTTTTAGTTTTATTTTTATAATCTCTTGATTATTTGTCGTTTTTAGGCTAAAAAGAGCTACATTCTGACGATTCAATTGTAACCCTGTCGAATTGATAAACTTATTTAATACAGACAATCCATCTGAGCTCATTAAAAAAGCAAAACCTTGAGGATCTAGATGTTTTGATTTTTCATTAACCACAACAGTCCAGTTATTTCTCTGAAAAAGTATACCTGCTGTCAAGCCCGCAATACCACCACCTAATATGACAGCTTTCATAATAGCTCCAATTTAATGTTATCATATAGCTTTGACATATTCTTTTCAGAAGCTTTATAAGTCTTCCCCTCATAGCCTACAGCCAGCTCATCACAGGTATTTTTTGACAACGAAACTTGATTTACTCTCGCTTGTTTTATAAGACATTCTTGCATATCTAAACTTCATTCTTTCATATGCTTTTATTCTCAAATAGCTCTAAAACATATATTCATATATAAGCGTATTTTTTCACTGTACCTATTTAGCTCATATAGGAGGTATTTTGACAATTTTTAAAAAATCTAATCCAAATCTATTGTGTGAAGCCCCCAGTCATTGCTATCTATTTTTATTAGTAAGCCTATGTAGGCCGAATTTACATTTTTTACATAATAAATTTACATAATGTCAATTTAATTTTGTTTTGTTAGTATTTTTAATAATTTTGTGAGCTTATTAAAATAATTAGAAGCGTGGTTCAAAATGTAGCTAGCATGAAATAAAAGCAAGCGAACATTTTACTCAATGGTGAAAAAGCAAATACTGTCAAGTAATAAATGTAACTGGCATAGCGGAGCTATTCATACTAGTTATAAGCAACAAACAATATAATACGAAACAATATTCACTACATCTTCGCCAAGCCCTTTATATGGGATGTTTACAAGAAATAAAGCAAGGTATATAAACTAGTTAGTGGTAATTATCAAAGTCAGAATATACAAATTCCGGTAAAATATAAATGAGAATTAATAAACAGAATATCATAAGACCAAGGGCTTTTTTCGTAACTCCCCTTTCAAATCTTCAAAAGTATAGTTATAAAAAAGTAAAAAATGAAATCCACATTGGTGATGAGTTAGGTATATTAAAATTAGAAAACCGGAATTGGATTTTAACTCACAACAATAAACGTATTGGCGCAATCTATAAATTTGAAATAGACCGACTGATACGCAAAATAGAAAAATACAAGATTGATCTTATCTGTGTTGTAAAGGAGAAATCGCTAAGGGGAAATGATTATATGCAAGTGGTTTTTTATGACCGTGAATTATATAAGCCTTTTTTTATATTACGAGACAAAAAAAACAATTCAAAGAAAGCAAGCAAAATAATATTGAAAGATACAAGTGTTGAACAACCAATTGGAACAACAAATATCTTGACAATAGAAGAACAAAAAATATTAGAGCATCACTCGACATTAAAACTTCAAATAGAACTTGTTCCAAGTACTTGTTTTTGGTCAAATGTTAGAAGTAATGTTAAAGCCGGCCAATGGAACAAAATAAGAAAGGTCGTTTATCAAAGAGCTAATTTTCTATGTGAAATATGCGGCGGCATAGGAACAAGGCACCCTGTTGAATGTCACGAAGTTTGGGTTTACGAGGAAATAACTTTGACGCAAAGACTTGATTTTTTTCAGTCCCTATGTCCTTTGTGCCATGAGGTTAAACATATAGGACTTGCTGGCATTCGCGGTAATGGAGAAAGAGCATTCAACCGCTTCAAAGAAGTTAATCAGTTGCACGAAGTAACTGCACGACAAATAAAAAATGTGGTATTCAAACAATGGAAGATTCGAAGCTTACAAGAATGGAAACTTGACATCGAGCATTTAAAAAAATGGAATATTGACTTAAAAGAACTAAATGAGCAACTCAATAGCACAAGACGAAAATAACTACCACTAACAACGGCTGCCAAAAACGCGGGCATTCGCTGTCCTCAAAGTAATCGCCGTAGTTGGATTTTTGCGTCCACTTTGATACATTTGGGTAAACTATCCCGCGCTTCGGGCAGCCGCGGAACGTTAGTGGTAATAGCTGCGAGAGACAAAAACTTCAATGGACAAATTAAGACTTAAATATAAATTAGCTATTATCCCTAAAGACACCATTCTTTTTAGAAAGGCGCCTGACAATGGAATTTACGAATCAATGTATTTTAGTTTTAATTCAAGTGGAACTTATAGTTCTGACTTTAGTTCTGGACCAACACAACAATGGAAAACAAAACAAACTATTATCTCACGTTTTATAGTAAAGGGTAAAATTTCTCCGCTCATATATGAAAATGATTTAGAATATTGTTACCACCATTTCTGCGGTGAGGACAAGTATTATTTAGATGTGAAGCATCGTAATAATCCTAAATGCAAAGACTTCTTAGCTTATTTGAAAAAAAATGGAATTGATAGTTGGGTGACATCTGTCCATAATGGCACTGATGTAGAATTACATTTGTTTACGGAAAACAATAAAAATTTAATTCAGTTTAAACAAAATGTAGATAATGAAAAAAATAGAATCATAGTAAACAAAGATTCTTTTAATAAAGTAATTTTATTAGACCTAAAAGATTACATATAGTTCAAGTTATTAATAGGCAGACACGAAAGCTGTGTTTAAACTAAATGGCAGCTACAACCACTAACAGCGGCTAAAATAAATTGGCGCATTGTACTTCTAATGAAAATTTGTTTTACATTTGAAATGTGGTTTTCAAAAGAAAGTTTGTACTTCAAAATCGCCAACTTCTTTTAGCCGCAAAACGTTGGGCGACAGCATTGAACCTCGTACTAAATAATAAGCTCTTCTTACCAAGATATTTTGTAAATTTGTTAAATGAGAAAGCCCAGATTATATTTTGATACATCTGTTTTTGGTGGTGTTTATGACATTGAATTTCAACATGAAACTAACCTACTTTTCGATATGGTTAAAAATGGAGAAATTATTTGTGTTTATTCCGACTTATGCGAACTTGAACTTGAAAATGCACCTGAACAAATAAAAAGTCATTTTTTAAGTCTTGATAAAAACAAAACAGAATTTGTTGAAATAACAGAGGAAATAAATGAACTTGCAGAAGAATATGTTAAAGAAAAAGTTGTAGGGCAAACGAGCATTGATGATTGCAGACATATAGCTTGTGCAACTATAAACAAGGTTGACTATTTAATCAGTTGGAATTTTAAACATATAGTCAACGTTTTCAGAATTAGAGGGTATAATGCAATTAACATAAAAAAGGGACATATTCAATTGGACATTCGTTCACCTAAAGAAATTATAACAAATGACTAACAACAAAATTAAAGAAAAGGAATTTGATACAGTTAAGTTCTTTAGAAAAGTAAAGGAACAAATAGCAAAGGAAACCACAGGAATGACGTTTGCTGAACTTAAGGATTATATAAATCAAAGAAAGCTAAAACTTGTGAGATAATTATGCCGATCGCCCAACAGCAGTCACCCGCTATTCGGGCATTGTAGTCAAAATGAAATTTATATTTTCAATGATATTTTTAGTACATTTGATTGATTTGTAGTCATAAATCCCGAACATCGGGTGGCTGCAAAACGTTAGTGGTAATAGCTGCGAGAGACAAAAACTTCAATGGACAAATTAAGACTTAAATATAAATTAGCTATTATCCCTAAAGACACCATTCTTTTTAGAAAGGCGCCTGACAATGGAATTTACGAATCAATGTATTTTAGTTTTAATTCAAGTGGAACTTATAGTTCTGACTTTAGTTCTGGACCAACACAACAATGGAAAACAAAACAAACTATTATCTCACGTTTTATAGTAAAGGGTAAAATTTCTCCGCTCATATATGAAAATGATTTAGAATATTGTTACCACCATTTCTGCGGTGAGGACAAGTATTATTTAGATGTGAAGCATCGTAATAATCCTAAATGCAAAGACTTCTTAGCTTATTTGAAAAAAAATGGAATTGATAGTTGGGTGACATCTGTCCATAATGGCACTGATGTAGAATTACATTTGTTTACGGAAAACAATAAAAATTTAATTCAGTTTAAACAAAATGTAGATAATGAAAAAAATAGAATCATAGTAAACAAAGATTCTTTTAATAAAGTAATTTTATTAGACCTAAAAGATTACATATAGTTCAAGTTATTAATAGGCAGACACGAAAGCTGTGTTTAAACTAAATGGCAGCTACAACCACTAACAGCGGCTAAAATAAATTGGCGCATTGTACTTCTAATGAAAATTTGTTTTACATTTGAAATGTGGTTTTCAAAAGAAAGTTTGTACTTCAAAATCGCCAACTTCTTTTAGCCGCAAAACGTTACCGGCAACCTTAAAAGAGACACTTATGAAAAATATGAAATGTAATTTGACCCTTGCTTTATTCATTTTGCTAATCGGTTTTAGCAATGTATCAGGTCAAACATTGCTAAAGCAACTAATTAGAGGCAATGTAGAATTCAACCTCTACGACAATGGCTTTAAAATAAAAGACCTAAGTACTGGTACATTTATTATTGAAACCACCTCGCCAACGGCCGACTTACCTATTGGATTTGCAAGTTATCCAAACTCAACAGTAGATTATGTAAGTTACATGTATTCAGTAGTAAAGGATAGCACTGCTGCCTACCAATGGTGGACAAATACCTTGTTGACCTGGAGTTCGAATGACCCGCTATATATTATTGATGCTTCTTTTCAAAACACTTCGAATGCAGAAGTGATCAATATGCATGTTCAACTTCTTTTAAATAATAAAGTGAAAGTAGAAATTCAGAAGGCCACACCAGTTGCTCAGCCTTGGAAATACAGAACCCGATTAAGATTAAAACTTTTTCCGAATGAATATTTTCTTGGGTTCGGAACACGCCCTGAAGATGTGGCGTTTAGAAATAAAAAAATGTTAAACTGGATAAGTGAGATGAGAATTGCAAATGAACCTTCTCCTAAACCCGAAAATCAAGGGGAAGCCAGAGTGCCATTTTATATTTCAACTCGTGGCTATGGTTTATTATTAAATGAAAACACTTGCAGCTCATTTGACTTAGGAGAAACTGATCCAAACATTAACGAAATAGCCACTTGGGAACAACACTTGAACTTTACAGTTTATTTAGGAGCAACGCCAATTGACATTATACAGAATTATACAGAAGATGCAGGTCGCCTGTTAAGAACCCCTGAACCTTGGGTCTTTGGCGTTTGGATGTTGACTAAAAACAGAAATGGTTTTCAAACAGAAACAGATCGATCTAATCAGGTTGCCGCTGTTTTGCGTAATGATAGTATTCCTTGCAGTGCCTTGTGGCATCACTATTGGTCAAAAAAAATACTGAGTATTTTAGGAACAGGTATGTCATGGCAAATCGACCCAACCTATTGGCCTAATTACAATACTTTGGTTAACACTCATCACAATCAAGGTTTCAAAGTATTACATTATTACTGGCCTTATATCTTCAATAACGATGCAGAATATAATTACGCAAATACGCAAGGTTATTTTATGAAAAATTGGTTAAGCACAACATATCTCAATCCATGGTTAGTTTGGTTTAATCAGGTAGCAGAACCAGACCTTAGTCGACAGACAGTGAGAAACTGGTATAAGAATAATTTAATGACAAATGCACTAAGTGTTGGCAGCAGCGGGTGGATGGCTGATTTTGGCGAACACCACCGAATAGATATGATTGATTCAGCCAATTCAAATCCGTATGCAGTTCACAATGAATACCCGCTTAACTGGGCAATAACAAATCAAGAATTTTGGGAGCAAAACCAACCCAACGGAGATTATGTTTATTTTATGCGTGGAGGATGGACAGGGATGCAGAAGTATGCACCTGTTATGATTAACGACCCTGATATGAGTTGGGAAACCGCCAACGGCATTAAAGGTCAAATTTCAAATATTTTATCAGGCGGTATTTCCGGACACCCTCTCGTATGTCCACATGTAGGTGGATATAAATATGGTGCGCCCGTTGTATTGCCAAGCAATTTAGAAGAACTTTGGATAAGGTGGTTGGAAATGGTTGCCTTAATTCCGGTATTATGGACACACGAGGGGGATGAACTTTATTTGGGTGCCAAACAAGTATTTGACCAATCAACACAAACGCAAGCCATGTTTAAAAAATACTCAAAGCTACATGTAAAATTTTTCCCTTACATCTATACATTGGTTAAAGAGGCTAAGGAAACAGGCGTTCCGGTGGTACGCTCACTATATCTGCATTATCCTACTGATGCAAATACTATTTCAATAAAAGATGAATTTTTATTGGGCGATAGAGTTTTAGTGGCTCCGGTTATAGATTCGGCAGCAACTACTAGACAGGTATATTTTCCAACGGGCAATTGGTATGATTACTGGACAGGATCATTAGCCGCTTCAGGACCTTCAACGCATACTGTTTCTGCACCTCTTGCCCATCTTCCCATTTTTGTAAAAGAAGGAACCATCTTACCGCTCTACAATCAAAATCATATTGAAACATTGGTTAAAAATGTTCCAGGCGTTAATGATTTTGAATATGCCGACAGCACAATGGAATTAAGGTTTTATGGTTGCGGAACAGACCAGTTCGAACTTTGGGACAGCACCCTTATCCAAATGCACCGATATACGGGAGATTCTCTTACTACCATTTCTGGTGGACAGCCAAGACTTTATTCATCAACTTTTATTTACAACAATACCGTAAATTGTTTTGTTGGAATTTCTGAGAATACTCAAGAAGCTAGCTTAATTGTATATCCTAATCCAACAACAGGAATTACAACTGTAGATGTTGAAATTTCATTAAACACTGAAAGTAAAATTGAAATATATAATTTATCAGGCTCATTGGTTCAAAGCGAAAAATTAATTCTAACTTCTGGAGATACCAAAAAGCAAATAGATATTAGTAACCTAACGAACGGTATTTATTTACTCAAAGTGAGTGCAAATAATGAGTATAAAACAATCAAAGTAGTTAAGCATTGACAAGAAAGTTAAATAGAAAGGCAGCCGGTAACAGCACCTACAAGAAATTGGCGGCTCAGTGGGTAAATGAAGCTTTGTGCTTCGTATCAAGTTCAGTGCTGGCAGACAGTTTAGAGCTTCGAAAACGCCAACTTCTTGTAGCTGCAAAACGTTAGGCGTAATGCTAGGACGACCGTTAAACAAAATATTATCTTTGACAAAAAAGTAAAAACTAATAAATAAAATGACAATGGATTTTAAAGACCAAATCAAACAACTCGGAGAAAGAGTTGCAAAACTGAAAGACCAAATTCAGACAGAAGAAGCTACAAAAAATGCTTTCATAATGCCTTTTATACAAGCATTGGGGTATGACGTTTTTAATCCGACTGAAGTTGTTCCTGAATTTATTTCGGACATCGGACTTAAAAAAGGTGAGAAAATAGATTACGCAATTTTCAAGGACGGCTCACCGACCATTTTAATTGAGTGCAAACATTGGGCACAAAATCTAAACATACACGATGGACAGCTTTTACGCTATTTTCACGTTTCAAAAGCCAAGTTCGGACTTTTGACAAATGGTATTGTTTACCGCTTTTATTCTGACTTGGTGGCAGCAAACAAAATGGACGAGAAACCATTTTTAGAATTTAACATCAATGAAATTAAAGACAATCAAGTTGAAGAATTAAAGAAGTTTCATAAGACAGTTTTTGACGCTGAAAGCATTACAAATACTGCAAGTGAATTGAAATTTATGAATGAGCTAAAACAACTTATTCAACAAGAATTAATAAATCCAACTCCAGACTTTGTTAAACACTTCGCAAGACAAGTTTACCCAAGTGTTGTAACTGCAAAGGTTTTAGAACAGTTTACTAACTTGACAAAAAAATCTATTCAACAACATATTAGTGACCTAATCACTGAACGACTTAAAACTGCTTTGACAAAGGAAGACGAAGAAACTAAGAAACAAGAAGCTGTTCAAGCATTAGAACAAGCAAAACTTGACGAAGTAAAAGTCGTAACGACAGAAGAAGAACTTGAAGGTTTTATGATTGTTAAAACTATCCTAAGACAAAAAATTAGTTCAACAAGAATAACTCATAGAGATGCACAATCTTATTTTGCAATCTTACTTGACGACAACAATCGTAAGACAATTTGCAGACTTTATTTAAACGGTAGCAAAAAGTTTTTAGTAACACTTGACGACCAAAAGAAAGAAGTTAAAAATGAAATCAATTCTTTAGACGACATCTTTAAACATTCTGAAACACTTTTGAAAATCGTTGACAATTACGACAAATCTAAAGAACCAGCGTAACCGAATGACAGAAGCACATACGCCTAACAGCACCTACAAGAAATTGGCGGTTCAGTGGTTAAATGAAGCTTTGTGCTT
>JBAXTO010000002.1:0-380258 GCA_037130135.1 Bacteroidota bacterium
CCGTTAAATAAGTACGTTTGATTCGAACAGATAGTAGCATTGATTGTTCCAGTTGAAGTTGGATTCACCGTTAAGTTTAAAGTCACTACTGAATCACAGCCTCTATAGTTTATAAATGTATCTAAATAAGTACCTGTTGTATTTCTATTTACTCCGTTGAATAAGTAGGTTTGATTCGAACAGATAGTGGCATTGATCGTTCCAGTTGAAGTTGGATTCACCGTTAAGTTTAAAGTAACTACTGAATCACAGCCTCTAAAGTTTGCAAATGTATCAAGGTATGTTCCTGTTGTATTTCTATTTACTCCGTTAAATAGATAAGTTTGATTCGAACAGATAGTTGCATTGATCGTTCCTGTGGTTGTTGGATTCACCGTTAAGTTTAGAGTCACTACTGAATCACATCCTCTAAAGTTTGCAAATGTATCTAAGTATACACCTGTTGTATTTCTGTTTACTCCATTAAATAAATACGTTTGATTAGAGCAAATAGTGGCATTAATAGTTCTTGTTGAAGTTGGGATAACAATTAGATTTAAAGTTAGTATAGAATCACATAAACCAGAACCGATTAATGTATCTAAATACGTACCAGCTGTCGATCTATTTACGCCATTAAATAAATAACTACTTCCTGCACAAATGCTTTGATTTAAAGTTCCTGAGGTAGAAGAAGTTACTATTAAATTTAAAACAACTAAAGAATCACATCCTACTCTATTTATTAAAGTATCTCTATAAATTCCAGCAACCGTTCTATTTACACCATTAAATAAAAATGATTGACCTGTACAAATGGAACGAGTAAAATAGATTGAATCTCTAGCACGAATAATTAAAGTGGCAGTATCAACATCAATACATCTTCCTGCAGTGGTAGTTATAATATAGTTTACATTTGTACTCGTATTAGCTATTGGATCTAAAACTGAAGTAGAACTAAGTCCTGTTGATGGAGACCAAGTATATGTTACAGGCGTAACTGAGCTAATTGAAACAACTGGTGAAAATCTCCAGCTAGTATTTATAACAGATGCAGGCCATACGGATGAATTTAAACCAGGTATTGGATACCCTATAGTACCTGAACTATTTTCGATACCTGCTGTACCAGGCGAAACACCTACTGCACTGGTTATTATAACATCAATCATATTGGATGTTTCATATAAAATAATTTGTCCAGTAACTGCTGGGGTAGTTCCACAACAAAATGGAAGTCCGTTATAACTCACTACAAACCTTCTATTAGGGGCGACGCCTAAAGTATTATAAGTAATACTTCCTGCCCCAGGTGGATATAAATCATCCCAAAATAATGCAATGACATCATTGACTCCATCAAAAGAAGTAGGTAAAATTCCTCCTCCACAACATCCACTTCCTGATGCACTATTAAATGTTACGAAACCGTTAGAACTTATATAAATATTTGAATAATTATTGCAGAAAAAATTAAAATTAAATCCCATTGGGATAAGTCCTGACACTTGATCATCACTCAATGAAACACCTGTTCCTGTAGTTGCAACTGGCGAATATGGAATAGATGCAACTGTATACGAATCACATCTTGCAATTCCTACTGTTCTAATTGTATCATATGTAATACTAGCTAATAATCTTACTGGCATACCAGCACAAATCGTTGAGTCTGGACTTACCACTACATCTAATCTTGGTCTTACTGTTACTGTATCAATTGTTGAGCAACCTGCATTACTTACAGTTACGTAGTAGCTTCGTGTAGAAGTTACAACACGTCTAGTTGCAGCAGAATCTGTTCTAGGAAATAAACCTGGTGTTGGCGACCATGAATAGGTATATACAGCACTTACTACTGGAGAAAATCTCCAACTGGTATTTGTAACGGATGCTGGCCATGTAGCAGCATTCAAACCAGGTACTGGATATCCTACAGTTCCTGTACTATTTTCTATACCTGCTGTTCCTGGCGAAACTCCAACTGCACTGGTTATATTCAAATCAATAATATTGGAAGTTTCATACAAAATAATTTGTCCTGTTACTGCAGGTGTTGTTCCACAACAAAATGGAAGTCCATTATAATTTACCACAAACCTTCTATTAGGGGCTGTACCCAATGTATTATAGGTTATACTTCCCGCTCCTGGAGGATATAAATCATCCCAAAATAATGCAATGATATTATCTAATCCATCAGCTGTTGGCAATAAGGCACCTGAACAACAACCACTACCCGAGGCACTATTAAAGGTTAGAAAACCATTCGAACTGATATAAATATTTGAATAGTTATTACAGAAAAAATTAAAATTGAATCCCATTGGAATCGCTCCAGATACTTGATCATCACTCAACGAAACGCCTGTTCCTGTTGTTATAGCAGGTGCATATGGGATAGATGTCATTGTATACGTACAAGTAGTAGGTGGAGGAATATAGGCATTGAACGTTACTGTATCTCCATTACAATAATCAATTGGACTAATCGTTGCATCTACTATTGGTGCAGCTGCGCCTACTGAAATGGTGATTGAATCATAATACGTACACCATGCATCACGAATCGTATCAATATACATCGTAGTGGTTGTTGGTGTAGCTAATGGATTACTAACTGTTGTACTACTCAATGTTGAACTTGGTCCCCAATTATGAGTATAAGTTCCAGCTGGTGTTGCAACTACTGATAATCGTATTGAATTGCCTAGACAGATTCCTGTATCTCTTGTATCTACTAAGTTTACATTATTTCTATAAGATATAATTATGGTGACAAAAGAATCACAACCTCTAAAATTTACTAAAGTATCATTATACGTTCCACTAGCTGTATATAAATTTCCATATATATTTATGGAAGAACCAAAACAAATGGTATCTCGTCTTGTAGCTGAAGAAATAGCCCCTGTAATAGATAAATTCGTTGTTACAAATGAATCACATCCATGTATACTTCTTAGTGTATCTCTATAAGTACCAGAAGTTGTATAAATATGTGTACCAACTCTAACCGAACTTCCTGCGCATAAATTTATATTTTGCGAAATATTAAATGGAGCCACAGTAATTGTCATGGTATCACATATATTCGTGCAATATCCATTGCTAACACATAATCTATAGGTTCTTGTTACCGGAGTTGTAGCAATTGGATTTAATATAGTTGATGAACTTAAACCCGTACTCGGAGACCAAGTATATGAAAGTGGAAGTGCTGGACCATAAATAATCATTGGTGAAAAACGCCATGCTTCATTTGTTGCTGTCCATCCTGCAACTCCATTTCTACCAACAGGTGCATGTCCTCTTGTGCCTAATGCATTTTCAATTCCAATAGTATGAGGATTACTAATAGATCCTGGACCAGGCATAGAAGTTAAATGAACTTCTGCTCTATTACTCGTTTCATATAATATTATTTGACCACTTACTGGATCTATTCCTCCAGTATGCATTATATTCGAAAACTGTACAATTAATCTTTTATTCGGACTGACTCCCTGTGTTTCATAACTAATGGTGCCACCTAAGCTCGGGTTTAAATCTTCCCAAGCCAAAGCAATCAAGTTATTGGGGTTCGCTGCATTGGGTAATACTTGCCCTGCACAGCAACCATCACCTATTGCTGGAGTAAATGTAATGAAGCCATTGGAGGATATATAAAAGTTTTTATAATCGTTACAGAAAAATCTAAATGGAAAACCAATAGGGTTACAGGTGCTTAATTCATTATCTGCTAATGCAACGGTAGTCGCTAAACCAGTTAATGCAATAGGTGCAAAAGGAATAGAGGCTACATCATAAGTATCGCATCGAAGTGTTTGTGGACGGATTGTATCATAACTAATAATTGGACTCAATCTTACAGGTAAATTAGGTACACAAATCTGTGTATCTCTTGTATTAATATTTATTTTTACAGACGTATCTATATCTACAATTATATTTCTTAAAAATGCAACACATCCATTTCTATATGCTGTTGCTGTAACAGTAATCGGCGTAGTGGTAGTAACAGTAGTTGTAGTTCCACTCGTAGCAGAAACAGCAGGTGTTGGTGCCCAAGTCCATCTATACGAAGTATCATCAACTACAGATAATGTGACAGGCTCACTTGGACAAACAGTATCACGTAGTGTTAAAGAGATATCTCTACTACCTGAAAAGAAATTTGGATTTCCTAATTTTGTAAATGCTATTGCTAAATCACCTCTACTCATTACATGTGCAAAAGATATTTCAAGACATTGACCAGCTGCAATGGTTGGCCAATAATAACTTATTTGAACAGCCGCATCAGTTGACTGTGTTGCTCCTGCAGCAATGGCATATCCTATTCCATTATAATAATTACTAATGGGTGCTACTGTATTAAACCCACCTAAGGATACTCTAGCATTTGATGCTAATGTCCCAATACCCATAAAACAATTTGCTCCGATGCCTTTTGTAGTGACTAATGCTTCACAAGAAGAAGGATTTGGTTGAGAAACAATTGTATCATTCGTACTATAAGAGCCAGTGATCATAATATCATTATCAGGATCTACATTTCGTGCATAATACAAATTAGACATTGCAGCTCCAGATGTATTACATATTCTCACTGTAGTGATAAAATATAATCCATCATCATATAAAGTAGTTTGTTGAGAAAAGGTTAATCCTGTTCCAGCTCCAGCTGTTATAGAACCATTCCATATAGCTGTGGTTTGTCCAGATGCATATGAATAGGATGCAATACTTCCAGCTATATTATTCGTTCCACATATGGTACCGTTATTACTATTTATATAAGATTGTCCACCTACTTCAATACCCCATCCTTCCACAGGTGAACCTGGTAAAAAATAATCTCCACAATAATTTGGAACACCCACTGTCCATCCATCTCTTGCTGCATCAGCAACAAAGCCAATTCCCGTATTAAAATTATTTCTAGAATGATAACCACATGGAGCTGCACCAGCTGTACCATATGATCCACAGGTGGATACTCCTACTTCTAAAAAATTACCTTGTAAAAATGCTTCTCCTGCTACAAGCTGTGCTTTAGACTGTTGAACATTAAAAAATATTCCAATGAGTATTATGATATATAGGCTTTTGTAAAGGTGTTTCATGAACTATTAAAATTAACTATGATAAGTTAAATCTATTAATTCTAATACTTAATTGCAAAAAAATGTTAATTGTTTAATCTAGAATACACTGCTAACAAATATTTTAATGCCATATAAGATTGCATTTTCATTTATTGAAAATGTAGATGTATGAAGTTTTTTCTGCTGATGAACGCTTAAATCGCCCGTTCCGAGCCTATAAAAGCATGATGGCACTAGTTGAGAATAATATCCAAAATCTTCTGCTCCCATTCGCAAAGGCATTTCTATCAAATTTTCATCTTTAATAAAAGATGAAATTTTACGAATCGATTTTAATGTTACAACATCATTATTCAATACAAATGGTAAGCCTTCAGGTATATGAACCTTGCAAGTTGCTCCCATGCTCGTTGCAATTCCTTGTACAATATCATTAATTTTTACATGTATAGACTTCCTCCATACTTCATCAAATGTTCGTAATGTACCTTTTATTTTTACTTCTTTAGGTATAATATTTGTCGCTCCATGACCTTGTATATCTCCAAAACTTAATACAGTAGGCATTAATGGATTAGCATTCCTACTAACAATTTGTTGTAATGCAACAATAATTTGTGATGCAATTAAAATGGTATCTACTGTTTGATAAGCTTGTGCAGCATGTCCTCCAGGTCCTAGTATGTCAATGTATATTTCATCTGCACTTGCCATAAACTTGCCCGATTTGTAACCAATTTGTCCACACAATAATTCAGGTGTAACATGCAATCCATAAATTTCATCTACTTTAGGATTCTCTAATACCCCTTCTTCAATCATCTTTTGAGCACCACTTGGTTGTCTTTCTTCAGATGGTTGAAATATAAATTTAATAGTTCCTTCAATCTCTTCTTTTAATGAATTGATAACTTTTATAGCTCCCATTAAACAAGCCATATGCACATCATGCCCACATGCATGCATTATATTTTCGCAGGTCGATTTATATGCTATATCATTTTCTTCTTGAATAGGCAAAGCATCCATATCAGCCCGAAGTGCAATGCATCTTTTAGTTGGATTTTTACAGGCAATTGTAGCTACTATACCATGTGTTGCATAAAGTTTAAATGCAACATTTTCATTCTTTAAAAAACTCTGTATATAGGATGATGTATTTTTTTCTTGCCATGATAATTCAGGATGCTCATGTAGATAGCGTCTATGATTCAAGCTTTCTTCATATACTTGCATCGTTAACAAATCAATCTTGTCTATCAGTTCTTTTGTCAATTTATTTATCTGATTTTTACATTATCTCTCACAGTAAATGCACTTGGATATATAGAGGTAATAAGATTAAAATTTTTAGTTAATTGAAGTTTATTTTTAAAATCTCCAACACGTAACTTATAATAGGGTTGCTCATAATCTACATAAGCATGTATTGTAGGGAAATTCTGATAAAATTTAATTTTAGCAGCATTTGTTTCCTCACGAGTAGCCGAATACATAATTTGAAATCTATATCCTGGTGCTTCTTCAACTACTTTCGTAAACTGATCATACTTGGTACATAAACCATCAAAATTAGAAGTATTCATTTTAACCACCTGAGACTTTAATGAAAATCCTACAATAATTAATACTAAAAAATTAAAATATTTTTTCATATTTACTTATATTTCTTCATCTGGATTAGTTATAAAACTTACTGATGCGGAAGTACCAATTCTATCTGCTCCTGCTTCTATTAAATCTATCACTTGTTCTCTTGTTCTAATACCACCACTAGCTTTCACCTTAATTTTAGAAGGCAATAATTTTTTCAATAATATAATATCTGCTGTTGTTGTCCCTCTTCCAATTACACCGGTAGAAGTTTTTACAAAATCTACTCCTACTTCCTCACATACTTTACAAGTATTAATAATCTCTTGTTGAGTCAATAAACCAATTTCTATAATTACTTTAACTACATGGTTTTTCATATGCGTATAGGTAGTTATACTTTCTAATTCATTTTTAATGTAGTTAAAATCTCCTGCCTTTACTGCTTGAATATTTATGACTACATCTATTTCATGAGCGCCATCGTTAATGGCTCTTTTCACCTCTTCTACTTTTGCTGCAGCACAAGAATAACCCATAGGAAAACCAATTACTGTTGCAACTTTTACATCACTATGTTTTAATTTTTCAGCTGCATGACCTACAAAATAAGGTGCTACACATACTGCTTTAAAACGATGTTCTATTGCTTCGCCACAAAGTTGATCAATAGACATCTTTGTTGCATCGGGTTTTAAATTAGTGTGATCTATATATGTGTGTATATCCATAATTATACTAATTCTTCTTTACCATGACAAGATTTAAATTTTTTACCACTTCCGCAAGGACATGGATCATTTCTACCCACTTTTGGACCAACTCGTATTGGCTCTAATTTAGGTTTTTCTTCTGCTGGCATTTCCCCTGCATTAGTATTGCCTCTTGGTGCCTCTAATAAAGAATTATCTCTACCTGCTTTTAGTTGATTATTACTACTTCTCTTTTGTTCTTTCGCTTCTTTTACCTCCGAATTATTCGAATTAGTTGATTGAGGAATACTTCCTTTAAACAAAAATGAACAAATCTCTTTATTTGTATTACTCACCATTTCTTTAAACAAATTATACGATTCTAATTTGTAAATCAATAACGGATCTTTTTGCTCAATTGAAGCATTTTGTACTTCTTGTTTTAAATCATCCATAGCTCTTAAATGGATTTTCCATGCTTCATCGATAAATGACAAAGTGATGCTACTTTCAAATGCATTTATTACTTCAGCGCATTCTGATTGAATCGCTTTTTCTAAGTTTACAATGATATTTAAACCTGTTTTTCCATCATGTATTGGAATAACAACATTTTTTATATTCGCTCCATTATCTTCATACATACTTTTCAATACCGGGAATGTATTTTGTCGTAATTGATTACATTTATAATCATAACGATCAATTACTTCATCATAAAACTGCTGGATTAATATTGCTTCCTTCCCACTTTGAAAATCTGTTTCTGTAATTTTAGAATTATGAGAGAAATATCTAATTGCATCTAGTTTAAAAGCTTCATAGTCATTTTCTGCTTTCGTATTATTGATAATCTCTTCACACATTTCATATATGGTATTCAGAATATCAACTTTTAAACGTTCGCCAAATAATGCATGTCTTCTTCTAGTATAAATAGCATTACGTTGATTATTCATCACATCATCATATTCTAATAATCTTTTACGTATACCAAAATTATTTTCTTCCACTTTCTTTTGAGCACGCTCAATCGAATTCGTAATCATGCTATGTTGAATCACTTCACCTTCTTTATATCCAAATCGATCCATTACTTTACTAATTCGATCGCTACCAAATAAACGCATTAAATCATCTTCTAATGAAACAAAGAATTGTGATGAACCTGGATCTCCTTGTCTACCAGCTCTACCACGCAACTGACGATCAACCCTTCTCGAATCATGACGCTCACTACCAATAATAGCAAGTCCTCCAGCCGTTTTTACCTCTGAACTCAACTTGATATCCGTTCCTCTACCAGCCATATTCGTTGCAATAGTAATTTGACCACTTTTACCAGCATCAGCAATTATTTCTGCCTCACGTTGATGTTGTTTCGCATTCAATACATTATGTGCAATTTTTTTCTGCGTTAATATTCTTCCAATTAATTCAGATACTTCTACACTAGATGTACCCACTAATACCGGTCTTCCTGCTTCTTTCATTGTCACTATTTCATCTATGATCGCCGCATACTTTTCTCTCTTCGTTTTATAAACTAAATCTTCCTTATCTTCTCTTACCACATCACGATGTGTTGGAATCAATGTCACATCTAATTTATAGATATCCCATAACTCTCCTGCTTCAGTCTCTGCAGTACCCGTCATACCTGCTAACTTATGATACATTCTAAAATAATTTTGCAGGGTAACTGTTGCCCAAGTTTGTGTAGCACTTTGCACTTTCACATTCTCTTTTGCTTCTATCGCTTGATGCAATCCATCACTATATCTTCTACCATCTAAGATACGACCAGTGTTCTCATCTACAATTTTCACTTTGCCATCCATTACCACATACTCTACTTCTTTTTCAAAAAGGGCATATGCTTTTAGTAATTGTTGTATCGAATGTACACGCTCACTTTTTACAGCGAAATTGCGCATTACATCATCTTTCATCTTAAACTTCTCTTCTTCAGTAGCAGCCATTTTTTCAATCTTAGCAACCTCTGAACCTACATCTGGTAATACGAAAAATTCTTTATCTTCTCCAGCACCTGTAATCATTTCAATTCCTTTGTCAGTCAAATCGATTGAATTATTTTTTTCATCTATAACAAAGTATAAATCTTTGTCACACTCTTTCATCCGTTCTTGATTATTCGACAAATAAACAGATTCTGTTTTTGTTAAAATTTGTTTTACTCCACTTTCACTCAAGAATTTAATTAATACTTTATTCTTAGGCAATGCTCTATGTGCTCTCAATAAAGCTAAACCTCCCATACCTTCTTCTGCACCATCTTTACCTTCTTTAATCAACGCTTTTGAATCTGAAATATATTTAGTAACTAATTTCGTTTGTGCTTCAAATATTCGCTGTATTCTTGGTTTTAATTCGTAAAAATCTTTTTCATCACTACTTTCAACTGGACCAGATATAATCAATGGAGTTCTGGCATCATCAATTAATACTGAATCCACCTCATCTACTATCGCAAAATGAAATTTACGTTGTACCATTTCTTCTGGTGTACGAACCATATTATCTCTCAAATAATCAAAACCAAATTCATTATTCGTACCATAGGTAATGTCGCTGTAATATGCGTTTCTTCTTTCATCCGAATTTGGCTGATGCTTATCTATACAATCGACTGTTAATCCTAAAAAATTATAGATAGGCTCATTCCATTCACTATCTCTTTTTGATAAGTAATCATTTACAGTAACTAGATGGACTCCTTGACCAGTTAAGGCATTCAAATAAACTGGCAAAGTAGAAACTAAGGTTTTACCTTCACCTGTTTTCATCTCTGAAATTTTACCATCATGCAATACCTTTCCACCAATCAACTGTACATCATAATGAATCATATCCCACTTAATCGGGCTACCTGCTGCTAACCATTCATTTTTATATTCAACTGTATTTCCTTTAATTTGAATATGTGGACGTGTTACAGCTAAATTTCTATCTAAATCTGTAACTGTTGCTTCAATACTTGAATTATTGGTAAAACGGTATGATACTTCTTTAATTACAGCAAATGCATCTGGAAGCAATTCATCTAAAATAACTTCTAACTGCTTATCTTTTTCTATTTTAAGTTTATCTACTTGCTCGTAAATACTTTCCTTTTCTTCTAAATCATGAGCCGATTCATTATTCGCTTTATCTTCTAATGCATTAATCTCATTCTCTATTTCAGATAAATGCTCACTAATTTTTTTTCTAAACTCATTTGTTTTATTTCGCAGTTCATCATTGCTTAAAGATTTTAATGCTTCATACTTTGCATTTATATCATCTACTAATGGTCTAAGTGCGCTTACATCCTTTTCGTGTTTGTTTCCAAAAACCTTCTCAAAAAACTTCGTTAAAAAATTTGCCATGCTTCAATTTCAGTGACGTCTTTTATATAGACATCTTTCGTTATTTAATTATTTAATTTGCTTCAAAATTAAGAAAATATAGTAGATTACTCTTACAATTTCTCAATATTTAACGTATAATTCACGTAACAACTATAAAGCCAAGCTAAAAAAACAAAATATTGGCAGTAAATAAGTAAAATAGTCTGAAATCTACTGAAGTATTTGACAGAAAAACGAATGTATAAATAATTTATAGGCATACTTTTTGGTTTATTAGAAATTATAAATCAATAACATATGAAAAAAATTTACTATCTAAACGCCTTTCTAATTCTCAGCATACTGTTTCTATATCAATTATCACATTCACAAGAAAAGAAATATATACCCATTGAAGTAAACTTAGATCAATTGAAGCGTGATGAATTTCCAGCAATTTATTTAGGCTGTGTTACCTATCTATACTTTGCTAACAATTTTCATGTAGATTCGATAAAATTTCCATTTCAAAATGAATTTGACATAAGCAATCCTTCCAAAAATAATTTTGTAATAGATACCAGAGCTGCATGTTATGAACCGAATGATTCAACTATTCAAATTCTAGTTTTTACTCAAACCAGTACTTTTACTTTTAATATAAGCTATATTCCTTTCCCTCCCGTGAAAATTATCGCATTGGATAGTATGCATAAAGAAATCGACTTAAGTAACGGTACAATTAAATACTGTGGTGAAATTTTATTTAAAGGCATACTAGATTACCCTAAGTATTGTCAACCCTTTGATAGATATAGAGGATATTACAGAGTTGCAATACTTGATGTGCATTCAAACGAATTAATAAAAACAGAAGGTTGGTATGATAGAGGTGATTATAGTAGACCGATTGATTTGAGCGTGTTTAATCAATTGAAAAGTATTTATATTCATTTTGATAATAAAGGATTATTCAAATATTATTATCCTATGAGGTATAAATTAAATGAGGAAGCTTGTCCTGTAAATCAGATATCAAATCTTAAACTTTCTACTTATAATAAGCGTGACATTTGTATCCGTTTAATCGAATAGAATTTAATCATAAAATAACCCCTTATTTAATAAGTAATAATAGTATTTTTGTTATACATAAAATATATTAATGAAGTATTCTGCTATTATTTTTTTATTGATGACTTATTGTTTTACTTCTTGTAATAGCAAAAAAAAAGCTCATACTACTCTACATACTATAGCACCAAACTCATATACCTTCAATAATTCCAAACCTTTCTATTCGCATCTTAAAGGCAAATTAGGAAGCAAATCTATTTCGATGGATATGGTATACAATGCTTTTTTAAATTCATTTGAAGCATCTTTTCAATTCGACGATGAAGCGGATCCTCATTTATTAAAAGGAACTATTGAATCCAATCATATAGTATTAAAACATTTCCCTAAAGGCAGTAAAAAGTTTGATGAATTATTTATTGGCTCATTCCAAAAAAATAAATCTTTTAGCGGTCAATGGCTCAATGCTGATAGCAGTATGATCGAAGAATTTAATTTAGTGGAGATGAATAATACATCTCTCATAAGTATTGAAATGCAGACTTACGATACGGCAAAAACCTATACTGATATTCTTAAAAATGATTACACAATAGATTTTCACTATACCATACCTGTTTGTTCTGATGAAAAAATAAATCATTTAATTCAACAGAAAATGATTCAAAACGATGCATTCTTACAAGAAGCTTCCACAACAAAAGATTTGATAATTCAAAAAACAAATTTACGTTATGCTACTTTCTTAGCAGAATTAAAGGAACTAAGCCTTTCGAACCATGACTCTTGTTATGATGCAAGTTTATCTGTTACACGTGGCATGTATACTCATATCATTAGAAATGACAAAGATTTTTTCATCCTAAAACTGACCGAATTTACCTCTCATCCAACAAAATACATTTCGATTATTAATTATGATAAGAAACTGAAAAAGGAAATCACTTCTATTGATCTTATTAAACAATATGGAAAGGATAATCTTTTAGCTTCATTGAATAAACAGATTAAGCTCAGCTATAAGATTAAAGAAGAGGACGATTTCACATCGAAAACAGATGAAATGTTTATGGTAGATAAAGTAGAAGAAATTCCAGAAAACTTCTACCTTAGCAATACAGGAATAACATTTTTATTTAATGATAATGAATTAAAAGCTTATGCTGCAGAAGCAGAATATATTTTTGTTCCATTCGAAAACTTAAAGAACTAAGCTGCATGAAATTTAGTGAATATATCAAATTGGCTTGGCGCTCTATTATGAGTAATAAACTTCGTACCTTTTTAACGATGTTTATTATCAGCTTAGGGATTGGCTCTTTAGTAGGTATTATCACATCTATCAATGCATTAGAAAATAGCATGCGTGGCAACTTTGCCACCATGGGTACCAATACATTTAGCATTATCAACCAAGGGATGGTATTTGATGGTAGACCTGATGAAAAAGTAAATAAAAAGGTAGATATCAAACAAGCACAACAATTTAAAGAAAGCTTCAAATTCCCTTCAAAAGTATCCATGCATGTTAGAGTAAGCCCTAATGCCGTTTGTAAATACAACGATAAAAAAACAAATCCTAATGTAACCATTCGAGCTATTGATGAAGATTATCTAACTATTGCAGGATTAAGCTTAAAAGATGGACGAAATTTTAGCAAATTAGAAATTGATAATGGGGTAAGTGTATGTATTATTGGGGAAGAATTAATTACAAAACTTTACAAAGACAAAACTAAAGTAATAGGTTCTTTACTTACTATTGGTAGTGCTAAATACCGAGTAATAGGAAGTATTCAAAGTAAAGGTCAGAGCATGGGAGGCTCGGATAATATTGCACTAATAGGATATAATGCTGCTCGCCAAAATTATGATATGAAAGATGTGAGTTATGAAATTAGTGTATACGTTACCAAAGCAGAAGATATGGAACGAGCTATTGATGAAGCAACTGGCTTATTCAGAAAACTCCGAAAATTAGGATTTGGCAGTAAAGAAGATTTTGAAATACAAAAAAGCGATAGTAATGCAGAAAAATTAATTAGCATCTTATCGAGCATAAAACTGGCTACTATTTTTATTGGAGTTTTGACACTTATTGGTGCCGGCATTGGACTGATGAATATCATGTTGGTGAGTGTCAACGAACGAACTCGCGAAATCGGCTTGAATAAAGCCATTGGTGCAAAAGGGAGCGACATCATGATCCAATTTTTAAGTGAGAGTATTTTAATTTGTCTGCTGGGAGGAATGTGTGGTATTATACTAGGAATTATTTTAGGTAGCTTAGTAGCACTTTTCTTAAAAACAGCGGTTATTATTCCGTGGAACTGGATACTTATTGGATTGAGCTCTTCTTTTGTCATTGGACTTCTAGCTGGTATATATCCAGCACTTAAAGCATTAAGATTAAATCCTGTTGATGCTTTGCGGTATGAATAAACTATGGAATAATTAGTTAAAAAATTACTTATATAAATTTATCTCATTAATTTATTTTATTGTTATATCAATTTTCATCTAATTAAACAGGAGAATTAAATTAATAAATTATACTAATCTAATTGCTATATACAGACTTCAAACTTTAATAATATTTCGTGAACATTAATGTCTTATGTTGCAACTATTATAATTTTTCATAATTTGATTATATCTTTGACAATACTATATGGATAAAGTTATTTTAACTAGTGGACTAATTGCAAATGCTACTCAAAAACTTAGAAATCATGAAAATGATGCTTTTAAGCATGTTGTTCATTTATATACAACCTACGACAAAACCAGTGATTATAAATTAATATGTGAACTTTCTATCATCTATGCTAAATTATTAGGATATCATAAATCAAATTACAAAAAATCTGTAGAAACTATAAATAAAGCAATTAAAGATGAACGTTATATTGAATCTCCAATTGTTTTAAAAGCAGAATTAGATTTTTTCCTTGGTATTTTTCATCATTTTTTAGGTGATTATGTTGAGGCTTTTATGCATTACCATAAAGCTATTGATTTATATGAAAAAGTTGAAAACATCAAACCTTTAGAAGAACAGAATATTGCAAATGCACTTATAAATATAGGGGCACTATGTAAATTAAATGATTATGAAGAATACAATAAAAAAGACATAAATAGAGCTTTACAAATTTACACGAAACTAAATGCAAAGTTTGGAATTGCTAACTGCTATAATTTATTTGCTACCTATGCAGCAAATAAAAAGAATTATAATGAGGCAATGACTTATTATAAAAAAGCTCTTACCTTGAATATAGAACTTGATAAATTGGACGGAATTGCTATTTGTTTTTCAAATATCGCCTATATATATAGTAATCAAGGTAAATTAGAGGAAGCTTTTTCTTATCTCAAAAAAAGTTATGAAAAATTAGAGATTTTAAAAAATGACTTTTTATTTGCACTCCATGATATTTTTATAGCTGAAACATATTTGAAGAAAAAAGACTATAAAAAGGCAATTACTCATTATCGTAAAGCCCTAGATTTCTTTGAAGATAAAGAATACAAAACCGAATTAATCGACATCTATAGAGGACTTGCAGATACCTATGCCGCAACAAATCAGTACAAAAAAGCATATCATTATTTATTAAAACATAATGATCTAAAAAAGACTGCTTACATATTTGATAAAGCACTTACATTACATAAACTAAATAAAAAGGCAATCTAGGAACTATAACCTATTTAAAAATAAATATCAAATTATAAATACTTATTAAAAATAATTTTTATATTTATATTTAGATGAATAAAATCCTAATTAATAATGCTTTAATTGATGAAATTACAACAAAAATTTCAACAAATTCAACTGATGCATATTCATATATAAAAAGAGTTTTTCTACATCAAGATCCTGCTACTGATGTAAACATGAAAATTCAACTCACAATTTTATATTGTGTTGCTATTAGTATATATAAACGTGATTATACAAAGGCAATTCAAATTTTACATAAAACTTTACTTGACAATAAATATATACAAAAGGATTACTTATTAAATGGGAAGATTTATTATAGACTAGGCATATTTAATCATCATATTGGTAATTATCTGGAATCGTTTAAAAATTATAATATCGCTATTGAATCATTTAGAAAGTTAGAACAAGACAATAAAGAAGCCGAACTACTTTCTGCTACTTGTCTTCAAAACTTAGGAATCTTACATCGTATTAATAATTTCGAAGAATTTGACCCAAAGAACATCGAAATCGCCAAAAAAATATATCAAAAGTATAATCAATATAGTGGTATTGCTAGCTGCTACGACTTGTATGCCGCTTATTATGGCAATCTTAATAAACATCAAAAAGCAAATGAATACTTAATAAAGTCTTTGAATGTTTCCAAAAAACATGGTACGATTCATACATTAGCAATTTGTTATAACAACCTAGCTACATCATTTGCTGAATTAAATCAGTTTGATAAAGCTTTTGAATACCATAAAGAAAGTTATAAGATAAGAAAAAAATAACCCATATTCCATTGCTACACATCATATGCATTTAGCTCTCACCTACCAGCTAAATAAAGAATACAAAAAATCAATTTTACATAATAAAAAAGCAGAAAGCTTTTATGAAAAACATGGTTACAACTCTGAATTACTTGACATCTATAAAGGACTATATTTAACTTATAATATTTTAAAGAACTATAAGAATGCAAATACATATATGCTGAAATACATTGAGATCAGCAAAATAGTATTCAAATTTGATAAAGCTAGTGCCCTTTATAATGCAAAACTTAATTTCACCCTTCAAGAAAAAGAAAAAGAAGCTCATTTATTAAAAGAAAAAAATAAAGAATTTGAGGTCATAAATGAAGAATTAAAACAATTTACCTACATCACTTCACATGACTTAAAAGAACCTATTCGTTCATTAAATAATTATGTGCAGCTTTTAATTAGATCTTTTAAAACAGAAATAAACCCTCAACAAAAAGAATATTTAAATTATATCGAATTATTTTCATCTAGAATTTTCGCACTCATAAAAGATCTCAATCAATATATTCAAGTTCAAGAACCTGTTGAAATAGGTCAAGTAGACCTAAATAAAACCATCCATATATTAAAAGATAACTTAAGCCTTCTTATTAAAGAACGTAATGTAGTAATCAAATTCTCAAAGCTTCCCGAAATTAAAGCACCTGAGTCACATATGCATGATTTATTCTTAAACTTATTGCAAAATGCAATAAAATACAATAAGAGTAAAACACCCAAAATTAAAATAGATTCATTCACTTCAAATAAAGAAATAATTATTTCAGTAAATGATAATGGTATTGGTATACCCAAGAAAAATCAAGTAGAAATATTTGAAGTTTTTAAACGTCTACATGCCAAAACCGATTATGAAGGAACAGGTATTGGTTTAGCTATTTGCAAAAAAATAGTAGAACAAAATAATGGACGTATCTGGGTAGAATCGGAAGAAAATAAAGGCAGTACATTTTTTATATCCTTCCTCAAAAGTAAACAGAAATAAAAAGTCATTATATTTACTTGACTGTATTCAATCCAATTTTATTTATATACATACCGCAATCGCTTGAGCTATAATATTGCAAATTTGAATAATTTCAGCTTCTTGAATAATCAACGGCGGACCAATTCTCAAACATTGTGGTGCAAACAAAAACCAATCAGTAATCAATCCTTTCTTAATACATACGTCAATTATTTTTTTATTCATATCGAAAGAATCAAATTCTAATGTCATCATCAATCCTTTTCTTCTAAAGGCTTTTACTTTATTTACTGGCAAATATTTTTCAAATAATAATCCTTTGCCTTCTACTTGCTCTATTAACTTTTCATTTTCGAGTACTTCTATGCAAGCCAATGAAGCAGCTGCAGTAACTGCATTTCCTCCAAATGTAGTAATATGTCCTAGTATGGGATTATCCATAAATACCGACATTAGTTTTTTATCTGCTATAAATGCTCCAATAGGTAATCCTCCTCCCATTCCTTTGGCTAATAATAATATATCAGGAACTACTCCTAATGATTGAAACGCAAACATGGAACCTGTCCTACCAAAGCCTGTCTGTATTTCATCAAATACTAACAAAGCTCCTACTTCATCACATTTCTTACGTAATGCATGCACATATTCTTTACTTGGTATGTTAATTCCACTTTCTGCTTGTATAGGCTCAAAAAATACAGCTGCTGTTCGTTCATCTATAAATGATAAATCTTCCATTTTCCCATAATTCAACTGTCTGGTATCTGGTAGTAATGGCCTATACATCTCTTTAAAATATTCATCCCCCATCAAACTTAATGCACCATTCGTACTGCCATGATAGGATTTATGAAATGAAATCAATTTACTTCTACCTGTATATTTTTTCACTAATTTTATAGCTCCTTCTGTTGCCTCAGTACCACTATTTACTAAATACACATTGTTTAAATTAGCTGGCAATAAACGCACTAACTTCTCACATAATTTCACCTGTGGGGTATATATATATTCGCCATACACCATCAAATGCATATACTTCGCCGCTTGTTCATGTATTGCTTTTACCACATGTGGATGACAATGTCCTACATTGCTAACACTTATTCCTGATATAGCATCAATATATTTTTCACCTTCTGGGCCATATAAATAAATACCTTCAGCTTTTTCAATTTCTAATGCTAAGGGTGTTGCTATGGTTTGAGCAACATACGATAAATATAATTGTCTATTGGTCATAATTTAAATACAAAACATTAGATTTTAGACATTTCATTCTGATTGTTATTATATATAATAGTTATTTAATAATTTAACTTATTTGTTATTTTATCATCTACCACTCGCTAGAATCTAGAATCAAATATCTAGCCTCTATTCTAATATGTAGCTTTTCACTTTTATCCCTAATTTTTTATAGCCTTTACCTGCTTTAATAAGAGTTAATTTTAATGGAGTACCCACCATTCTGAAATTAGCTGGAACTTTACCTATTATACCAGTGCAAATAACATTCAAACCATCTTTTTTATACTCCTCAGGTAAATTAACAGCAAAATATCTGCTTGATTCATCTTTAGAATTAATTAATACATATGAGTTTTCACTCAACATTTTCACCTGTAATTTGGCAGCTGTCATATCTCCTGCTTTTTCATAAGGAAAATCAACGCCTTGTGATAGCATATTCAAACTTATGCCTATCATTAAGATACAAACAATTATACTTTTCATACGAATACGATTTAATATATGTAATATTAAAAAATATATTGCAATTGCCTAGCCAATTCTTAATATAAAAATCGAAAATCCTTATCTTTGCTCTATGAGTAACGAGAAAGACCTTTTTAAAAATATAATTTCACATAGCAAAGAATATGGTTTTATTTTCCAAAGCAGTGAAATTTATGATGGATTAAGTGCCGTATATGATTATGGTAATTATGGCGCACAATTGAAAAACAACATCAAAGAATATTGGTGGAAATCAATGGTGCAAATGCATGAAAATATTGTAGGAATCGACTCTGCTATATTTATGCATCCAAAAGTATGGAAAGCTAGCGGACACGTAGATGCTTTTAACGATCCATTAATCGATAATAAAGATTCTAAAAAAAGATATAGAGCCGACGTCTTAGTGGAAGATTATATTGCTAAAATTCAATCTAAAATTGATAAAGAAGTAGAAAAAGCGGCTAAACGATTTGGAGAAACCTTTGATGCTGAAATGTATAAAAATACGAATCCTCGAGTAGTTGAATATGCCAATCAAATTAGTACTACTGAAGCACGTATGAAAAAAGCATTGGAGGACAATGATTTGGTGGCCTTCAAACAATTAATTGATGATTGCGAAATTGTTTGTCCTGTTAGTGGTACTAGAAACTGGACAGAAGTAAAACAATTCAACTTAATGTTTGCTACCGAACTTGGTGCTGTTAGTGGTGAAAGTGAAACTATTTACTTACGCCCTGAAACTGCTCAAGGTATTTTTGTAAATTTCTTAAACGTACTGAACACCTCTCGTCAACGCCTACCTTTCGGTATCGCACAAATAGGGAAAGCATTTAGAAATGAAATTGTTGCTCGTCAATTTATTTTCAGAATGCGTGAATTTGAACAAATGGAAATGCAATTTTTTGTAAAACCTGGTACACAAAAAGAATTTTATGAGTATTGGAAAAATACACGTATGAAATGGCATAAAGCATTAGGCTTAGGAGATCATAAATATAAATTTCACGACCATCTCAAAACAGCTCACTATGCAGATGCTGCTGTAGATATTGAATTTGAATTCCCATTTGGATTTAAAGAATTGGAAGGAATACATTCAAGAACAGATTTTGATTTAACTCAACATCAAAACTTAAGTGGTAAAAAAATGCAATATTTCGATCCAGAATTAAATCAAAGTTACGTGCCTTACGTAGTTGAAACATCTGTTGGATTAGATAGAATGTTTTTAGCCGTGATGAGTGCTGCATATAAAGAGGAAAAACTTGAAGATGGCAGCGAAAGAGTTGTATTAGCCTTCCCTCCAGCTTTAGCACCCAACAAAGTAGCTATTCTACCATTAATGAAAAAAGATGGCTTGGCTGAAAAAGCAATGGATATATTTAATATATTAAAACTGGAACACTATTGTCAATATGACGAAAAAGATAGCATTGGTAAACGATACAGAAGACAAGATGCCATCGGCACGCCTTATTGCATCACGGTAGATCATCAAACTATTGAGGACCATACAGTGACTATTAGAGATAGAGACACCATGCAACAAGAAAGAGTTGCAATTAGCGAATTAAATGCACTCATCAGCAAAAAATGTAGTTGGGTGAGTTTAATTAAATAATAAATCTAGTTACCATAAATAGTAAGGTAGATTGATTACTATCTCCTTTAGAATGGTTTATTAATTAAGTATCCATATGTAATAACCGTCTCAATAGTTACTTTTACAAATATTATGTTTTAATAATTGTAATATAGCATTTATTTAAATCTACTAAAATCCTTGTATTGCTATAACACATGACCTATTGAATGGTGGTGGATTAAATGAACTAGGATGTTGAATAGATACAAACATTGTTTTACCATTTGGAGTAAACATATCTCCTGTTGTTTCACATCCCTCTGGGGCCATCATAAATCTTTTCAAATCCTCTAGTGTCGGGTTTTGAATAGACAAATCTAAAAAATACAATTCATTATAGGTTTCCTCTTTTGACATAACATAGTTGCTTGCTTTTCCATTTTTATCTCCATGTGTGTCTTCGCTTATTACTAAATAGTATTTGTTATTCAATTGTACTGAAGTAAGTGCATCGGGACTTGAGAAACAAAAAAATGAATCTAGTTTTGAAATCCCTCCGTTTACGAATGATTTTATTTCTAATGTTTTTAAATCCATAACTAAAATTCTACCAAATGGATCTTTATACACATTACTATCTTTTTTACATAAATCTACTAGATGTTTAGCTGGATATGCACCTTGTGCTATTTCTACATCAAAATTAAATTTATTACTACCGGATTCTGAAATATATAATTTATTATTTACAAATTCAATCCATTCAGTAGAAATAAACATGGTAGCTCCATTTTTGATTGCAATTTCTTGAGTATTATATTTTGTATAGTCATCATCGGGTAATGCAATCCAGTGACCTGACAATCCATCGCTACTTTGCTGATAGCAATATAAAATACCACGATCATAATCATTTGGCGTGCTGCACTCAAACTTGTATAAGATTGAAGGTTTGTCGTCACATGTGAGATAAACTGTTTTACCATCTGCTGTACAATATGCATCTTCATGTCTATATCTACCAAATGATTTGACTTTCTTAATAGCTTTATGTGTGATAGGATCTACTTCTACCATCCATCCATAGTTTTCATAACGCTTATGCCCATCAAAATCACTGGTATCTCTAATTCCTGAACGTTCATAAATTTCGATATTGCTGATTGGAAATTCTTCTTCTGCAGAAAGTATGGTACCTTTAGGAGTAAGGGTCCCTCCACAATTTCTAAAAGTTTCCCCTACATTTGAAAAATTAACTGCATACTTTTTACCAATTATTTCCCATTTATTTTTTATAAGTTCAATCTCCATTACACTTGCTCCTCCTCCACCACCAATCACTGGATTTGGAGACCTGTCTTCATGACTAACATATAAATAACCATGTGTATTAGAATTTTTTATTGGGATATAACTTATCATATCATTTGCTCCTTTTACTGATGTTAGATTATTATCTATTGTATAAATAGAATCTAATTCACTAAAAACAACTTGCCATATAAATCCTTTCGGTAAAATGATAGATCTATTGTCAAAATTAGGAGCTACTGATGTAAATATATCTTGTGCTGAAATATCTAGTACTGTAATTAAAAAACTACATAATATGAAACATCTAAATTTAAACATAATTTTAATTTAGAATAAAATTAAACAATTACTGTTAAGCAAATATTATATACTTTTAATTTCAAAATCATTACGATTGAAATTTCTCATTTCTTTTCTAAATCGATTATTTAATCGAGGATAAATAGTAGTATTTACTCCTCTGCTATTCAAATACCAACTCTTACATCCACTATTCCATACAGTCCCAATTAAATTGGATTGTAGTTTTGTATTATATGCTTCCTCAATATGTAATTTTAAATTCAAATAGGATTTTGCAGATAATTGTTTACTCTGTTTAATGTACTCTAGTATATAATACATCTGCGATTCCATCATATGTAAAACCGAGTTATGTCCTAGCCCCGTGTTTGGGCCTAGTATAAAAAATAAATTTGGTACCTCATGAGTAACACAACCTTTATATGCACTAACCCCCTCGTCCTTCCATCGTTCTATTAAATTTTTGCCATCTGCTCCTATAATTTTTGTTTTCACTTGCAATTCTGCGGCTTCAAAACCAGTAGCCATAATGATGATGTCTACATCCAATTCCTCATCATTTTCTAAAACAATTGAATGTTCCTTTATGGTTGATATAGTAGTTGAATGAAGTGAAACCTGTTCTTTATTAAATGTAGGATAGTAACTTTTCGATAATAACACTCTTTTACATCCAAAAGTATAGGTGGGTGTTAACTTTTTTTGCAAGTTTTCATCCGTCACTTTACGTTTCAAATAACTCATTGCAAAATTACTCGCAACACGATTAATAAACTTATTACCAATAAATGCCAATCCAAAAAATTCATTCGTCCAATAAATATACTCCCTTCGCATTTTTTCTAAAAAAGGAAATAAAGCAAACATTTTTTTAGTTGTTGCTCCTATTTCTGGATTTGCTCTAGGCAATATCCATGCTGCCGTACGTTGTATAACATATAGCTTTTCTACTTGATCTGCTATATTCGGAATGACTTGAATTGCACTTGCTCCTGTACCTATAATCGCAACTTTTTTATTTTTCAAATCACATGTATGATCCCAATGAGAAGTATGAAAATAAGTCCCTTTAAATTTATCTAACCCTTTAAAATCTGGAATTACTGCTCTATTCAATGGACCTTGAGCCATCAAAACAAATTTTGCTGTATATTTTTTGTTATACTGATCTTTTAAATACCATATCGCTTCCTTCGAATCAAAATGCATTTCTAAAATTTCTGTATTATAAATTATACGACTCTCAATAGAATTTTTAGATACTACTTCTTTTAAATACGTTAATATTTCTGCTTGTGAGGAATACATCTTAGTCCAATTAGGATTAGGTGCCTCTTTAATAGAATATAAATAAGAAGAAACATCACATGCACAACCCGGATAAGTATTATCTCTCCAGGTACCACCAACTGAACTGGCTCTTTCAAAAATAGTATAATCTGAATACGATTTTTTAGCTAATTGCATAGCCGCAATGATTCCAGCAAAGCCAGCTCCAATTATTGCAAATTCTATATCATATTCTTTCATCGATAATATTCTTCTATGTTAGATAATGAATTCTTGAAAAATACTTTTGTAATGAACTGAAAAATACGTTGATGTTTTACCGGGAAAATACGCACCAGTATATCTATAAGTTTTGCATCTGCACCTATCAACAATCTTTTTTGTTTATTTTCTATTGCTTGCATGATAAGACTGGCTGCTTTTTCTGGTGAAGTACGCGCCTGCTTATTAAAAGAAGTGACAACTCGTTCTTTAGTTTTTTCGTTCACTTTATCTCCAAGCACTTTTGAATTAGCACAAATTGCTGTTTGAATACCTCCTGGATGTACACAACATAAATGAATATTAGTATTATCTAATTCTGTTCGTAATGACTCGCTATAGCCTCTCACCGCAAATTTAGTGGTACAATACGGAACACTGGTTTTTACACCAAACAATCCAAATACACTCGAAACATTTACGATACTTCCTTGATTTTGTGCAATCATATATGGAAGCAATTTCTCTGTTAAATACACCATACTCCAAAAATTAGTACGCATTATCCAATCAAAGCCTTCCATCGGTGTGTCTTTCATTAAACCACTAATTAAATTGGCACCTGCATTATTGAATAGAATTAATTGTTGATTATCTAACTTCTGAAGTATCATTGCAGCTACCTTATATACTTCTTCTTGTATAGATAGATCTATAGTTTCACTATAAAAACGAACTTGAGTATTAGTAGAAAATAAATATCCTAATTGTTGCAAGCCTATAGCATCTTTATCAATAGCAAAAATACTAACTCCTTTGTTTTCTTTCAATGCTAAACATAATGATCTGCCAATACCTGATGCAGCACCTGTTATTACAAAGAATTTATTTTCACTTTGCATCTTATTTTAAATTTGCAGCTTTCATACGCTCAACAAATGCTTTCATTTTTGTTTGCGAACCTAATGCAAAAATGTAAAACTTACCATTATCTCTAGCTATTTTACGCTTCTCTGGTTCAACTGCAGTAATCAATGCATTTACTTCATCATAACTAGTTAAGAATGTAACATTATTAGACTTGTATGTAATGAATATCCAATCACCTAAACTACTTTTAAAATAAATATTAAAATAACCACTACTTCTATTAGCTCCCATTTCAATATAACCATCTAGTTTCTTCTCGATACTTTTTTCTCCATATGATACTACACTAATTGGCCCCACACTCTTGTAGGTCATATCACTTGGATCAAATACAAATTTTAAATCAGATAGTAATAGGTTGTAATTTAAACTTTTTGGTTTAACAGAGTTACCAGATTTATTTAATTCCTCAAAATATTTAATCTCATCTTTTTTATCATCAATCATCTCAGTCATCTGTTTAGTAAACTTATCAGTACTAACATCTAAATCACCATTTTCAAAATCAGTAGCTAATAATGTAGCTATTTTTTCATTCATATCTTTTGAAAATTCTAAATTCAATCCTAATGTCATATCGAATTTATATTTATTATCTTCATTGATATTCGTAGTAATTATTCCTGCAGCTAAATTTTCAATCGCTCCAAAGTCAATCCCCAATCCTAATTTACCTTCACAAGATACTGCTCCAGTATTATCATTATATTTCATTATATTACCTTCAACTGCTTCTCCCATAATACGTGCACTATCACCAAATGTATATTCACCTGTTGCATCATTCTGCACAATTATTCCTTTTGCTTCAAAAACATTATCATCACTTTTAGATGATTTACTTCCCATAAGCAACGTATACATTCCGTTTGAATCTCTAGTATTTAAAGCTATTCCTGTCAAGATAGAATTCCCTTCGGGTGATTTTGGAGAATCATAATGTATATTTAATTTATTCGGATCTATTTGTTGATTGATATTAAACCAATCGCTTTTTGCTTTTGGATTTTTGTATAGAATCTTAGCATATCCATTCATTGTTACATCTTTATCCTTAGTATAAAATTCTAATCCTCCTTTATATAAAATACCAGGGAAAATAGAAAACTTTTGTGATTCCTCAATATTCCCTTTAGCAAAAACTCTATACTCTGTTACTTTATCTTTTCCTTCTCCTACTTCTATTGGATTCACTTTAATTTCTGAAATATTTACTTTCTCTTCTGTAGTATTTTTCATTTTATACGTATAGGTACCTGTACCTGTCATAGATTTCAAGCCTGTAATATCTACTGTAACTTTATCTATTTTTTGATATCCTTTAATGGTATCTCCAATGATTTTTGCATTGGTTAAAGTTCTCATCTTTGCTTCTGGATCAATAATAACTTTATTACTATCAGGTATGACTCTCGAATCAGCCACAATAATTTCTGGCACTTGCTCTAAATATAAAATGGACGTTTGCAAGTTATAAATACCTCTTTTGGCTAAGAATTTCAATCCATCTTGTTCTTTTTTAGTTGAAATAAAGTAAGCTCCTGGACTATCTTTTAGTGATTTGAAATCCAATATCTTCTTGTCCATATCCCAATCAAACTCATTAATATAGGTTTTGTATTGATTATAAGAAAAATCTGTTGGAATATCTTTCACATTTGAAACAAACTTACCTATTCGTGATTTAAAATCTATTTTAGCATGAACATTGGGTGTTACAAAAGTAACTCGATCTCCAAACTGAGATTTAATCTGTAAGTTTGCTGTATCTGCTTCTAAATCGTCTGCCTGAAATTTAATTCTAGTTGATGATAAAGTTGCTTCATCCCACTCTAATTTTCCATTACCAAATAATCCTTTGGCTCCAAGCAATAGTGAACCATCAAAAGTAGTTTTATCATCATACATTTTAAAGGCACTATCACCTCGTGCTATACTCATCTCATCTTGATAAGGTCTCCACTGAATTCTATTATGAGAACTATTAGTAACAGGTGTACTAACCCCTGTAGTGCTCTTAGCAATACTAAACTGATCCGCAATAGTATTAATACTATCTGGGAAAAAAATAATATCACTACAAGCCAAGGTAGATGATAAATATCCAACTTGACCAGTACCTCTTAACCCATCTAAATCTAATTTTAAAACTCCTTTAAAGGTGCCTTTTTTCTTATATGCACTAAATCCTGCCATTGGTGCTTTTGAATTGAAGCCTAAAGAAAAATCTGGCATTTTTCTTATTTCTTCTTTAAATGGCTCAAATATATCTGAACTATATAAGGTACCTGTAAAAGCCATTGCATCCTCATTAAAAATACGTAAGCTATCCATCTTAAATGGATCATTCATAAAATAAAATGAAGTACGAGGATATACTCCATTTAAAATAATTTTTTGATCATAATATACATATGAATTTTTTAAACTACTAAACATAGGGAATTGTTTCAATGGACTCCTACCCGATTTATTTGCTGGATGATCAATTTCTAATAATCCTTCTATTTTTTCAATTTTCGAATTCATTGGCACTAATATTAAATCATTCGTCTCATCGTATGCGCCATCTCCTCGAGGAATATTTAAAATCATACTATCTGTTTTAGGCATCTCCACCTTGAAACTTTCATAATTAAATCTATGTCCACTTCCATGTAAATCTAATCGTGCGGCTAATACCATTCCACTAAATTCCATATCTCTATTTTTTCCTAATTTCATGCTATCATTTTTAGGGAAAAATTGCACCATACTTGAATCTGCAATAGGAATTGTATTGACTCCATTAAAATCAATATTGTAATTCTTAAGATTAATAACTCCTACAGGTTTTGTAAGGCTCTTTGCAATGGCACTAAAACGTATTATATCAAAATCGATTTTATTAGATTTTGCTAATACAAAAGTATTTACCTTCGGATAAATTTTAATTCTTTTTAAATCTTTATCATAATAAATGAATCCTTCTTGTGCTAAGAAATAGATTAAAGGCAATACTTGTTCTTCTGTTAAATGAGGGTCCATTATCTTAGCGAAAGTATTGGCATCCATTGTGTCTATACCTGTTTTTTCTTTGTAAATTCTAAGTTTTGATAAAGGATTATAATCATTTGTACCTTGTATTTTACGCATCATATTATCACTATAATAATTTTGCGATTGCAATATGGATAATTTTTGCCCAGCACCTTCTTCCATCATCATATTAATATAATCCTTATCCAAGATCCAAGTTAATGCATCTGCTTCTAAATCCATTTTATGATAGGAATCATAAAATTTTGATGCTGCTAAACCTTCTTCACCTCTAGATATGCGAATCTCTTTTTTCGGAATTTTATAGTTAATATTAACACTTGGATGATATATCGAATCTTTACCAAAATATAAAGTCATCTCTGCTTCTCTAAAGTTTAATTCTACAGGTTTTCGAATGGAGATATCTTTCCCTTTTGCAACTAATGCTTTAGTTTTCCCATCCGCTAAATAAAACGTTAAAGTAGCTCTTTCATTATTCCTTCCTGCACCATATATTTTAAATCCATATAAATTGAAGGCTCCTTCATATGTTACGTTTTCTGCTAGATTATTTATTTTTACATTGGCGTCAAATGAATTAAAACGAGGATATGTTGCACTTTCCTGATCTACATTAGTGATTAACTTATCTTGGAAATAACCTAAAATGGGTTTAGTAAAGAAAATTCCAAATACAAAATTCACTGTATCTACAGTATATTCTTGCTTATTCATATCGATATGATATGTATTAAATGTGGCAAATATATTATTAGGATCCATACCTGCTCTATCCCAATTTACTTTACCTCCTATTCCATCCCATAATTTATCATTTAAATGAAATGTTCCAGAAGTCCCATAAATAAAAGTGGAGTCTCCAGTAACATAACCTATTACATTCGTAGATGGTACTTTAATTATTACATCCCCATTTTCATAGCTCATGGTATAAGAAGAAGTTTGCACATACCATGTTTTATAATCTGAGCTAAACAATGCATTCTGTTTAACTAATCCGTTTGTAAATTTTAGAAACTCTATAAATTTTTTATTATCCCCTACACGTTGATTTGAAATTACTTGATCTAATATACTGTTCCAATTTTTAATATATGCCTGATCTTTATTACTTGTATATAATACATCTAATGTATTACAAAATTCCATATAATATGGATTGGCAGTTAAATTACGCTTAGCAAGTAGATTGGCTGTATTTATTATATTCGTCATATTATCTCCTGTCAACTTACCTGAAGATTGTAAATTGCTCAACTTTTCTCCTGCTGCCTTGCAATCATCTCGCTTAGTAATATTTAAGAAGTCATTCATTTCTTTTACAAACTTTATAGGATCTTTATCAAATTCTTTCATAGTTTGAGCAGAAATAAGATTGATAATAGAAACACTAATGATTACTAAAAAAAGTTTTTTCATGTGTAATTAATTTTTATAAAAATACATTGCTGACCAGCCATCTTTTTGCAAAGTATATTGGTGAATAAAATTATATTTATTTAATTCTTGACTCATCTCTTCTTCATCACTATTTAATATTCCACTGATTAATAATATCCCCTCATTTTTAACAGCACTGGTTATAACGTTTATATTATCTAAAATAATATGCCTGTTAATATTTGCAAGTACAATATCATATGTTTCTACTATCAATTGTTCTTCTCCTAATTTAAATTGCGTATTTGAGCATGCATTCTTTTGTGCATTTTCAATACTATTTTCAATAGCCCATTCTTCATTATCAATACCAAGCACACTCTTAGCACTCAATTTAGAAGCCAAAATAGCTAATATCCCTGTACCAGAACCAAAATCAAGGACTTTTTTGTCTAAAAAATCAATTTGTAACATAATTTCACACATCATAAATGTAGTTGCATGATGTCCAGTACCAAATGACATTTTGGGTTCGATGATTAGTTCAATTGTAGTATTTTGTGGAGCATGAAATGGAGCACGGATTGATAATTGGTTATTAATCAATACAGGTTCAAAAATTTTTTCCCACTCTTCATTCCAATTTTTTTGCTCTATTATACTTTCCTCAAATTTCAATTCAACTTGATTTATTTTTTCCAAACAACTTGTAACATCATTCGAATTATAGTTTATCGAAGGAATATAAGCATATACATTCGTATCATCAGAATCAAAGGAATCGAAATCAAATTCTGCTAGATAGGCTATTAATATCTCTTGTATTACTGTATCTTGTATTGGGATAGTTATTTTGGTATACTGCATTAGAACGACTGTATAATGCTTATAAAATCAGCAGCTACTAATGAAGCTCCTCCAATTAATCCACCATCAACATCTGCTTGTTCAAATAACTCTTTAGCATTTTTAGGATTACAACTTCCACCATAAAGAATGGATGTTGCTTCTGCTACTTCACTACCATATTTAGCCGCAATAAAATACCTAATTTCATAATGCATTTCTTGTGCTTGCTCCTTAGATGCTGTAACTCCTGTCCCGATTGCCCAAATTGGCTCATATGCAATTACTATAGAAGAGAACTGCTCCTTACTTAAATGAAATAAGCTATTCTCCAATTGCCCTTTTACAAATTTTACGTATTCATTTTTACTTCTAACTTCTAAACTCTCGCCACAACAAAATATCACTTTCAAGTCATTTGCTAATGCTATATTCACTTTATCTCTTAACATTTCATCCGACTCATGATTATACATTCTTCTTTCACTATGACCTAAAATAGAATAAGTGGCTCCAACCGATTTAATCATTTTAACACTGATCTCTCCTGTATAGGCTCCACTATCATTCGAATGACAATTTTGTGAAGCAGTATGAACTTTTGCAGTGCTCTTAGTTAATGTAGTAACTTCATGTAAATATAAAGCAGGTGGACAAATAATGATTTCGTCTGTCAAATGATTTAGATTAATTAATCCTACATTCAAGTCATTAATAAGTTGTATCGCTTCTTCATATGTTTTATTCATTTTCCAATTTCCTGCAACTATTTTTTTTCTCATTGTTATTTTCTATATTTTTTAGTTTGTGTGAATATATGTTTTAAGATATTTTTATCTATATCGGTAAATGGTATTTTTCTTCTATCCATCATTTTTTCTGCTACTTCAAAAGCTTTTTCTAATTTAAACTCTACCATTGATTCTGAACCACCCCAAGTAAAAGAAGCTATGTGTTTTGGAGGAAAATCAGCGCCAAATATATTGGCACATACTCCAACTACAGTTCCTGTATTGAACATCGTATTAATTCCACTTTTTGAATGGTCACCCATCATTAATCCGCAAAATTGTAAGCCACTATACTCCTCTTCATCTAGAGCATAATTCCATACTTTTATTTCGCCATAATTATTTTTTAGATTAGAATTATTAGTATCAGCTCCTAAATTACACCATTCACCCAACACACTGTTGCCCAAAAACCCATCATGTCCTTTATTGCTATATCCAAAAATTACAGAATTATTAACTTCTCCTCCTACTTTAACATGTGGACCTAATGTAGTTGCTCCATATATTTTTGTAGCCATCTTTGTTGCTGCATGTTCACACATAGCCAATGGTCCACGAATTACTGAACCTTCCATCACTTCTGCCTCTTTGCCAATATAAATCACACCAGTATTTGTATTTAAAATGCTCGCTTCTACAATTGCTCCCTCTTCAATAAATAACTTTGTTCGGTCACCAATAAAAGTATTCGTTTCACTAAGTTTTTGGGAAGATCTACCTGCTGTAATGTTATTGAAATCTAATGTTAGAATTTGTTCATTTAACTTAAAAATATCCCATTTATGTTGAAGCAGTATTACTTCTGAATCTATTTGAACAGCAGTCAACATCGATTTATCTCCTTTATAGGCTAGAATGATATTTTGATAAACTAATGATTGACTTTCTTGTAGCGCATTTATTTGATCTAAAACTACATCAGTAGGTATTAATGCACCATTAATATATAAAACTTGATTTATGTCAGGAATTCTATCATATTTCGATTGTAGATAGGGTTGTGTTTCTACATATACTTTTGAGGCATATAACTCCCACTTTTCTTTAATGGTTGTAATACCAACCCTTATATCAGCAACAGCTCTAGTATAAGTAAATGGTAAAAGATTTTCTCTGATCAAATCATCGTCAAATAATATCACATTTTCCATATTAACAAAAATAAGAGGATTGTATCATAAAGAATAGAAAGTTTTTACACAATAGATAGGCTTAAAACTTTATTAATCTGTCAGAAATTATTCTCTATTTTTGAATACATTATATCGAAACTATGAGTATATTTAAAACAACAGTCTCCATAGACATATTGAATGATACATTAGGCAATAATATGACTAAACATGTAGGTATAGAATTTACAGAAGTTGGTGATGATTATTTGTGTGCCAAAATGCCTGTAGACCACAGAACCACTCAACCTTATGGCATATTACATGGTGGAGCTTCAGTAGTTTTAGCTGAAACTTTAGGTAGTGTTGCTGGCTATTTTTGTGTAGATATTAGTAAACAGCGTGTGGTTGGTCTTGAAATTAATGCCAATCATATACGAGGAGTACGAGATGGTTTTGTATACGGCAAATGCACTCCTGTTCATATAGGTGGTAAAACACAGATTTGGTCTATAGAAATAAAAAACGAAGAAGACAAAATGGTATGTATCAGTAGATTAACTTTAGCAGTATTAGATAATGATAAAAAATAATATCTTTTGGATTAGCTTACTAATCTTACATTTTACAGTTAATTCATCAACAAATTTATTTGCCCAAAAAAATAAAAATAAGGCAATTGAAACGGTGCTTGGGGAAGATGAAAATGCTCCAGTTGATTCTGCAAAAACAGAAGAAAATAACACCGAAGTAAAAGATGAAGTATGTCAAATTAATAATAAAAAAGCTCTTGAATTATATGATTTAGCATTTAAAGATTTTAGATCTGGCAAAGGTGCTGATGCAAAATTAAAATTAAACGATGCCATAGAAAAAGAGCCCAATTTTGCTAAAGCTTATGTATTATTAGGAGAAATTGATTATAAAAGCAATCCTAAATCAGCACTAGAAAATTACGAAAAATCCTTACAAATCTGTTCCAATACAGATGCCATGTTATTATATAAAATGGCTAAAATTTATTATAGCCAAAATGAATATGTGAAATCGAAAGAAAAATTCACGTCATTTATCGATGCAAATAGTAATAAACCTGATTATATTAAAGAAGCAGACAGTCTTATTTTGGTATGTGATTTTTATGATAAAATCTTAAACCATCCTGTACCATTCGACCCTAAACCAGTGGATGGGGTGAATACAAGTGCAGATGAGTATTTACCAATTATTTCGCCTGATAATGAAATATTATTATTTACTAGAAAGTATGTTAAACAAGCAGATAAATTTTCTGCATTTACTGGTGGAAAAATGGTTGAAGAATTTTCTTTAAGTAAAAAAGTAAATGGGGTATTTGAAAAAGGTACTGCACTTCCTTCTCCTTTTAATAGCGGATTAAATGAAGGTGGCGCTTCTTTAACAATAGACAATAAGCAGATGTATTTAACAATATGTAATGTGAAAGGGGGTATGGGTAGTTGTGATATTTGGACTACTCAATACAAAAATGACCGATGGCAAATGGTTCAAAATTTAGGCTCTGGTGTAAATGATAGTATGTGGCAAAGTCAAGCCAGTGTTAGCAGTGATGGGAAAGCTGTTTATTTTAGTAGTGATCGAGTTGGCGGATTTGGAGGAAAAGATATTTATAAAATTGTAAAAGATGAAAAAGGGTATTTTGGTGAACCGATTAATCTTGGACCTCAAATTAATACCGCCAAAGATGAAAAATCTCCATTTATTCATACCGATAATAAAACATTATACTTCTGTTCTAATGGTCAGCTAGGGATAGGTGGATTTGATATTTTTTATGCCCGATTAGATAGCAATAATACTTGGCAAAAACCCGAAAATATTGGCTCTCCAATCAATAGCCCAAATGATGACTTAGGTTTTTTTGTAAGTACAGATGGTAAAAAAGGCTATTTTGCTTCTAACAAGATGCAAGGATTAGGAGGTTGGGACATATATTCTTTTGATCTTTATGAAGATGCACGTCCACAGAAAGTTTTATTAATGAAAGGCAAAATACAAGATGAACGTGGCCAACCGATTGTAGATGCTAAAATGGAATTGAAAGATCTACGTACCAATGAAAAAATCGATATCGAAATCGATAGTAATGGTGAATATGTTTTTGCAAGTGCTTTAGATCATGACCAAATGGTATTAGTGAGCAAAGAAGGTTATTTTTATAATTCTCAAACTATCAAAGCAAATGATACTAAATACGAAGGAACAAATAAAGTAAATTTTGGTATGGATGAAATTCAAGTAGGGAAATCATATAAAATCAAGAATTTATTTTTTAGTAATAATTCCAATGAATTAAGTGCCGACGCTCAATTTGAATTAATGAATTTAGTTAATTTTTTAAATACAAGTATTGATATACGAATCGAAATTGCTGGACATACAGATAATATAGGAAATGACCAAGCAAATTTAGATCTTTCTCAAAGTAGAGCAAAAGCTGTCTACCAGTTTTTAATCGACAAAGGAATTGATTCCTCTAGATTGCGTTTTAAAGGATATGGCGAAAGCAAACCTAAAGCAGACAATAATACAGAAGAAGGTAGAGCTGCCAATAGAAGAACTGAAATTACAATTCTTTAATGAGCTTTATTATTTTATAAGAGATTCAAGCAATCGCTCATCTCTATCATATATATCCTTACGAATATTTAAGTGTCCATTATTATCAACCCAAGCTGTAAAATATACTATATAAACAGGAATAGATTGTGGTATAGTATATTTAATTTCATAATCTTGTTGCATGGAAGTATCTATTCTTATTTCATTCCATGTGGTATCATTTCGTAGTATGTATTGTGCCAATTTTTTAGGCTCTGCTAATCGAACACACCCATGACTAAATGAACGAGCACTTTCATTGAAATAACTTTTTGCTGGTGTATCATGCATATATATATTAAATGAATTGGGGAAAAGAAATTTAACTCGACCTAATGCATTATCATCTCCAGATTTTTGCACTATCTTATATGGTAATGAATTTGCACTATATTTTTTCCATGCTATCGTATATGGATTGACAATATTTCCATTAAAATCTACTACTTCAAAATTTTTCTTTGCTAAATAGCTAATGTTTCTTTTGATGGCTGGCAAAACTTCTGATGCTACAATCGATGTAGGTATAGTCCATCTTGGACTAAATACAATATATTTCATATCTCCATGGAAAATAGCCGTTTTAGTCATTACTTTACCCACCACCACATTCATATCCCATGAAATAGTATCTGCTTCATATACGTATAATTTATAATCTGGAATATTTACTAAGAAATAATCTTTAAATGATTCTGCAGGCAACCATCTACATCGCTCCATATTCACAATTAGCTTTTCAATAATTTTCTTTATAGGAATATTCAATTGATTAATCATCGTTTTACCAATAATCCCATCTTGCTTTAACCCATTTCTACTTTGATAACTTAATACAGCGCTCAACATCAACGAATCAAACACATATGAGTTACTCTCGAAAGTCAAATCTTTTTCGAGGTACAATCTTTTTTTAATTTGTTGAATAACTATACCCGTATCTCCAATTTTATATTTATTTGTGGTAGTACTAATACTATCAAAACCTCCATTCTTTTCTATTGTTTTATATAATCTTAATTTGCTCTTTAATAATGCATATTGAGGATAAAGAGGTTCTTGCTGAAATATATTTACGGTGCTTTTAGTTAATGAATCTAATAAATTAGAATATGCTAATTTTTTTCTAGGGATAAACCAACCTGATTTAATTCGAGCACTATCATCCGCTCCTTCCCACACTAGTTTAGCATAATTAAAATACTGTGCCGTCAACATCAATTCTTTATAAATAGTAATACTATCTTTCGTATTCAAAAAAGAATCTTGCATACCTGTTGTAATCAAATTAATAAACTCTTGTCGATAAGGCACCACAATATCTATTTCGTCCGTGTCTTCATAAACCAGATGATTAATTAAATTAGAAGCTTGTTCTAACATTCCTTTATCATCAAACCATGCAAAACTGTAATTTCTATTTTGATAAAAAAATTGTATATCTTTTTTCAAATATCCAAATGATGGATAAACTTGAATAAATCTATTAAGCTTCAAACTATCAAATACTAAAAATGTATCTGCATTAAATTGCTCACTCTCATTAATCTGTTGAATTATTTTTTTGACATCATCTTTTTTTGTTCTCTTGCATGCATTAAAACTAAATGCCAAAAATAACATACAAACTATACTAGTCCCTAGAAATAAATACCTATACATATAATAGAAATGAAGTTGTAAATATACACTTCTAAGTTTTATAATATAGATTATTAATCTATTATTTAGTTTATATATATAATCTAATTATCTTTCAATGACAGTATAAAAAAAGAGCAGAGAATATTATTTATTGTTATAAAGTGCACTCATGGCTTAATAGTCTATATTAATGATGGAAGATGGAATATGGATAAATAGTATTACTACTTATTTATCAAAAAAGAATGTGTATAGACTCAAAAAAATAAAGCAATATAAATAAAAATGCCCATCCTATAGATGAGCATTCTTTTAGAGTAATAGATTATATTAATGTTGAATAATTAATTTTTTACAAAATGTTTCATAATTACTATTGGTGATTTGAAGGAAATACATCCCATTCATCAAATTAGTTGTATTAATATTCAATTCATTTTTGCTTACAATTCTTCCATTGATATCTAATAGTTGAATTTGAGAATCCTGTTCCATATTCTTTACTACAATATTTGATGGTGTTTGATAAACATTTATGTCCTGTTTTGGGGGAGTATTTATTCCTGTGCCTGACGTTGGAAAATAAGTCAGTTTATCAATAGTTATTTTTGAACCTGCTGAAACACTTGCTAATCTACCTCCAGATAAAATTAATAATATAGTATCTGTACTCAATGAAGAAGTATAGGTTATAGGAAAAGAAAATCTCCTAAACCCAGTTGTTACACCTGTAAAATAAATACCACCTCTTCCAATTTCTTGACTTGTTGTTCCATGATGATAAGCTATTAGTAATGCGGAAGAAGTATCTCCACTTAATACATCTTCTTTTACAAATCCAATTAACGAATCTGGTCTTTCATTAGTAGCATAGCCACCTTCAACTGTATTTGTTAATGTATTTAACACCCCTGTTGTTGCTAATCCAGGTACTATACCAAAGCCCGGAACTGAAAGTGAAACTAAACCAATACTGTAATTGCCATCTACAGAAATATTCTCTCTAGATGTATTTGTAAAACCAAATGCATCATTTAGTGAATACCAACTATTGCATGTATTATTAATGGTATCCCAATTTTCAAAACTTGCATTTGGTATTTGTGCCTTTAATAGAATAGAGGCAAATAAAAATAGTGGTAGAAGTAAATATTTATTTTTCATTTTTTTATTTTTTTAATGGTTAAAAGTATTACTTTTTAATATATGATTTAAGTATTTCAACATATTCCTCAAATGCTTTAATTCCTATAACTGTGATTGAACATTTTGTTAATGGATAATTATCTTTAAAAGATTTTTCAATTTTTATATACTGCGCCTCTTGCAATTTACTTAGTTGTACACTTAAATTACCTGAGGTAGCCCCAGTTTTTTCTTTAATAAAAGAAAACTCAGCTTCCTTAACACCAATTAATAGAGACATAACAGCTAATCGTAACTCCGAGTGCAGTAAAGGATTTAATGGCTTAAACATTCATACTTGTTTTTTGCGTATTTCTTAATAGAAAACCCGGAATGATATATCCCAATATAACACTTATTGCAAATAATAATAGTTGATAAGCATCTGATGGCATAAAATATATTAAAATTGAACTACACCAAAATATAATAGATCCATAAATTAAAGGTTTAAATTTCAATACCACTCCACTTATATATACAGCAAATGCCATAAGTATTAATATAAAAGGTGTAGGTGTATGATTATAACTAACACTTAAAAAAATAGTACAAAACATACTTGCTCCAAATCCTATCCAAATATATTTATAAAATTCATCTATTAAGGTTTTTACTTTTTGTGCTTTTCTATGTTTTGCTCCATACCACATAGAAATTGGGCCACCAACAAATGGCATTAGTATCCATACATAGTTACTTTCTCCTAGCATTTGCATAAATTCAATCATTATGAATTGAATAAGACAACAAATTACTATTATTATACCCCATAATAAAAAGTGAAACCCATCTTCTGCAAATTTATTACGTGTACTTGCAATCATCTCACTAATTATTTCTAGGCTTTTTTCCGAGTTAAATTCTTTATTTTCCATATCGTTTTTTTTAGTTTTAATTATAAATAGGATGCAAACATAAACTAGTTTATTTTATAAACCAAATATTTAATGAAAATAATTTAATAATAGCTTCATTTTAAAAATTATAAATTGGTAATTGTAAGGGTATAATCAGTTATTGTCTCTGTCTGAACAACTTTTTTCCAAGGAAAATGAATAAGTGATGAATCTTGTAATACCATTTTAAGAGTATCATTTCTATAAATACTAATTTTATCAAAGGTTTCATATGGAGGAGTATCCCCTACAGTAGTAATATTTGACGCTAGTTGATTAATCGAATTAGCTTCAACAATACAATTATCACAATATATATCAGATGTAGAAGATAAAATAGATGGGACAACTCTTAAATTACTAGTCGTTTGGTTATCAATAAAGTAATATGTGAAACGAGTTCTTTGATCTGCTTTTCTGCAAGACGTAATTGTATATACTACCGTACAAACTAGTATTAATGATAATATTAACTTTTTCATAATTACAAATTTAATAATTTTCAGCAAATATTACTTTATGCTTAGCTATATTTTTTGAATATACGCATATTTTACTCGAATCTTCATTATTTTCTAATATACATCGAATAGTAGCTTTAGTCTCTGTTTTGATTTTATTTGCCGTTTCTTCTAATCCATCCCAATATGTTATAACAAAACCTCCTTTATGTTGTATTACTTCTTTAAATCCTTCATAATCAGTTACTTCAAATGTATTATCTGTTCTAAATTTCAATGCTTTATCGTATATACTTTGCTGAATGTCAACTAACAACTCTTTTATATGTAGGTCTACATTCGTTAAATCACAAAGATATTTTTCTTTCGTATCTCTTCTGCAAATTTCAAGTTTGCCTTGTTCTAAATCTCTTGGACCAATTACTACACGAACTGGCATACCTAATAACTCATACTCAGCAAATTTGAATCCTGGTCTTTTACTCTCATCTAAATCAATTTTCACTTTGATATTATGTGATAATAATTGATTTTTAAGCTCTTGTGCTTTTTCAATTAGCATAGCATTTACAGCTGCATCTTTCACAAATAATGGAATTATAACTACTTGAATTGGAGCTAATTTGGGTGGTAATATTAATCCATCATCATCGCTGTGAGCCATTATTAATGTACCAATCAATCTAGTGGATACACCCCATGATGTTGCATATACATATTCTTCACCACCTTCTTTATTTTGAAATTTCACATCAAAAGCTTTTGCAAAATTTTGACCTAAATAATGTGAAGTACCTGCTTGTATAGCTTGTTTATCTTGAGTCATTGCCTCAATCGTATAGGTTTTTTCAGCTCCTGCAAATTTTTCATGCTCTGGTTTTACTCCTTTATATACAGGTAAGGCCATAAATTCTCTTGCAAAAGTTTCGTAAACTTCCAACATACGTTCCGTTTCTTCTATAGCCTCTTCTGCTGATGCATGTGCTGTATGTCCTTCTTGCCATAAGAATTCTGCAGTACGTAAAAATAGTCTAGTACGCATTTCCCATCTTACTACATTGGCCCATTGATTAATTAATAGTGGCAAATCTCTATAAGACTGAATCCAATTTTTATAGGTACTCCAAATTATAGCCTCAGATGTTGGACGAACTATCAATTCTTCCTCTAATTTCGCCTCAGGATCCACAATTAATTTACCAGGATTATCTGGATCATTTTTTAATCGATAATGAGTTACTACAGCACATTCTTTAGCAAATCCTTCTGCATTTTTTTCTTCTGCTTCAAATAAGTGTTTTGGAACAAATAATGGAAAATAGGCATTTACATGTCCCGTATCTTTAAACATCTTATCTAGCGCATCTTTCATGTTTTCCCAAATGGCATATCCATGAGGTTTAATGACCATACATCCTCTAACGGATGAATAATCTGCAAGATTACCTCGTATAACTAAATCATTGTACCACTGTGAATAATCTTCTTCCCTTGAACTAATTTTCTTATTTGACATATATATTGGTATGCTATTTGATTAATTAGAAGCAACTAATTTTATTAAATTACGTTGTATTTAATGAATTGCAAATTTAACCTTGAATTCTTATATAACGAAACTAAAAATGAGATTTGTTAAAATTATTTATTAGTGAACAACATTCGAACTAATTAAGAATAATTTAGTTTAAATTTATAAAATCAATTTAGTAAAAAATGAAAACAATATCCTGGTTTATTATCTTAATTTTCAGCTTACTATCCTACACACTTAAAGCACAATATGATGATGTTTATTATGATCCTGATAAACATTCTACTACTATCTATCAAGAACCTGTAAATCAGTCACAATCTGCTACTGAAGGAACAAATCAAAACGATTCACCTGCCATGAATTATGATGGGGCATCTAATTCTCAGACAGATGGTAATGGAAATACATATATAACGAATAATTATTATACACAGGATTATGATGATTACAACGATTATTATTATACATCACATTTAAGAAGATATTACAATACACGTACTATGGGATACAATTATTGGGATCCATGGTATACTAATTATTATTTCTATGATTTAAATCCTTGGGGTTGGAATAGTAGCATTTTCCTCTCTAACTATATGTATAGTTGGAATTCTTGGTCTGGGTACAACAATTGGAATTATGGATGTGGCAATAATTGGGGATGGGGTAATAATTGGGGAAGTTATAGTCCTTGCTTTAGTCCATATTACGATCCATATATGTGGCATTATCAAAATTATCATGCAAATTATTGGAATAACGGATATAATAATTATTGGAATGGATATAATAATGGATATTGGAATGGTTATTATGATGGATTAAATAGCGCTTATTACAATGGATATAATAATGGTTGGTATAATAATGGAGGCTATGGAATGTGGGGACCAAGACGTGAAATGAATGATATGAATAATAATACAAGTAATGAAAATACTCAAAATGCTATAAACAACTATCATGAAATTGCAGTTCCTACAACAGGCACCAATCCAACCACACCAAAACCAATATTAACACAATCAAATAATAACACAAGCATTAGCACTAAACCTGTTGTAAATACTATCCCTAAAGAAGGGATCCAAATTGATCGTACAAATGGAAATACTATTACAACTACAAATAATGGCAATTCTATTACTACTACAAAATCTGGTAATACGATAACTGTTATCGAAAGATCTGGTACAAATTCTTCTACAACTAATCCAAATATTAATACCAATAGTAATCCAAATAAAATTGAAACTACTAAGAATACTACAACCACAAGTCCTAAACAAAATGCATGGCAAAGATGGTCGGAAGAAAACACGAATGATCCAACAAATACGAATGTAGATAGAACAGGTCAATATAATAATAACACTAATAACAATTATAATAAACCTAATACAACTACTACATATCCTTCAAATACCAATTCGAATCCAACCTATAAACCTAATACTACTAATTCAACAAACAATTATAATAATAGTCCTAAGGTATATGAAAATAACAATCCTGCTCCTAAAGTAAATCAGACTCCAACCTATAATAATTCGAATAATAACCCAAATACATATACTAGACCAAGTCAAACAACTACACCAACATACAATAATGCTCCTATAACAAGACCAAATCCAACAACTTCACCATCTATAGGGGGAAGTAAAATGGGACCAACCACTTCACCAAAAAGATTTTAATCGACATTACAAATTCCAATTTATTAGATAAATTGGAATTTGTTTATTATAAAATAAAAATTATGGATAAAAAAATTATCATAAGTGCCATACTAAGTTTTTTCATTATTACTCAATCTTGGGCTCAACTCAGTTATGACAATGAATCTATAATGTATAGTATGTATCAGTATAATGGCACAGCTAGAAGTATTGGTGTAGGTAGTGCATTTTGTTCTGTAGGTCCTGATGCAGGTGGTATTTCTATTAATCCTGCAATTGTTGCAACATATAGAAGCTCTGAAGTTAGTGGTAGTATCGGTTTATTAAATTTACGTGGCGAAACCAATTTTTTAAATAAATACAATAATACTGATAATAGAATTCGTTTTATAGGAAATAACTTATCAATGGTATTTGCTACTAGTTTAGGAGGAAATAAACCGCATGAAAAAATTACTGGAAAATCAGACATATTAAAAGGTTTTGCCTTAGGATTTTCTGCTTCACGAATTGCTGACTTTAATAGCCAATCATACTTTGAAGGAATTAATGATACTAATTCATTGGTAGATGCTTATAGAGTTTTCCTCAATCAAGAAAATATTGCACCTGGAAATATAACCTTCGATAATTACAGTTTGTATCCTGAAATGATTATGGCATATCAATCACAACTAATCAATTATGATCCATTACGAGATATTTATACCAGTTCAATGATTGGCATATATTCTAAAAAACAAACTGGAACAATTCGAACAAATGGTGGAATTACAGATTTAAGTTTACAATTGGGATTTAATTTATGGGACAAATTATTTGTGGGTGCTTCAGTTGGAATGCCATATTTGACTTATAGTAAAGATTATTTGTATACAGAAGAAGATTACAAAGATAGTATTGCTGGTTTCAAAAAATTTGAATACAATGCTATCACAAAAACTGAAGGAGTTGGCTTTAATGGTAAATTTGGATTAGTTTATAAACCTATTAAATATTTTAGTATAGGTGCTTCCATATCTACACCAACATATTTTAGTTTACGAGATAAATATTCTTATACTATGTCACATCAAACGGATAGCTCATTATATAATACTGAATCGCCTATAGGAGCATTTGATTATAGCTACAGACAACCATTTAGATTTAATGCAGGCATTAGTGGGTTTTTCGATAAATATGGTTTTATTTCAATCGATTATGAATTAGTAAACTATACTAAAAACGAATTCAATTTTGGCAATCAAAATAGAGATTTCAATAATTATGTAAATGATACTTTAATTAATTCAAAATATAGAATATCACATAATATAAGAGCTGGAATAGAATTAGCTTATAAAGTTTGGAGAATTAGAGGAGGTTATTCTATTGCATTATCTCCATTTAAGCCTAATGTGGCTGTAGGAGATGCAAACTTAGCACGTCAAACTTTTAGTGCTGGTGCTGGTTACAGAGGCAAAAGAATCAGTATTGATATTGCTTGGGTTAGAAGTGTGCAGAAAAATTATTTTAGTCCTTATTATAGTTATTATTCTTATGGTGAAGATGCGGTTATTACAAAAAACATTAAAGATAATATCGTTTTAACTTTTGGATTTAAATTAAGAGCCTCATAATTTACACCCACTTTTTGATTTTGTAATACACAAAAAGTATCACAGCTAATAAAATCATAAACCCAATTGCATAATAATATCCATAATGCATTTCTAATTCGGGCATATATTTAAAGTTCATACCATAAATACCTGCAATAAATGTAAGAGGGATAAAGATGGATGATATAATTGTAAGTAATTGTATAACATTATTCATCTTGAGATTAATATTACTTACATAATCTTCTCTGATACCAATAATGGTATCTTTATATACTTCTAGGTTTTCTGATATTAGATTAATATGATCATTTAAGTCACGCAAAAATTTATCTGTATTTTCACATATTAAGTCCGTTTCAAGTCGCTCTAATTTATATACTGCCTCTTTAGTAGGCAATATATACTTTCTTAAATAATTTAAATCATCTTTAATTTGACGTATTGCAATTAAAGGTTTATTGCTATCTGTAACATTTTCAGTTAAGTCTCTAACTTTTTCTATGTCATTGTCAATTGAATTAATTACCACAAAATAATTATCAATTGTTATATCTATTAATGCATATAATAGATAATCATTTTGATTGGAGCGTATATATCCCTTATCCTGTATAATTCTATCAATGATTGGATGAAACGTATCTGTTTGTTTTTCTTCTATTGAAATCACAAAATTACGTCCTAAGACAAAGCTAATTTGTTGAGTAATCAAACAGTTGTTTTCATAATCATTTTTTTTCAATACAAAATATATATACTCTTTAAAATCATCAGTTTTTGGTCTTTGTTCTGAATTTAGTATATCTTCAAGCATTAAATTATGAAAATCGAATTTGCGTCCCACTTTTTCAATCACGTTACTATTTAATCCTACAATTTTTATCCAATTAACAACCGTTCCATCATCAATAATTTTGATGTCATCAATATCAGCAACTTGTGTAATTTTCTGAAAATCTAGATTATACTGGATCAACTGTACTAAAGGATGATCGTCTTGTTTCCCAATTAATTTTAAAGTACCTGGTGGCAATCCTATTTTATCAATACTATGTGTATTTTTTTTTCTAAATGATTTTGCCATTTATGAAATTGATTTTTTTTTATAGAAATTATAGATGAAAATCCCTAATCCAAGTCCAAATACTATAAACAAAATAGAAATAAATTCGCTTTGTGTAAGTTGAAATCCAAAATAATTAGCTTTTTCATTTACCCGAATTTGTTCAATTAAAATTCTTTCTATACCTGCCATAATAAAAAAGAGTGAAACTAGTGCGCCTGCAAAATGTGTCAATCGTTTTCTCATTAGCCATAAGATTAAACCAAGTATGGAAGCAAGAAAAAACTCATAAATAGGAGTTGGATATACTGGCTGAATTAGTTGTGCTGTATTGCATTCGGGCACTGGAATTCCTTCAACTTGACCTTGATATGGATCACATTCATGAATGATATTATTTTTATAATCCCATGCCCATAAAATTTGTGGTATAAAAGCAGGTTTAGCATCTGTATGAGGCACCCCCCAACAACCATCACCCGCAGTTTGACAACCTAACCTTCCAACAGCATACGCTACTAAAAACGCAGGTGCCATACTATCAAATAAGTGAGCTATATGTATTTTTTTTACATAAGCGAAAATAAATATCGCTATAGCTGCACTGATTAATCCCCCAAAAATATTCAATCCACTTACTAAGCTAGATGGATCGGTAAATAAATCTTTTAGTTGTGATGGATGTTCTAAACTATTAAACAAATTGGAGCCAAATACACCAGCAATTGCAGTAATGAACATAATCATACTTGTATAACTACTTGGTAAAATAGGTTCTATTTTCTCTTCAGGTTTTTCTTTCTCTTCTTTTTTAAGCGAATAATATTCATATGCAATAAAAATGGCCATAATTATAAAACCTAACCAAATATTCCCATAATTTAGAGAGAAAAAATATTTTACTGGTTCATCTCCTACGATTTCTAAATTTTGGAATACACCTATACTCTTCCATCCTACTAAAAAGCCAAGTATTGCAGGAAATATAAGATCTGTATAATTAAATGGCGCACCATAAATTACTTTTTGATATTTAAGCTGAAACAATCCTAATTTTTCTCTTCGTTGTAATTCTTTTTTTAAAATAAATATCCCAACAATAAAGCCCATTGCTACAAAAAAACCGAAAGTATGAAACAGTTTAAACAATTGAATTTTTACACCAAATAGTTGATAGAATAAATCGTAAAAAGATGGATAACACATAGTATTAATTTATGGTATAAAAATCATGCTTTAATTTCTTCATTTTCAAATGTAATACCTGCAAATCCACCAAGCAATAGTTTTTCTATAACTACTTCTTTTATTTCATTACAAAGTGTTGCATCATATTTTGTTTTTACTTTTATATAATTATCTGTAAATCCATGCATATAACCTTCATCATTTTCTGATTCGAATAGAACAGTACGTATTGAATTCAGATGTTGTTCATAGAATGCGTTTCTTTTTTTCTCACTTAAAATGCGTAGCATCTCATTACGACGACGTCTTTCTTCTATAGGAATAATTTCTTTAGATTTTATTGCATTTGTATTATCCCTTTCACTATAAGTAAAGATATGTAAATAAGAAATGTCTAATTCATTTAAAAAATGATACGTCTTCAAAAATTCTTCTTCTGTTTCACCTGGAAAACCTACTATTACATCAACACCTATACAAGCATGAGGCATAGATGTTTTGATTTTAGCAATTCTGTTTTTATATAAGGTCGTATCATATTTACGATGCATCGCTTTTAAAATGGTGTCTGAACCACTTTGAAGAGGAATGTGAAAATGAGGCATAAAACTATTAGAACTGGCAACAAATTCAATAATTTCTTCATTTAGTAAATTTGGTTCTATAGAGGATATTCTCCAACGATCAATTTGTTCAATTCTATCTAACTCTTGAATAAGTTGAAATAAATTTTCAGAAGTTCTCTTTTTACCATCTTCTGTTTTACCAAAATCACCAATATTAACTCCAGTAATAACTACTTCCTTTACACCAGTTTGTGCAATTTCTTGGGCAATCTCTACTGTTTTCTGTATACTTGCGCTTCTACTTCTACCTCTCGCCAGTGGAATTGTACAAAAAGTGCAGAAATAATCGCATCCGTCTTGAATTTTTAAAAATGAACGTGTTCTCTCACCGAAAGAAAATGATGGAGCATAAAAATTAACATCTTTGATATCGCTAGTAATAATTTTGGATGTTTGTTCATCTATTTGCAGTAAATGCGATGCTATATTAAATTTTTCATTAGCTCCTAAAACCATTGTAACACCGGGTATTGATGCAATTTCTTCTGGTTTTAACTGAGCATAACAACCAATTACGATAACTTTGGCTTGCTCAGCTTTCTTTAATATCTGACGTACTAAAGCTTTACATTTTTTATCTGCATTTTCTGTAACAGAGCATGTATTAATAATATAATAGTCTGCAATTTCACTAAAATCTACATGTTGAAATCCGTTTGATACTAGATTTCTACTAATAGCTGAACCTTCAGAGAAATTTAATTTACATCCTAAAGTATATATAGCAAATTTTCGATTATAAAACATCTTACAAAATTACAATATTTAAAGCGCAATGTGGTTAATTTGCATTCGAATTAACGATGAGACATTTATTCAAAAAATATTACATAATAGTCAGTAACTGGGAGTTTTGGCCATGGAGCATCATTTACCTGCCAATCTATTTCTATTATCTATTTAATGTAATACGTTTACGTAAATGGTTTTATTTTACTGCTGTTAATCCTTGTATGTATAATGGAGGATTTTTTGGCAATACTAAAACTGAAATGTATAAGTTATTACCTAAAAATTCATATCCAGCTTATCAGTTGATTAACCCTGATACAAACATTCAGCAACTAACTATCACGTATCCGTGTATTGTAAAGCCATCAATAGGTGAGAGAGGATTTGGTATTAAAAAAATTCATCATTTTGATGATCTCAAAAAATATCATGATTTAGCCCAATTTGAATATCTTATACAAGATTTTAGTCACTATAAAAATGAATTAAGTGTATTTTGCATTCGTGATGTTTCAACTAATAACTTCTATTGTAGCTCTATCGTTGGCAAAACTTTATTAAGTATAAGAGGTGATGGTATACATACTATAGTTGAGCTAATATTTAAAAAACCCAGAGCCTACTTACAATTGGATAGACTAAAAGAACGATGGGGGAATAAATTAAATACTATTTTAAATAGTGGAGAAGAGTTTGTTTTAATTGATAATGCCAATCATAGTAAAGGAGCTATTTTCTTCAACATAGAAGACACTTCCAACAAGATTGAACAATTATTCATTAATATTAGCGAAACTATTATTGGATTTAATTATGGACGATATGATATTATGTATGATAATATAGAAGGCTTGCTAGCAGGAAATTACGACATCATAGAATTGAATGGTGTTGGAGCAGAACCGATTGACATGTACATTCCTAATTTGCCTTTTTGGAAAGGTTTGTCAATACTAATTTATCATTGGAAAAATATGTTTGAGATAGCAAGTTATAATATGAATCAATTGCACTATAAAACTCTTACTAAAAAAGAAGGATTTACCATTTTACAAAAACATAGGAAATATAAAGGGAATGAACTTTGGTAACTAAGATTCAATAGTAGCAATACATTTCAACTCAATACAAATAGGACTTGGTAAGCTATTTATTTCAACTGTAGTTCTGCAGGGTTGAGCATCTTTAAAATATTCTGCATATAATTTATTATACGTTTGAAAATCTCTTTTCATATTTGTTAAAAACACCGTAACATCCACTAAATTATCCCATTTACTTCCACTCTCTTCTAATACGATTCGTACATTTTCAAAAACACTTCTACATTGTGATTCAAAATCAAAGCTTGCATAATTTCCAAATTTATCAAAAGTTAATCCTGGAATATTATCTGTACCTGCTTCTCGGGGACCAATACCTGAGAGAAATAAAAGATTGCCAACTTTACGAGAGTGAGGATATAAACCTACTGGTTTAGGAGCTTTATCTGTAGATATTTTTTTATCCATTTTTTTACTAATTATTATATTAAATAGAAATACCTTCTTTAAGTTTTTCAGCGTTTTCAGCCATTTTTAATGAATCTATCATCCCTTGAATATCGCCATTAACAAAAGCATCTAGAGTATAAACAGTCATATTAATTCTATGATCAGTTATTCGACCTTGAGGCCAATTATATGTTCGTATTTTAGCAGAACGATCGCCAGTACTCACTAAAGTTTTTCTCTTAGCCGCGATATCGCCATAATGTTTCTCGAGTTCAATTTCATATAATTTAGTCCGTAGAATTTGCATAGCACGTTCACGGTTACCATGCTGCGAACGTTCAACTTGACAAACAACTACAATCCCTGTAGGCTTATGAGTTAATTGTACTTTAGTTTCTACTTTATTTACGTTTTGCCCCCCTGCACCACCTGATCGAGAAGTTTGCATTTCAATATCTGCTGGATTTAGCTCCACGTTATCTACTTCATCAACTTCAGGTAAAACAGCCACGGTTGCAGCACTTGTATGTACTCTCCCTTGACTTTCAGTTTTAGGAACTCGTTGAACACGATGTACACCACTTTCATACTTCATTTCGCCGTATACATTATTTCCTTTTACTTCTAGAATAATCTCTCTATAACCAGCTACTCCACCTGGTGTTTCATCCATTATAGCTACTTGCCAACCTTTAGTTTCGCAATACCTAGTATACATACGCATTAAATCTTCTGCAAAAATACACGCTTCGTCTCCACCTGTACCTGCACGAATCTCAACAATAGCATTACGTTCATCTTCTGGATCCGAAGGAATCAACAAGTATTTAATTTCATCTTCTAGTGCCGCAATTTTGGATTCACTAGCTAAAATTTCTTCTTTAGCCATATCTCTCATTTCATCATCTTTCTCTGTATTAAGCACCTCTTTTGCAAATGCAAGAGTATCTATAGATTCTTTATATGATTTATATGCTTTAACAATAGGCTCTAAATCTCTATATTCTTTATTCATTTGTTTATAGCGTTTCATATCGCTAATCAACTCAGGATCGCCTAATTTTTTCTCAATTTCTTCAAACTTATCTTGTAATTTCGCTAACTTTTCTATCATTGTTTTTTACGTTCCTTTAAAAGGTATACAAAGGTACATACAAAAATACGAAGTATCGAGCTCATTTAAGTACTTGATCTTATAAAATTGTTAAATTGTGTATTAATATCAAGCATTTATAAACTAAAAGGGATCTTATAATTGAATGAAAATTTAATCATTGTTTTAGACAAACTAAACACAATTATAGCTATCATACACAATAAATATGAATGCTTAACGCACTATAAAAATAGAATTAAAGAAGAATATAATTATTTAAACTAATCTGTTACTAAAATATTTTTCACATGTAAACTTATGTTAGATGCTAACTTAGATGTTGGAATATCATTATCATCCATATTAAAAGGGTCTTCTATCTCTTCGGCTATTAGTTCTAAACTCACTAACACATAAAATGCAAAAGCAACTAATGGAGCCACCCAATAACCTAACATAGTTACATAGCCTATTGGAAGTGTAGAAATATAAATAAAAATAAATTTTTTAATAAACAAGGAATAAGAAAATGGAATAGGAGTATTTTTAATTCTTTCACATGCACCACTAACATCCATAAATGTTTTTAATTCTTCATTTAGCATCCACAATTGATCCTTAGAAATAATTGACTTTTTATTTAAAAAATAGATTTTATTCATAATCAATTGAGTCACATAAATAGGAGGATGGGCTTCTTTTAAAATCTGATGAATATCTTCATGAACATCTTCACTTAACATCATTCTGGTTTTTTCTGAGAGTAAATGATAAGATAAAGCATAGGAAAAATTAGAAATATTTTGAATAAAAAATTGTCTGTTTTCATTATCCTCTTTTGCTAAAATAGCATCTAACTTCAACGCTAAGTTTCTACTATTATTAGTTAATGTACCCCACAATTTTCTACCTTCCCACCATCTATCATACGCAGAATTTGTACGAAAGACTAATAGTAATGATAAAACAAAACCTAATAATGTATGCACAAGAGATGTGTTTTTTATCAATGAACTTTCTTTCACATGAAATAACTCTTGTTCAACAAAAGCAATTATAAGTGAATAGATGGTAATAGTAATTAGCATATACTTTAACTTTTGGAAAGTATCTGCTTTATGCATTTTAAAAATAATCGTAAACCAATCTTTCGGATTATATATTATCATGATGAATGGTATCTAAAAATTATTTAATCATATCAGGCATCTCAAGAGATGGATCTAATTGATGAGCTCTAATAAATGCTGATTTGGCATCGTGTAATTTATTCGTATTATATTTAGCAAAACCTAGTAAATAATAAGCCTTAGCATAATTCATATCTAGTGCTATACATTGTTCTAATTTCAATATTGCATTTTTATAATCTTTCAACTGTAAATAACAATTACCTATATTATAATACAATAGTTTTTCATCTTTTGAATCAGTTGCAGATTCAGTAAAGAGTTGTAATGCTTCATTATAATTTTTTAAACCATAATAACATAGCGCTAAATTAAACAATGTAATGCTTCTATCGTTTCCTTTATTTAAAGCAGATTCAAATTGTGGTATAGCTTGATCATACTGATTCATTTCATAATACAAGACACCTAATTGAAATACGTCATTAGCATCTGGATTTATTTGAACAGCTTTATTAAAATACAATATAGCATTAGATTTATCATTTAATTTACCATACGATTTTGCTAAATATTTAAATATATCAGCATCTTCATTTATGAGTTCACTTGCTTTTAATAAGTTATTTACAGCCTCTTCGTATTCATTCAACATATAATTAACTGTTCCTAAATTAAAGTATGCTATTCCAAAATATTTATCGAGTAAAATTGCTTGTCTAAAATATAATTTTGATTTAATATAACTATTCAACTTTAGATATGACAAGCCAATTAGATTATTGATTTCAGGTGTATTTTTTTTAGTTTGTACTTTATCGTAAAAACTAATTGCATTAATATAATCTCCTAAATAATAATAACTATTACCAATTAGCTCTTCAATACCAACAATTGGTGTGTGATTACTTTGATAAACTACATTATATTGAATTAAAGCACTATCATATTTTTTTTCATTATAGTAGGTATTCCCAATATAATAGTATATAATTCCTTTATCTTCAAATCGATTTATGGTGCTATAATAAATCGCTCTAGCACCACTAAAATCATTTTGTTTGATTTTATTTTCCGCAATACTTAACTCCATTAAAGGATCTTGAGGATTATACTTTTCAATAATACGATATGTGTCATTGGCTTTTTCAGACAAACCTACTTTTTCATAGCATACAGCTAAAACATTTAATAATTCAATATTAAATGGTTCGGATACAACCACTTTTTCAAAGTAATTGATTGCTTCATTATATTTATTTTGCTTATAATAAATACTCCCTAAATTTTTATTGGCTTTTGCATTTTTTTCATCAATCGCTAAGATTTCTATCATTAAAGGAATACATTGTTCAATTTTATTCTGCTGGTAATAGCACATTCCTTTTTTGTATAAAGCATCTAAATTTTTAGGGTCTTTCTGCAAACAAAGGTCTAGTACTTCTAATGCATAATTATATTTTTTTAATTCATATAAAGCAGATCCTTTCATGAGATAAAAAACAGCTAAACTAGTATCTATTGATAAAGCTTTATCATATTGAATAATGGCGGTGTCAAATTGATTTTTTTTATAATAAATATTTCCTAATTGATAATATGTACTTCCAAAATTTTTATCTAATTCTAAACTTTTAGCAAACATGATGGAAGCTGAATCTAGATTATTCATTTCAAGAAACTGTTTGCCTTTAAAATAAAAATCATAATAAGCATTTTTTTGAGCAAAGCTTAAATGACTTACAAAGAAAAGAATGAATAAAAAAAAACTATTTTTCAATATTTATTATTTAGTAAACATTTTAGAAACCACTAATTCTTTATTACCTGCTTCATACTTATAAAACCCTTCCCCTGTTTTTGCACCCTTATAACCTGCAGTAACCATATTTACAAGTAAAGGACAAGGGGCATACTTAGGATTTCCAAATCCTTTGTATAATACATCTAAAATTGACAAACATACATCTAAACCTATAAAATCTGCTAATTGTAATGGTCCCATAGGATGAGCCATACCAAGCTTCATTACCGTATCTATTTCGCTCACACCAGCTACCCCTTCATATAAGGAATAAATAGCCTCATTAATCATTGGCATTAATATTCTATTTGCAATAAAACCAGGATAATCATTCACCTCAGTAGGAATTTTGCCTAAAGTTTTACTCATTTCCATTATTTGTGTACAAACTTCATCACTTGTTGCATAACCTCTGATTACTTCAACCAATTTCATTACTGGAACTGGATTCATAAAATGCATACCGATTACTTTATCTGCACGTTTCGTTACACTTGCAATCTTTGTTATGGAGATAGAAGACGTATTTGTAGCTAGAATACTATTTACTGGAGCATGTTCATCCATTACTTGAAATATCTTCAATTTCAAGTCAATATTTTCAGTTGCTGCTTCTACAACTAAATCTGCATTTTTTACTCCGATAGCGGTATCTGTTTGAGTAGTAATGTTAGCTAATGTATTTTTTTTGATATCTTCAGTTATGGTTCCTTTAGCAACTAATCTATCTGCATTTTTCTCAATATTAGCCAAAGCTTTTGTAAGTGCATCTGCACTAATATCTATTAATATTACGTTAAATCCACTTTGTGCAAAAACTTGAGCTATTCCATTTCCCATCGTACCAGCACCAATAACACTTATATTTTTCATAATTTATAAATTTATAGGTGCTAAGTTACTAAAAGTAATTAGAACTAAAAACTAAGGATAATCATATTCCAGGACATTAATTAAATAGTGAATCTAATAGTATATAACTATTTATTACACCTTTCTATTAAATGGCATTAATTTTACAACAGATTTATATATGAAAAAACCATTCACCATTTTTTTAGTGATTATCAGCATTAGCATTTGTAAGCTATCCGCTCAAACTATTAAACTAGACGAAATACGTAAAGAATATTCAAAAGCGGTAGACAATCAACTTATTTGTGAAAAGTGGTATCATCTTTTTGAGAAAGAAATTGTTTTAGCGAATCAAAAGTTAAAAGCATATAAAGGAGGGATAACGATTACTATGGCTAGATTTGTAGTAGTAGCTAAAAAAACACCTTTAGTATTACAAGGTAAAAAAATGATTGAAGAAGCGATTGCAGCATCAAAAGACGACGTAGAAATTCGGTTTATACGTTATAGCATCCAAGTAAATTTACCCCCCGCATTAGGATATAATAAAAACAAAATAGAAGATAGGGTTTTCATAAATACACATTTAGCTCAATTGCCAAATGAAGCCATGAGATTATATATAAAAAAGTTTATGGAGGATACTAAAAGTAAATAAATGTTTCTACTCTTTGATAAATTTACTTATGTAAGTATTTAATTCATCTTTTAAAACAATATAGTACATCCCCTTGCTTAATGCACTAATATCAATTAATTGAGTATAATTGTCAAAACCAGATTCTAGTATTTTTCTAGCTCTGATATCTATAATTTCTATGTGATAATTTTTATTTAAATTTTCTTTCTTTTCTATCATTATTTTATCACTTGAAGGATTTGGGTAAAGCGAAAAAATATTTATAAAATTATTTTCTGCAATTCCTTCACAAGCCCAATTATAATTTTGAGTTAAAGTATCATTTTTACAAGCTCCGATATGAACTTGAGAGATACTACCTATAAAATAACAACTAAGGGTATCATATAAATTTACATAGAATGTGGTTGTATCATTTGGAGCACCTACAATTAAATTATTTATTGTATCTCCCATAAGATCCATAATGTTAACTATATAAAACAATGAATCAGTTGTACTATCATGACTTATGCGAAATCTATTATATTCGCCCATATCTCCCCAAGTATAATACGAATTGAAATTTACAACGCTATTTACTGGAGGCATTCTATCTAATTTCCATCTACTCATACTATCAAAAACCACAGTATCAGCTATGTTTTGCAAGTATTCCGTATTCATAGCAGTTAGTCCTGTAGGAATATAACTTGAACCAAAAGTTGCTTTTTTTGTAAAGCTTGCATACATATTTAATGCTGTTAAATAAGAGCCAGCCATTGAAGGATGTACATTATCACTGCTCCATAAATCGAGTGTACTATCTTGTAAACGCGACACTCTATAAGAAACTCCTGATGGAATGATGGAAGCGTCTGTACTATCAATCATATTTAAGTGTGTTTGTCTGATACGTGCAAATTGACCTTCATAAGTACATATATCAGGAAATCCAGCACAATTCATATTGTCGCCATATTTCCATCCTGCTGGCATATAATACATCACACGAGTGCAAGGATTATTTCTATGAATACTATCTACCAAAAACTTACAAGGAGGATAGACCTCAAGCTCGAGTTGTCCGTCAGGAAAAGCTGTTTGTTGACTTTGTGCTTGAATCACTACAATATCCCATTTATAAGCACTAATTTTAGATAGTGATGTTGGGTTAGCTGCATGTTGGGCTAGTTGATGACCCCCTGGAGTATTTTGGTCCCATATAATAGTATCCCCTTTACTAATAGCAATTTGATTTACTAAACTGGGTACATCATTTACATAAGTTAAACTATTTCCTAAATATAAAACATGGTATATAGTTGCATTAGTTGATTGTATATATATGTAAAATGTAACAAAAAATAATAGAAGTTTTTTCATCTTAAAATATTTTATAGCTTTACTTTTGGAGGACTAAATTACAAAAAATAAGATTCAACATGGCAAATATTGAAGAATTCACAAGTGCTATTCAAGCAGGATATAATTTTGAAGGAACTACTATTACCCTTGGTGGTGCTGTATTAGATGGCAATCCAATAAAAGGATTGCATATAAAAGCCCCCTTACGAATGTTTAATAGACATGGATTAGTTGCAGGTGCAACAGGTACAGGCAAAACAAAAACTTTACAAGCTTTGGCCGAATCATTGGCAGCCAATGGAGTTAGTACATTAATGATGGATATAAAAGGTGACTTAAGTGGCATTTCACAAAAAGGAACAGACAACCCCAAGATACAGGAACGAGCAAGTAAGACAGGAATAGATTGGACTCCAACTCAATTCACTACTGAATTTTTAAGTATCAGTAAAGAGAAAGGAGTAAGAATGCGTGCCACCATTTCAGAATTTGGACCTGTATTACTATCTAAAATTTTAGAATTGAATGATACACAAGCAGGATTAGTATCAATGATTTTTAAGTATTGTGACGATAAAGGACTTCCATTATTAGATATTAAAGACTTCCGTAAAACATTACAATATATTTCGAATGAAGCAAAAAAAGAAGTTGAAGACGCATATGGCTTAGTAAGTACTTCAAGTGTAGGAGCAGTGATGCGTAAATTATTAGAAATAGAAGAACAAGGAGCAGACACTTTTTTTGGTGAGAAAAGTTTTGATGTTGAAGATTTAGTAAAATTAGATGAGAATGGTCGGGGGACAATTAATATTATAAGATTAGCAGATATTCAAAGTAAGCCTAAGTTATTCTCTACATTTATGTTATGTTTATTAGCAGAAATTTATGAAAAATTTCCTGAACGTGGTGATAAAGACAATCCAGAATTAGTGATATTTATAGATGAAGCCCATTTAATTTTTGAAGAAGCGTCCAAATCACTTCTAGATCAAGTTGAAACAATCATTAAATTAATCCGTTCAAAAGGAGTTGGCATTTTCTTCTGTACACAAAATCCAACAGATGTTCCTGACGCCGTATTAAGTCAACTAGGGATGAAAATTCAACATGCATTACGAGCCTTCACACCAAAAGACAGAGATGCCATTAAAAAAACATCCGAGAATTATCCTATAACAACATTTTATAAAACCGATGACATACTAACTCAATTGGGTATTGGTGAAGCTTTAGTTACAGTTTTAAATGAAAAAGGAATTCCTACACCTTTAGCTCATACTATGATGATAGCACCTCGTACACGTATGGATGTGATTACCGATGCTGAGTTGAGCGCTTGTGTAGGTACATCAAAAATAGCTTCTAAATATAATGAAGAAATAGATAGAGAATCTGCGTTTGAAATGTTGAATGCCAAAATACAACAAGCTACAGTGGCGAAAGAAGAAGAAAAAACTTCAGAAGAGGAAGTAAAAAAATCAAATACTACAAAAGCAGAAAAATCAACTTTTGAAAAAGTTGCAGAAAGCAAAGTGACACAAATTGTAGTAAAAGAAGTAGCTAGAGGATTATTAGGAGTATTGGGATTAAAAGGTACAACTACGCGTAGAAAGAAAACAGGTTTATTTGGATTTTAATAGTTTCCCTTTTATAAATAATAATCATTATACATAAAAAAATCCCCTATACTAGTATAGGGGATTTTTAATTTTTGACATATTAATATCTTATTTTTTTCTTCCTTTTGGAGCACCTTTAAAGTAATTACCTGCTTTAGAATCATTACCCGCTGGAGCACCTAAACGATCCATACAACATCTGAAACCTATGTCATCAGTACTTAACTCTTCTGACAAATATCTTCGTGCACCTGGTGAGATATAAAATGCTCTATCTTTCCAACCACCACCTTTATATACTCTGGCTCTATCATCAACTAATGTAGCATTACCATAATTATATTTTGTCCAAGAGTTATCATCACCATCATTAAAATTGATAACATCACCTTTTTTATAGTTTCTTCTATTGATGTTTTCATCAGCTAGAACAACTCTTTTGGTAATTCTACCTAAAGAATCTTTTTCAACTGGTACACCCTCCGCATCTAGAACAGTAGTTTTATATACATTACCTCTAAAAGAACGGAAATCATTCATATCTGCAGTGTTCATAGGACGATAAACATCCATTACCCATTCATTAACATTACCTGCCATATTATAAAGACCATAATCATTTGGATAGAATGAACGAACAGGCGAAGTAATATCTGCATTATCGTTTAAGTTTCCTGCGATACCCATATTATCACCGTTACCTCTTTTGTAGTTCGCTAAGAAATCCCCTTGCCAAGTACCAATTTTAGGATAACGAGTACTTGTACCATTCCATGGATAAATTCTTTGATCAGAAAATCTCTCTTCATCCTTATAAGGTAAATTACCTATTAGACCTTTAGCTGCAAATTCCCATTCGGCTTCAGTAGGAAGTCTATATATTGGCAATAAAATACCATCTTCCATTCTTACTTTTCTTTCACCACTGCTATTTGGATTTAAATCTACCAATGGTTTTTTCACCATACCTTCGTATTGACCAACTAAATAAGCTTCAGTATTGAAATTATCTTCATTCACTTGATTAGGATTTAATTCTAATACCCCTTCTCTAATCAATATCATTTCATTTACTCTATCACTTCTCCAAGCGCAGAAATCTGTTGCTTGTAACCAACTTACACCTACAACTGGATAATCACTATAAGCTGGGTGTCTTAAGTAGTACTCAACATAAGGTTCGTTATAAGCTAATTCATCACGCCAAACTAAAGTATCTGGCATTGCTTTTTTAAGAACAGAAGGATAATCTGTACCATATACTCTATCTAACCAATATAAATATTCACGATAATGTACATTGGCAACTTCCGTTTCATCCATATAGAAAGAACTTACTGTTACTCTTCTAGGAACGTTATTATGTTCGAATAAGACATCTTGTTCGTTGTGTCCCATTACATATGTACCTCCTTCAACAAGTACTAAGCCTGGTCCAGTTTCTTGACCTTCGTATTTATGGGTTTCAAAGCCACCCCATTTAGAATTGTTATTTTCCCAACCTGTCATACTGCTTTTTTCTTTGGCACAAGAACCTGCAAATAATGCGAGGGATATACCAACCGCTGATATCAGAAAATAATTCAGTCTTTTCATAATTCGTTTTTGTGTTTATAATAATCTGCTAAATTAAAACATTTTTTGTTAATAACTATACTAATTGTTTAAAATTTTAAAATTTGAGGGCAAGATAAGATTCCACTTCTGTTTTTTGGATTAAGTGAATTGTCATCTTTTCCAATACTGAAGGTCATTGTAAGCTCATGCGACCCCCCTGTAGCCTTGGCTAATTTACCTAAAGTAATATCATAACTATAGCCTACTCTAAAAATGCCTTTTCTAAGCCCAACTAATACAATAACGGCATCTGAGTTCTTAATATTGTGTCTAAACCAAATACCTCCATAAATAATTTTAACATTTAACAATAATCCTAGGCTTATTTGATTAAAGTTTTTTTGTCTGACGTAATATACGTTGGGGGAAAGGAAAATGTTCTCGATTCTACGTAATTTAAATGGGAAAATGGCTCCTGCATGTATACTATATTTAATTGGTATGCGAGAATCGTCACTACTAGTTATAGCTTCTTTTGGGCGTAGAATATGACGTACGGTGACACCTGCATAGTATTTATTAGTAAAATATAATGCACCTAATCCCATATCGAATATATTTTTACTAAAATTATCAGGAGTTATTTCTAAAGTTGCATTAGGAACTCTAAAACTTTGATAAAATCCTTTTAGTGGATCTATTTGATCTCCATACAATAGTTGATACCAATCGATACTCCTATTTGTATATGAACCTTCTAGAGCAAATCTAAGTCCCATCTTTTTGTTCAGTCTTAACTGATAAGCATAAGCTAAGGATACGCTATTAGCAGCCCATAAATTATTTGAAATCCGGTCTGAGGACACCCAAAGACCTATGCTACTTCTTATTTTCTCAAAATGTTGATCATAGCCTCCTGCATATGTGGCGAATCCGCCATTAAAACCTGCCCCTAGGCTTGGCCATTGATTTCTATAAGCTAAGGTAAAACGAGGCGCATTAGCTGTACCTGCCATTGCGGGATTTAGGTGTAAGGGTAATGAAAAAAATTGACTATACTCAACGTCTTGTGCGTTTAATACGTCTAATGTACAAATGATTAGTACTATAATATGTAGGTGCTTTTTCAACAAAAAATTAAATAACTTGTTAAACATTAACAATATTGTTCCACATGTGCCGTTTTACTCTTACTTTTATAATCATAAAAAAGGAGATAATTCAGTTGCAATTTTACGATAAACGAATTTTAATATGAAGTCTTATTATACCATAAAAATAATCTGTTGTCTTTTTATAGCTACAACTTTCATAAAATCAAACGAAATATTTGCAGAAAAATTGCACATTGACCTTGAATGGAAAGCGAAATTAGATACTTTACCGCTATTGAACACAAAAAACATTCAAGTATTAAGCCTACAAAATAATGGGATTAATACTTATGAAAACCATTTTATAGCTCAATATAAATCAAAAATAAATTTAAACAGAGCAGGAACTATTAATACTATAATTACAAATCCTGTTTATATTTCTTATTCAGGTGAGTTATTTGAGGGAAACTCATTTTTAAATAATGACTTTAGTGCTCAAATAATAAGTAGTTATTTCAAAAAAAATGTTCAAGGCATCTTAGAGATTAATCCAATAAGACGAAATCCAATAAGTGGACAAATCGAATTACTTTCTTCCTGTGATATAGAATATAGTATAAGTGCATTTAGTAGTTCGAATATGAGAGGAAGTGGAAGTAGAGGCTTTGTATCTAACTCTGTTCTATCCAGTGGCAAATGGTATAAAGTATCTATACCAAATACGGGTGTCTATAGAATTGATTATGACTTTTTAGTAAATACGATGGGGATTTCTGCAAGCGATTTAAATTTTAATACTTTAGGTATATTTGGCAGAGGCGGAGCGATGTTGCCACTAAAAGCAGGAGATGCTCGTGTAGATGACTTAAAAGAACTTTCTATAAAAACAGTTGATAACAATGGGAATGGACAATTAGAATCTGGTGATTATTTTGTGTTTTATGCAGAGGGACCGATTGTATGGACTTATGACACTATCAATAATACTTTCATACATAGTAAAAACTTATATGATTCTAAGTCTTATTATTATGTTACTACTGATAGAGGCACTAAAAAAACATTTGCAACTCAAGCATCAACAATAGGTGGTACTTTAGTTACAAGCTTTAATGATTTTGGGGTACAAGAAGATGATCGAAATAATTTAATTAAATCAGGACGTAATTGGTATGGCGAAAAAATGAGTAATGTAAATAGCACTTTGAGCTATCCATTTGATTTTCCTAATATAATTACAAGTACTCCAGTAAAAATAAAATCAGTTATAGCTGCAAGATCTATATTAGCTTATTCTCAACTAAACTTAAGCTTGAATGGCACAAGTATTTTTACACATAATGTAGCAACTGTTGGTGCTGACTATACAGATATATATGCTAATATATCTACCCTAAGCAATACAGCAACAGTAAGTTCAAGCACCATAACTGCTAGTTATAATTTTACCAATCCAGATAATAGTGCCAATGCATGGATAGATTATTTTGAGATTAATGCACAAAGAGCATTACAATTTACTTCAAATTATATGTTGTTTAGAGATGCCAGTAATATTGGAACAAGTGCTATCTCAAAATTTCAATTATCTAATGCAGGTAGCAATATAGCCATTTGGGACATCACAGATATGTTTGATGCCAAAGAGCAACAAACATCTTTGATAAGTGGGAATTTAGAATTTTCGTTAAGTACTCCCATTATTAGAGAATTTGTAGCAGTAGATATGAATGCACTAGGTAGTTTTACTAAGCCTAGTTTTGTAGAGAAAGTTAGCAACCAAGATTATCATGCAATAGCCAATTCTCATCCTGACATGGTTATTGTTGTTTCAAATGAATTAAATAGTTATGCCTCTGCTATAGCAAATTTACATCAAACAAATGATCATTTAAGTGTTGCGATTATAAATACACCCCAATTATATAATGAATTCTCGGGCGGTATAGCTGACCCAACAGCGATTAGAGATTTTATGAAAATGTTATATGAAGCGGCAGGTTCTGACCCGAATGACTTACCACAATATCTATTATTATATGGGGATGCTTCATTTGACCCACAGTATGGAAGAAATCAATCTGTAAGTACCCTCATCCCAACTTTTGAAAGCAATAATAGTTTATCCCCAATTGAATCCTTTTGTTCAGATGATTATTTTGCTTGTTTAGACAATAATGAGGGTTTAGATATGAGTCAATCTGGCAATATTATGGATATTTCAATTGGCCGAATAGTAGTAAGAGATGCAGGGCAGGCATCTGATGTAAATAATAAAATTTTCACCTATGTTTCACCAGAAACACAAGGCAGTTGGAGAAACGCAGTAACATTTGTTGCAGATGATAAAGATGGGAACACCCACATATCAGATGCTAATAATGTAGCTGACAACATTACAACTAGATATCCCGTATATAATATTGATAAAATATATCTAGATGCATATAGAATAGAAAGCACACCAGCAGGCAATAGATATCCAGATGTAAATAATGCCATTCAAAACAAGCTATTTCAAGGCTCATTAATATTTAGTTGGGTAGGACATGGTGGTGTTCAAAATTGGGCACACGAGCGTATTTTTGATGTATCAGACATAGAAGGCTTAACCAATATTAATAAATTACCATTATTCTTTACAGCAACCTGTGATTTCAGTAAATTTGATGAAGAAGGAATAACTACTGCAGGAGAAAAACTATTATTACATGATAAAGGAGGTGCAATTGCATTAGTAACAACTGTGCGATTAGTTTTCTCCTATTCGAATAGTTTATTAAATAATGCTTTTTTCGGTAAAGTATTTGAGCCGTATTTAGGTAGAAAACCTACAATTGGAGAATTGGTTATGGAAACTAAAAATGGGATGACAGATGCTGTAAATACTAGAAAATTTACATTATTAGGAGATCCTGCACTCACTTTAAACTATCCTACATATCAAGTAGTAACGACTTCATTAAATGAGGTACCAATTGGTGGAAATATTGATACATTAAAGGCATTAAAATATATTACTATTAAAGGTGAAGTACATGATTTGTCGAATGTAAAGATGACTTCTTTTAATGGAGTAGTATATCCAACCATTTATGATAAGCGTCAAAACATTACAACATTAGGCAATGATGGCAATATCCCCTATACTTTTGGCTTACAAAAAAATGCTATTTTTAAAGGGAAGGCGACTGTAAGCAATGGTGAGTTTACTTTTTCATTCTTAGTTCCTAAAGACATTGATTACAGTATTGGCAAGGCTAAAATAAGTTATTATGCAAATGATAATGTAAATGATGCGAATGGATATTCATTTGATGCTTATGTAGGTGGAGTAGCTGATTCGTTTGGGGAAGATCATGAAGGACCCATATTAAATGTCTATATGAATGATGAAAAATTTGTATATGGTGGAACAACCGATGAAAATCCAATTTTACTATTAAAGTTATTTGATGCGAATGGGATAAATACTTCAGGTACTGGCATTGGACATGAAATAACTGGGGTTATAGATGGAGATGAGAAAAATAAGTTCTTTTTAAATGATTTTTATGAAGGAGAACAGGATAATTATAAAAAAGGCACCGTTCGCTATCCATTCCATAAATTGAATGATGGAAAACACACTATAGAAGTTAAAGCTTGGGACACCTATAACAATAGTAGTAAGGCATACACTGAATTTATCGTGGCTAAAAGTGCTGAATTGGCATTAAGTCATGTATTGAACTATCCAAATCCATTCACAACGAGCACTAATTTTATGCTTGAGCATAATAGACCAGGAGAAGATCTAGATGTAGTGATTCAAATTTTCAGTGCTTCAGGGAAAATAGTAAAAACTATTCATGAAATTAGAAATACAGAAGGATATAGAATAGATGATATTCATTGGGATGGACGAGATGAATATGGAGATAAAATAGGTAGAGGTGTATATATTTACAAGGTAAACATAAAAACTTCTGAAGGAAATGCACATCAATTTGAAAAATTAGTGGTATTACAATAACTTTGTTAATTATAAGAAATATATATAGATATGAATATTAAAAGAATAATTTTTGTTTTGAGTAGTGTTTTGTGTGGAATTTCATCAAGTCAATTACATGCTCAAATCGGTAGAAATGGACAAAGTATAACCGTTAATACGGTAACAACCTCTGTACCATTTGTACGAATTGCACCTGATGCAAGAGCGGGTGCCATGGGAGATGTAGCTATAGCAACAGCACCTGATATGAATAGTATTTATCAAAATGCCTCTAAACTTGCTTTTGTACAAGGTGATTATGGAGTAGCTATACATTATACTCCATGGCTTAGGGCTTTAGTAAATGACATTAATATGGTAACCATAAATGGTTATTATAAAATTAAACAGAAACAATCTATAGCATTAGGGTTGAAATATTTTTCATTAGGACAGATAACATTTACTGACAATACAGGACAAACCATAAGAGATTTTCGCCCCTATGAAATGGCTGTAGATGGTCATTATGCTAGAGCATTAAGTAAAAACTTTGGAGTAGCCATTGGATTACGTTTTATTTATTCAAATTTAGCAAATAACATTACTCCACAAGGAGGTGAAACTATTAAGCCTGGATATGCAGGTTCTGGAGATTTAAGTTTTTATTATAAGCAACCATTAAAAGTTGGGAAAATGAATTCTGAATTAAGTTTAGGATTAGCATTAACCAATATCGGAAGCAAAATCACTTATACAAATTCGACTCAAAAAGATTTTATACCAGCTAATTTTGGAGTAGGGATAGGATACAAAATAGATATTAATGAGCATAATAGTATTGGTATTTATTATGATTTAAATAAATTAATGGTACCAACACCAGATGGTTCTCCAAATGATTCAACTAGAAGAGCTACAGGTGTCATTAAAGGAATGTTTACTTCATTTAATGATGCACCGGGTTGGTATGATGCTAATGGAAACTACGTAAAAGGTTCAAGAACAAAAGAAGAATTAAGAGAATTAATGCATGGTGTAGCTTTAGAATATTGGTATTCTAAATTATTTGCCGTACGTGCAGGATATTTTTACGAACATAAAACCAAAGGAGCTAGACAGTTTTTAACCGTAGGTGTGGGCGTAAAATACTCGATTTTCGGATTAGACTTTTCTTATTTAGTACCTACTTCTACAGTTAAAAATCCTTTAGACAATACGCTACGATTCTCATTATTATTTGATTTTAACAAATCGGCAAATGATCCATTATTCAAGAAAAAAGATGCTAGTGTAACACCTTAAATTTTGAATTACTTTATATAAAAAACGCATATCCATTCGATATGCGTTTTTTTATTATTAAATATTGAATGTTTATGTATAGCTTTGTAAACTAGTGAAACACGTATACTTTTCAATCTTATTATTATTTCTATCAATATCTGCATATACTCAAATTACAATAGTGCATGGGACTATTATAGACGAAAAAACAAAGGAAGCAATCCCATTTGCAAATGTTGTATTTAAAGGCACACGTACAGGTGCTATAGCTGATTTAAATGGTCAGTATGTTTTAACAGGGAATGTAAATAGCGATAGTATTTCAATTATTTATCTAGGATATAAAACGAAAGTAGTACCTATAGTGAAAGGTAGTAACCAAGAAATAAATATTCAAATGACTAGTATTGAAAAAGATCTTGGTGAAGTAACAATCAAAATTAAAAGAAAAGATAAAAAAATAGAAAAAGATACAACGGCTTATCGATTGTATCAGGAAGTAGTGAATCACAAACCATTTAATAATCCAAAGAGTATTAATTCCTATCAGTTTGATGCCTATACAAAAATGGAGATGGATGTCATAAATATTGGGAAAGGTTGGAAAAGATTGATCTGGATATTTAAACCTTTTCGTTATTTCTTCTCATTTGAGGATTCTCTAGAAGATGGAACAAAATATGTACCTGCATTAATACGAGAAAAACTAAGTACTATATCTTACAATAAAGATCCCGAAAAACAGCTTGAAATAGTACATGCAGATAAGATCTCTGGTATACAGAATAACTCTATAAATACGATTTCTGAATTTCAATTAGGCGAAATTAATATCTATGAGAATGTGATATTAATAGCAGGAAGGTCTTTTATCTCACCATTCTCTCCAATTGCAAGAGGCACTTATCGATATTTTTTAAATGATACTTTAAGTATAGATGGTCGTACCTCCTATTTATTAAAATTTGCACCCATAAGCTTAGAAGATTTAGCGTTTACGGGCTCTGTTTGGGTTGATTCAGCGTCCTATGCGATACAAAGTGTAATGATTTATCCAAATCCAAAAGTTAATTTAAATTTCATCACAGATTATAAAATTAGTCAAACATTCGAACTGGTACAGACGAATCAATGGATTATGAAAGATGAGAAAATTGAAGCCTTGGTGACTATTTTCGACAACAAGAAAAGTATAGCGGGGTATGTACGTAAATATAATAGTCGTAAGAACATAGAAGTAAATATACCATATGATGCGAATTATTTTGAAGGTGACAAATTACGTTATGATACGGCACATAATAAAAAACCTGATGAATATTGGGCTTCGAAGAGATTTGAACCCTTAGTAAAAAGAGAACAAATGATTTATGAAGCCGTAGATTCTATGCGACGCACTAGATCTTTTAAGCGATTTGAATGGGCTGCTTATTTAGTTACCTCTGCTTATATACGAACAGGGGATGTTGAGTTTGGAAGATTTTACACCTTTATAAGTCGAAATAGTATTGAAGGTTGGAGACCAAAATTCGGATTCAGAACAACCAATACATTTAGTAAAAGACTTATGTTACAAGGTTATTTGGCATATGGCATGAAGGATAAGCAATGGAAATATGAAGCCATGGCCTATTATAATCCTAAAACAAAAAATGAGAAATGGTTTCAACTTACGTTTGCAACCAGATATGATTTGAATATATTAGGTCAAACAGAAGGGTTATTTGCTCCAGACAATTTCTTTTATATTTTTCGAAAAGCACCATTATCAAAGATTATGAAGATAAGGGAAACGGTTTTCACCTTTGAGAAAGAAGTTACACAAGGCTTGAACATAAGTTGTTCATTATCGTACAGAAAATTCTTTGCAACGCCAGGTGTATTAGATTTTAGGTATATAGGAGATGGACCACAATTAAAATTCATCAACGATTTTACAGACATACCACTTGAGGTAGGATTTCGATATAGCTTATCAGAAATCTATTTAAAGAAAACCATGTCTAGGAGCTTTGTAGCCAGTAAATATCCAGTATTTAGGTTTAATTATTCAATGTCTGTTAAAGGAATTTTAGGATCGGATTATACCTATCAAAAGTTTGACTTTTCAATAGTACATCGATTTCCAAGTCCGATTGGATATACAAAATATAAAATTTATGCAGGGTTGATATTAGGGACAGCCCCCTATCCATTACATTTTTTAACCGCAGGGAATACGGGTTATATCTATAATCAGAAAAACTACAATTTACTTCGTGATTTTGAGTTTGCTAGTGATAAGTATATTGCTGTATGGATTGATCACCATTTTGATGGATTTATTTTCAATAAAATTCCATTACTAAAAAAATTAAAATTAAGGGAAGTGCTTTGTTTTAAAGCCTTATGGGGAGGAATGTCGAAAAACAATAGGAATACCATTCAACTGCCCCCAGATTTATACACCCCTGGCCCAATCCCATACATAGAATGTGGTTTTGCTATAGAGAACATACTAAAAGTAGTGCGAGTAGACTTTATATGGCGAGCTACCTATAGATATTCTCCAGGAGCTCCAAAATGGGGAATTAAATTTAGTTTTGTCCCTTCATTCTAGTTCAACATATATAAAAAATATCTATAATTTAGTTTGTTATACTAGTATATTAGTTTTAATTTTGGACTATCAATTTTTAACCATTTCAATTTAAAAAATCATACTATTTTATGTCAGATAATGCAGTTTTAAATATCGAAGGCAAAGAATACAATTTGCCTTTACTTAAGGGAACCGAAGGAGAATTAGGCTTCAATATTGCTAAATTAAGAGATGAATCAAACTACATTACACTTGACGTAGGGTATAAGAATACAGGTGCAACCACTAGTAAAATCACTTTTTTAGATGGTGAAGTGGGGATATTAAGACATAGAGGATATGCGATAGAAGACTTAGCTGAAAATTGTACTTTTTTAGAAGTAGCCTATTTACTTATCAAAGGGAATTTACCAAATGCGGAAGAATTAAAAACATTTGAAACAACAATATCTAGACATACATTAGTTCATGAAGATGTTAAATTGATGTTGAATGCATATCCTACAGGAGCACATCCAATGGGTAAATTAATGGCTGTAATGGCATTGATGTCTTCATTCTATCCAGATAGTTTAAATCCACATAGTCAAGAAGATGATTTTGCTATAACGATGAATCGTTTACTAGCGAAGATGCCTACTATTTGTGCTATGATTCACAAACATAGTATTGGACATCCAATGGTTTATCCTACAAACAATTTAAATTATGTAGAAAATTATTTAAAAATGACTTTTGGTCATATAACGGAAGGGTACGAATGCGATCCAGTGATTTCAGATGCTATGAATAAATTATTAATCTTACATGCAGACCACGAACAAAATTGTTCTGCATCTACAGTAAGAATGGTAGGATCATCGCATGCTAATTTATATGCTTCTATCAGTGCAGGTATTGCAGCATTATGGGGACCATTGCACGGAGGTGCCAATCAACAAGTATTGGAGATGTTGCAAGAAATTAAGGATTCTGGAATTACACCAGCTGCCTATTTAGAGAAAATTAAAAACAAAGAAGCAGGTGTTAGATTGATGGGATTTGGACATAGAGTTTATAAAAACTTCGATCCTAGAGCAAAAATTATTAAAGTAGCTTGTGATAATGTATTAAATAAATTAGGTGTAAAAGATCCATTATTAGATATCGCCTTAAAACTTGAAGAGATAGCATTGAAAGATGATTATTTTGTTTCTAGAAAATTATATCCAAATGTAGATTTCTATTCAGGTATTATATATAAAGCATTAGGATTCCCAACACAAATGTTTACGGTATTATTTGCCTTAGGTAGATTACCAGGTTGGATTGCTCAATGGAAAGAGATGAGAGAAAATAATGAACCAATTGGAAGACCTCGTCAACTTTATTTAGGCGAACCATTGAGAAAGTTTGTACCAATGAGTGAAAGAAAATAATCAAATATTATAAATAAAAAAGCCTTCTTAATTTTGTAAGAAGGCTTTTTTATATCCTATAAACTCCAATGCAAAAAATACTTAGATTAAAATCATTCTGGTTCATATTGCTAATTTCTATAGTTGCATTTATATTTATATGTAATTATGTGATCGAAAAAACTGCATCAAAAAACATATACTCTGACATATCAAAAATACCATACAATAAAGTAGCTTTAGTTTTAGGAACTAGTAAAGAGACTAGTAAAGGGTATACAAATTATTTTTTTAGTTATCGAATAGAAGCTACATTAGCATTATATAAAGCAGGCAAAATAAAATACATTATAGTAAGTGGAGATAATCATATAAAGGGATATGACGAACCTAATGATATGAAAAAAGCTTTAGTGGAAAGAGGGGTTCCTGGCAATATTATTTATCTAGACTATGCAGGCTTTAGAACATTTGATAGTATTATTAGATGCCTTGAAGTATTTGGAGAGTCTAACATTACAATAGTATCACAAAAATTTCATAATGAGCGAGCTTTATACATTGCAAAAAGCAAAGGACTACATGCAATTGCATTTAATGCACAAGAAGTATCTAAATCATTTGGATTAGGCACATTAATCAGAGAAAAATTTGCTCGTATTAAATGTGTCATTGATTTATATATCTTACCTGCTAAACCCCATTTTTTAGGTAGCAAAATTATTATTCCTGAATAAAGTCATTTTTACTTTAATTCTTCCTTAATTTCAACAACTGTGTAAAATGTGCTCGATTATCTTTACGCTAAATATAATAGATACCACTTGCTCAGCTATAAACATCTATTCTTTAAACATTTCAGGATCCTTCAACAATTGAATATGTATTTTTTTTACTTTATCAAGCTCTCTAGGAAATTATAAATGGTTTATAGATTTTGAAATAAATAATTAAATAAATTTAGTAAATTTAAATATTCAAATACCTAAATAAATTTATAATGAAAAAAATCAAGTACGCACTATCAATTGTATTTCTAATATCGATCTATTCATCTAATGTAGTAGCTCAAAACACAGATGTAGTAAACACGATAAGTAAAAGCAGCGATCATTCATCCTTCTACAGTCTATTACAACAAACAGAATTACAAAATACATTAAAAGGAGCTGGCCCATATACCATATTTGCTCCTAGTGATGTTGCTTTTAAAAGTTTAAAAGCTGGCTTATTAGATTTTATGCTTAAACCTGAAAACAAACAAAAGTTAGCAAAACTCATAAACACGCATATAGTTATTGGCAATTATGATGAAGCTAAATTATTATCTGCATTTAAGAGCAATAATAATACAATAACATTAGGCACATTAGCAGGAACTCAATTAAAGTTGAGTATTCAAGAAGGCATTATAACTATTACAGATCCACAAGGAGGAAAATCAATAGTAAGAACTCCTTTTGTAAATGCAGGTAACGGGTTAATTTATACAATAGATCATGTGTTATTACCATTATAGAATATTGAAACAATCAAAAAAAATCGGAACATGTTCCGATTTTTTTTGATTGTTATTAAGAGCGAATCAATTCATTAAAATATTCAAGGTATTTATCTTTCCATGCCTCAACTGAATATTTTTCAATGATGGTTTGTCGAGCTTGTTTTCCTAATTTATTTCTTAATTCTGTATTAGAGATGAGTAAGGATATTTTTTCAATCCATTCTGTATCGGTATTTGCTAGAAGACCATTTACCCCTTCTATAATAATATCTGTATTTACTCCAACTGGGCTCATGATTGTTGCTATTTCTAAAGACATATATTGTAACCCTTTAAAACCACACTTACCCTTAGACCATTTATCGTCAGGTAAAGGCATGATACCAATGTCAAACTCTTCTAATTGTTCGATTTCGTCTTCCATGCTCCATTTAATAGAAGATAGATTAATACTTGGGTAATGAACTTCTCTATCACTAATGAGCTTAAAATAAACGGAAGGAAATTGTTTATATATTTTTTCTAAAACTGGAAGTAAGAATTCAAAATGTTTAATAGTAGTATCTGTTCCAGTCCAACCGATACAAATTTTATCTTTTACTATTTTACGATTAGGTATATGATAATTCGTATCAATTGTTGTGGGAACAATTTTCACATTAGAACAATAGGTTTTAGCATAATTTGCTAAATAGGCATTTCCAGCAAAAACCATATTGCAATATTGAATAATTTGTTTGGTTTTATCTGGATTTTTTAAGAATGAAAAAGCTTTATTACCCGTACTAACATCCAGCAACCAAATGGAATCATCAAAATCAAATACTAGCTTAGCTTTAGAGCGAGCGAATAATTTTTCAAAAACAGTTGTCCCTAAAACAAAAGATTCTCTATAAATAAAAATGATATCATAATGATTGGCTTCCCAGACATTTTTTAATCGTATATATGCATTTTTGAGCACAATACGTAACTTGCCAAAAACATTTCCTTTTCCATAGAATATTCTATCATCATATTGATTGATAAAATTAGAAAATGTTATTTGATATCCATTTTGTTCAAGGAAAGGTAAGTATTGTTCAAATCTAAATCGTTGCCCTGGCGATCTATTTTTACGATGATGAGTGATAATTAGTATTTTAGGCATTCCTTTTTATTTACCTAAAAAGTTAGCTTTTCTTTTTTCTAAAAATGCGGTGGTACCTTCTTTAAAATCTTCGGTAGTCATACACCAGCCAAAAATGTCTGATTCTTTTTGAAATCCGTTTTGATTTTTATCGTAATAAGCATTTACACATTCTACTATTTTTGCAATTGCAACTGGTCCTTTAGAAGCAATTTTTGTAATTATTTCTTCGCATTTTACTGTTGCATCTTCAATTGAACCAAAGACATGGTTTACAAGGCCAAGAGCTTTAGCTTCATCAGCTTTAATCATATCTGCGGTCATTAATAATTCTAATGCTTTGGCTTTCCCAATTAATTGAACTAATCTTTGAGTAGCGCCGTAACCAGGTATAATTCCTAAATTTACTTCTGGTTGTCCGAATTTTGCATTTTCAGTTGCGATACGCATATGACACGCCATAGCTAATTCACAACCGCCACCTAAGCAAAAACCATTAACAAGAGCGATAAAAGGTTTTGGGCAGTTTTCGATGCTATTAAATATTTCATGTCCAGCAAGGGAAAGTTGAACACCTTCTTGTTCACTAAATTTAGAGAATTCTGCAATATCGGCACCTGCTGCAAAAGCTTTATTACCGATTCCAGTTAATAGAGCACCTTTAATTTGATTATCGGTATATACCGATAGTACAATTTGTTTTAGTTCTTGAAGCAATTCAATATTCAGTGCGTTTAATTTATCCTCTCTATTAATAGTGATAAATAAAATTCCTTTTTTATTTTCTGTAATTAAATTTTTGTACATGATTATTTGATTGATAAAAAAAAATCATCACACTATAGCGTAATGATTTTTATGTTTTATTATTTTAAAAATTTCGGTTTTTTTCAACCCACTTTTTTATATATTCTGTAATTTCATTTGTATTTGTACCTGGAGAAAATAACTCACCCACCCCTAATGTCCTTAACTTTTGCATATCATCTTCTGGAATAATCCCTCCTCCGGTGACAAGTACATCAAGCATATTTTTTTCTTTAAGTTTTTCCATAATTTTTGGGAAAACTGTCATATGAGCACCAGAAAGAATACTAATTCCTATTACATCTACATCCTCTTGAAGCGCAACATTAGCAACCATTTCGGGTGTTTGACGTAAGCCAGTATATATCACCTCCATACCAGCATCTCTAAATGCTGTTGCAATTACTTTTGCACCTCGATCATGTCCATCAAGGCCAACTTTGGCAATAAGTATTCGAATAGGTCTATTCATTATTCTTCGTCGTCTTCAAAATCTTCTTCGTCTTCAAATTCATCGTCGAAGTCTTCGTCTTCATCAAATCCTTCATCTTCGTCAGTAAACTCAACTCCTTCAATTTCATCTAAATCATCATCATCGTAATCGTCATCAAAATCATCGAAAGCATCGTCATCTTCATCTTCGAAATCTTCATCTAGTGATTCATAATCATCACTTGCAACAGGAGTAGCTATTTTATTTTTTAGCTTTTTATCGAATACATTTTTATTTAAGAATGCATTCATATCTTCTGTGTTTAATGATTTAGTGATTTCACCAAATTCGTTAACGTTAACTTCTAATCCTTCAAGCGATTTATTAAAGAAGTTTTTTTCTTTTAAGGTAGCTACCCTTGCCATAATTTTTGTTTTTTGTTGTTTAAATTTGAGACGTTAAAATTATACTAAAGAATTAAATTTTTCAAAAGCAATTTTAATTCTTTTTTCTACGATTTCTTTACCTAAAAGTTCCATGAGTTCAAAAATAGGTGGTCCTTGCATTGTACCAGTGATTGCAATTCGCAAAATTGGACCTACATCTCCCATTCCCAGAGCATTTTTACCCATAAATTCTTTTACGATATGCTCAATAGAACTGGCGTTAAAAGTTGAATCATTTAGTAATTCGGTATTTAATTCTTCGAATAATGAATTTCTTTCTATTTTCCACTTCTTTTTAATGGTTATTTCATCAAATGTTTTCACATCTTCAAAGAAGTAATAGCCCATTTCGGAAAAATCATTGATAAAAGTGGCTCTTTCTTTTATCATACCGCAGAAGGTTTGTATAAAAGCATTTGAGGCATTATAATTTTTTGCAGCTAATTGAGGGGCAATTAATTCAGCTAATTCTGCGTTTGACTTATCTTTTAAATATTGTTGATTAAACCATTTCGTTTTATCAAAATCAAAGCGAGCACCTGCCTTATGAACTCTGTCGATTGTAAATGCTTGAATAAGCTCATCAATTGAGAAAATTTCTTGTTCTGTACCAGGATTCCAACCTAAAAAGGCTAACATATTGACAAATGCTTCGGGGAAGAAACCTCTTTCTCTATATCCAATGGATAAATCACCAGTTGCGGGATCAGTCCAATTAATAGGGAAAGAAGGGAATCCTAAACGATCACCATCTCTTTTACTTAATTTACCTTTTCCATCTGGTTTCAAAATAAGCGGGAAGTGGGCGTATTCCCATATATCCTTTTCCCAGCCTAATCCTTTTACACAATGTATATGAGTGGGAGCTGAAGGTAACCATTCATCACCTCTAAAAGCATGACTAATTTTCATTGTATAATCGTCTACTACATGTGCTAAATGGTACGTGGGCATGCCATCTGCTTTTAATAGCACTTTATCATCGATTTGTGAACTATTAAAACTTACCCAACCATGAATTAAATCATGAAATTTAATTTCTTCATTTCTAGGCATTTTATGACGAATTACATAGGGTTCTCCATTTGCTAAACGAGCTTTTACTTCATCGGCAGAAAGAGAAACAGAATTTTTCATATATTGACGTGTAACACTATTATAGCTAGGATTTTGAACCCCTTGCTTAGTCATATTTTCACGCATTTGCTCAATTTCCTCTGCTGAATCGAAAGCGTAATAGGCATATCCAGCTTCAATTAATTGCTCTGCGTATTGCTTATACATAGGTTTACGTTCACTTTGGCGATATGGACCATAAGCTCCATCACCAAAGCCTATCCCTTCATTTGGAGAAATTCCACACCATTTTAAAGCTTCTATAATATATTCTTCAGCACCAGGCACAAATCTATTTTGGTCAGTATCTTCAATACGTAATATAAAATCACCGCCATGTTTTTTGGCAAACAAATAACAAAATAAAGCTGTACGTACACCACCCATATGTAATGGACCTGTTGGGCTTGGTGCAAATCTGGTTCTTACTCTTCTTGACATAATACTTTAAATAAATCGATTGTGTGGTGCAAAGTTACAAAAAATGAGCTGACTCTTCATGAATAGCTAATCTTATTTTAATTGTAATTTACAAAAGTAGTTTTTACCTTTATAAATAGATGAATCTATTTGTAAAAACACCTACTATTGTTCCATTAGTATTAAAATCATGTACCTGGAATAAAAGCCGTCAAGAAAAAAAAATCTATTTGACATTTGATGATGGGCCAATTCCTGAAGTAACCGATTTTGTTCTAGAAACTCTAAAAAAATATAAAATTCAGGGTACCTTTTTTTGTATTGGCAATAATATTACATTACATAAAGAAATCTTTGAGCGAATTAAAAAAGATAAACATAGAATAGGTAACCATACAATGCATCATGCTAATGGTTGGAAAACAAAAACTGCAGATTATTATAAGGAAGTAGAAGAATGTCAGAAAATTGTTCAATCAAAACTTTTTAGACCCCCTTATGGTAAGTTAAAAATCCCTCAAATTAAATTTATATCTAAGTCGTATGAAATTATTATGTGGGATGTACTCAGCTATGATTGGGTACAGACGGTTAAACCTAAAGACGTATTAAAAAACGTAAATGACAATGCTACCAATGGAAGTATTGTTGTATTTCATGATAGTATAAAAGCTTCCAAAAATTTACAATACGCATTACCTAGATTTATTGAAACTAAGTTAAATGAAGGTTTTGAATTTGGAGCACTATAAACGCATGGTTTACGTAAAACATAACTAATCTAAAACTGCAAGTAGAAATGCAGTTAATAATCATTTAAATGATTTCCCATAACAAACATAAAAATTAATATTAATTACATATAATTCAATTTAGCATTGTCAAAAAGAGAATTGTATCGGTCAATTTTTCAGTTAAAATTTGTTGTAAAAAGTCATATTGACAAGACTTATGTAATAATTTCAGTCTTTTTGTATTGGCATTTCTATTGCGAATGCTTGTATGTTGCAACAAAAAAATATTACATAACAATTAAAAAAAATAAATATCATGTTAGTATCACATTTAAAAAACAGACCAGCCTCATCCATTATTAATTTCGATGAATTATTTGACGAATTATTTGCTCATAGACCAATGGTAACAAACAAAAACTTTATGCCCGCTGTGAATATCAGCGAATCAGATACAAGCTTTCATATAGAAATGGCTATACCGGGCTTTAATAAAGAAGAAGTTAGTATTAAAGTGGAGAAAAATTTAATGACTATTTCTGGGGAGAAAAAAGAATCTAGTACCGATGATTCTAAAAAAATAAAAAGAAAAGAATTTCACTATAAATCATTTAGCAGAAGCTTTACATTATCGGATAATATTCAATCTGATAAAGTAGAAGCAAAATACGAGAATGGAGTTTTGAATTTAACAATTCCTAAGAAAGAAATTGAAAAAGAGAAAACTGCAGTTGAAATTAAAATTGCGTAATCTACTTTAAGCAATCAATTTCTATATATAACCGCATAGCTAATGAGATATTGTACTATCTTATAGTGTGCGGTTATTTTATTTTTATAGTAGATTTACAGATGATTCAATTGGAGAAATATAATGCTGAGTGGGCTTTTGAGTTTGAGAGGCTAAAATCTATCTTTATTAAAAAATTAGAAGGATATTCTATTCAAGTAGAACATATAGGTAGCACTTCAGTTGTTGGTATGCAAGCAAAACCAATTTTAGATATCGATATTATAATCCCTGATACATCCAATTTAAAAGAAATTATTTCTTTACTTGAAACATTGGGTTATGAGTATGTAGGAGATTTAGGAATTAAAGATAGAGAAGCATTCAAACAACCCTTTGTATATGTGCCAAATGATGGTAGCTCCATTCATTGGATGAAGCATAATTTATATATATGTTTGGCTGGATCAATAGCTTTACAAAATCATTTGTATTTACGTAATTATTTAAGACAACATCCATTAGCTGCAGATGAATATTCAAGACTTAAAGAAAAATTAGCAACTAAATACCCTAACGATATAGATTCCTACGTAAAGTATAAAACACCATTTATTACCTCAATACTTGCTGAAATGGGTATAGATGAAATATCTTTACGAGCGATTAAAAAAGCCAATGGATACAATGAATAAACAAATAATTGAACAAGAAATTACGTATAAAGCAATACGAAGTGGAGGAAAGGGTGGACAAAACGTAAATAAAGTCGCAACTTGTGTGCAGCTATATTTTGATATTAATAACACACAAGCATTTGATGAAAACTGTAAAAACAGACTACTTGCAAAGTTAGTTAATAGGATTAGTTCTGATGGAGTTTTAATGTTAGATTGTTCGGAAACCCGTTCACAACTAAAAAATAAAGAATTGGTATTAAAAAAATTCTATATCATTATTCAAAATGCATTAATAGAGCAAAAGAAGCGAATAAAAACTAATACGCCTGTTTCTGTTAAATTGAAACGATTGAGTGATAAAAAAAATAGAAGTGAATTAAAATCGATGCGAAAATTTGACTATAGAAACTAAGGTAAACTCGCTTTAAAAGTATTAAATGCCGTTGTATCTTCAGAAGCAATGATTGTACTTACACAACCTAATTCAGTAGATTTAGCATCTATCTTAGAAATTCTATTATCAGGATTTGGATGGGTGCTCAAAAATGCAGGTGGTTGAGAGGAGCCACTGGCAACAATTTTTCTAAAGAATGCAGCTGCTCCATTTGAATGATATTTGGTAGGGCATAAATAAGTCACTGACATTTTATCTGCTTCTGTTTCATTTGCTCTACTAAAACTTAATGAAATAATACTAGAAGCAATTTGCGTTAATTGTCCTTGATTTTTACCTAATACTAAATCAATCATAGTTTGAAAACCATACTGCTCTGTCATAGCATTGGTTGAATGTCTTTTATCTGCATGGCCCATTTCATGACCCATTACGCCAGCTAATGCGGAGGCATTATCTAAATATTTTATCAATCCAGTATAAATATAAATATAGCCGCCAGGTGTACAAAAAGCATTTTGGACATTGTCATCTTTAATGATGTATAATTCCCAATCAAAATCATTTTTATGTTCCACTTGTCCTGAGTTCAAAATATCTTGTTTCATATTTTCTAAATAAGCATATGATGCTGGATAAGAAGATTTATTTAAAATTGGATATTCAGTTGGATTCGATTCAATCTCTTGTTTAACTTGTAACCCAAGTTGTTTATCATCTTCGATAGAGAATATATTGATTTTACTACAAGTACTTAATGTAACTAATAATCCTATACTATAAAAGGTAATTAGAAAGTGTTTTTTCATATAATGTTGTAATTAGGTAATGTAAATTTACATATCTAATTTAACAATAAAAGAATTATTTACTTATTTATAAAATTTGGGTTTGATATGATACGAGCTATTTGCTTTTCATGGTGAGCTGTATGTTCATACATAAACAAAAATGCGTCATTCAATTTCATTTTCCCTACAAGTGGGTGTAAGAACAAATCTCTATTAAAGAAAGATTCGTCTAGTTTTTCAAGATCTAATTTATAATGATTTCGAATAGCATTCCATTCTTCGAGTGCAAGTTCAAAAGTTATGGATTCATTAGGACTTAACGCTGCTATAGGTAATTTATATTTAAGTGGTAATTTTAAAATTGTATTGATCAAATTTCTTCTTAAGCCTGACATAATACCCATTTCATTAGTATGTTGTTTATTGGCTATCTTTTTATCTAAATATTTTTTAGAAAGGGATTCTGCAATTGCTAGGTGACTTATTACTTGGGCAACTGACCATTGATTTGGCTCGACACAAATATTTAATTGCGATGGCAAATAATTTTTTAATGAATCAATTACAGTTTTTTTCTGTTGATTTAAGATATCAAATGTTTGTAATGTTTGTGCTTTTGTACTCATTTGATTTATGGTTAATGAAATATGGTATTAATATTTACATCCTTACTTAATCCAAGTTTTTGACGTATAGTAGAGGCGAGTATATTTATAGCTACCATGTTTTCTCCTCCTAAAGGAACTATAATATCTGCGAATCTTTTTGTAGGCTCAATAAATTGTTCATGCATAGGTTTTACAGTATCCATATATCGATCTAAAGTTTGTTCTACATTTCTACCTCTTTCAATAATATCTCTTTTTATAACACGCAATAATCGTTCATCTGATGGTGCATCTACAAAAACTTTTACATTACAAATATCTCTCACTCTTTTATCGGTAAATAATAGAATTCCTTCCAGTATTATAACATCTTTGCTTTGAATTGGAATGGTTTCTTTTGAACGTGTGCAAGTAATATAAGAATAAGTAGGCATTTGGATCGTTTCGCCTTTTTTTAATAATTCGATATGCTTTAATAACAAATCAAATTCAATTGAATCAGGATGGTCAAAATTTATAAATTTTCGCTGCTCTATTGGAATATTAGAATTATCTTTATAATAAGCGTCTTGTGATAATATAGCTACATGATCTTGGGGTAAAATATCTAATATTTTATTCACCACCGTAGTTTTTCCTGAGCCTGTACCTCCACAAATACCAATAATAAGCATAAATGATAAATTAATAAGGATAAAATATAAAGTATAAAATTAAGAAAAAATTAAACAATACTTTTTAATTGTTTTATGTATTTTTAATCTATAATCATTCAACAAAAACATTATGGCTAAAATTGATACGATAATCGAAATACTACAAAGTGCGAGAGCATTGACAGACTTCTATATTACGAAACTAAAAGATGTAGATCATGACAAAGTTTTTATCTGTGAAGGGAAAGAATTAAATAGTGTCAATTGGATTATTGCACATTTATGTTGGACAGATGAATTTCTTTTAGTTCAATCGACTAAAAACGATTTGCAATTAAAAAAAGATTGGTTTGAAGAATTTGGTTATGGCTCCAATCCAGATGCTGTAAAAACAAAACTAACTTATGATTCTTATAATGAGGTATTGAATAGTAATCGCGAGCAAATCATTACTTATTTAAAAGCAGTAAGTGATGAACAACTAGAAGAGGATAATGCATTACAAATGAGTATGGGTGGTTCAAAAGCATTAAAAAATATTTTGTATCATGCTATTCGACATGAAGGTATACATGCAGGGCATTTAGGTTGGTTGTGTAAATTACATGGTCTAGAAACGGTATAATATGCATCCCTATTTAAAAAAATTAGCTAAATCATATAAAGAAAATGCTATAGAATCTGATGCGCCAGCGATGGAAGCATACATGAAGCATCATTTCAAATTCTACGGATTGAAATCTCCATTACGCAATGCCATTACTAAAAATCATATTGCTTTATGTGGTAAAGTGACTTATGAAGATATGCCGATAATAATTAAAGAAGCTTTTGCGCAACCCTATAGAGAATTGCATTATTTTGCAATGACCTTATTAGAAACGCATCATAGAAATCTTCAGGAGCACGATATTGAACTGGTAAAATGGATGGTAAAAACAAACTCCTGGTGGGATACCATTGATTACATTGCTACTAGAGGTGCTGGAGTATTAGTAAAGAAATACCCTATATTACGTTTTGACATGGACCAATGGAGTAATGATGAGAATTTTTGGATTCGGCGCATCGCTATTTTACATCAAATGAAGTTTAAACAACAAACTGATATAACTAGATTATTCAATTATTGTATTAGCAATGCAAATGACAAGGAATTCTTCATACAAAAAGCCATGGGTTGGGCATTAAGAGAATATGCATATATAGATGGAAAGGCAGTTTTAGCTTTTTTAGGAAAACACAAAATGCCCAACTTAACGGTACGTGAGGCTACGAAACATTTATAAAATACTTACGTATTAAAGATACTTTTAAATTAATTAGGAATATATAGACTAAGAATAATAATTTTTCAATTAAAATTTGTACATTAGTGTAGTTAGGAATATATCATGCTAAATAAAATTATAGTCGTTATATGTTTGAGTATTTCTTTATCCTGTTTTGCTCAGCAAAACAAAATTAAAGATATTGCCTCACAGCCGAATAAGTTTGTTAGTACTTATCAAGTAGATACACGAGTATACTCATCAATCATGTTGCCTATGAGTTATGGGAATTGCAATATGCAAAACACTTCAGAACTAAGAAAAATAAATCCTAATTTAATCAAACGAATCGATTTAGTATATACCGCATTTCCTATAAGCGATTTTAATGAGCTAACAGAGAAGAGAATTCAAAGTCTATATACTAATTTTCCAAATCTATTTTCAAATTCACAAATAGAATGGAATCTAGTAGCACAAAGTAATTGTCAAGATATTGAAGGGGCAAAGCTTTTATATCACGGGTTTGTGATCTATTATATTGACATTAATAAAAAGCCGGCAAATTTCAGTGATATTAATTATATTAAAGAACGATTTAAAGATCCAAACAATACTGATTTTAGCAAGTTTGTATTTAAAGATAGTAGTGTATTAAAAACACTTTCTAGAAATGCTGATTGGTCAAAAATATTGGTAGTTGCCGATTTGACAGGTAGTATGAGCCCTTATGTAGCACAACTCTTAATGTGGTATAGATTAAATACTAAAAAAGATAAAATTATACATTGGGTATTTTTTAATGATGGTGATTTTAAAACAGAAGATCAAAAAAAAATTGGCAGCACGGGAGGCATCTATGATACGAAATCGGATTCATTTGAGGACGTATTAAATTTAAGTTTAGAAACAATGATGAATGGAAATGGTGGAGATGCCGCTGAGAATGATGTTGAAGCTCTTTTAAAAGGATTAAAGCTTTGTCCTGAATGTGAAGATATCGTATTGATAGCTGATAATAATAGTCCAATAAGAGATATAGATCTAGCAAAAGAAATTACTAAGCCAATAAAAATAATCTTATGTGGAAGTTCTTTAGGTGTAAATACTCAATTTTTAGATTTAGCCATACAAACAAAAGGTAGTATACATACCATAGAAGAAGACTTACAAAATTTAGTTGATTTATCAGAAGGACAAATACTGAAAATTGGCAAACAAACATTTAAAGTAGTCAATGGCAAAATCGTTGCTATTAAAGGGATGTAAAATTAAGCCTCTAATTCAGGATTTACACCTATAGAATTCTCTTCTGTATTTTCAATATCTTTTAATTGAGGTAAATCTGTAGTATCATTAATACCAAAATAATCTAAAAAAGATTGGCTAACACTATACATAACAGGATTCCCTGGTGAGTCTTTTTTACCTGATATTATAATCAATTCTTTTTCTAATAATTTATGAATAGAGTAATCTGCACTCACGCCACGTACTTGTTCTATTTCAGTTTTGGTAATGGGCTGTCTATAAGCTATTATAGATAAAGTTTCAAGAGCAGCGGTTGATAATCTTTTCTTCTCTTTCAGATTTAACAAAACACTAATACCTTCATGATAAGGAGCTTTTGTTAAAAACTGATATCCTCCACCTATTTTTCGAAGTTCAAACGCAAAATTTTCACCGATATATTTTACTATAATATTCTCCACCGATGAAGAAATAAGTTCTTCCGTAATTTCTTCTTGACGATGAACATATACTTTTTTAAGGCATTCTAATAATTCCAATTTGGTAACTGGATGTTCTGAAGCAAAAATCAATGCTTCAATAAATAATTGTATTTCTTTTTCCATTATGCAGTATTAATCTATTTTTTTATGCCTAAATTATTGATGATTTTTATGAGGCTATGATTAAGAGCTTTAATTTCATCACTATCAAGCACTTTAAATGGTATTTCTACCTCTCCTATTACTAAATCTACTTGATTTAAAAGTTTAAATCCTTTATTACTAATTACAATGTCAAGCGCTCTTTTATCTGATTTACTTTTTATAGTTGAGATGAGTTCCGTTTTTATTAAACGAGCTATTATTCTTGAAACATCACTATTTTTATAAAGCATTCGTTCTTTTATAACAGCTATATTTATAGGGTTAGGAAATTGACCTCTTAAAATACGCAATACATTATATTGTTGTAAAGTAATATTATAAGGTTTAAAAATAGTTGCTTGTAAATCTTTTATTTGATTTACGAGATACATCAAAGAAATTAATCCTTTTTGATATTCATCTTTAAATTTTTTTTGAGAAATAATTTCTTCTATAGTTTGCATTATAAGGGTGTATATTGCTTATAGCAAATATAAAAAAAATCCCCAATAATGATTGATTATTGAGGATTTTTTAGCATAAATCTTGAAAATTATTTTTTAGTAACCTCAATATTCACTATTACAGTTACTTCATCACCAAGTGCAAGTCCTCCTTGATCAAGAGTTTTATTCCATGTCAAGTCAAAATCACTTCTTTTTAGAACTGTTTTTAATTTAAAACCAGCTCTATTTAATCCGTATGGATCTTTAATAGTACCATTGTATTTACCAGTAAATGTCACTGCTTTTGTTTTGCCATGCATAGTTAAGTTGCCTGTTAATGTTAGGTTACTACCTTTTAAAACGGTTTTAGTAGATGTAAATGTAATAGCTGGAAATTTAGGCGAATTAAAGAAATCATCCCCTCTTAAATGCTCATCTCTTTTCTCATTATCTGTATTTACACTAGCAGTTTCAATAGTAAAATTTACTTTTAAGTCAGTGAAATCAGCTTTTGTAGCTGTAACATCTGCACTAAATTTTTTAAAGTTACCTGCTGTTTCACTTACAACCATATGTGTAATTGTAAAGTTTACAGATGAATGTGCATTATCTAATGTCCATGTTTGTGCCTTTGTCGCGAAAATGCTTAAACTGATTAATAATGTTGCAATTGTTTTTTTCATTTTATTTTTTTTAGTTGGTTAATATAGATGTTCAAACATCCTTTATAAAGAAATAGTTCCTGTATATGATGAAATTGCACAAAACATATCATAACTATTTGATTAAGTGCAGAATAATTTTAATATTTAATACTATTGTTAGAAATCGTAGTTTTGAAATAAAAAACAATGATAACACAAGATCAAGCATTTAAACTGATTGAGAAAGAGATTCAAATTATTAGACAATTAGCAAAGAAAATAGAACCGAGTATGCTGGACTATAAACCAAAAGAAGGAATGCGTACAACACAAGAATTACTTACCTATTTAAATAATTGCGCTTATGGTATGATAGCATATTGGATGAGTGAAGGGTATACTATGAAAGATTATTTCAACCAATTAAGAGCAGAAACTCCAATTATTGATTTAAGTAATTTTGATGATAGAATGGAGTTACAAAAAGAGAATATACAAACTATATTCGCTAAGATAAAAGCAAATGAATGGCAGCATAAAATAGTTACGTATCCTTGGGGTGAAAAGGCTCCACTAGGTGAAGCAATCATTCATACTAGTATAAAATGGTTAGCCGCATATAAATATCAACTATTTATGTATATGAAAATGGGAAGTGATATTGCCCTAACTACTCCTGATGCCTGGGTTTATGGTACAATCAACGCATAAAAAAAGGGTCAATAAATTGACCCTTTAAAATTAGTTAAACAAAAATATTAATCATCATCATCTTTTTCTGTTTCAGGTTTTCCTGACTCTTGATTAGTATTCGTGTTTGTTGTAGTAGCATTTCCATTTAATTCAGTATGACGAACTAAACCCCCTGTATTGCCTGTTCTATAAGCAAAAAACAGAACCACTACTGTGAAAATGATTACTAGATAATTTAAGATGTAAGCAAAATTTTTCTCTTTCAAACTTGCCCAAAATGCTACGATTGAAATCGAACCCAAAACATAGGTAAGTATTGCAAAAAGTTCTGCTGCTTCTTCATGAGTATGGATAGAACTTTCTACTACACCTGGTATATTTTCAACCACCTCTTCAGCTCCATCACCTGTATACATGGAAGCCATTGAAAAAAATGCAGCAACTATAAAAATAGTATAAGCCGTTCTTTTTATTAATTCTGATTTAAAAATTAAACCACCAACTAAAATTAGTAATCCTATTATAGGAAGTATGATTGGGAAATGATTCACCAATAAATGATAATGTGCTGTATTCATTTTTTATATTTTTTTTATTCATTAATATTTTAAAATTCTATTTTAAATTAACCTGCTATAGATACCCCGATTAATTTACCAATACCGAATGTTATAGCTGCTGCAATTAAACCAAATAACACCTGACGAAATCCTGAATACCAAATGCTTTTGCCTGTAAATAAAGTTATGATAGAGCCTATTAAGAACAACCCTAATGCACTAAGAATGGTACTAAATAATACTGCTTTTAATCCTCCTACAAAAAAGAATGGAATAACAGGAATAATTGCACCAATAGCGAACAGTACAAAAGAAGCGATTGCTGCTTCCATTGCTGAGCCTTTTAATTCTTCTGGATTAATGCCTAGTTCTTCTTTGATTAATATTTGGTGAGCAAGATTTTTATCTAGCATAATTTCTTTTGCCATTTGTTTGGATTGTTCTTCAGGAATTCCTTTAGAAAAATAGATTAGTGCGAGTTCTTTCTCTTCTCCTTCTGGATTCGTTTCTAGCTCATCCATTTCTAACTGCATTTGATTTTCGTACAACTCTTGAGAACTTTTAACAGAAATCCATTCACCTAATGCCATAGAAAGCGCACCTGCTAATAAGCCAGCAATACCTGTGAGCAATACTTCACTTTGACCGTTTGTTGCACCAGCTATACCCATTACTAAACTAAAGTTTGAAACCAAACCATCATTCCCTCCTAATACTGCTGCTCTTAAAGCATTTCCACCTACAGATCTATGTCTCTTCTCAAAACGAGCCAGACTAGAACCTGAAACATTTTTATTATTATCTAATATGTTTTTTAAAATTTGTACATGGGCCGTATCAGAAAGTGATTGTACTGTTTTAGTTGTTTTACGAGCTACAAGAATAGAATTTGATATACTTTTTTCAGTATCTAACAACACTCCTAAAATATAATCGTAACCCATAATTTTACCAATGAGTCGTAATACTTTTGCTCGTGATGATGGTGGAAGTAATTGTGTTGTATCCATGTTGTTTTTCTTCATAAACGCAATGGCATGACCTTGCTCAATCTCACTCATCTGTTTGAACACTTCGGCAACATGTGGATCTTCTTCATTTTGTGCTAGAACATTATACAAAAATGCAGCATCTATTTCTGTTTGAATATTTTTTAATGATATCATAATGTAAATAAATAATTATAATTATAGTATTTAATTTTTCGGAAAACAAGTAAACTAAGACGGATATATAAAATTATATATGCCTAGGAGGTTGACAGACAGCTAATATAAAACTAGAACTTTTAAAATTACTAGTATAATATGAATATCGAGATAAGGTAATTATATAAATAAAGACACTAGTTATTAGTGTTAGTAATGGATATAAATTTAAATCTACATTGTTTTGTAAAAAATGATTTTTTTTAAATGGCAACTTTAAATCGCTATTATTGTCTTTATCATATTGTAATTCGTGAACATAATGCATATAAATAAAATTTAACCAACTCAAGTGTTGATTTATTTTTTTATGTTCCTTATAATGCTCTATTAGTACTGGCAATTTCAATACTTGAATACATTCTGTAGTTGAAATAAAAAAGAGGAATACTAATAGTATTAATAAATATTTTTTCACTTAGTGAAGGTACAAAAAAATATAACAATATCAATAAAAACGAGCTATATATTTAGTATTTTAGTAATTATTAAAAGGAGATGTGATACCTTTGTTTATCTAAATTTTTATTATATATGAGGTTAATAAGTAAACTATTTTTTATATTACTCTTAGGTATATCTTCACTACTCAAAGCTCAAAATGAAGTTCCATGTACTGCTCCTGAGTCACATGATTTTGATTATATGTTAGGCGAATGGCAAGTATATCAACAGGATACACTTATTGCTTTTAGTACTTTTAGTAAAGAATTTAATAACTGTACGGTTCAAGAATTCTATAGAGAACCTAGAAAAAATTATTTCCGAAATAGTGATGCAACCTATAATACAACAAAAAAAGCATGGGAATTATGTACCTATGATAATCAAGGAGAATATTACATTTTTCAAGGGAACTATGCCTCTAAAACCATTCAGTTAACTTCTACCAAAGTTTTATCAGGAACCAAAAATATACTCGTTAAATTAGTCTATTCCAATATACAAGAGAATAGTTTTGTGAGAGAAATAAAGATTTCAATGGATAGCGCCAAAACATTTATCACCTTTAATAAATTAAATTACAAAAGAATTATGATTAGCCCTATCAATGGTAAAAAAATATATAAAGAAATTATAGTAAAAGCTAGTACTTCTGAAGTATACGAACGATGGACACAAAAGAGCGGTATAATTAAATTTTTAGCAAAAGATTGTTATGTCATTATGGAGCCAGGTGGCCCTTACGAAATTTATTTTATGCCTGATGAAGCCAAAGGCTTTAAAGGTTCAGAAGGATGTAAAGTATTAAGTTTTATTGAAAATAAAATGTTATCATTTACCTGGAATGCCCCTCCAGAATTTCCTACAGTACGTAATTTAAAAGAAAAAGCATGGGTAGTGATTGAACTAGAGAAGATTGATGACGAGCACACGAAGGTAAAGCTCACTCATACAGGTTTTAGAGACGGAGAAGAATGGAATAAAGTATATACTTATTTTGATAATACTTGGGGAAAAGTATTAGAATGGTTAAGAGATAGTTTTTAAATTGCTTATTTTTGTATACTCATGCAAGAAAAATTAAAACAAATAGCTGCTGCCGCTAACGCAGAAACGATAGTAGATAAGAATACCCTCGAAGCATTTCGTATAAAGTACCTTGGCACCAAAGGTATTATGAAAGAGGTATTTGAAGCATTTAAACAAGTACCTAACGAAGAAAAAAAATCTTTAGGTCAATTAATTAATGTTTTAAAAAATGAATTAGAAACGCTTTATACTTCAAAAAAAGAAGCTTTAGAAAATATAAGTGATCAAGCAACGATACAAGATGACTTTACTAAGCCAGGTATAAAAGTTCCTCAAGGTAACAGACATCCTATAAATATCATTAAAAATGATATGATTGCAATATTTGAACGTATTGGATTTACGATAGCTGAAGGTCCTGAAATCGAAGATGAATGGCATAATTTCACCGCATTAAACACTCCTGAAGACCATCCGGCTAGAGATATGCAAGATACTTTTTATATTGATTCAAGTACCTTACTTCGTACACACACATCGCCCGTTCAAATACGTGTTATGGAAACTCAAACTCCACCAATTCGTATTATTACACCTGGTAGAGTTTATAGAAATGAAACTATATCTGCTCGTGCTCATTGTACTTTTCATCAAGTTGAAGGATTATATATCAATAAGAATGTTTCTTTTGCCGACTTAAAACAAACATTATTATATTTTGCTAAAGAAATGTTTGGTCAAAATGTGGATATTCGTTTACGTCCTTCCTATTTTCCATTTACAGAACCTAGTGCTGAACTAGATATAAGCTGTTTTATATGCGATAGAAAAGGTTGTGCCGTTTGCAAAGGAAGTGGATGGGTAGAAATTGGTGGTTGTGGTATGGTAGACCCAGCTGTACTTGAAAACTGCAAAATAGATGCTAGTCAATTTACAGGATTTGCTTTCGGAATGGGTATAGAACGAATTACTATGCTAAAATATGGAATAGATGACATTCGTTTATTCTATGAGAATGATATCCGTTTTTTAAAACAATTTGCATAATGTAAATACATTATGGAAATCGATATCACACATCCAATTTATCGTTGCAAGGAAAGAGAATTAATAGATGTATCGATTAAAGCATGGAAAAATTATAGTGATCATATCGTATTATTTAAAAAATTTAGTCCATTTTATACTGAAGATAGAGCCATTCAACAAATTTCTTATATACGAGAAATAGAAAATCGATTTTACAAAACACATAATTCTACAAAAGAAGAAACCCAATTACTTAAAGACCATTGTAAAATAATCTGTCAACATTGGCAATTACTGAAACGTTACATTCAAGGCGCATATCCAAAAAAATTTCATGCATCAAAAATAAAAAGTGCGGGAATAGCATATTATTTTTCGGCATATCGATATAATTACTCTAGTCTTGTAGAATTAATAACCCAATCAACTACTTTTATAAATCATTATAAAGTTATCTTACAGTTAGATCAGAATATGCCTGAATCCTTTCACCAGGAATATATTGAAGCTTGTTCAGCATTTACAAGCATGTATCAACAATATATGAGTATCAAAAAAGAACAAAAGCAATTCAAGTATGATAAAATTAAAGCATTGAATATACTCTATAAATCATTAATGGAGATACTGCAAGATTCCAAAGTAATACTAAATAACCATAAAGATATTTTAGAGAAATTTAGCTTTACGCAATTAAATGAATCTAATTAAAAATGAAATGGTATACTTGGATAAGCTAATTTGATCTGTTCAATTTCTACATCTATTTGCACTAAAAACTTTTTATGTTCTTCGCTTTGTTCATTAATAGGTCGATGGGCCTTCATTAATAGAATTTTATCTATTCGTTTCATTATTTCTTTAGCAGATGTTGATAGTAGATGTGTTTCAACAAAACTCCAAACATATTGTATGGCTATATTATTTGGATGAAGCATATCCTCTTTATAAAATCGGTAATCTCTCAAATCATCTAGTATTATTTCATATGCAGGAAAATAATAGGAGCCTGAAAAATATTGCATTAATTTTTCAATCGCCAGAAATAGAGTGGATTTATTTAATGTATTAGCAAATGCTCCTTCTTGTAAATATCGAATAGGACTTATACTAAACACAAAAGTACAAGTTGGATTAATAGATTTTATTCTTTCTAAAGCTTCTCCAAGTTGAGTGACTATTTGATCGACACTAGCTTTTTTTAATAAAAAGTTTTTGGAAGAGAGTTTATGGCAATTATTTACAATTATCGACTTTTCAATGTGTTCAAAATAGGTATTAGTTCCTAAGGTGATAAATATATAATTTGCTTTATTAATTGTTTCATTAGCTATTTGTAATGACGTATTTATATAATCTAGGCATTCTTCTTTATGTCTACTATTAAAACTTCCATGATGTAATAAACTACAATAAACATCTTGATGACATATTAAATCATTTTCAGTAAATGGCTTTGCGTCTATAATTCTTTCTAAACTGCTAGCAATAGATAATGGATTATATGTGATACCAAAAGGGTTTATAAGTATATCAAATTGTTTGTTTTGAAATAATGTTCCAATCGATTGTGTAAAACAAGAACCTAGCATCATTATTTTATGCTCATATCCTATAGCTGGCTGAAGTGTTGGATGTTGAATTAAGGTTCTGAAATTAGTTGACATATACTCAAGTATTTTTTTGTAAATTTGAGTAAAATTAATTCTTATGAAACATATATTTTCAATTTTATCCATTTCTATACTATTTGGCGCATGTACATTTACAACTAAAACCAATGAAGAAAAGATGGATCATAGCACTTCAAGCAAACAAGAAATAAAACTAAGTAGCTTATCAGATAAGAAGGATCATGTATGTGGCATGTCGCTTAGTGAAGGTCATATTGCTGACACTATGAATTATAATGGCCATGTATACGGATTTTGTTCTAGTACATGTAAAGAAGAGTTTATTAAAGATCCAGAAGCAAATCTAAAAAAATAAGCTTTTAAATAAGACCAATGTTTTTTAGTTCTGTCCAACCTTTTTTTCCAAATTGGTTTTGCAATAAATACCAATTTCCTATTTTATCTTTTATTAAAAATTTAGACCCTTCTGTCACTTCATAATTGGTGCTTGATAGAATATTTGGTGCATTTTTCAATGAGCAAGTCATACTCATAACAATAGCATAATCATGATTTTTTAAGGATTGTTGTTTAGTATAGATAATTGTATAAATAAATAAAATAAAAATCACATAAATGAATGAGCTTGTACCCAAGATGATTAAAGAAAATTCTTTATTTTTAAATTTATAAATCAATAGAAAAAGTATTAATCCAAATGCTACAATAAACATTAACTTATACCACCACTGCAATGTAATTTGTTCAGCCATAAAAGCCATAAAAGTGGCTTGTTCACGCTCATACTCTAAATGATTAGCACTTACAATTTGAGCAATATTATTATCAATCTCTTGTTTATCAGTAGTAAATTTTCGAGCACGCTCTAAATACAATAATGAAGCAGATACATCTCCCAATCGATTTTCAGCATTTGCCATATTTAAATATAAATTAGTCGAATAATTTCCATCACGTTCTATCTTTTTATAGATAGTTAAAGCATCTACATACTTTTTATTAGCTAGTAAGCTCTTAGCATTATTAAATTCTAGCTCAATAGAATTTGCATTACTATTCAAACCCATAAATAGTAATATTAAAAACATAGTAACTATTTTCTTATAAAGCTTCATTTAAATTATGTATTATTTTTTTCAATGTTAAAACCACATCATTTTTATCTGTATCTATAGTATAAGGAGCATATACTTTTTTTTGATTTTCTTCTAAAAAACCCACAATTTGATCAATAAGAGTATGATCCAATTTATACGATAACAAAGTATTTTTTATTTCTAGTAGACTTGAAAATGAACCTTTATCAAACTTAGTCGCTAAGAAATCTAGCAACAATCTATCTGCTTCCTTATATAACGCTGTTGAATCTTTTAATAATAACATTGCATCAATACGCTGTTCTATTATATCATTAGATAGTTGTTTAGCTACTTTATGTAGTTTTTTATTCTTTTTATAAGCATGCCAAGCAAAAAATAGAATTAACAATATAGGACTACTGACAATTGGAACCCAAATTGTTTTATATAATTCAGGCTCATTTAAATTTATTACATCACCTAATCTTGAGTATATTGGCAAGGATAGAGTATCTGTATTGATTGGTGTTGTCTGATTGTTGTATGCTGATGCTTTACCGCTAATTTGCACTTCAAAACTATCTTGTTCTAATGTAATATATTTTTTTGTTTGAGGATCAAAATATGCCATGTGAGGTGCCTCCATCTTAAATTTTCCAGGCTCGTGAGGTGTAAACATATATTGATATTCGATTTCACTTGCAGTTTTATAATTTACAAAATTATAGGTCTCATTTTTTTGTGCATCGTACTGTTCGAAACACTTAGGCAATTGAAGAATTGGTGCTAAACTATTTCTTAAATTACCTACACCTGAAATTTTCAAGGAGTAGATAATAGGTTCATTAGTATTTGCATATGTCTTATTTAAATGTCCTTCTATTTTAAATTGACCAATACTTTGATCAAACAAAATTGGTTTTGGTTCTGGCAATGATATAACATCTATTGTTATTGGATCAGATTGTATTAAAATATCTTTCGATTCTACTCCTAGAAATTCCTCAATAAATGATTTAGGTTTCTGTTTTACTGACACATTGAATTGAACACTACCTATTGGTTGTGTTCCTACTTTAGTGCAGGTCATTAATGTTTTTTGAATCACAACAGAGGTATACATCTTATTTCCGATCATTTCTTTTTGAACAACTTGGTCTGATTTACTATTAAAATTATTTAGAACTATAAAATTTGGATTGGAAATATCTTTAATAATTTGTCCTCCTTCTATTGCATCATTAATATATAATTTATATATCACAATAAATTCTTCTCCAGCATAGACTGAACTTTTATCTGTAATAACTTTAAGGATAAAATTTTGATTTGGTTTAACAATTGAGTTGGCTGCTATATTAGTAGCATTATTAGTTGCGCTTATTGCTTTTGGATCATTAACTGTAATTACCACTTCTTTGGTATAAACCTTACCACTAGGAGTGATTAAAGTTGCTTTTTCTATTTTGCAAATACCCACATGTTTAGGCATCACATAAATATTCCAATAGAAATTTTCTGAAATTTTACCATTGATAATATTTGTTTCTTCCGTTTTTGTAGGACCAGCTACTACTTTAAAATCTTTAAACTCAGGTAATACGATATTGTCTGAATGCATATTTTCTGCACTAATCAATATTTCCATTGATTGATCTATATCCAATATAGTAGATGCTGTTTGTACATAAAATCGTTGTGCAATTAAAAATTGCACAAATAAGATTAAAATGAATATGAATATGATACGCTTCATTTATTACCAGTCCTTTTCAATTTCAAACATATTACTTTCTTTGTTAGCCTGTTTCATTTTTTCATTGGCTTTTTGATCTTGACTATTTAAAGCATTTAATATCCGTTGCATTTGTTCTTTACTCAACTTATCATTTTTTTGTTGCTCCTCTTTATTTTTCTGTTCGTCTTTATTTTGTTTAGGTGGCGTTTTACCTTTTGACTCGTCTTTTTTATCTTGATTTTTATCCTGATTCTTATCTTGATCTTTCGGTTGATTTTGTTGTTGCTGTTGTTGTTGACGCTCTTGTTGTTTTTTTAATTTCAATTGAGCATATGCCAAATTATATTTGGTATCCATATCTGATGGATTCTTTTTTAGCGCTTGTTTATAGGCTTGAATAGCATTTGCCCATTCTTGTTTTTTTATATAGGCGTTTCCTATATTATGATAAGCATACGCTATTTCATGTTTATCTTTTAAATTTTTTAAGGATTGATTATAATTAACTATTGCCTCATCATATTTATTTAGCACTTGTGATTTAACACCTAAATTATACAAGGCTTGAGGATTAGGAGACTTCAAATCTATGGATCTTCTATATTCTGTCTCCGCTTGATCATATTTCTTGTCTTTCAAAAAATAATTCCCTTCCCGCAAGGCTTTTATATGTGGTTCAGTATATAATAAAGCCTCAAACCACTGCATAAAAAATAAAATTGCTATCAAAACATTTTTCATCTACCTATTTGTTTTTAAATTTTAGCAATAATTGTTTATCTACTCTTGTTGGCAGTATAAAGTCAAATACCGCTAACACTAATACAACTAAAAACAAATACACAAATTGATGATCATTCGTTGCATATTGTTTTTCTTCATATTGTTTCTTATCCATAGTATTAATATCATTCAACACACTAGAAATGGGATCAGATTGATTAGTTATAAAATAAGAATTACCTCCACCATTTTTAGCTAATTGTGCAATCATATCTTTATTTATTGCACTTAAAACTTGATTTCCATCTCTATCTAACTTATACGTACCATCTAATTGTTGGATGGGAGTAGGTGTTGAAGTACCAACACCAATCGTATGTATAACTATACCATTATCCTGCGCAACCTTAATCGCTTCATCATCAGCTCCTTCATGATCTTCTCCATCCGTAATGATTATTAATACTTTGTATTTCTTTTCAGCCTTATTAAATGCTTTTACTGCTAATTGTACTGCGTCTGCAATATTGGTACCTTGCATAGGTGCTAAATTGGGACTAGCTCCACTAATATACATTTGTGCTGCATCCTTATCAATACTTAATGGCATTTGCAAATATGCTTTACCAGCAAAAAAGATTAAGCCTAGTCGATTATTATCTTGTTGCTTAATAATTTTTGAAACGAGTAATTTGGCTCGTTCTAACCTACTTGGTTGCACATCTTTTGCTAGCATACTTGTTGAAATATCCATTGCAACTATTATATCTACTCCTTCATTTTGAATTTTTCGAGCTTCTAAACTTATTAACGGATCTGCAAAACCGAAAATAAACAATACAACAATAAGAACCTTTAAACTCAATTTAAAATAAGTAAAATCAATACTATCCTCTTTAAATAATATTTTCATTTTTATCAAATAGGTTTGTCGCCATATATGATATTTATAAAGTATGATCAGTATAGGTATGATCAACAATAAAGCAAATAAGTATTCTATATGTGCAAATGTCATTTCTTAATCGATCGTTTTTAAGTATGTATTTTCAAGAATGATAAGCAATAAAAAAATGAAAAAAGCTAGCAATGCAAAAGGATAGAAAAACTCCTCTTGTTTCGCATATTGATCCTCTAGTATTAAGTTTTTTTCAAGCAAATCAATATCTTCAAATATATCATTCAATTTATTATTATCGGATGCATTATAAAATTTAGCGTTTGTTTTTTTTGCTATCGATTTTAATAATGCCTCATCAAAGTCCATTTTAACTAATTCATTTTGGCCAGTTAATGGATTATACATTTCCATGGTATAGTTTTTGTTTCCTACTGCAATGGTATATACACGAATATGTTCTTTCACCGCCATATCAGCAGCCGTTTCAGGATCTAAAAAACCAGCATTATTAGAACCATCTGTGAGTAAAATAATTACTTTGCTTTTTGATTTACTTTCTTTAAGTCGTGCTACTGCTGTTCCTAATCCTAATCCTATAGCTGTTCCATCAGTAAGTACATTTGGTTGTAGTTTTGATAACTGTTCTAATAAAGCTTCATGATCAGTAGTAATAGGACATTGAGTAAATGCTTCAGCTTTAAAAACAACTAAACCAATTCGATCTTTAGGTCTTGATTGGATAAAGTCGTCGGCTACACGCAATGCAGCACCTAATCTATTGGGTCGCAAATCTTGTGCTCCCATTGAACCCGAAATATCTAATGACAAAACAATACTAATGCCCTCTGCACTTCCTTGAGGACGAGCTATCGATATAATGATTAAAACGATTGAAATCAAGTACAAATAAAAAATATTCTTTTTTAAAAATAATTTCCTTGAATAAAATTTTGAAGGCATTGAGGCAAGGCTAGATATACTTACCTGATGTCGAAATTTTTCAGCTAGAAATATTTTCCATAGTAGTAATAGCAGAGGTATCACTAATAAGTATCCTGCCCAATGATTATGAAAATGTATGTTTTTTATAAAATCAATCATTCTTTTTTGGCTCTTTTTGGATTTGACTTGGTTTTGTCATATACATAAATTGAAATGCTTGACTTAAATTTTCTTCTATGGCCTCTTCAGTAGGTTTCCATTTTGCAAATTTTACTAAATCGCAATGCTTTAAAAGTTCATTTAAGATGTGAAGAACTTCTTTTGATATTGATTTTTCTGAATTCATTGCTGTGATCAACTCATCTGTTGTACTTTCTAGTGCTAGCATACCATATCTATATTCAATATAATTTCTAATAAGTTCACTCAGTTTTAAATGATGTTCTTTGGTTTGGTTTATAGTCCAAAGTTTTTGTGATTTCAATAAGTTTAATTGTTTTATAGTATTCTCATATATACTCTCTGCTGTAATGGGTTCTTGAGGTATTGATTTCTTTTTATATTTCATCCACCAATAAATAATTGCGGCTATAACTAAAGAAATAAGAATGATTGAAATGATGATCGGAAGAAATTCTTTGAATTGATAGGGGGGAATATAATAAGCTTTGGCTGGTTTAATTTCTTTTAAAGTATCTACTGGTATAGTCGATATTTGAATAGTAAAAGGATTTGTATGCAGTGTATCAATATTTCCTGCTGTATTTTTATACAAAATAGGTAATGGTGCAAATTCATACCTACCAGCATCAAATTGAATTAATGTATAATCTATCGTTTTCTTTTTATATGCTGATGTATCTTTGATTTGTTCATTACTTTTTCCTATCACTTCAAATCCATTACCAATGCTATCCTTAAGCACTGGGAAAAATATTTCACCACCTTTATACAACCCATTTATATGTAGCTGAAGATAATCACCAATTAATGCTGTATCTTTTTTGAAAGACACATCTATATATGATACTTGAGCAGTCATTGACAAAGTATTTCCACACAAGCAAAAAAGCAGTGTAAACAAACAACAAAAAAATGACAAACGAATACGCATATTTATTTCTTGTTCTTTCTATTTTTAAATAATTGAATCAATAATTGCATATAAGATTGAGTAGTGTTTATACTCTGGAATTCTATTCCATTTTTCAAAAACAATTGTTTATTGATATCGTTTCGTTTCTGAAATATTTGTGTATATACTTTTTGTTGTGCAAGATTAGACGTATCTATCCATAAAGATTGACCCGTTTCACTATCTTTCATTTCAATCGCATTCAAATCAGGAAGCTTTTCTTCTAATGCATCATAAATATGCAATCCTATGATATCGTGTTTTTTCTTAGCTTGCTGTAACGATTTTTTATAGTCATCACTTATGAAATCACTAATCAAAAATGCTATACTACGTTTTTTACAAATATGATTAAAGAAGTCCAAAGCTTTCCCAATATCTGTTCCCGCTTTTGAAGCTTTTATATTTAACAATTCACGTATTATAAGTAATACGTGCGATTTACCTTTCTTTAATGGTATAAATTTATCGATCTTATCACTGAAAAATAACACCCCTACTTTATCATTATTTCTAATAGCTGAAAATGCAATAGTTGCTGCAATTTCTGTTATCAATTCTATTTTAGACTTCTCTGAAGAGCCAAAAAAGGAAGAAGCACTAACATCAATTAACAACATTACATTCAATTCGCGTTCCTCTTCAAATACTTTTACATAAGGGTTATTAAAACGAGCCGTTACATTCCAATCTATACTACGTACATCGTCGCCTACTTGATATTCTCGTACTTCACTAAACGACATCCCTCGTCCCTTGAATGCACTATGATAAGTACCAGAAAATAATTGATTACTTATATTTTTAGTTCGAATCTCAACTTGTCTAACTTTTTTCAGTAATTCTCCATGTGATTTGCTAATTAACAAATCATCGTCTATTAATGTATTTGTTGATGTACTAAACACAAATCCATTTTTTAATAAAATGAATCCGATTATACTCGACAATAACAAGATTATTATGATAACTAATAGTAGCAATTTCTATCTAGATTATTTTAAACTGAAAAAAAACAATTATTATAAAACATTATGGCACTTCTACTACACTGATAATTTCACTAATAATTTTATCGGTAGTGATTTCATCTGCTTCTGCTTCATAACTCAAACCAATTCTATGACGCATTACATCATGTGCAATAGCTTTGACATCTTCTGGAATCACATAAGCTCGTTTTTTCAAATAAGCATAGGCTTTGGATGCTAAAGCCAAGTTGATACTTGCACGAGGTGATGCACCATATTGAATATAATTTTCTAGTTTAGTTAGTTTATACATTTTAGGATTCCTAGTAGCAAATACAATATCAATTATATATTGTTCAATTTTTTCATCCATATATATATTTCGAACTGTATTTCGTGCTTCAATAATTTTAGCAGTATCTGTTATACGTTGCAATTTGATTATTTCATTTGAAATATTATTTCTAATAATTATTCGTTCTTCTTCTTTTGAAGGATAAGTAATTACTAACTTCAACATAAAACGATCTAACTGAGCTTCGGGCAATTGATAAGTACCTTCTTGTTCAATTGGGTTTTGTGTTGCCATTACTAAGAATGGTTCTTCTAAATGAAATGTTTCGTTACCTATAGTCACTTGTTTTTCTTGCATGGCTTCCAGTAATGCGCTTTGTACTTTTGCTGGAGCTCGATTAATTTCATCTGCTAAAATAAAATTGGCAAATACTGGACCCTTACGAATGGTAAATTGATTTTCTTTTTGATTAAAAATAATTGTACCTGTAATATCTGCAGGTAATAAGTCTGGTGTAAATTGAATACGACTATATTTGGCATCTATGGTACTTGCAAGAGATTTTAGCGCTAAGGTTTTGGCTAGTCCTGGAACTCCTTCAAGTAGAATATGACCATTAGAAAGCAATGCTACTAACAATCTTTCTACCATCATTTTTTGCCCCACAATGGCTTTACTTAATTCCATCTGTAACATATCAATAAATGCACTTTCCTGTTGCACTTTTTCACTCAATTCTTTGATATCCATTACATTTATTTCACTCATAATTTAGGTATATTTATTATATAACAAAGGTAAAAAAGTATGTTAGTTTTATTATCATTAAATAATGTTAAGACTATATAAATAAAAAATGCTCACGTAAAATACGTGAGCATTCTCATCTTATAAAAAATTACAATTATTGTTTTTCAAATAATCTTAGTGATGTTCCAAAACCAGGAGCATCAATTGCATACGCATACGAAGTATCTGGAGTTAAAACTAATTCATCATTTAGATAATCACCAGTAAAACCCCCATCCATGCTATATTGCATTGGTACATCTAACGATAAGTCGCTTTTAACCATCATATAAATACTACCTAAAGCGGTGCCTCCGCCATTAACATTATCTGATTTAAATAAACCTCTAGCAATTTTAGTTAGATTAGCCGTGCCGCCTCTAGCTGCATTTAAATAAACTCCTGACACATCAAATGCATCTGGTACATCTGTAACAGCAACTGGTCTTACGATAGTAGTTTCATATCCATTTGCATTGGCTGCTGTAAAAGTTACAAAATATAAGCCTTCTGTATTTACATCTACTCCTGACGCATCACCTGTAATATCAGTTACTGCACCAGTAATATCATCAGTTAAGGTAGCCCCAGCATCTGTATATGCATCCCCTACGTGGATAGTAACTCCTTCATCTCCCTTTAAAGTAATACCTGGATAACTTACTTTAACTATTTTGGAAGGAGTTTGATTTTCTATTTTTTTACAAGCACCCATTCCTAGAACAAGTGTTGTAAACATTATTATATATACTATATTTTTCATTAATTCATTTATAATTTATTGATAATTAATTAACGTCCCACCATAATTTAGTTGTTACTACATTACCACTAGGCACATTCGGATTTGTTGTAACTTCTGCATCAGGCCACATAAAACGTCTTGGAAATTGCCCAGCACTTAAGAAAGAGCTGCTTGATGTTTGAAAGAATGAAGGATAATCTGTTCTTCTAAATTCAGTCCAAGCTTCAAAATTTTGTGAGCCATTCATCGCAATCCATTTTTGTGTAATAATTAATTCTACTTTATCTTCAGTACCAGCAGCTAAGGTATAATCTACAGCAGGGTTCGTTAAGTAAGTTGCTAAATCTGTAGCAACAGCAGCTGATGAATTTTGATAATTTTCCCAAGAAAGTTGTATACCTGTTTCATATTCAGTTTGACCATCACCACTTCCAAATCCTCTTGCATTTGCTTCTGCTTGCAAGAAATAACTTTCCCAAGAAGACATCAAAATAACTGGAGCTACAGCACCAATAATTTCTTCATTGATAAAAGAGAAATTACCATTGCTCTGTGGTGCTGGTAATTGTCTACCTTGACCTTGAATAATTCCTGCATATACACCTGCGTTATCATTTGCATAATAGTAATCTCCTATTCTTGGATCAGGTAAAGTATCTAAGAAATTAATAGATGTTGCACTTGCTAAAATATTATAATCAACTCCTAAAGCATTTACTGTAGTATAAAGAGGATTTTGATTTAACTTATTATTCGTATAAGAAACAATTGCGCTTTCACCATCATCTAAAAACGTAGCAGTAGCCATTAAATCAGTGATTTTCGAAGAGATAGATGGATTTTTATACACTTGTCTTAAATAAAGTTTTAATTTCAAGGTGTTTGCAAATTTTAACCACATATCCATATCTCCCGAATAAATAATATCATCACTACCAGGAGTTACACCTGCTGGGTCGATTAATAAAATTCCCTCATCTATCATTTTATCAATACCTGCATAAATATCTTCTTGTTTATCATATTTAGGTGTTTGATTTGCTGGATCTAAGGCTTCAGAAAATGGAGCATCACCCCAAGCATCAGTAATTACTTGGTAGGTATATGCTTGCATAAATCGAGCAATGGCAGCATAATTATTTTTCTTTTCAATCAAACCTTGTTTATATACAAAATCTAAATCTGTTAATGTGCCTGCATATAATTGAGTCCATGGTCTGTCTGCATCAGATGTTTTATATAAATAGGAATCTTCATCTTTATATTGAGAAGCATTAGGACCTTGAGCCCAATATTGTGCCCAAATTCCACTAACAATATGCATTTGGTTACCCATCGTATATCCTAAATATGCTTGTGCACTCGGCAAAGCAAATTTAATATCGACTTTCTCAGGATTATTAGGATTTGAATTTACATCTAAAAAATCCTTTTTACATCCTGTACCTATAATTGCAATAACTATTACTACAAGTATAGGGAATATATAAAATTTTATTTTATTCATTTCTTTCAATTTACTTAATTATTAAAAATCTGCTTTAATACTAAATCCCATACTTTTCAAAGATGGAGTGGTTCCATATTCAAACCCTTGCGCATTTCCATTACCATAGCTATTAGCTTCTGGATCAATAAATGTATTTGATTTTGGAGTCCATAATGCTAAATTATTTCCAAAAAAGCTCAACTGAAATCCTGTAATTGATTTAGTATTTTTAAACCATTTAGTAGGGAATTGATAAGACAATGACATCTCTCTTAATTTAATATAACTTCCACTAATTAAATTAACGCTAGCATCAGCTTGGTCTGTCCAATAATCTTGTGGATGGAATTTTACAGAAGTATTCGTTTCATATACTCCAGGAGAAGTTTCAATTACACTATTAGGAAAAATAAAATCTTCTCTATTATTTTCTAACGTGTTTGGAGAGGTACCAACAAACTCTTGTAAATCTTTGGTTCTTGAATAAATTAATCCTCCTTGACGAGTATCAAATAAAATATTAAATGAGATTCCTTTGAATGATAATTTAGTTCCCCAACTAGCTAAATATTTTGGTTGGAATGAACCTAAAATTTCAGGTTTATCGCTTAATATTGGTAAACCAGTTGTAGCATCTACAATGATATGATTATTTTCATCTCTTCTTGCTGTTTGAGAATAGAATGAGCCATAAGCTTCACCTACTTTAGCAACAATACTCATATTTGAATAACCACCTAAAACTAATTGATCAACTCCATCTTTTAAACTCTCTACTCTATTTACGTTTTTAGTAAAGGTTCCATATACTTCCCATTTAAAACTATTGCTTAAACTCACTGGAATAATTCTTGCAGCTAACTCAACACCTTTATTCGTAACTAAACCACCATTAATAATTTGTGAAGTTAAACTGGAACTCGGTGCGATATTAATAGGGAAAATTTGGTCTTTGCTTCTTGCTTGATAATAGGCAAGATCAAAATATAATCTATCTTTAAAGAAAGAGGCTTCTAAACCTACTTCCCAAGAACTAGTTCTTTCTGGTTTTAATTTTGGATTACCTCCTGAATTACCAACTGTATATGCTGGAACTAAACCTGTACCACCAGCACCTGGGAATGGTTGAGTAACCGTTGAATTTACATATCCATCTCCCACTTCAGCAGGTACAAAAACATTTGTTAAAGCATATACTGGTGCATCATTTCCTACACTAGCCCAACTAGCTCTTAATTTACCAAATGATAATATTTTACCATTATTGTCTTTAATCAATTCACTAAATACCCAAGATCCATTTACACTTGGATAAAAATAAGAATTGCCTCCTTTTGGTAAAGTAGACGACCAATCATTTCTAGCTGTGAATCCTAAGAATAACATGTTTTTCCAACTTAAATCTAAACTAGAATAAACACCTACTAATCTTCTTAATGAGGTTCTGTTTTCAACTATTGGTCTACCTTCTGAATTTTTCAAATTATAAAAGTCCGGAATAATTAATCCATTAGTTGATGCATAGGTATTTTTGATACTTCTTTGATTAATATTATTTCCAATTAAGAAATGAATGCCGATATCATGTTTGAAAGTATGATCCATATGTGCGATTAAATCAGTATTCAAATCATTGGTTCTATATATATCTTCCGAATATAAACCATCAAAATGCTGTCCGTCGTTTTGTCCACCATCTGTTACAGCAAATCTCTTTCTTCTTTCATAACGAGCATCTGTAGCGTAATCATTACCTACACGAGCAGTAAAGCCTAACCATTTTAATGCCTGATAATCTAAACTTAAAGTTGTCAAAAAACGATCTACTGTATTATCGTTTTTCTGATTATTCAATACATAATATGGATTTTGAGTATAAGCACCATAATAGGTTTCTAATTGATTAAAAGGATCATCTAAATTTTTTAACTCTTGAATAGGAATATCTCTTGGTGTTTGAATAATTTGATCATAAACCGAATAAGTTCCTTGTCCTTGACTAACTAAATCTCCTTTGGTTCTGGTGTATGATACCGAAGCCGTAGAAGAAAGTTTTTCACTAAACTCGTGTCCTACATTTAATTTTACTGAATTTCTAGTATACCCAGTAGTAGGAATTACACCTTTAGTGGTTAAGTTATTATAAGACAAATAATAATTCGTTTTATCGGTACCTCCTTGAATTGAAATATTATTATTGATAGTTATACCTGTATTAAAAAAAGATTTAACATTATTAGGAAGTCCTGAATATGGTTTTACTTTTTGGATTACATTTCCACTATCATCTAATATTTGTTGTCCCCATGGACGAGTAACTCCATCAAAAGCTGGTCCCCAACTAAAATTCTCTCTAGAATCTGGAGCCCCTTCACCACCTTGTCCAAAAGTATTTTGAAATTCTGGCAACTTTAAAATACTTTGAAAAGAGGTACTGGAATTAATACTTACTTTAAATTTACGACCATCTTTGGCAGCTGGTTTTCCGCTTTTGGTAGTGATAATAATTGCCCCATTTGAAGCTCTTGAGCCATATAATGCTGTAGCTGCAGGACCTTTTAATACGGTAATAGAAGCGATATCTTGAGGATTAATATCATTCCCTCTATTCCCATAATCAATCCCATTATTTAAAACATCAGCTTTATCATTAAAATCATCCCCCACTCCAAATGAACTATTATTAGTTGGTACGCCATCTACAACTATTAACGCTTGTTGATTTCCTAATAATGAATTACCACCTCTCATAACTACTCTAGTAGATGAACCCGGTGAACCTTGTGCACTTGAAATATTAACCCCTGCAACTTTACCTTGCAGTTCATTTAATGCACTACGATCATTTGTTTTATTTAAATCATCATCCTTTATAGTAGTTGTCGAGTAACCCAATGATCTAGCTTCACGCTTTATCCCAACTGCAGTTACTATTACATCATTTAACATTTTCTCATTAGTACTTAATGCAACATTAATAATGTCTGAAGTACCAATAATCTGGGTGGAAGAAACCATCCCAATCATAGTAAATACTAGATTCTTCCCGTTAGTGGGGACAATAATAGAATATTTACCATTAATATCTGTGGTAGTAGCTACCGTTGTACCTTCTACCAATACTAAAACAGCCATTAGCGGCTCTTTAGTTTTTGCATCTGTGACTGTTCCAGTGACTGTGCGTTGTCCAAAGACAAAACTTACAAAGAACATGCACATCAACAATAAATAAATGTGTCTTTTCGTCATATTTTGGTGATTTTGTTAAAAAAAATTTAAAAAGTTAAAAGTTAAAAATATGTTAAAAAAAGGTAGAAAACTAAAAAAGTATAAACACTTTGAATGTGCGTATTTTTACAAATCAATAATTTACATATGAAATCTATAGCAGAATTAAAATCAGTAGCCACACAAATTAGAAGAGATATACTTAGAATGGTGCATGCAGTCAATTCTGGACATCCTGGTGGTTCGCTAGGTTGTGCTGATTTCTTTACCGCTTTATACTTCCATCAAATGGATTATAAAAAAGATTTTAATATGAATGGCAAAAATGAAGATGTGTTTATTTTATCGAATGGACATATTAGCCCTGTTTTTTATAGTACTATGGCACGTGCGGGCATTTTTGAAGTAAAAGAATTAGCTACTTTTAGAAAATTACATACCAGACTTCAAGGTCATCCAGCTACTCACGAAAACTTACCTGGCATTCGTATTGCCTCTGGCTCTCTAGGTCAAGGATTATCAGTTGCTTGTGGATTAGCAATGGCTAAAAAAATGGACAAAGATTCTCATATCGTTTACACCCTGCATGGTGATGGTGAGTTACAAGAAGGTCAAAATTGGGAAGCAATCATGTTTGCCGCTCATAATAAAATAGATAATTTAATCGCTACTATCGATTTTAATAATGCGCAAATTGATGGACCAATGGAAAAAGTATTAAACCTTATGGATATCGAAGAGAAATTTAAGGCTTTTGGATGGTCTACCTTAACTATGAATGGCAACGATATGGACGATGTAATCAATACACTTACTAAAGCGAAATCACTTACTGGTAAACAAAAACCAGTTGCTATTATTATGAAAACCAACATGGGACAGGGTGTTGATTTTATGCAAGGAAGTTATAAATGGCATGGTGTAGCACCATCTAACGATCAGTTAGCAAATGCTCTTGGTCAACTAGAAGAAACTCTAGGGGATTATTAATTTATACAATATATTCAACTCAATTCTCGTTTCTTCTTCATAGCACTTGTTAGTACTGCTAACTAAGTACTAATAATTGTTTTACATAGATAATTATTCAAACTCTATTAGCTATGAAAAAGATATGCTTAATTGCAACTTATATCACATTAATTGGAAGTGGTCTAGTTGCACAGAAACATGAAATTGGAATAGGCATTGGTGTTTCCAATTTTTTAGGCGATTTAGGAGGAGCAAACGATATTGGAACTCCTTTTCTAAGGGATGTTGAAGCTAAAGCCTTTAGACCCGCTGGCACTATCTTTTATCAATATAATTGTAAGCGTTTTGTATCTATAAATGTAAGTTTATCTGCAGGCGAATTAAGAGGTGATGATAAATGGTTAAGCGCTCAAATGCCTTCAAAATTTTGGAGCAGACATTATCGTAATCTAAATTTTAAATCGCCATTTGTGGAGTTAACTTTAATGGCTCATTTTGACTTACTACGTTATAAAAAAATATATAAATCTCATAGTTATTTCACTCCTTTTATTGGAGCTGGAGTAGGTGTTTTCTACATGAATCCTAAGGCTTATTATAATGGTGCTTGGATACCTTTGCAATCTTTAGGAACAGAAGGACAAGGATTGCCTGGACATAGAACAAAATACAGTTTAATCCAACCCAATTTCCCAATATCTATTGGATTTAAATACCAATATAATAAACATTGGAAATTCACTTTAGAATGTATCCATCATATCACTTTAACCGATTACATTGACGATGTAAGTACAAGTTATGTTGATCCTGCTGAATTATACAACAACTATTCGCCCGAACAAGCAAGTCTGATTTATGCATTAAGTAGACGTTCAGTAGAGTTAGATCCAGACAATACGTATGGGGCTATGACTGCTCCTGGACAGCAACGTGGCGACCCAAAAGATAAGGATAGTTATTTTATGATTTTATTCAAAGTATCCTACGTTTTTGGTACAAAAAGATACGATTATAATTGTTTTAAAAAATAATTAGAAAATTGCACTTTTTTTATTTGATTTTCCTTGAAAAATAAGTACCTTAGTATGTTAAATATGCTTTTATGAAAATAGTTTTTTACGCTTTAGTTATTCCATTTTTATTTATATCAACTAAAATGGTTGCTCAAGACATACATTTTAGTCAATATTATATGTCACCATTAACTCTAAATCCTGCATTAACAGCGAGTTTTAATGGAAAATATAGAGTGGCTGCAAATTATAGAAATCAATGGTGGAAAGTAACTGATAATTTTGGAACTCCTACATTCCATACTTATTCGGGATCCTTTGACATGATTATTCCAACGAATTCATGGGATAATAGCCGAATTGGAATTGGATTAACCGTTTTTGGAGATCGAGCAGGTAATGGAGCTCTTACTACTCAAAGTGCTTTACTTTCGTTAGCTTATCATAGAGCCGTAGATCGTTTTGGCAGACATGTTATATCTATTGGTCTTCAAGGTGGTATCGCCACTAAACGAGTATTTATAAATGATTTAGTATTCGAATCTCAATTACAAGATTTAGGATTTAATACGGATTTACCAAATGGAGAAATAGGTACTGCTGGTAAACCTGTTATATACCCAGATATTAATGCTGGTGCATTATGGAGAAGCAGCTATGACCGATTTAAATATTCAATTGGATTTAGTGTTTATCACGTCAATAAACCTAGAGAATCACTTTTAGGAAATAGAGATTATCGTTTAGATAGAAGATATGTTGCACATGCGAATGCAGAAATAAACTTATCAGATTATTTTGTAGTGGTTCCTTCCTTTTTATTTATGTATCAAGCAGCCGCTCAAGAATACGTAGGCGGGGCTGGAGTTAAATATTTAATAAATGATGATACTAAAATTTTAGTTGGAGCATACTATAGATATAAAGATGCGGTTATTCCCACCGTTGGTATTAAATGGAAAAGTCTTACTGCAGGAGTAAGTTATGATGTAAATACTTCTGGTCTAAAAATAGCCACAAAAACACAAGGTTCATTAGAAATCTCTGCCATTTATGTCTTCGGTGAAGACGATAGAAGAAGAGCAGATGAAAACTATTGTCCCGATTTTTAATCATTAATAAAGCCAAAACAAATGAAAAAAAATTTACTCAAATCCTTCGTCTTACTGTCTTTAATGCTGTTTAGTTACGAACAACTATTCTCACAAGCTTGCTCCGTTGTTCCGTTTAACATTACAGATAGAGATAGTATTTGTAACGGTACTTGTGCCACAATTACAGCAAGCTTACCTACACTGCGACTTACAACTTCTTATACGGGTGCAGCAATACCCTATGTTCCCAGTCTTCCATGTGAAGGTGGTGGGGTAGCGGCTCCAGGATCGATTGCCCTAGATGATATTCACTCTACGATTATTCCAATTGGATTTGATTTTTGCTTTTTCGGAAATACATATACGCAATGTGTATTATCTGCAAATGGTTATTTGTCATTTAATACTGTATTAGCAGGTGCTTTTTCGCCTTGGGCATTTACAACTGGAATACCTGGGGGTGCAGTGCCTGAAGTTCGAAATTCAATCCTAGGTCCTTATCAAGATATTGATCCTAGTGTTGGATTTACTCCTACCTATGTTACATACCAAACCATTGGTACTGCTCCATGGAGAGCTTTTGTGGTAAAATACACGAATATACCTATGTTTAGTTGTACATCACTTAGACATACGAGTAAAATTGTTTTGTATGAAACAACTAATATTATTGATATTTATATTACCAATAAACCTGTTTGTCCAGGTTGGAATGGAGGTAGAGCGATTGAAGGAATTCAGAATCAAGCAGGAACAGTAGCTTATACTGTACCTGGTAGAAATGCTACTTCATGGACAGCAGTCAATGATGCTTATCGATTCACACCCAATGGACCTCAAATGCCAGTTCAAATTTATTGGTATCCAGTTATTGCTCCAAGTGCACCCTTAGCCTCTGACACTACCGTTTCATTATGTCCGTCCTTACCAGGCCCTTTCCCTACTGCTATACAATATTATGCTCGAGCTGTTATTCTCGATTCTTGTACTACCTCCTTGCGGCGTGTTGATTCATTAAGTTTATATGACACTACAACCGTTTATGTTATCGGTGCTTATGTTACCCCTTATTTTAGAGAGGATACTATTCGGTGTAGTCAAGATTCTATTCGATTAGATGCTGGTCCTGGTGGTTTATTACATTCTTGGGTTCCTTTACCCTCAAGTACTACCAGGTATAAATGGGTCTATTCCTCTGGAACAGCCATATGTTTTAAATTCACGGATATAGACAGGTGCTATTTAGATTCGGTCGTCTTTAATATTCGAGATGCATTGCCACTCGATGATTCTATTTTAATCAATAGTCCGGTAAGGTGTAGGGGCGACAGTTCGGGTTATGTAGTAATGGCACATTGGAATAATTCTGGAAGAGTAAGATATGGACTAGATGGAGCCACCCCTATTTTTGGTGATACCATAAGAAATATATGGGCTGGAAATCATTATATCATAGCCTTAGATAGTTTTGATTGTAGGGATTCTATTCCATTTACAATGTCTGAAAGTCCATCTGTTATAATAACATTAGATAGCTTAAAAAATGCTTTATGTTATGGTACAAACACAGGAAGAATTCGAGTGTCTGTAACTGGTGGCACTAGCCCCTATTCTTATTTATGGAATACGGTTGGAGGGACTAATATCCTAGCTAATATTTCTAGTGGTACTTATATTTTAGCTGTAATAGATAGTAAATTCTGTACTGCCATAGATACTTTTCTAATTACTGAACCAACTCCATTAATAACAGATTCAATACTTGCAGATAGTACTTTATGTTTTGCCAGTTGCAATGGACAAGCTCGTATATTCCCTTCTGGTTCTATACCATTCACAACTGGGTATCACTATAATTGGTCGAGTGGCGCTACAAGCTTCAATGCTTCAGGCTTATGTTCACAAGAATATTATGTTACAGTAACAGATAGTAATGCCTGTCAATTGATTGACACTATATTTGTTCCTCAACCAAATTTACTTCGTTTAAATATTGTTGGAGTGAATCCTATAACCTGTAATAATGGAAATGATGGATCACTCATATTAGGTGGAACAGGCGGTAGTTTAAGTTACTCCTATAGTTTAGATGGGATTACATATTCTGGCTCTACTATTTTATCTGGTTTTAGTTCAGGAACACAAACTATTCGTATTCGAGATGCTCATAATTGTACAGATGATTCAATATATACGTTTAGTAATCCATTACGAATACTCCCTGTCATTACTAGTAATCAACCAGAAGCTTGTACGGGCGCTTCCAATGGATTTGTAGTTGTATCCCCAACGAATGGATCTCCAGGATATCAATATTCTTTAGATAAAATTACCTATCAAGTTTCTGATACTTTAAGAGGATTGGTACAAGGTAATTATGTGGCATATGTAAGAGACACCAATAATTGTATGGATTCTATTCCATTCATTATTTCAAGAGCCGCTCCTTTAACTTTAAATTTAGATAGTTCAAATGTTACATGTAATAATGGTTCTGATGGATCAATAGCAGCAACAGTAACAGGTGGTACTTTAAATTATCAATACTCTATAAATGGCAGTGCTTATATTACAAGTAATATATTTAGCTCTTTAACACAAGGCATGTATATTATACAAGTTAGAGATACAAATAATTGTATAATCAGAGATAGTATTCGTGTCAATCATCCATTGCGTATTGCTCCAACTATTACTACCAGCAATATAACTTGTTTTGGATATAATAATGGTAGTGTTACAATCACTCCTACTAATGGGTTCTCTCCTTTCAATTATGCTGTTGATGCTTCTGGTTTTGGTAGTTCAAGTACAATTGGAAGTCTAGGCATTGGAACTCACAGGGCTTATGTATTAGATCGATATCTATGTATAGATTCAATTGATTTTACAATAAGTCAGCCTGCCGGAATGGTTATTACTTTATCTGCACTAAGAAATGTAAGTTGTTATTTAGGCAATAATGGATTGGTGCGAATCAGTGTAAGCAATGGTACTAGACCTTATACCTATAATTGGTCATCAGGTTCTACTAGAGATTCGGCATATAGCTTAACAGCAAATAATTATTATGTGACTGTTACTGATTCTAATGGATGTACTTTATCAGATACGTTCACCATTACACAACCAACCTTATTAACAGGTACAATGAGTAGAACAAATATTCTTTGTCATGGTGCAAATACTGGAAATGCTACAATAGCAGCAAGTGGTGGAACAACACCATATAGTTATTTATGGAATGATCCTTTAGCTCAAACTACTGCAACAGCTACCAATTTAAGAGCTGGAACCTATCGTGTAGTTGTTACGGATTTATTAGGCTGTACACATACGGATAGTATTACACTTAACGAACCTGATAGCATTATACTTAGCTACACACAACGAAATGTAAAATGTTTTTCAGGAAATGATGGACAGATAAATGCAAGTGCAAGTGGTGGCGTTTCTCCTTATGAATTTAATATTGGTGGTGCTTGGCAGAGCTTAGGCTTATTTAATAATTTGACAGCTGGTTCTTATACCTTAACCGTTAGAGATTTTAATGGTTGTACCAAAAACACATTGGTGACTATTACACAACCATTACGAATAATTCCTACCATCTTAGTAAATAGACCAACTACATGTTATGGTAGTGTAGATGGAAGTGTACAAATTGGAACAACCAATGGAACTGCACCATTCCAATATTCATTAGATAATATTTTATATGTTTCATCTAATATTTTAGGGCCATTAGGTGCAGGCAATTATAGAGCTTATGTTCAGGATTCTATTGGATGTGTAGATTCTATAAACGTAACCATAACACAACCAGCTCCAATAGATTTGACTATAGTACTTACACCGAATAAATGTCATAATGATGCAACAGGTGGAATTACTATATCTCCAAGAGGTGGAACGGCTCCTTATCAATATTCTATAGATGCAGGAACTACATTTTCATTTACTAATAGTTTTAGCGGATTGTTAGCTGGCATCTACAACATAGTTGTAAAAGACAGAAACAATTGTTCTACCACTACTACAGCTACTTTAATTAATCCTACATTATTTACTATCGATGCTACTAGTATAGATGTGCAATGTTGGGATAGTGAAAATGGTAAAATATTTATTAATAGTTTTGGAGGAACATTACCATACGATCATTATGAGTACTCACAAAACGGATTGGTGTTCAATTCAGATAATAATCCTAAATTTGTTGATTTACCAGGTGGATTTTATTATGTAAGAGGGTATGATGCGAATGGTTGTTTAGCTACAGATACTACTACAATCGGTCGTCCACCAATAGATACATTCAGTTTTTTAATTGATAGTACTACTTGTTATGGAGCACAATATACAGATGGTAGTATTATTGTAACTGCATTAGCAAATCCTCCTTATACTTGGAGTATCGATAATGGACCAAGTCAAAACTTCGGTATCTTTTATGGTTTAGGTGCAGGAAATCACTTAATTATTGCAACTAATGCAAATGGCTGTATCGATAGTTTAATACAATTTGTACCATTCCCTCCTCCAGTAATAGTTGATATGGTACCAGATACTATTTATTTAGAATTAGGAGCTGCTCAACAAGTACAAGTAGTTGTTCAAAACGCCACTAATCCTACTTATGTATGGAGTTCACTTCAAGGTTTGTCTTGCAACGATTGTCCAAATCCAATTGTAAATCCATATAATGATATGATATATACTGTTAGAGTTTATGATCATTCACACACTCTAAGTAATTATGAATGTTATGGTGAAGCCACGTTATATGTATTAGTTGAGGAGCATGTAAAATCTTATGTGCCAAATGCATTTACCCCTACTAATACAGATGGTATTAATGATATTCTTAAAGTATATGGCGAAGGAATCAAAAAATTGAAATTCACAGTCTATGATAGATGGGGAGAATTATTATTTGAATCTAATCGTCAGGATATTGGGTGGGATGGCTCTTTCAAAGGAAAAATGATGAATCCAGGTGTTTATGTTTATTATGTAGAAGCTGAATATTTAGATAGTAAACGTGAATATTATCAAGGAAGTGTGACTCTGTTAAAATAATACGATAGTGATTACCTAACCTTAAACACTGTCAGCCTCAACGAAAGTTGGGGCTTTATTTTTTTATAGCAACCTCCTCTTCTACTAAAAATCCATATACTAAATACTGCATTAATTGATGAGTAAAATAGGGAGCCAACATAGTACCTTTTGTGCCCATCCCATTAATCATAGCCATATTTGGGTAATCTGGATGCACACCTAAAATAGGTTTTCTTACTTGTATAGCTGGCCGAATACCAACCCCTTGTGAAATGATTTCATAAGGGATTTTACATACGTTTTCAAAAACGTCACGTAAGTGTTTTGTTGCTTTCTGAGTAAGTGATAAATCTACTCCAACCCACTCATAGGTAGCCCCAATATAGCACAACACATCACTAATGGGCGAAATGATTCCATTTGAAGTTATCGTATATTTCAATTGATGAGCCTGTTTTGTTCGAATAATGAGATATTCTCCTTTATTTGGTGTAATTGGTATATGTTTAAAATAAGGATTATTCATATTCATATATCCTTGACAAAAAATGATTTTAGTAAAGGATATATTTTTATAACAAGAATGTTCAATATCTAAAGCTGCATAGTTGAACTCCTCTTCTAAATAGTTGTCATTTGCTTGTAAATATTTTTTAAATGACTTCAGTAAAAGACTTGTATCTAATCGCAAACCTTCTTTAATGATATATGACCCATTGGGAGTTTCAAAATGAGTAGGATCTAAATAAACTTTTTCTTGTATGGGGAAATAAGGTAAATATTCACTTGCTCCCATATCTACAGATAAGTCGTTTTCATCCTTTGTAGAATTAATGATTTTACATATTTCAATATCAACAAGTAAATCTGTTTGTAAAAATTGTTCTAAGGCTTTATAGGTTTTTTTAGCGAATGGTAAAAATGCATCTATGCGCCAAGATTTTGCAAATCGTCTACCTGTTATAGGATTAATAATCCCTGAAGAATGCATGGAAGAAGCACCTGGAATATCGGCATTAATAATAAAAACTTCTTGTTTTTCTCTGAGTAGAAAATAGGCTAATAAAGTTCCTACTAATCCTTGACCAACTATTAAATAATCTACCTTCTTTTGCATGTATCTATTTATCTGAAATAAGACAAATCTTTTTCAGGAGTTGTATCCTTATCTTGATCATGATCTTGATCATTTTCATCGACAATATTGGAAATATTTTTACGTACTAATAAAAATAATGCGGTGATCACCAGTATATTGATTGCTCCAACTACAATCATCTTCTGAACATCTTCCATAAAACTCATCCCGTAAATGGACATAAAAATAAGTCCAATACACAATTCAAATCCTACAGAAAGACTAATAAATCTGAAGATCCAAAATTTTGAACTAATCCCTTTATTCTTACATAGTTTATATATCATATAACTAAAAATAACCATTGTTACTACGTCCATTCTTCTAATGCTGTTTTTTGTTTTTTAGTTAATCCTTGTACTACCAAATCATATGAATGGTCAATCCATTTTTTGATTTCCACATCCTTGAGCTGTTTATCACTGAAATTTACCGTATTCCAATATTTTTTACTCATATGATAGGCCCCTGTTATAGATGGATACTCCGCTCTTAATTCTTCCGCATAAATAGGGTCACATTTTAAATTTACTTTCAATTCTAGGTTATCTATACCTGTTAATGCAAACATTTTATCCATTACTTTAAAAACAAGTGTATCACCTCCAAAAGGGAACGATTCTGTAACCCCTCTTTTGGCTATACAATATTCTCTAAAAGATTCTATATCCATCTATTTTGCAAAGATACGCATGAATAAAGCAACATTTAGTAAAGAATTCTCATCTTATTAATATTGATACTTAATATTAGCTTAATATTGCATTTCAATTAACCATTTTTAATTAATTACAAGTGAATCATATATTTAAAATTTTCTTCTTACTTATCATTGGCATTCAAATTTCGCAAGCTCAATTAATCATCAATGAAGTATCTCAAGGTCCTGCAGGCTCACAAGAATATGTAGAGTTTTTAGTTATAGGAAACCCTACCTGTACGAGTTCTACCGTTGATATTCGTGGCTGGGTATTTGACGATAATAACTCTTGGCATGCAGCTGGTGCCGGCAATGGTATTGCATCAGGACATAAACGTTTTTCAAATGCAGCTCAGTGGTCCAATATTCGCATGGGATCATTAATCGTTATTTATAATGAAACAGACCCTAACCCTGCTTTGCCCGCAGATGATGAAACAGATAGTAACCATGACTGTGTTTATATTTTACCTAGTTCTTCTGCATTACTAGATCATAATACGACTGTCCCGTCTGGAACACTTGTATTTACAACCTATGCAGGAGCTACTTATACTTCAACTGGAAATTGGAATTCATTATCTATGAACAATACCAATGATGCATTTCATACTGTAAACCCATTAGCCATCAATGGACCTTATCATGCTATTGGATGGGGGTCTAATGTCGATTCAAATGATGTATATTATCCGGGTAACATGAGTAATCGTGTTGTTCGTTTTATGAATACGATAGATAATAACGCCTTTAATCCACTTAATTTTTCTAGAGATACCGCATTATTAGGAGGTAGTATTGAAAGTCCGGGCTTAGCTAACTCTTTAGCTAATGCTTCTTATATCAATTACATGAAAAATTCTTGCTTGCCATTCACCGCATTCAATTTAACTTTAGATACTAGCATTTGTATAGGTACTTATGTATTTGCAGGTGGGGCCTTAAGAAATACGAATGGTACCTATTATGATACTTTGCGTGGATTAGGTTGCGACACTATTAAACGAACAAACTTGAGTATATTATCAGTACCAACTACTACTCAAAGTGTAAGTATTTGTTTTGGCGAATCCGTTTTAATTAATGGTATTCCACGTTCAACTCCTAATACCTACAGAGATACATTGAATTCATTTACAGGTTGTGATAGTATTGTAAACACTACATTAATAGTTGATTCAGTAAAACGTTTTACTCGTAATGTAGCTATTTGTGATGGAGGCTCCTATTTTGCAGGAGGGGCGAATAGATTTGTGGGTGGCACGTATTACGATTCACTTACTGCCCGAAGTGGTTGTGATAGTATTTTAACTACTGTATTGACAGTAAATAACTCCTCCACAGGCATAATAAATCAAACTACATGTAGTGGTGCATGTTATCTATTTGCAGGTATTCTGCGATGTAGTTCAGGCTCATATTATGACACTCTTACTAATTATCTTGGATGTGACAGTATACTTCGATTAAACTTAAGTATACTTCCTATTCTTGACACAACTTTTAGCAAAACTGTTTGCGCTGGAACTATTGTTCGTATTGGTACTATCAATCATAGTACAAGTGGTGTATTCAACGACACTCTAAGCAATGCTAGTGGCTGCGATAGTGTAGTTCAACTAAATTTAACAGTGAATCCAATAAGTACTAAAACCATAGATACCAGTATTTGTCAAGGCAATACGGTTCGTGTAGGTAGTTCTACATACAATATTAGCGGTACCTACTATGATACATTAACTAATTTCATTGCTTGTGATAGTATCGTTCGTACGAACTTAACTGTATTCAATTTAAGTTCAAATAGAAGTTTAAATATTTGTAGTGGTGACTCTTTATTTTTAGGAGGAGCTTGGCGAAATACCTCAGGCGTTTACTATGATACATTAATTGGTCGATTAGGTTGTGATAGTATCTTACGCAGCACATTATCAGTAAATGCACCAACTATAACTAGTTTCAGACAAAGCTTATGTTTAGGCGATTTATATTTAGGTAATTTATATACTAGTGATACTAGCTGGACTACAAGCCATACGAATAGATTTGGATGTGATAGTACACATACAGTGACATTAACAGTGAATCCAGTACCAACGATTACAGCAGGTACAGACACTTGTATTACTATGGGCGAATCAATCACATTAAATGCGAGTGGAGGATTTGATTATTTTTGGAGTACTGGCATCAATAATAGTAGTATCACCGTATCCCCAACACAAACAACTACCTATTTTGTACAAGGAATAAACGTACAATTATGCTCGGGTTATGATACCATAACTATTTGCGTGAATGAATTTAATGACTCTTCTTTTTATGCGATACCGAGCGCCTTTACCCCTAATGGAGATGGATTGAATGATGTATTTAAAATATTAAGCACCTTCAATTTAAATCTAGAATCCATGCAAATATTTAATAGATGGGGTGAATTAGTTTTCGATACTAAAAATAGCAGCATAGGATGGAATGGGATGTTTAGAGAAAGAGAGCAACCTATTGGTAGTTATGTGTATTCTATTCAGCTACGAAATACTATAAATAATAATATAGAAAACTATACGGGTACGGTAACTTTGATTAGGTAGGGAATCTAAGTATTTTTGTCTATTCAATAGAATTGACAAAACATCATGTACACCAAATCCGAATCGAAACAATTAGATCAACTCACCACTGAATTATTAAGTGGTAAAATTTATTTTGATGTAACTGATAAAATGAATGATTTAATTCGTGTGATTCGATATCACGATTGGAAATATTATTTACAATCAGAAGCGAGTATCAACGATCAACAATACGATACCTTATTTGCATTATTAAAAAAAATTGAAACCGATAATCCTTCCATCGTACTTTCTGATTCGCCTACACAGCGCATAGGACTAGCTTTAAGCGAAGAAGCCAAAACGGTTACACATAGTGTACCCATGATTTCTTTAGATAATTCTTATGATGCCGATGATTTAAAAAGTTTTGATGAACGATTACAAAAATTATTACCTAATACAAATATTGAGTATTGTGTTGAACCTAAATTTGATGGTAGTAGTATTGCCTTACTTTATGAAAACGACAAACTTGTACGAGCTGCTACTCGTGGAAATGGTATCGAAGGTGAAGATATCACCCACAATGCTCGGGTACTAAAATCCATTCCACTGCAAGCTAATTTTACTGATAAAGGCATAGCTAAAATAGAACTACGTGGTGAAGTAGTGATAGCTAATGATGTGTTTAAAAAACTCAATGAAGATAGAGCCAAAGAAAATTTAAAAACATTTCAGAATAGTCGGAATACTGCTTCGGGAAGTTTACGTATGAAAGACCCTGCGGAGACCGCTAATAGAGGACTAGAGGCCTTTATGTATCAAATTGGATATGCCGTTGATAAGGATAATAATTCTGTTTTAGGCGAAACGCTACTCAATCATTTTGACAATATTGATATGCTTTATTCTTTAGGATTTAAAACGCCTCAAAACGAAAAAAAGATTTGCAAAAACATTGATGAAGTCATTGCCTTTTGTAATGAATGGGAAGCAAAACGGGAAAGCTATAATTATGAAATTGATGGTATGGTGGTGAAGGTTAATAATCTTCAACAACAAAATCGTGTGGGTGCTACAGGACATCATCCACGCTGGGCTATCGCCTATAAATTTAAAGCCAAAAAAGCTCGAACTAAATTACTCGATATCGAATATCAAGTAGGTAGAACAGGTGCGATTACACCCGTGGCTAAGCTAGAACCTGTGCCTTTAGCAGGGGTAACGATCTCTTCGGTTTCCTTACATAATGAAGATTTTATCAAAGAAAAAAAATTACGATTAAACGCCTATGTATACGTCGAACGCAGTGGCGATGTAATTCCTTATATCAGTGGAGTAGATGAAAGTTCACTAGATGAAAATACGCAAGATATAAATTTCCCAAGTAATTGTCCGAGCTGCAACAGCCAATTGGTGCGCGAAGCAGAAGAAAGTGCCTGGAGATGTATCAATTTAGAATGTGTTGCCAAATCAGAAGAAAGCATCATTCATTTTGCCAGTAAAGAAGCTATGGATATTGATGGTTTAGGAAGAGATATTATCATTCGATTTATGAAGGAAGGATTGATTAAACAAATTCCTGATATTTATTTATTAGCACATAAGAAAAATGAAATACTTGCCTTAGATGGTTGGAAAGAAAAATCATTTACTAATGTAACGGAAGGAATAGAGGCCAGTAAAAACAAGGCATTGTGGCGTATTATTGTCGGATTAGGAATTCGACATGTGGGGGTAATTATGGCCAAAAAATTAGCCAAACAAATAACTAGTATTTACGATTTGCAACATTGGTCGATAGAACAATTATTAGAACTGGAAGATATCGGACCTAAAGTAGCAGAAAGTATTCGACAATTTTTTAGTAATGAATCAAATATCCATTTACTTAAAGAACTTGAAAAGAATGGTGTTTCATTAGCACACAATGAATTAAATAGCGAACAAACAGGAAATGTATTAGCTGGTAAAACTTTTTTATTTACAGGTACACTCACTAAATTCACCAGAGATAAAGCGAAAGAGTTGGTTGAAAAAAATGGAGGTACAATCTTAAGTGGTGTGAGTGCTAAATTGACTTATTTAGTGGCAGGTGCAGAGGCTGGTTCCAAATTAAAAAAAGCACAAGAAATCGCCTCTATTCAAATAATAGATGAAGATGCCTTTTTAAAACTAATCGAATAAGTTTAATTTTTTCTAAGATACTTTGTCAAAATTACGATCAATTGATCATCAATTTTCCCTTCAATCTGTTCTACATTATCAGATACTAATTTGATATTTCTTACAATCGTACCCACTTTTGCATTAGCTGAAGAGCCTTTTACATCAAGGGATTTTGTTAATACCACATTATCACCGTTTTGTAAAATAATACCATTGGCATCTCTATGAAAAGAAGCTTCACCTGAATTTTCATGATCCCCCATGGCTTTAGCCCATACTAAATTATCATCGTCTAAATACATCATGTCTAAGGCATCACTGGCCCATGATTCATTTTTCAAGCGATTCAGCATACGCCAAGAAACCACTTGCACAGCAGGCACTTCGCTCCACATCGATTCATTCAAACAAGACCAATGATTGATATCTAGTTCTTCTTTCTTTTCTAATTGAGATTTGCATTTTTCACAAACATATAAGGAATGACTCGCTTGTTTTTCTGTTGCAGGTGGAATATCATAAATACTCAATTTGTTAGTAGACTTACACAATTCACATTGATTGTTACTTCTGCTAATTACTTGTTGTTCTACTGACATATATTTTTTTTAGTACGGGTAAAGTTACGGATAATAGAATGAATACTTATTTAACAACGCCTAACTCTCTTCCTACTTTTTCAAAAGCTGCCAATGCTTTATCCAAGTGGGCTTGTGTGTGGGCAGCACTTAATTGCACTCTAATTCTTGCTTGACCTTTGGCAACCACCGGATAGAAAAATCCAATCACATAGATCCCTTCAGCTAATAATTTATCGGCAAATACTTGAGATAATTTTGCATCGTATAACATAATAGGTACGATTGCACTCTCTCCATCTTTATAATCAATCCCCATTTTTTTCACCCCTTCTTTGAAATACTTGATATTCCAATCTAATTTATCACGCAGTTCTGTTGTTTCACTTAACATATCCAATACTTCAATACTCGCTCCTACAATACTTGGTGCTAATGAATTAGAAAATAAATAAGGTCTTGAACGTTGACGTAATAATTCAACAATTTCTTTTCTGCCAGAGGTAAATCCACCCATTGCACCCCCTAAAGCTTTACCTAAAGTACCTGTAATAATATCTACTCTACCTATTACATTTTTTAACTCAATAGTTCCTCTACCTGTTTTACCAATAAACCCAGACGCATGACATTCATCCACCATCACTAATGCATTATTTTTATCCGCTAAGTCGCAAATTTTATCCAACTGTGCTACATAGCCATCCATACTAAATACCCCATCTGTTACTATGATTTTAAAACGATTCGCTTTTGCTTCTTGTAAGCATCTTTCTAAGTCAGCCATATCATTATTTTTATATCTGAAGCGTGCGGCTTTACATAAACGCACCCCATCTATAATAGAAGCATGATTTAATTCATCCGAAATGATGGCATCTTCCTCGCCAAATAAAGGTTCAAACACCCCGCCATTCGCATCAAAAGCTGCTGCATATAAAATGGTATCTTCTGTTCCTAAAAAAGTAGCGATTTTTTGTTCTAAGGTTTTATGAATATCTTGTGTACCACAAATAAAACGAACGCTACTCATCCCAAACCCATGTGTATCTACCGCTTTTTTAGCTGCTGCTACCACTCGAGGATGTGAGGATAAACCTAAATAATTATTCGCACAAAAATTTAATACTTTCGAACCATCACTTAATGTAATTTCAGCATCTTGTGCAGATGTGATAATACGTTCTTTTTTATATAATCCTGCTTCTTCTATTGATTGTAATTCTTTTTGTAGATGTTGTTGTAAAGCTCCGTACATAATAATATATTTTTATTTATTGAATAGTTACTTGATGACTGATTGCAAAATTACATGAATTCGCTATAAAACAATACTCATTTGCTTGGTGATGTAATTCAAGTGCTTTTTGACTAAGACTTTTATCAGTTATAGTTACTGTTGGAAACAATGTCGCTTCTGTAAATTTTCCTTTCCCAGCCTCATTTATAGATAATACCGCAGTTGGATTATCTTCATAGGCAAGCACTACAATTCCTGCATCGGCACATAAATGCAGATACCATAACATATGACAAGAGGCTAAAGAAGCTAAGAAAAAATCTTCTGGATTATGTTTACTTATATCTCCTCGAAACATACCATCAGAAGAAGCCTCAATCATTTTTTTGCCTGCGATATGAATATCATGTGATCTATCATAGGCAGCATAGTTTGTGGTTCCTTCCCCACGGTTGCCCGTCCATATGATTTGTTGGGTATATTGATGTTGTTTATCCATAATATGTAAAAATAAACTATTTCTTTCAATCTGCTTATATGTAAGTGTTTCAGGCAATGACTTATATACTTTTTATATCTATTTCGATCTTAAATGTTTATAAGTACTTAAGTACGGCCAATTTTTTTTAGATTCATCATTTTTCAAGTACCTTTGTTTTTAATAAAATAATTAATCAAAATGAGTTTAGAATTAACCGGAACAATTAAAGAAATTTACGATACACAAACTTTCCCAAGTGGTTTTTCAAAAAGAGAATTTGTTATTTCAACAGAAGAACAATATCCACAACATGTAAAATTTGAGATGGTGAAAGAGCGTGCTGACATCCTTCAATCATGTGCTATTGGCGAAAAAGTAAAAGTATCTTTCAATGTAAGAGGCAACGAATATCAAGGAAAATATTATGTTAGCTTACAAGGCTGGAGAGTAGAAAAAAATCCAACTGCATCTGCTGCTAGTCCATCAAGCAATAGTGCACCAGCTGGAAACTTTACTCCAATGAGCGAAGTTTTAAGTAATAATGCTACTATGCCCGCTAGCAATATGAACAGCGAAATATCTGATGATTTGCCGTTCTAGTCTGTCGTAAAAAAATAAAAAAAGGTATTCTTCAAAAATGTAGAATACCTTTTTTTTATACTTAAAATTTGACTTCTCTAACTAAAAATTCCCCAACTAGGTAATAATACAAATGCCATATATTCTGCAAGTATGGCAATTGAAAATCCAGCAATCACTTCTTGTAAAGTATGTGCTTTTAAAATCAATCGCGCCGAACCCACACAACCCGCAACCAATAAGGCAATAATAAAAATCCACTGAAAATTATAACTGGCATATTTTGCTGTAAATAATAAAAATCCAATAAAGCCTCCTTGACCTAGCATATGCATACTTACTTTTAAAAAATTATTGGCTACAAAGGCAATGATAATAGCTAAAGTCATAGCTAACATCATATGACTAAATATAAAATCATTCGGGAATAACGTATTGTTATTGGTTGGCACCAAAGCCATATAGCAAATCCAAGTATAAAAAGTAAGGGTTACTACGTATGGGATAATTCTATCTTTTCGATTACGCAAATTTACATTTTGAATCATATTCATTTTATACATAATCATAATAGCCACCACAGGATAAATGACGGTAATAGCGAATACTAATCCTACACTTAAATAAAGTGCTTTATGCGGATATTCTGCAAATCGATACGGAAAGCAAAAGAATAACAATATAGTGCTTAACGTAGGCATAAAAAATGGATGAAAAATATTTGAAAAAGATCTTGCAAACCAATACTTAAAGGTATTACGTGCAGGGATATCTTGGTTATTACTAACTACGTTCATGGTTTATAATTCTTTTCTTAAGCGTGCAACAGGTATATTAAGTTGTTCTCTATATTTAGCTACAGTTCTACGAGCAATATTATAACCAGCTTGATTTAATATTTGAGTTAATTTTTCATCACTTAAAGGTTTCTTTTTATTCTCTACACTTATATGGTCTGTAAGAATTTTTTTTACTTCACGTGTACTTACTTCTTCTCCACTATCAGTACTAAGCGACTCACTAAAAAAGTTTTTCAATAGAAATGTACCAAACTCAGTTTGAACATATTTACTATTTGCCACTCTTGAAACAGTAGATATATCTAAGTGAGTAATTGAAGCAATATCTTTTAAAATCATGGGTTTCAGGTCTGTTTCATCACCACTTAAAAAATATTTATATTGAAACTCCATGATAGCTCGCATGGTTTTCAAAAGGGTTTGTTGCCTTTGTTTTACTGCATCAATAAACCATTTAGCTCCATCAATTTTTTGTTTGATAAACATCACAGCCTCTTTTTGCTGTTTCGTTTTTTCTTTAGTTTTATTATAATCTGTAAGCATTTCTTTAAATGTATCGCTTACTCGTAATTCAGGAGCATTCTTACTATTTAATCTTAAAACTAGTTCTCCATTATTATTCTCAATTAAAAAGTCTGGAATAATATGCTGTGTCATTTTTGCACCACCTTCATTATAAGCACTTCCTGGCTTCGGATTAAGTTTTAAAATTTCTTCTATTGCTTTTTTAATAAGCGCTATATCTACTTCATAAATTTTTTGTAATTTATCATAGTGCTTTTTTGTAAACTCATCAAATGAATTGGTAATAATATCTATGGCTAAATTAGTATATACATTTTTATGTTCAATTCGATGTAATTGTAATAATAAACATTCTTGCAAATCGCATGCACCAACTCCTGCTGGATCAAATTTTTGTATCTCACTTAAAAGCTCAATTAGTTCTTTTTGATTACTATTTATATTCGATGAAAATGCTAAATCATCCACTATGGCCTCTAATTCTCTTCGCATATAGCCATCTTCATCTATACTGCCAATAATTTGTTTAGCTATTAAATATTCTCTATCACCAAGAGGCAATAATCCTAATTGCTGTTCGAGGTATTCATGAAATGTAACATTGATTGAAATTGGACTAGATCGATCTTCATCATCATCTGGATTATAGTCCATACTATTATATTTGTATGAAGCCGTATTATCAGTTTCATCAAAATAATCAGATAGATTAATGTTATCATCATCGTATTCAGGAGAATCATCAAAGCTCTCTGATTCGTCCATATCTCCTTCAGAGGAGTTCTCTTCTGCTTCTGGTTTGTCAGCATCAAATACATCCTGACTATTTTCTTCTAGTGCTGGATTAATTTCTAATTCTTCTTTAATCCGCTGCTCTAGTTGATCAGTAGGCACTTGCAATAGTTTCATCAGCTGTATCTGCTGAGGAGACAATTTTTGCAAAAGTTTTTGATTGAGATGCTGTCTTAACATAGAGATGCTAAAATACTATTAATTTCATGAACTAACATGATGGAAATAAATAAAATTTTAAACACTTTAGTAATCGTATAATGAAGATATTAATAAGAATAAATTATTCTTTATACTTCTTTTTAGTGACTTTTTTAGTAGCTGATTTTTGGTTTTTAGGTTTGGGTGGCTTTTTTAAATTAGGAGGGATAATACCACTTTTAGCTTTATGTTTGTCTTTATTTCTATTTTTCTTTGTCCAAGCACCAGTTCCTGAGTTATTCGTACTTTCTCTTCTATCTTTTAGCATAGCTCCGCTATAATTCATCCCGCCTCCTTTTAGTCGGCTATCAACTGTAACGGCCCCTCCATATCTTGCAGTAGTATATTTTTTCTTTGATTTGGCACTATGATTTGGGTTTGAGATCCCTGTACTATTTAATTTTCGTTCTTTTCCTGTTCCAGATTGTGTGGTATATCGATGTACCCCGGGACATCTTTTTTTATTCATACAAGAAACGGCTAAAAACAGCACCAATATTAGCAATCCAACTAAGGCAAAAAAATCTTTTTTCTTGTTCACCATCATATTAATTATTAAAGATAAGGCAAAATCTCTTTTTTAAATGATAGATTTCGTATATTTACATCATAAATAATTAACAAAAATAAGAATTCATTATGGGAAGAGGTGATAGAAGAACAGTTAAAGGTAAAACTTTTGTAGGTTCATTTGGTAATATTAGACCAGCAAGAACAAAAGCTGCTGAAATAACTGCTACTACTGAAACAGCTCCAGCTAAAGCTAAAAAAGCTCCAGCTAAAAAAGCAGCTACGAAGAAAAAAGCTGATAAAGAATAATTAATTTCTTTGATAAATATTAGGGAGCTAACCTATATTTCATCCAGTTATTTTCAATTAATTCATACACAATTCGATCATGTAATCTGTTAGGTCTGCCCTGCCAGAACTCAATTTTATTGGCCTTTACGGTATATCCTCCCCAATTTTCTGGTCGTTCTATTTTACTGTCTTGTTTCGCTAAGTTATCATATAAAGATTGAAGGAATTCTTTGTTTTCAATCTTTTTACTTTGAGGAGATATCACGGCACCTATTTGGCTTCCGATCGGACGCGATTCAAAATAAGTATCATTACTGAGTGCATCTAATTTTTCTACTTGTCCTTCAATTCGAACTTGACGCTCTAATAAATCCCAATAAAAAACAATACTCACGTATGGATTATTAGCTAATTCCTCTCCTTTTCTACTACTATAATTCGTAAAAAAACTAAATCCTGTTTCAGCTGATACGCTTTTTAACAATACTACTCGGGCACTAGGCTTCAAATTGCTATCGCAAGTAGCTAAAACCATCGCATTTGCTTCATGAATAGTGGAGTTTTTTGCTTCCTTAAACCAGGTACCAAATAATTCAAAAGGACTTTCAGGAGTATTATTTTCTAAGAGTTCTGACGATTCATAGTTTTTTCTCATCGAGGAGATATCATGAAAATCTCTATTCATAAGAATATATTATTTAATGTCTATTCGTAATATTTTTTGATAGCTAAGATTATTACGTGCATACATAGTATATACCAATCGAACTACATCTGTTTTTACAATGGTAGTATCATTTGGTATTTGAAATGGTTCTTCCACGGTCTGTAAATTATTGGTATCTGGATAAAATCTTTTTGTATACACTTCACTCATCAAATCAACTGCAGGATCAAATACATGGTATTTAGAGGAAACATTATACATACAGCTAAAAGAATCAATTGGTCTGTCTGTTGTCAATCTAATAGTAGGAGTAATAGTATCCCCCTCACGTAATTTAATCCAATTGGTATCTGGCCACCAAAAACTTATTGGTTCATTGACTCCATCATATGGGAAAGTATCTTTTTTACAAGAGTTACTAAAGTATACTAATGAAATACCTAATATGAGTACACTAAAAAAAATAATCGTTTTTTTCATCTTTATATTTTTTATCTGATAGAGTTCATGCATTTTTTAAAGTAAACATTTTACTAATGCTACTTTTGGTCAATCAATAGATAAAGGTAATAAATTCTTAAAAATAACAGCTACTAAAAATGTATTATATCTTACTAGCATGTCAAGTGATTTTTTATAATTGTTAAAAATAAAGAAACATGCAACCCTTGAATTCAACTTAAAGTCTATGTAAATAGTCAGCGTTGCCGACGACATAATTTTTTGGGTTTTGGGAGTTCTTTATACAAGAGCCTTTGCTTAAGCAAAGGCTCTTTATATATATATTAATTGAAAATCAACTATTTATATAATTCTAATAGTTGTTGAGCACTATTTTCTGTATCTACTTTTGTAATAATATGCTCTATCTTCCCTTTTTCATCAATAATAAAAGTTACACGATTTGTACCCATATATTCTCTACCCATAAATTTTTTTAAGCCCCATACTCCATAGTCAGTAACTACCTTTTTATCTACATCTGCAATCAAAGGAAAATTTAGATCATACTTTTCAATAAATTTTTGATGCTTCTTCTCAGTATCTACACTCACCCCCAAAACTACAAAGCCTTTTTTTTGTAATACCGCATAACTATCTCTAAAACTACATGCTTCTTTCGTACATCCTGGAGTATCGTCTTTAGGATAAAAATATAAAATAATTTTTTTTCCTTTAAACTGTGTTAGAGTGATTGGGTTTCCATTTTCATCTATTGAATTAATTGCTGGTGCCTTATCTCCTACTTGTAATGATGTCATTATGTTAAGTAATTTAAATTAATAAATAAAACGTACTTCATATATATTTTCATTCATACGCTCATCTATAACATGTATTTCTAATTTATGTTCACTATGGCTAAGGGGTAAATCAAATTTATATTTCAAAACATTTCCACTATTTTCAAATAATACCCATTTCCCATCTATATATCCATCATAATCTTTTATCCCACTTAAGTTATCTGACATCGAAATACGTATGGATGTCTCAGCATTCATGACTTTATTAGCACTAATATTTAATGGAATAATTCTAGGAGCAGTTGTATCAATCGCTATTGAAAAAACACCAAAATTCTTTGTTTTACCTATAATATAACCCTCTTCGTACCTACCACCACAGACAATAGTTTTGCCTGATGACTTTTCTACTAAAATACATTTGTTATAATAAGCAGGTGCTACATTTTTAACTTTTAATCCTATTTCTATGGGCACCATAAAAGCATCCATCGGCTTACCTATCGTATATATTTCAGAACAAAATGAAGTACTATTATTTTGAATACTAACGTAAGTAGTATCAAACAATGCAGATTCAGGTATGATAATTCTAGCTTCCCCTGTTTTATAATCATATTTTTTTGCAGCATAGAAAGCTGTTTGGTTCGTATATTTTAATTTTTTAAAAACGGTAGTAGTATAATCTTTACGTACATAAAATTTAGCTTCACTACTATTTTGTTGAAAGTCTTTGACCACAATACTTACCAAATGATAGGCTTCATCTTTTATGGTATATATTCCCCGATTGATTGAATTATTTTTCTGAGGTGTAAAGTATTGATTAGGCAAGACATGACAGCGTTGAAAATTTCTACTGAAAACACTTTTTATTTTTTGATCTATATAAGCAAGTACATTTCTGGTTTCATCAAAATGAAATTTATTCATTGTAAAATGATAGAGTTCTTGTCCGTCAATCTTTACTTGTATTTCATATAAACCATTATTGCCTGCACTATTATTCATTCTATCAATGGCCTCAACACCAAATGCAATCGCATCAGAATTTAATAAGATAGTATCTTTAATGGGAGCAAAATAAGTACCTTTTAATTTTGTATTTAATATAATTGGAACCGTAGCAAATCGATCCATATCTTCATTATAAATAGCCACTCCCGAAATACTAGGAGCGATATTATCTATAATTTTTATTCCAAACAACTGAGGGTTTAATGCATTCTCTTCTTTATCTCTAATTTCGAAATGCAGATGCGGACCACTACTTCCCCCGGTATTACCACTCTTAGCCACTTGTTCGTCTTTTTTACAAATGATGATATTGGGAGCTAATTCTAAATCAATTTCATAAGTTTCTTTTTCATATTGCTTCTGTTTTACATAAGCGGCAATATCTGCTCTAAATGATTGCAAATGTCCATATACTGAAGTATACCCATTGGTATGTGTAATATATAAAGCGTTACCATAACCAAAAGCAGACACTTTGATTCTTGATACATATCCATCACCAATACTAAATACGGGTAAGCCTTCCACTTGATTGGTTTTAATATCCATACCTGCATGAAAATGTGTTGGTCTACATTCGCCAAATACTCCAGCTAAATACAAGGGAATATGCATAGGTGGGACAAAGTCTTTAGTAGGATAATTTTGAGCAGACATACTTATGCCAAATAACATTAGCAAAAGTAAACAACAGCTATATTTCATATTAAAAATTAGGTCTTAATTCAGACTCGTTATAATGATCGTTAAATATTTTTACTATCTCTTCAACATCATCAGTAATTTTCATTAATTCTAAATCTTCTGGATGTATGTTTTGCTCCGTATCGCACATCGTTTCTTTCAACCAACTTAATAATCCACTCCAATATTTTTTACCATATAATACTACAGGAACTTTATTAATTTTTCTAGTTTGAATTAAGGTTAATGTTTCAAACATTTCATCAAGAGTACCAAATCCACCTGGTAATAAAACTACACCTTGCGAAAATTTTAAAAACATGACCTTGCGCACAAAGAAATATTTAAAATTAAATTCCTTATCCGAATCTAGATATGGATTGGCATATTGCTCAAATGGCAATTCAATATTTAATCCTACCGATTTACTTCCTACTTCTTTAGCTCCTTTATTCCCAGCTTCCATAATACCTGGACCTCCTCCCGTAATTATTCCAAAGCCTTGTTGTGAAAGAGCTTTAGCAATTTCAACTGCTTTTTCATAATACTCCGTTCCAGGCTTAGTTCGTGCCGAACCAAATATAGAAATACACGGACCAATATTTTCAAGTCGCTCAAACCCTTCAACAAATTCACTCATGATTTTAAACATCATCCAAGAGTTACTAGCTTTTTGTTCACTTTCTGCCCATGTTTTAGGCGCTGTTATCGATTTGTTACCCATATTAATTTATTGAAGTTTCTAATTGTTTTTTTATAAAAAATGAACTGATATATAAACCTAAAAACGTGATCAATCCATTGACAAATAATAATTCGAATCCAAATACATACCCCTGAAACCAAGCCACAGAATTAGTATCTAATACATAACATATAATTGGAGACAATACACATACAATAGGAACCATCCATGTCAACACTTGCTTTCTTGTAATTATACCAAAAGCAAACAATCCTAATAATGGACCATATGTATATCCTGCTACTGTCAATATAATATTTAAAATATTTCCGTCATCTATTATCTTACATAAAATAATTAAAATAAAAAATAATAATGTCAATAATAAATGCACTGTTATCCTTCTCGATTCTTTTTGTTTATCGGTCATATCAGTACGCGATTTTAAATTCAATAGATCAATACACACAGAAGAAGTGAGTGCTGTTAAAGCCCCATCAGCACTAGGAAACAATGCCGATATCAATCCAATAATAAAAATCAAGCCTACTATTGGTGATAAATATTTCAATGCAATTAATGGAAACAAATCATCTCCTTTTGCAGGTAAAGCAATATTGTTTTGTGCCGCATAGATATAGAGAACTCCTCCTAATATAAGAAACAATAAATTCACAAATAATAAAATACTACTAAAAACGATCATATTTTTTTGTGCATCTCCTAAACTTTTACAACTAATATTTTTTTGCATCATCTCTTGGTCTAAGCCTGTCATAGCAATAGTAATAAACATACCTCCAATAATATGTTTAAGAAAATAGTTTTTGGCTTTCCAATCATAATGAAATACTTGTGAATAGCCTTTTGCTTGTAAAGTAGAAGTTAAATCACTAAATGAAAAATTTAAATGCGACATAATAACACCAACTGTTACAATCAATGCTAATAACATGAAAGTAGTTTGTAATGTATCTGTAATCACGATAGTTTTTACACCTCCTTTATAGGTATATAACAATATCATCAATAAGATTACAAACACCGTTAATGCAAATGGAATTCCTAATTCATTAAGTATAATTAGTTGAAGTGTTTTTATAACTAAATAAATTCGTATAGTTGCTCCTAATGTTCGTGATAATATAAAAAAGGAAGCGCCTGTTTTATAGGCAGCAATTCCAAATCTATTTTCTAAATAACTATATATGGAAGTTAAATTTAATTTATAATACAAGGGTAAAAGAACAAATGCTACTACCATATAGCCAATTAAATAGCCAATCACGACTTGCAAGTAACCAAAATGACCTGCATTTACTCCACCTGGAACACTCATAAAAGTTACTCCACTTAATGAAGTACCAATCATACCATACGCTACCAATAACCAAGATGAATTTTTCTTCCCAATAAAAAAAGATTCATTTGTAGCTCCTTTAGAAGCATAATAGGCAATCACTAATAGTGCTGCAAAATAGATTAATACTATAATTAATAAGAGTATGGAATTCAATTTTAATAAGTTTCTGCAAAGTAAATAAATAAGTATAGCTATCTAGAGCTGATTTATTCACACTAAAATGTTTTAATATACCAGTCTATAAAAACTAGTTTTTAAACGAAATATAACTTCATTTATTGTTTCACTATTTTTTTAGAATAAACTTCATTACCTACTCTCAACATCATTAAATATTGGCCTTTAGCAATACCTTCGCCTGATATTTTACCATAATTAATCCCTTTTTTACCGTCGATATAAGTACTTATAATTTTCTTTCCATTTACATCAAGTAATTCAATATCCATTCTACAATTTTTGTACAAATAATATTGAATTAATACTTCATGATCAAATGGATTAGGATATACACCAAATACTACCAAGCTTTCTTCATTTGTTTGTATAGCATTTGATTGGTCTACATTAATGATATACTTTATAGTATCACATCGCAATGGTGTACCCGACTTACAAGCTATTATAACAAGTGTATCATTCCCAGTAAAACTTACTGAAGGAATATATTGTAAGCAGGTATCAGCACTTAACATACTAAAAGAATGGGATGTATTGTAATACAATATACTTGATGAATAGGGAGGTCTTAATTCATCAAATCCAACACAATTGGTATAGGTACTATCTGGAGTGATATATGCATAAATATATTGTGTACTATAAAAGGGTTTTACAGTAATAATAAAATATATAGTATCGCATTTCACCGGCACAATACTATCACAGGCATAAATCATAATTGTATCTACTCCTGTAAAAGAAGTATTAGGTGTATATTGAAGACAGGTATCCGAAACTAATGAAACTGTTCCATGATGTGGCATTATGCCAACAGCTGAAGTTGAAATAGGACCATATAAATCATCGAAAGAAATACATTTAGAATAGGTACTGTCCATTTGAATAGTAGCCAACACATAACTTCTATTGATATAGCCATTCACTTGAAAAATCACTAGAGTGGTGTCACAATAAAATGGATTATTCTGACAGATGATAAAACGTGCTGTATCATTTCCAGTAAAATTATGATTGGGATAATATACCCCGCATGAATCATGAATTCCTCTTTGTAAAAAACCATTCGAAGTACTGTCTAACAATGTAATGGTATATCCTCCACAGTTTGTTGCATGTGGCAATAAACAATAGGATGTGCTTGAATTTTTATTTAAAATATAATATAATGAATCGTCTACTTGATTCATATAAATACTTTGATCGGGTAATAAGGGAGGATTAACAGCAGTTATGATATGTCCACTTAATGGAACGGTTGTAGATCTTAAAAAATTTTCATTATTGTTTTTATAAAAACTCTTATCCCAACTTGCTGTATACGTAGGTGTTTCAACGGGTACCGTATACATGTAATCTGTTTGCACTCTTGTTTTATTGATATCCAACAATGAGTATCCATGATCGGTTAATCGTACATATTTCATATGAGGATTTAACGTACGTATTAATGTTTCTGAAACAGGTAAATTAAAATTACTACTTGTTACACTAGTTGTTACAAATTCTACACCTAGTGAATTTGCGCCTGTACTAGAAACATATCCAGGTCCAGGAATATCATTGGCCCAAGAAGTATGTATATCACCTGTAATGACCACTAGATTTTTAATATTATTCAATCGTATATGATCTTCTATATCCTGTCTGTCGGCATTATATCCATCCCATTGATCTGCATTAATTGGGATTCCTAAAATTTCCATGGGTGCAAACATTACTTGATTACATAAAATTTTATATCTCGAAATAGTATCACTCAATTGTGTTTTCAACCAATTCTTTTGCAAACTTCCAAGTAACTTTCTACTCGCATCATTTCTGTTCGCTAAGGATTGTTCATCTCTGTCATATAATCTTGAATCAATCATGATTAAATCTAATAAATTACCATATTGTATTTTTCTCCATATACGAATGGTATCTAAAGGATCTGGTTTTCTAAATGGCATCCATTCATTATAAGCCTCCACCCCATTACGTTTGCGCACTTGCCAATCACCTTCTAATCCCGGAGTATGATTATCTGCTCCATCTCTATATGAATCATTTGCTGTTTCATGATCATCCCATTCAGTAATAAAGGGTAACAATTGATGTAATCGTTTTAAATCATTATCTAATTTATAATGAGAGTGACGTGTTCTATAATCCTCCAAAGTAATTATTTCATTTAATGGTTGATTGGTTCTATCAGTTATGCCCGCACTAAAACCACCTGTTTCATATTCGTAAATATAATCTCCTAAATGAATCACTCCATCACAATCATTACGCTGCGCTATTTCTTTATAGGCATGAAAATATCCATGTTCCCAATTAGAGCAAGATACTACTGCGAAACGTGCACTATCATTATCTCCAAGTGGCGCAGTTTTAGTTCTTCCAATGATTGAATTTTTACCCAAAGCTTTAAACATATAATAATAATAAGTATTGGGCGCTAAACCACATACATCATGTTTCAAAGTATAATCATTGTATTCTCGGGCATAATCATAACCATAATTGACCACATTTGTAAAATTTACATCTGTTGCCATTTGCCAAAAAACTTTTACATCTCCAATATCTCCACTATCTGGTGTAATTCGAGTCCATATCATCACACTAAATGGTGTTGGATCGCCACTTGCAATACCATGATAAAAAGGTTTTTCTAAAGGATTTAGTAATACTCTTTGAGCATCTGTAGGTCTTGATGATTGAGCAAATAGTAAAATACTTATACATAAAAATCCTATAAACAGTAAATTTCTTTTCATGCTAAAACAATTTTCTAAAATGTAAAAATGAATACATAAAGATATTACTATTTCAGAATCCCTATTCAAATAAAATAGAACATAAAAATGGTAGTTAAAAGCTGTCTTTCCTTGATCAAAATCATTATTGAGTGGGAAACCATCCATATATCAATCGATACCTACTCCTGTTGAACATTTTAAACAAGCACTAAATCAACCTCCAGCACCTGGGTCTGTTCCAATAAATCTAAAAATCTAATCTGTGTAATCATTTAGTAGGATTTGCTGGTTTAATATAACCAAAATAGAGATACTACCTCTATTTACTGTCATATTTAAAGCTCCATACCATCATATGAGTTCGCACCAATGGGTAAAAATAAATATTACCCGTAGTTGATAATAATGTTAATTTCGATAAGCACAAATGCTTCAATATAATCTGGCACCACTTTAATGTAACGATCTGTTTGTGTATTTTTTTGTGCATGGATTTGAATCACAATAATACATATACTAATGATATATATTATTATAAATTGTTTTAAATAAAACAAGTCGCTCGCAATATACGAACGACTTGTTATATAATAAATTAATTTACGATAAATTTAATATTCATCTTCATTGAAAAGAAAATCTTCGTTGGTAGGATAATCTGGCCAAATATCTTCTATGCCTTCATATACTTCACCATCATCTTCCAATTCTTGTAAATTTTCGATAACTTCTAATGGAGATCCTGATCGGATAGCGAAATCTATTAAATCATCTTTCATTGCAGGCCATGGTGCATCTTCTAAATGCGATGCTAATTCTAAAGTCCAAAACATAGTTTTAAGTTGAGTTTAATTAAACAAATTTTTTGCAAAAGTAAATTTATTAGCTTCTAATATGCAAATTTACTTGTACACAATCTAAAAAAAAGGCTTATTTTTCCCAAGCTACATCTGCAACTCCTTGTAATAAAGCAACATATCGAGCTAGTGTAAAGAAATAATCAGATAATCTATTTAAATATTTTTGTACTAATACATCCACTTTTTCTTCTTCTCCTAATGCCACTACTAATCTTTCAGCTCTTCTACAAATAGTTCTACAAACATGACAATAGGCTATTAGACTAGAGCCAGCTGGCAAAATAAAAAATTGTAAAGGCTTAAGTTTTGAATCCATAAAATCTATTCCTGCTTCTAAAAACAAGATATCTTTTTCTTCTAAATGTGGAATAAAACTATTTACCTTACCAGACTCAGTGGCCAAAATAGAACCTATATTAAATAATATATGCTGAATTTTATTTAATCTAATTGCTTCTTCGTCTTCAAAAACATAATGAGCTTTAACTAAGCCAATAAAACTGTTTAGTTCATCTACTGTACCATAAGCATCTATTTTTAATGAGGCTTTTGAAACCTTTTTTCCTCCAACCAATGAAGTTTGACCAGCATCACCCGATTTTGTATATATTTTCATGAATCATTTAAATTAATAATTGCAAAGATTGTAATAGTTTAATGGATTTGCTTAAATTATTTTCTATTGTGGATTATATTATCAAATCAATCAATATTATAGCATTTTCTCGTATATTTTTCGTAATTTTGGCCTCCTTTTCATAAAAAGAAATCCTTAATTTAAACGATGATACAAGTTAGTAATGTAAGTCTTAGATACGGCAAACGTATTTTATTTGATGAAGTAAATATTAAAATGACTAAAGGGAATTGCTATGGCATTATTGGTGCAAACGGTGCTGGCAAATCTACTTTATTAAAAATAATGAGTGGCGAATTAGATGCTCAAACAGGTAAAATTGATATCAGTCCTGGTTTACGTATGAGTGTATTAAGTCAAAATCATTTTGAATATGATGATATAACTGTTCTTAATACAGTGATGATGGGTAATAAAGTACTTTGGAATATTATTCAAGAAAAAGATGCTATTTATGCAAAACCTGATTTTAACGATGAAGATGGTATCAAAGTAGGTGATTTAGAAGCTCAGTTCGGGGAAATGAACGGTTGGACTGCAGAAAGTGATGCTGCCGAATTATTAAGCAACCTAGGAATTAAAGAAGATTTGCATTATAAATTAATGAATGAATTGAATCCTTCTGAAAAAGTTAGGGTTTTATTAGCTCAGGCATTATTTGGAAATCCTGATATTTTGATGATGGATGAGCCTACCAACGGTTTAGATATCGAAACAATTGCATGGTTAGAAAATTTTCTTGCCGATTTTGAAAATATCGCCATCGTGGTATCTCACGATAGACACTTCTTAGACATGGTTTGTACGCATATGATTGATATCGATTATAGCAAAGTAAATATCTATACAGGCAACTATACATTTTGGTTTGAAACCAGCCAAATGTTAAACAGACAAAAAGCACAAAAGAATAAAAAATTAGAAGATAAAAAGGCTGAGTTATTAGAATTCATCGCACGATTCAGTGCCAATGCTTCTAAAAGTAAACAGGCTACAAGTAGAAAAAAAGCATTAGAGAAACTTGACTTTGAAAATATTCAAGCATCTAGTAGAAAATATCCAGGCATTATTTTTAAACAAGAAAGAGATGCAGGTAATCAAGTACTTGAAGTTGAGAAATTAGCATGTAAGAATAGTGAAGGTGAATTCTTATTTAAAGACATTAGCTTCCAAGTAAATAAAGATGATAAAATTGCCATCATCAGTAAAGACCCATTAGCTATATCCGCATTTTTTGAGATCATTAATAATCGTAAAACTGCTGATAATGGTACATTTAGTTGGGGTGTTACTATTAAAACATCGTATATGCCTTACGATAATAGCGAATATTTCGAAGGTAAAGAAATGAATCTTATCGATTGGTTACGTCAATATTCTCCAGGTGAAAAAGACGAACAGTTTATACGAGGATTCTTAGGAAAAATGTTATTTAGTGGAGAAGAAGTGCTTAAAATGTGTAATGTATTAAGTGGAGGTGAAAAGGTAAGATGTATGCTTTCTCGTATGATGTTGCAAGAAGCGAATTTATTATTATTAGACGATCCAACTAATCACTTAGATTTGGAAAGTATTACTGCTTTAAATAACTCTATCAAAGAATTTCCTGGTACTATTCTTTTCTCATCTCATGACCACGAGTTTCTTCAAACTTCAGCGAATCGTATCATTGAGCTAACACCAACTGGATGCTTAGATAAACTGATGTCTTATGATGAATATTTACAAGATGAAAGAGTAAAAACGCAAAGAGCTGAGATGTATGGAAATGTAGTAAGCACTAAGTAATCTTAAAAACATTTTTGATTGCATTAAACTCTGAACTTTGAACCTAACTGCGTCAAGCAGGCTTTAAACTTTAAACTTTGAACTTTGAACAAATAGCATGCCTCTACTCAACGAAAATAAAAGCGAAGAAGAAAAAGAGCAGATGATGCTTTGGCTCAAAGTGAGAGAGATTGTAAAAAAACAATTTGGCAAGCGACCTGATATTAATGCCATTCTAATGTTGATAGGTATTAATGAACTAGGTGTACTCAAAGAAAAATACGAAAAAGAAGAGAAGCAAGATTTAATGCATATAGCTATTTGCGCATTATTCGAAGATGAAGGCTTCTTTAAATTTGAAGGATTAGACAAAGATGGGTGGCCTCATTATGAAACGCTCACCAATATTCCTAAAGGTAAACTTAGAGAACAAGAAGCTTTATTGAAAAAGAAAATTATACAATATTTTCAAGCGATAAAGTTATTATAGAATCGCAATTTTTTCTACTCTTTTCAAATGTCTTCCTCCATCAAAATCTGTTGCTAAAAATGCATATACTATTTCTTTAGCCTCTTCTATTGTAATATAACGAGCAGGGATACAAATAATATTAGCATCATTATGATGACGAGCTAATTCTGAAATTTCTCTATTCCAAGCAATAGCAGCTCTTATAGCTTGATGTTTATTAGCTGTCATAGCTACTCCATTAGCACTACCGCAAATTAATACTCCAAAATCAGCCTCTTTATTTTCTACATCATTTGCTACAGGATGAGCATAGTCAGGATAATCACATGAATCAGTATTTGCTGTACCTTGATCTTTTACTTGGTGATTTAATTCTTGTAAAAAAGATATTATAGATGTTTTATACTCAAAACCTGCATGATCTGATCCTATAGAAATTTTCATAAAATAAGAATTTAATAAATGAATTTATAATTCGCTAATGTACAATTCTATTGTACATTTTGCAATTTTTGTTTTTGATTATATACTCTGGCCGATACATTAATACTTAGTTCGTATAATACCCATAATGGAATGCAAATCATTGCCAAACTGAACACATCGGTTTGTGGAGTAATAATAGCCCCTAAAATCACAATACATACATAGGCATAACGTCTATAATCGCGCATAAATTTAGGTGTCATCAACCCTAACTTAGATAAGAAATAAACAATTACCGGCAACTCAAAAATCAATCCACAACAAAATACCAAAGTAGATACTCCAGTAATATAATTGTCAAGTGAAAATAAATTCTTAATCGAACTAGATATGAGATATGTTTGAGCAAATGCTAACCAAAACGGAGTCATAATGTAATAGCCAAAAAGAACTCCTAACAAGAATAATATACTAACATAAAAAAGTATAGGACGAGTTTTATTCAGCTCTGTTACTTGTAAAGCAGGTTTGATAAATCGCCAAATCTCCCAAAAAACATAAGGAAACGCCAAAATCAATCCTCCAATAAATGAAGTAGTAAACTGAGTCATAATTTGACCAGAAAGTTCTGTATTTAACAATTCAATATCCTTGAAATGAAAACAAATTTGATCAATATGCAATTTTTCACCTATTTGACAAAGTATATCATATGTAATAAAACTTGATTTTGCAGGAGCAAATACTACGTTTTCGAAAAACCAATCGTAATAAACAAATACAATAATAGAACCTAAAGTTATTGCTATTACAGATCGAATTAAATGCCATCTGAGTTCTTCGATATGATCGAAAAAACCCATTTCTTTTTGATTTGTATCTTCTTCTTTATTAATTAATTTATTTAGCATAATTTCAAATGCAAATATCTATATATTACTACTCATATGATAGTAATTTATAAGTATTTTTTCAACTCTATTAAACTAGTTATACAACATATTTTATCACTCACCGTTTGATTCTCTTGATTATAAAAAATAGCGTCCATTCCATATTTAATAGCTCCTTCAATATCAGCCTCATAATTATCTCCAACCATAATACTCTCCTCTACCTTAGCCCCACTATCTTTTAAGGCATATTCAAATATTTTTGCATGTGGTTTTTGAAATCCTATTGATTCGGACAAAATGATTGAATGAACATACTTATCTAATCCCGAATTTTTGATTTTGATATGTTGTATCTCTTTAAAACCATTAGAGATGATATGCATCTGATAGCCTTTGTCGAACAAATAATCTAAAATATCAAAAGTATGTGGCATCAATACTTTGTGATAAGGGTTTCTACTTACATAAAATTCATCAATTTCTGTTGCTAATTGGCTGTTTTCTATACCAAACAATAACAATGCATCCCTAAATCTACCCACACGCAATTGCTCTTTGGTCACTTTTTGTTGTCTATAATATTTCCAGTATCTATCGTTAATGATTTTATACTTTTTGATAAACTCCTCTAAATCTTCCACACCACTTTCATGTAGTTCAAAATGTTGGTAGAGCTCTTTCAAAGTATTTTGTGAATTGGTATCAAAATCCCAAAGTGTATGATCTAAATCAAAAAAAATATGCTTGTATGATTTCAATGCTGTGTATTAAATTTCAGATAAAAGATTATTAAGCTATTCTATTATGCAATTTCCTGACATAATTCTACCAAAACACCATTTGCACTTTTAGGATGAAAAAAGAACACCCATTTATTATCCGCTCCTTTTTTAGGTTCTTTTGAAATAGGCTGAAAGCCCTGTTCTATCATGCGCTTTACCTCTTTTTGAATATCCTCTACTGCATATGCAATATGGTGCATCCCTTCGCCTTTTTTCTCAATATACTTACTAATAGTACTTTCGGGAGAGGTAGCGGCTATTAATTCGATTTTGGTTTCGCCTATCCATAAAAAAGAGGTAATAACATGTTCACTTTCTACAACTTCTCTTTTGTAGGCCTTTGTATTTAGCAACATTTCATACCTTGCTTCCGCTTCATCTATGTTTGATACGGCTATCCCAATATGTTCTATTTTATTCATGAATTTAAATTTATGAACTTAAAATTGTATTTAGTTGTTTAAATTTGTGTAGATTAATTAATCAAAGATAATACTATTCAACATGCTTTTTGTATCAGACATTGCCAAACTACGTATTGAAAATATTTATAAAGAAAATAATTATAACGCAGACTATTTTGTAAGAGTTTCTGTTAAAGGAGGTGGATGTTCCGGATTAAGCTATGACTTAAAATTCGACAATCAATTGGAAGCTGATGATCAAATTTTTGAAGATAAAGGAGTAAAATTAGTAACTGATTTACGTAGTTTTCTATATGTTGTAAATACTACTCTTGATTTTTCAGAAGGATTAAACGGCAAAGGCTTTTATTTCGAAAATCCGAATGCATCTAGGACCTGTGCTTGTGGCGAAAGTTTTTCTATTTAGTTATTGTTTGGCCCCTCTTTCAATTTGAATTTTATTAACTAACTCTTGTGCTGGCCAATAATTTACTCCTTCTATTTTACCTAGTTCAATTGCATACTGTCCAATAGCGTAAGCATCTGTTTTATTATTCATTTTATATAGTAAACTAGCTAGTATTAAGTTATTATAGTATTTATTCTCTTTTGAAATACTCTTTTTACAAATAGCAACGGCTTTATTTAAGAGTGATGGATTTTCAATAATTCGAATATATTTATCCATAATATCTATAAAAACAGTTGGTGCAATATTTTTAGATTTTTTCAAATATTCCATTGCAATTTTATCATAATTCACCATATCATTCACTCCACTATAATAAATCATACTCTGTTTTTGTATGAATTCTGTCCCTCTACTCATTTTATTTGATTGAATAAGTAATATGGCATTATTAAATATAGTTTTATCATTCTTTAAAATGGCATCTTTAATAGATTTAGATACGATACTTTCTTGTTTACGTTCATAACTTTCAGCACCATATTTTTCAATAAAAAAATCTTTAAACTGTTTGAAATAACTAATAGATGGTGAATTTATTGAATTAGTTAACTCAAATATCATTTTAGCATTCTCATCACTTAATAGATATTCACTTTTTTGGGTAGCCAAATATTCTTTCCAATAGATATCAAACGACTCTCCATTTTTAGCTAAATTGAGTACAAGTCCTTTTAAAATAGCTTCAGATTTATCTCCATTTTGGTATTTAGTTTTGTATTCACTTAACAATGCTGTACTTCCACCTAAAGCTCTTTTACCTTCCGATATTAAACTTTCTGGGGGTCTATATCCCATAGATTTTTGTACAATATTTCCATCACCATCAATAAATAACAGTGTAGGATAGGCATTAATTACGAATCTATTGCAAATTGTAGGACCTTCATCATGCTCACATTCTATTTTATAACAAATGAAATTATCATTAAAAAAAGTGCCTACTTCTTCATTCGGGAATGTGTTATTTTGAAGCATTTTACAAGGCCCACACCAATTGGTATAACAATCCATGAAGAGCATTTTTTTTTCAGCTTTAGCTTTATTTAATGCCTCCTGAAATGATCCATGTTCAAATACAATCCCTTGTGAATAGCTATTTATATAAGTATTACTTAATATTAAGAATAAGATTATTTTTTTCATAACTATTTGAGTTTATTCCAAATTTTATATAATTCTAAATTAATATTTTCCCCATAAAACATTTTAGCACTTTCTCTAAAGTTCTCTGTCATATCGGAGATATAAAATACATTTTCATTTTTTCGTTTATTATTTAATAAATCTTCATTTTCTAAAATACCTTTAAGTTTAAGAGCCACTATATCTGTTGAATCGAAAAGTTTTATTTGATTATTATAGTGTAGATTAATTTCATCTCTGATGAGTACATAATGTGTACAGCCTAATATTAAAGCATCTATTCCATCTAGCGTTACATCATTTAAATATTTTTCAATAACTGCATGGCTAATTTGATCATTATAAAAGCCTTCTTCAATCATTTTTGCTAATAAAGGAGTAGGCATAGCTACTTGCAATAAGCTAGGTTTTCTTCTAGCTATTTTTTCTTGATAAACCCCAGAATCGACCGTAGTTTTGGTAGCAATTAATCCAACTTTATGAATTGCATTATCTGCAATTACAGCTTCTACGATTGGATCTATAACGTTAATTATAGGTGTTTCTCCTTTGTTTACATCTCTTAAGTATTCATAGGCTGCTGCAGAAGCTGTATTACATGCAATAACGATTGCTTTGCATTTTTTTTCATTCAATAAGAAATTTGTAATTTCTAATGCGTATGATTTAATTAAATCTTTTGATTTATCACCATACGGCATATTTGCAGTATCTCCAAAATAGATAAGTTCTTCTTGGGGCAAATGTTTTGAAATAGCATTGGCGACCGTAAGGCCGCCAATTCCAGAATCAAAAATTCCTATAGCTTGATTTGCTCGATGTTTCAAAGCAAATAATTATTTGTTTAATTAAATACCTAATTGTTTTTTTACTAATGTAGTAATATTGTCTCCATCAGGTTTATATAATAATGCTCCACTAGAATCATCAAAAATATAAGTATAACCTGCAGTTTTAGCAACTGTTTTAATAGCATTCAATGCCTTTTCTTGAATAGGTGCAATTAATTGAGACTGATATTTATCTAATTCATCTTCCGCTTTTTGTTGAAAATCTTTAATATTGTTTTCCATAGATGATAATTCTTTCTCAGTAGCTTCTTTAATTAAAGGAGACATATTTCCTGAAGCAACTTTTTTCTGATAATCATCTGTTTTTAACTGATATTCTTGATACATTTTTTGAATTTGTAATTGATACTCATCAGATCTTTTAGATAATAATGTATCCATTTTTTTAGTCTCTGGCATAGCTAGTAATAATTCTTGACTATTCACATAACCAAATTTCTGTGCTTTCAATTCAGATGTTAATAAAACAGCAGTAAACATGCTGATAGCTAAAATTAATTTGTTCATTTTTCTTTTTTTTGTTTAATAATAATTGGTTGAAGTAATATATTTATTTTATGCCTAATCCTTGTAATATCTCATCACTTTTATCATATAATGGATTTACATATAACATATAAGGTCCATTAGCTTTGTCAAAGATAAAATCATATTTTTTTTCTGTAGCTAATTTTTGTATTTCGTTATACACTTGATCTTGGATTGGCTTAATTAATTCTTGTCTTTTTTTGAATAATTCGCCACTTGGGCCGAATTTATCTTTTTGTAATTGTTTAATTTCCTTTTCTTTAGCTTCAATTGCTGCCATTCTTTGCTGTTTCAATGACTCTGTTAATAAAACTTGTTCACTTTGAAAAGTATTGTACATTTTGCTTACCTCAGCCATTTTTGTTTCTATATCTTTTTGCCAAGTTGCAGAGAATTCATCTAAACTTTTTTGTGCTCTTTGATATGCTGGCATTGCTTTCAAAATATAATCCATATCTACATAAGCCATTTTTTGGGCATTTGATTGAAATCCAATTCCTAATACGAATGCAAATAATACTAATAATTTTTTCATTTTGTTTTAATTTATACTTTTAAATTATTCTGGCTCAAAACCTAATATTACTCTAAAACGTCCATATTTACTAAAGATATTTGTACCAGTATTCGGAGTATTATCAAAGCCTATGCCATAATCAAAGCCTAATAGACCAAACATAGGAAGATATACACGTACTCCAGCACCAACTGAACGCTTCAAATTTAGTGGATTATATTTCTTAATATCACTATAAGCATTACCTCCTTCAGCAAATATTAATGCAAATATAGTTGCAGAAGGATTTAAAGAGAATGGATATCTTAATTCCATACTAAATTTATTATAAATAGGAGCCCCATTATCCCCAGTAAATACATCATAACCTCTAAGAGAAATAATATCTACAGGAGTTAAACGGAAAGATGAAATTCCGTCTCCACCCACTTGGAATCTCTCAAATGGAGTAAGACCTAATTTACTATTATAAGTAAACATAAATCCTAATTTGGCAGTTGCTCTGAAAACTAATTTTTGATTTTTCGAAAGTGGTGCATACCAATCCAATTTCAACTTCCATTTATGATACTCTAACCATTTGTATCTATCACTAGCTGGCAAATCAGGATTCTCATAATCTAGTTTACGTGCATTAAACATATATGAATATGGCAAAGTAAATTGTACAGATGCTTCAATATTAGCCCCACGTCGAGGGTAAATAGGTGCATCAATTGAATTACGAGACAATAATAAATTGATATTCAAATTATGTGAATAGCCATTTGCAAATAAGAAGCTATTGGTAGTCCAATTTTTTAAACCATATAATTGATAGTTAATGGAAGGCAAGAATGTAAAATAATCATCTGGCCATTTTAATCGAGTACCATATGCTAAGGTTGCGCTAGTAGTTCGTATCCAACCATCTATTTTTCTAGTGGTTGCATCTATATTATTATAGTGTGTTCTAGAAAAAGACAATGATAATGAATTTGGCTTTTTACCTCCTAACCATGGTTCGGTAAAGGAGAAATTATAGGATTGATATAATTTACCATTCGATTGAACACGAAGAGATAATTTTTGTCCATCACCTGTTGGAAGTGGAGCCCAGGCATCTTTTTTAAATATATTTTTAATAGAAAAATTAGTAAATGATACCCCTGCAGTACCTACAATTCCGTTACCTCTACCTCCCCAGCCTGCACTTAACTCTAGCTGATCACTTGGTTTCTCAACTACTTTAAACTCTATATCTACGGTACCATTTTCAGGATTAGGGATTGGAACAATTTCTATTTGTTCTGGATCAAAATAACCTAATTGAGAAATTTCTCTTTGTGATCTAATCAAATCTGCTCTACTAAATTTATCCCCAGGTATGATACGTAATTCTCTTCTAATTACATGTTCGTTTGTTTTTGTATTACCGCTGATTCGAATTTGATTAATGGTAGCTTGAGCACCTTCAAACATACGCATCTCTAGATCAACAGAATCATTCTCAATATTTATTTCGGTGGGCGTTACTTGAAAAAATAAATAACCATCATCCATATATAGTGAGCTCACATCATTACCTGATTGACTCATTTGTAATTTCTCATCTAATAATGATTGATTATAAATAGTGCCTTTTTTGATGTTTAATGTATAGTTTAGGGTAGAGTCATTATATTTTTGATTGCCTCTCCAAAAAATATTTCGAATATAATACTGGCTTCCCTCCACTATATATATATCAATATTCATATTCGATTCATCCTTCATATAGACACTATCTTTTTCTATACGCGCGTCTCTATATCCTAAATTATTATACATAGCTATGAGCTTTTCTTTATCTTTCTCATAGTTATTTTTATCAAATTTAGAAGTCTTTAAAAAGTTTAAGTTAGCAAAACGATCTATATATTCATAGATATATGTTGGTGAAATATTTGCTAACATACGAGCAAAATTCCATTTACGTGGATCTTTACGATTGGCTTTTGCTTTTAACATTTCGCCTACATCAAATTTAAGTTTTTCGCGAGTTTCTTTCATTTGACGCATCAACTTACTTTGGCTTACATTTTCAACACCATAAAAATTGATTGCATTTATTTTTACTTTTTGACCTTTATCAACGTATATAACAATCTTACGACTGTTTACTCTAAAAGTACTATCTGTTTCTTCTTCTAAACTAACTTTAGCTGCCAGAAACCCTTTATCATTAAAATAATCTTTAACAATTTTGGAAGAAATAAATTTTAGATTTTCAGTAATGATTTGACCCGATGTTAAATTTAATTTTTTACGCAATTCATCCACATCTGTACCTTTTATACCTTTAAATACATAACGAGATAAACGAGGACGTTCTTCTAACTTTATTATTAGAAAAGCCGTATTCCCAACCGTTCTATCTAATATGATGTCGACTTTTGCAAATAATTTTTGGTCCCATAGATTTTTAATAGCAGCAGAAATATCTTCACCTGGAATATTTACTTTCATTCCTGGTCTTAAACCTGAAATTGATTTCAATACATTTTTGTCTAAATACTGTGTTCCTTGTACATCAATAGTTCCTATTTCATATTCACGAGGAGATGAATAGTCCATGATAGTAGATTCTTCTTGAGAATACAATTGAGTTACCTGAAGGCAACAAATAGCCCATAGCAATAAAACATATTTATTTTGGATGTATTTCATAATTTATTTTGAGGGACCTACTGAAAGCTGTTCGCTGGTTTTGCCAAATCTTCTTTCTCTGTTTTGAAAATTGATAATTGATTCATACAGATCTTCTTTTCTGAATTCTGGCCAATATTTTTCTGTAAAATAAAATTCCGAATAAGCGATTTGCCATAATAAAAAATTACTTACACGATGTTCCCCACTTGTTCTGATTAATAATTCAGGATCAGGGATATTATGTGTATATAAATTTTTTTGTACTAAATCTTCTGTAATTTCTTCAGGTTTTAATCGTCCATTCTGAACCTCTATAGCTATTTTTTTACAAGCTTGTAGTAGTTCATCTCTACCACTATAGCTAAGAGCAAGAACTAAATCTAGTCGTTTGTTATCTTTGGTGATTTCAATACTTTCCATAAGCTCATTATAACATCGAGGAGGCAGTGAAGCTAGATTACCTATAGCTTTAAGACGGATATCATTTTTCATTAAGGTTTTAGTTTCCTTACGTATGGTTTGAACTAATAATTCCATTAATGCTGTAACTTCTAGTTTTGGTCGATTCCAATTTTCTGTAGAAAAAGCATATAATGTAAGGCATTTAACACCTAGTTCGGCACAAGCTTCTGAAACCTCACGTACACTCTGAACTCCATTACTATGACCGAAAATTCTATTTTTGCCTTTCTCTTTTGCCCATCTACCATTTCCATCCATAATAATGGCAATATGATTAGGTAATTTATCAAGGTCAATTTTATCTTTTAGAGTCATATAGTGTTAAATATGAAAAAATGCTTGGCAAAAATAGGAAATCTAGTGACATTTTTTACTAAATATCAAAGAATTAAGTTTTGTTAACGATAAAAAATCAGCCTTATTAGGCTTATTTCTAATAATTTGAATGGGCTAAATACAAATTAGTTTTATAGTTTTACACTACGATGAAAGTAATACAAAATTATATAGGAGGAGAATTAGTAGCCCCTCATAACAAGATGTATATAGATGGTTATGAGCCTGCTAGTGGTAAAATATATGCACAAATACCTGATAGTGATGAGCAAGATTTACAAATGGCGATAGAAGCTGCTGAGAAAGCTTTCCCGATTTGGAGTAATTTAAGTGCATTAAAACGATCCAAACATTTAAGAAGAATTTCGGAGTTGATTGAACAAAAATTACCTGAGTTAGCATTAGCTGAAAGCATCGATAATGGAAAACCCTTAAAATTAGCGAGTTCTGTAGATATCCCTAGAGCAGTAGATAATTTTCATTTTTTTGCTACAGCTATTGAACATTTTGCTTCTGAAAGTCATTTTATGGAGCAAACCGCTATTAATTACACTTTAAGGAGACCTATTGGGATAGTTGGATGCATTTCTCCCTGGAATTTACCTTTATACTTATTCACTTGGAAAATAGCTCCTGCATTGGCTAGTGGTAATTGTGTAATTGCAAAACCTAGTGAAATAACACCCATGACTGCCTTTTTGCTTTCTGAAATTTGTATAGAGGCTGGATTACCTTCAGGTGTTTTAAATATTGTACATGGTAGGGGGGCACAAATTGGACAAAGTATCGTGGCACATCCAAAAATTAAAGCCATCTCATTTACGGGTGGAACTAGTACAGGAAAACATCTCGCTCGCACAGCTGCACCTATGTTCAAAAAATTATCCTTAGAATTAGGCGGGAAAAATCCAAATATTATTTTTGATGATTGCGATTTTGATAATATGCTTAAAACTACTGTTCATAGTTCATTTGCTAATCAAGGTCAGATTTGTTTATGTGGTTCTAGAATATTTATCCAAAAAAACATTTATGAAAAATTCAAAGTTGCATTTGTAGAAGAGGTTAAAAAATTAGTAATTGGAGATCCTTTACAAGAAGTGAATGTGGGAGCTGTAGTTAGTAAAGAGCATCAATCAAAAATATTATCTTATATACAAATAGCAAAAGAAGAAGGAGGTGCCATTTTGTGTGGTGGAAATAAATTTACACCTAGTTCAGAAAGATGTAAAGAGGGTTATTTTATAGAGCCTACTATCATTGAAAATGTAGGCTATTTATGTAGAGCTAACCAAGAAGAAATTTTTGGACCAGTGGTAACCATAACACCTTTTGAAACCGAAGAAGAAGTATTACAAATGGCTAATAGCACTGAATATGGATTAGCTGCAACTGTTTGGACAAAAGATTTAGCGTGTGCACATAGAGTAGCTGAAAAACTAGAAAGTGGCATTGTATGGATAAATTGTTGGTTATTGCGCGATTTACGAACTCCTTTTGGGGGAGTAAAATCAAGTGGTGTAGGCAGAGAAGGAGGTTGGGAAGCACTCCGATTTTTTACAGAAGCTAAAAATGTTTGTGTCAAATATTTGTAGAATTATAAAAAAATTATTAAAAATTCTTGGTTGATTATTATAAGTATTGAAGAAGCCTATCGTTCGAAAATGTTTGAAGTATTTGCCAGACTACATAATATAGAATAAGTATTCAAGAACAGTGTTAGAATTGAATATAATATAATTGAAAGGATCAAAGGTATTATCAAAAGTAAAAGTAAATAAAGCAAACACTTTTCAATCTGTATTAACAAACATTAGTTTCGAACAAACTATTATTTCATAGATTTGTTATTAGAAAAAAAACAAAGTATGATTGCAGTATTATCGCCAGCTAAAACTTTAGATTTCGAAACAGCAGCAATTGCTAAAAAACATAGTATTCCTGACCATTTAAATCTATCAGAGCAATTAATAGAAAAATTAGCTCGATTCAGTTCAAAAAAATTAGTAACGTTGATGGATTTGAGTGAAAAGCTTGCAGATTTAAACGTAGAACGTTATCAAACATGGCATAAAGAATTTGACTTACATAATGCAAAACAAGCCATCTTAGCATTTAAAGGTGATGTTTATCTGGGCTTAGATGCTAACACATTCAAAGAGAAAGATTTCACTTTTGCTCAAAATCATTTATTAATATTATCCGGATTACATGGATATTTACGGCCATTAGATTTGATTCAACCATATCGATTAGAAATGGGAACGAATATGAGCATTGGTAAAGCTAAAAATTTATACCAGTTTTGGGACATGAAAGTGAATCATTATATAGATGCACAATTGAGTAAACATAAAGATAAAACACTTATCAATTTAGCTTCAGAAGAATATTTCAAAGTAGTGAAAGAAAAATCTTTACAACACCCATGTATACACTGCGAATTCAAGGATAAAAAAGGAAGCGACTATAAAATGATAGGATTTTTTGCTAAAAAAGCTAGAGGTTATATGGCTTCTTATATGGTAAAAAACAAAATTGAAAAAACGAAAGACTTGAAAGATTTCAATGAACATGGCTATGTATTCAATTCGAAATTAAGTAAAGAAAATCAATGGGTTTTTACTCGCGAAAAAACAGAATAAGAATGAATGTAGTAGACAAACTAAAACACTGGGAACAAGTATATAATACTAAATCATTTGAAGAAGTGAGTTGGTATCAAGATACGCCTAGCTATTTTCTAAAATTGATAGCTAATTTAAATATACCGAAAGAGGCACCTATTATTGATGTTGGATGTGGGGAGAGCAAATTACTATATCATCTTTACTTAGAAGGGTATCATCATTTAAGCGGCTTAGATATTTCGAGTGTTGCCATTGAGAAAAATATAAAAAATTATTCTCATTTACAACCTTCAATAGAATGGATATGTAATGATATATGTACTTTTTTACCAAGAAAAAAATATTTTCTTTGGTATGACAGAGCAGTATTCCATTTTTTAAGGGAGACTCCTGAAATTGAAACATATATTCAATTAACTACAAATTATATTGAAAAAGGAGGTTATTTAATATTATCTACTTTTTCGAAAAATGGACCACTAAAATGCAGTGGTTTAGATATTAGCTCCTATAACCATGAGGATATCGCTTTATTATTTGAATCTAACTTTGAGGTTATATACCAATCTTATCATGATCATGAAACTCCCTTTAATACCCTACAAAATTTCCAAACGAGTATCCTAAAAAGAAAGTAGATTCGTACTTTAATATTTAACATATGAATTTTATTACAGGCGCATCTGGATTTGTTGGATCGTATTTAGCCAAAAAATTAATCGATAGAGGAGAAATGGTTGTTTCTTTAAAAAGACCGAGCACTCGTATGGATTTATTAGGCAAATATGCCTCGCAAATTAAATGGTATGAAGGAGATATCTTAGATGTTCCCTCATTAGAAATTGCAATGAAAGGTGTAAGCAAGGTTTTTCACTGTGCTGCTAAAATTTCATTCGACAAAAAATCGAGAGCTATCATGTATAAAGTACATGCAGAAGGAACTGCAAACATTGTAAATGTTTCGTTATATCATGGAATAAAAAAGTATTTACATGTAAGTAGTATCGCTGCATTACCATCACCAAAGCATGGCGAAACAATTGATGAAAATAGTGAATGGAGTACTAATCCCTATCCGGCACATTATGGAAAGAGTAAATTCATGGCTGAGCGTGAAGCATATAGAGCCATGACAGAAGGGATTAACACTATTATAGTAAATCCTGGAACAATTATCGGAGCAGGATTTTGGCATGAAGGAAGTGGAAGTTTTTTCAGCAATATACATAAAGGATTACCTTTTTATACAGATGGAGTTGTAGGATTTGTAGATGTAAGAGATGTGGTAGACTGTATGATACAATTGATGGATAGCGATATAAAAAACGACAAATTCATTTTAAGCGGATATAATGAATCATTCAAAAACTTTTTTACTGCTATTGCGCAAAAAATGAATCGTAAAGCCCCTCAATATAAAGTAAATAAAGTGCTGGGTGAAATAGCTATTGCAAGTGATTTTTTACAAACTTTGTTTACAGAACATACCAGAATGATTACAAGCGAAACTATACAACTGGCCAATTTACAAGCCAATTACGATAACAGCAAAATCATCAACGCCCTTAACTATAAATTCATTCCGCTTGACAAAACAATAAAAGATACTACTGAAGCTTTTTTACAATCGGTAAAGCTTCAAAAAGATTTCGCCGTATTCGAAAATTGATTTTGAATTCTTTGATTTTAATTTCTTATTTTAGTTTAAAATAAAGACCATGCTATCTAACAGATCTAAACTTCCTAAAGTAGGCACCACTATATTTTCTGTGATGAGTGCCCTTGCCAATGAACATCAAGCCATAAATTTATCCCAAGGCTTTCCTAATTATAGTTGTAATGAACGATTAAAAAACTTAGTGCATGAATTTATCCAGAAAGATTATAATCAATATGCACCCATGCCTGGGGTATTAGAATTGCGCCAAGCTTTAGCACAAAAAATAAAAAAATTATATCAAAGAGAGATTGATGTACAAGAAGAGATAACCATTACCGCTGGCGGAACGCAAGCTATTTTCACAGCGATAAATTGTTCTATTAGGGAAGGGGATGAAGTCATTATTTTCGAACCTGCATATGATTGTTATGCTCCAGCAATTTTACTTTCAGGAGGCATCCCAAAGTATATAGAACTGGAATATCCCACGTATGAAATCAATTGGAAGCATGTAGCCAAATTGATTAATACACGAACAAAAATGATTATCATCAATAATCCGAATAATCCTGCTACAAAAATTTTGAAGAAAGATGATTTATTGATGCTTGAAAAATTAACGTCGGGAACAGATATCATTATTCTCAGTGATGAAGTATATGAACATTTAGTCTATGATAAAAAAACACATGAAAGCATTTTGAAATATCCTAAGTTGATGGAACGAAGTTTTATATGTTATTCATTTGGAAAAAGCTACCATGTCACTGGTTGGAAAATTGGTTATTGCATTGCTTCACCAGCTTTGATGCGTGAATTTAGAAAAGCCCATCAATTTAATGTATTCTCTGTTAATACACCTATACAGTATGCGATAGCTGCTTATATGAATGAGAGTGATGACTATACAGATTTAGCGAAATTCTATGAAGAAAAAAGAAATTACTTCTTGAAAGGTATCGGTCAATCTAGATTCAAACCAATTGCTTGTGAGGGAAGTTATTTTCAATTGCTCTCTTATGAAAATATTAGTGAAGAAAAAGATTTAGCTTTTGCTAAACGATTAACTATTGAAAACAAAATAGCTTCTATTCCTTTATCTTCCTTTTATAGCAAGGGGACCGACCATAAAGTATTACGATTTTGTTTTGCCAAAACAAACGACTTGTTGGATAAGGGACTAGAAATATTAAATAAAATATAGACTTGATTGTAAAGCAACTGAAAAACAGATGAAAAAAATACTTAAAATTGCCAGTATACAAACGGCTTTATATTGGGAAGACAAACTGCAAAACGTAACTAAATTTACTAGTTTATTTAAGCAAATAGAAGCAGGAACTGACATCGTAGTATTGCCTGAAATGTTTACTACCGGATTTAGCATGAAACCTGAAAAATTTGCAGAACGAATGAGTGGAGACACTATGATGTGGCTTTCTGTGATGGCAAACACTTACAATTTTATTATATGTGGCAGCATCATTTTAAAAGAACAAAATCAATTCTATAATCGATTTGTTTGGGTTCAACCAGATGGAATAATTATGCATTATGATAAAAAACATTTATTCACTTTAGCACATGAAGAAGCACATTATACTGCAGGCGAAAAACAACTAACCATTAACTTTGAAGGTTGGAAAATTAGACCCGCCATTTGTTATGATTTACGATTTCCCAATTGGCTAAGAAATCATGTAAACGAAACCCTATATGATTATGATATTCTGATTATTCCTGCTAATTGGCCAGAACGAAGAAATACCGCATGGAAAACTTTATTACAAGCTAGAGCCATAGAAAATCAAGCTTATGTGATTGGTGTAAATAGAGTTGGAGAAGATGGTAATCATATTTATCATAGCGGAGACAGTATGAGTTGTGATGCTTTAGGAGAAATATTATATCAATCTGCTCATGAAGAGAAAATAAATTATATGAACTATGAATATGATAAACTTTATGAAATTAGAAATAATCTACCTTTTTTGAAAGACGACATCTAATTGTGTAGAACAAACCCGATCAATAGCCATGCAAGAACATATCCCATTATCTCTATTAGCGGAGCAAATACAACAAACCATACAAAATCAATTTGAACAAGATTCCTATTGGGTTTCTGCACGAATCATGAACGTAAAGAAATACGAAAGCAATAGACGCTGTTATTTAAACTTAGAAGAAAGTAAAAACGGTACTAAAATAGCTGAAATGAAAGCGGTATTTTGGTCGAATTATTATAGTGAAATAGAAAAATTCGAAAAGTATATTCAACAACCTTTCAAAGATGGCACGGAGATTATTTGCAAAGTAAAAGTACGATTTCATAAAATTTATGGACTGAATTTAGATATTATACAACTGGATATTGCACATAAATTAGGCGCATTAGAGTTGGAGCGACAACAAACATTAGAGAAGCTATTACTCTCAAACCAAAGCAGTATAAAAGAAATTGATGGACAATATTTCACCTACAATAATCAGCTAGCATTACCCTTAGTAATTAAAAATATTGCTTTTATAACAGCTGCTAACTCTGATGGACAAAGAGATTTTATTCAAGAATTAGCAAAAAACAAACATGCCTACAATTTCCATATCGATGAATATTTATGCACTATTCAAGGAGAACAAGCGCATGAATTAATACTGGAACAATTAGCATTAATAGTTAAAAATAAACACCCCTATGACATTGTAGTGATTGTAAGAGGAGGAGGTTCACTTGGGGATTTCAAACCATTCGATCAATTTGAATTGGCGAATAAAGTGGCGAATTACCCTATCCCTATTTTTACTGGCATTGGTCATGACAGGAATCAAAGTATTGTAGATTTGATGGCTAGAGAATTTAAAACACCTACCAAAGTAGCAGCCTATATTGTAGATTATAATTTTGAATTTGAAAATCGATTATTACGATTGAAAGAGCGAATATTTGATCGTATAGATACCCAAATTACAGCAGCTAAAGAATCGCTTGCCTATGCCAAACGTATGATAAAACTTGCTAGTCCTGAAGCGATATTAGATAGAGGATTTGCTATCATCAAGCAAGCAGGTGAAATTATAACAGACCCTAAAAAAATTAAAACAGGAACAGCCATTAGCACCTATTTAAAAGATGAGATAATAGAAAGTGTCATTCAAAAAAAAGAAAAAAATGAAAAAAGAAATTACATATAAACAAGCCTACGAACAATTAGAAGCACTGGTGGAAGCTTTAGAATCGGGAGAAATCTCATTGGAACAATTAGCCAATAAAGTAAAAGAAGCCAAAGACTTAATTGCCATCTGTGAAAAAAAATTGAGAAAAGTAGAGAAAGAATCAAATCAGGCAATGCAAGAAGAATAAAAATTGCATTGAAATTTTACTTTTTAATAAGTATATTTAAATACAATTTCAGTTTAACTTAATTTGGTCATCATGATTAGAAAAATATATATAATCCTATTGATTTCTTGTTTCTATTTTACAAGTGAGGCAGCCAATGGCGATTCTATATTTAATCCATGGACTATACATACCTTACGAATTACCTATCCATATAGTACCTTTTACGATTCGTTATTGAATACCAATACGACCGACCAATACTTACTGGTATCTGTCGATTTTAATTCGGAGCATTATGATAGCATTGGGATACAGGCTAAAGGAAATTCTTCTTTTAGTGGGCCTGGACAAAAAAAATCATTCAAATTAGACATCAATGAATTTGTAAATGGGCAGGATATTCATGGGTTGAAAAAATTAAACTTCAATAATAGTTTTAAAGATCCTACGATGATGCGCGAAAAAATAGTCAATGATTTTTTACGGGCTCATGGTTTACCAGCTCCACGCACCACTTATTGCAATGTCTATATGAACGGGCAATTATGGGGATTGTATACCATCGTTGAAGCCATTGATGATGAGTTTTGTAAAAGATGGTTTTCTAATAAAAATGGGAATTTATTTCAGGGCGACCCAAGAGGAGATTTAACATGGAAAGGATCTAGCACGCAAAGTTTATATGAACCAAATTATGACTTAGAAAATAATAGTACAGCCAATGATTGGAGTGATTTAATTGAATTAATAAACATTATAAACAACACGCCAACCGCTACCTTAAATAGTGCTTTAGAGGCTAAATTAAACAGTTCTAATTTTATTAAACAGTGGGCTACCATTAATTTATTTAGCAGTTTAGATTCCTATATTGGAAGTGGGCATAACTATTATATTTATCACAATACAATCACAGATAAATTTGAATGGATTGGTTGGGATAATAATGAAGCCTTTGGTAATTTTAAAAATGGCTTAACGGCAAGCCAATTATTGAATTTAGATATGTATTATATCAGTACTCCAACCAACAGCAGACCTTTATGCAATAATATGTTGCTCAACACCACTTATAAAAATGCCTATAATCAAGCTTATTGTGAGTTATTAGACGATTTTAGTATCGACTATTTCGAACCTAAAATTGATTCGTTATATGATTTAATTAAAAGCAGTGTCTATGCCGACCCTAAAAAGACTACCACAAATGCGCAATTCGAAACCAATATCGATACGACTGTGTTTATGTCGGGACCAGGCGGATTAGATGCCTTTGGATTGAAAAGTTTTATACGTGGCAGAAGAACCTCTGCTTTAGCATCATTGAATAGTCATAGTGTCATATGTACAAATGCGATAGAAGGAATATCAACTTTACATTTACAGATTATGCCTAACCCTGCAAATTCATGGATAAATATAACTTTTGACAATGAATATAGCGGCGATATCAGTATATATGATGCTTTTGGCAACGAAATTAGAAACACTAAGGTGAATCATGCATATACCTATTCAATGGATGTATCTATGCTATCAACAGGATTTTATATACTAAAATGTGGTGACAGTTGCTATAAGCTTATTAAAAACTAGAATCCACATTTTTTATTCTAAATTGAACATATTTCTATTTAGCTTTGTTCATATAAATACAAATTATTAAATCAACTAAAAAATAAAAATTATGGCATTCGAATTACCCAAATTACCTTATGATTATGCTGCATTAGAGCCTCATATCGATGCGCGTACCATGGAAATACATCATAGTAAACACCACAATGCTTATGTAACGAACTTAAATGCGGCTATTGCTGGCACAGAGTGGGAAAATAAAAGCATCGAAGAATTGATGGCGAATATTTCAAAATTAAGTCCTGCTGTTAGAAATAATGGTGGTGGTCATTTCAATCATACCTTATTCTGGACCGTTATCGGACCAAATGCAGGAGGAAATCCTACAGGTGCTATTGCAGAAGCAATCGATAAAGCATTCGGTTCATTTGATAAATTTAAAGAAGAATTTGCAAAAGCAGCAACTACTCGATTTGGCTCAGGTTGGGCTTGGTTATGTGTAAAAGCAGATAAAAGCTTATGTGTTTGTTCTTCCCCTAATCAAGATAATCCAACCATGGATATCTCTGAATGCCCAGGCACACCAGTATTAGGCATTGATGTATGGGAACATGCGTATTACTTACATTATCAAAATCGCAGACCAGATTATATCGCTTCTTTCTTCAACCTAATTAATTGGGATGAAGTAAATAGAAGATATGCAGCAGCAAAATAATTTTATAGACTTTAATATAAAGCAGTTACTCCTATGGTGTGACTGCTTTTTTAATGCATTATTATGAAAAGAAATACAATAATAGGATTGGTAGTGGCTTTTGTAGGAGCTATCATTTTTTTTGTACAATACAAAAAGTACAATATCCCTCCAAAAGTGGCTTTCCCAGATTTAGAATTAATTGACTTAAACGGCCAACCAGTTGATTGGAACACCCAACAAAAACCCGTTTTTATTAATTTTTTCGGCACTTGGTGTGTCGACTGCCTAAAGGAAATGCCCGATTTAGTGATTCTTTATGCAAGTTTACAACGAGCAGGGATTGATATGATCTTAATTTCAGAAGAACCCATTGAAACCTTAAATAAATATAAAAATTCGAGTGCTTTACCGATGAAAATTTATCATTCCAATAAGGCATTTAAGGATATTGGCATTTTCACTTACCCTACTTCATACCTGATCAATAAAGAGCAGAAGCTAGTATACAGCGCTACTAGAGTGCAGAACTGGACAGATGAAAAACTAAAAAATGAACTTCTAGAGTCAGTTAAATAATATTCGTACTTTTGTACAATCATTTATTATTAAAATATTACAATATGATTATTCAAAAAATACATGCTCGTCAGATATTAGATTCAAGAGGAAATCCTACCGTTGAAGTAGATGTAATCACTTCTAATGGTGAATTAGGAAGAGCAGCTGTTCCTTCTGGTGCATCAACAGGTAAACACGAAGCAATGGAATTAAGAGACAATAACAAATCTCTTTATTTAGGTAAAGGCGTGATGAAAGCAGTTGATAATGTAAATAAAATTATAGCTAAAGAACTTACTGGTGTAAGTGTTTTCGAACAAAATCTAATCGATTTAGCCATGATTGAATTAGACAAAACAAATAACAAATCTAAACTTGGTGCCAATGCTATTTTAGCAGTATCTATGGCAGTAGCCAAAGCAGCAGCATTAGAAAGTGGCCAACCTCTATATAGATATATTGGAGGAGTGAATGCTAATACCTTACCAGTGCCATTGATGAATATTTTAAATGGTGGTTCGCATGCTGATAATAGCATCGATTTTCAAGAATTTATGATTGTACCAACAGGTGCTGATACATTTAGTGATGCATTGCGTATGGGTGCTGAAGTATTTCACCACTTGAAAAAAGTATTACATAGCAAAGGCTACAGCACGAATGTAGGAGATGAAGGTGGCTTTGCACCTAATATCAAATCAAATGAAGAAGCGATTGAAATTGTATTAAAAGCTATTGAAAGTGCAGGGTATAAGCCAGGTGAAGATATTTATATTGCTATGGATGCTGCTGTTACTGAGTTTTATGATGAAAAGAAAAAACTATATCACTTCCATAAAAGCGATGGTAAAAAACTAAGTAATGATGAAATGGCTGAATTTTGGACTAAATGGGTAAAAAAATATCCGATTGTATCTATTGAAGATGGTATGAGTGAAGATGATTGGAGTGGCTGGGAAAAACTAACAAAAGCAATTGGCGATAAAGTGCAATTAGTAGGCGATGATTTATTTGTTACGAATGTTGAACGATTAGGAAAAGGTATCGAAAATAAAATTGCTAATTCTATATTAGTTAAAGTAAACCAAATTGGTACTTTAACCGAAACGATTGAAGCAGTACAATTAGCTACTCGTAATTCATATACCTCTATTATGAGTCACCGTAGCGGCGAAACAGAAGATACTACCATTGCTGATTTAGCAGTAGCATTAAATTGCGGACAAATAAAAACAGGTTCGGCTTCTAGAACAGATAGAATGGCTAAATACAATCAATTATTACGTATTGAAGAAGAATTAGGACCGGTGGCGTATTACCCTGGTAGAAATTATAAATACGCTAGATAATTCATCTTAGCAAATAAAAAAAAACGAGTCAATGGATTGACTCGTTTTTTTTTGACTATAACTTTTTAATTTTTCCAGTTAAAGGTTTCAATCATATGCGACATGTCCTTACTCACAAAATTGATGACTGGAGCCATACTATCGATATTGGGTTTTACATTAAAATATAAAGCCCCTCTTAAAAAATGATGATCCATATCGGTTACATAAAACTGCGCTGAAGAAGCCGCATTTCCTTCCACATCATAGATTAAGCCATGTACTCCGTTTTTATTATTAATTTCTATAGGCTCAATGGCGTCTGCTTTTTTTGAATGTTTATAGGTAAGTGTATGTGCATCATCAAGCATTTTTGCAATCTCTTCTTTGCTATGAATGTCTTCGTAAGTAACGTGAATAGTACCGCTAAATTGAGGATATTCAATATTCAACCAACATTTGTTTTGTAACTTTTCTCCAAAAAACATTGAATCTTTGTTTACATATGCATAGGTTGGATATTCAAATGTAAAAGGGCAAAATTCATTCGAATACATTTGGTAATGATGTTCAGGGTAAATGACTCTTGGATACGATTTAGGTTTGGGTGTATAGGTTTTTTCACATGAACTTATTAAGACAACAAGAACAATAGCAAACACTATCAATAAACTAAATTTTTTTATCATGACCATTGGTTTATATAATCAAAATTATGCTTCAACTGCTGGAAGAATTTTCAATTCAATTCTTCGAATTCTGTTCTGTTCAATATTCAATACTCTAAAGGTATATATTTGAAAGCTATACACTTCATTTTTTACAGGCATTTTACCTGCTAATTCTAAAATCAATCCTGCCAAGGAATCTGCTTCTCCACGTACTTCTTCAAAATCATTCACATCAGCACCAATTATTTTACATACATCATTAAGCAACACTTTACCTTCAAAAATATACGTTGTTTCATTTACTTTATTTGAAGTAAATTCTTCTTCTTCATCAAACTCATCTTTTATTTCTCCCAATACTTCTTCCACTATATCTTCTAATGTAATAATACCACTTGTTCCACCATGTTCATCAACTACAATAGCCAAATGTTTTCTAGTGGCTTGAATATCTTTTAATAAATCATCTATTTTTTTTCCTTCCGGAATAAACAAAGCTTCATGAATCAAAGTATGCCAATCAAAGCTGTTTGATTCATTTATATACTTTAATAAATCTTTAACGTGCAGTACTCCTTTAATCTTATCTAAACTTTCAATATATACAGGTAATCGTGAATAGCCGCTAGAACGAACATAATCAAGTATTTTATCAAATGTCCATGTATATTCTAATGCATGTATATCTAAACGAGGACGCATGATTTGTCGAGCCGTAATTTCACCAAAATGAACAATACCTTTCAAAACTTTAATATCATCTTGAGTAGTGTTTTTATCGGCTGTCATTTCAATGGCTTGCTCAATTTCATCTGTATCAATTTCGGTATATCTTCTAATTTTCTTTTCGATATAGGTGGATGCATGCACCATGATATAACTTAATGGATAGCATACTTTCACTAAAAAGTTTAATGGGATAGCTGTAAAATTGGCTACTCGTAATTTATTACTCTGGGCAAAAGTGATAGGAATTACATCTACAAACAATAAAATAAAGAAAATATCTATAAGAATAGTTATAAACTCTTCAATATAATGCGCTTTAATAATATAAGAGCCTAAAGCTAATGGTTTCATATCTTCAGGGAAAAAGCGACCAATTACTAGATGTGTAAGAAGTACCACTGTAATATTGATTAAGCTAATTACAATTAATACGGTTGAAAGTACATAACGTGGGTTGGCTAATAACTCTAGAATTAAATCATTTTGAGGATTATCATCATTTTTAATTTCTTCTTTTTCTTGAGGAGAAAGCGCAAAAAAAGCTACTTCAGATGAAGCTACTAAACCATTTATAATTAATAATATAAAAATGGCTGCTATTTCAAAAAATACAGTCGAAAATGAGCCAGACATAGCCTGCGCTTGAAGAATCTGAATAAAATGTAAATACTGTGAGGGAGGAATATCGCTACTCAATTGATGTAGATTTAGTTAACAATGTATATGTAAAATTTAAAAAGGTAAATCGTCTGCAATTTCTTGACCAGGAGCATGATCTGAACCATTAGGAGAAGTATCACCATCTTTTCGACCTTCTAACATTTTAAAACTATCAACCACTACTTCGGTGGTATATTTTTTTACTCCATCTTTATCTTCCCGTGAACGGCTTTTCAAGCGACCTTCTATATAGATAAGCATTCCTTTTTTAAGAAACTTCTCTGCTATTTCTGCCTGAGCACCCCAAATAGCTAAATTATGCCAATCAGTAATTTCTTGTTTATTACCACTTTTATCTGTGTAACGTTCATTCGTAGCTAATGTGAAATTTGCCACTTTTCTATTGCCTTCGAAGGCTCTAATTTCTGGGTCTTTACCTAAACGACCTATTAATGTAACTTTATTTACCATGTTTTGCTTTTATTAAAACTCTAATATATCAAAAATAATTTTCAATATAGCTATTTATTATTTTTGGGAAAGCAAATTTAGACATATTTGATTTGTCAACCTCAATAAAATCGTGCAGACTTGGTTTTTTATTTAATTCAATTATAAAAAAGCGCGCTTGGATATCTCTATGACTTAACTTTTGAGATAAATCGTTATAAGAGATGCTTCCAGCAACACTCCATTTCTCCTTTTTTATTAGTGCATTAACTTTGGCTAAGCTCCACTTGTTTTTATCATCTATTAAATAAAATTCATATAAATCTTTCCAAAAATCTTTCTCTCTTTTTTTGACATAGCATTTATTCTTATACTGTAAAACGAAGTAGTTGAAATATTTTGTTTCTATTTTAGTTTTATTGGCTTTGATGGGCCAAACGTCTACTTTATCCTGCTCAAAAGCACAACATTTTTTTTGCATCACACAGGTTGAACAATCTGCTGCTGCTGGCTTACAAACTGTTGCCCCAAAATCCATGATAGCTTGATTATAGATAGCTGATTGATTCTCAGGCAATATTTCAATAGCAAGTGCATCAAATTTTTTTCGACCTTCGGGAATATCAAAAGCTGTTTCTATTCCAAAGTATCTAGAAAGCACCCGAATAACATTACCATCTACAACAGCATAGGGCAAATCGTAGGCAAATGAAGCGATAGCCGCCGCAGTATAGGGGCCAATCCCTTTTAAGGATAAGATATCGGCATGATTTGTTGGAAATACCCCATTGAATTTTTCAACAATTAATTGAGCGGTATGATGCAAATTACGTGCACGCGAATAATAGCCCAATCCTTCCCAATGTTTAAGCACTTCTTCTATGGGTGCATTGGCTAAATCTTCTACTTTTGGATAAGCCTTAGTAAATTTCAAATAATAATTCATTCCTTGTTCCACTCGAGTTTGTTGTAAAATAATCTCCGACAACCAAATGAAATATGGATTTTTAATTCCCTTCCAAGGCATAGGTCTATCAATGGTTCGAGACCATTTAATAAGTGTTGAAACAAACAATTGTTTTTCTTTTGTCATAAAAAGATTAAAAAAATAAATACAAAAATGATTGTTTTATCGCAAAGATTTATCAACTTTGTACCGCGATTAATTCAAATATAAAATTATTTTATTTCAACACATTAATATATTAATAAAAGCATATGAGAAAGGCAGATTTAGTGAACAAAATATCTGATAAAACAGGCATTGCAAAAGTAGATGTACTAGTATCCATTGAAGCATTATTTAAAGAAATTAGAGATTCTTTAAAACAAGGTGAAAATGTATATGTACGTGGATTTGGTAGTTTCATTACTAAAAAAAGAGCAAAAAAAATCGGTAGAAATATCAAAAAGAATATAGCTATCGAAATTCCAGAACATTATATTCCTGCTTTCAAACCTGCTAAAACATTTGTAGAAGCAGTAAAGAAAAATAAAGGAGCAAAAGCCTAATTTCTAAATGAATTACAAACACTACCTTGCCATAGGTTTATGCGTACTGGCCCTCGTTGTAGTGTATCTATTTGGAAACACGAAAAAACCTAAAGATTTAAGTCAAAAGAATGGCCCCAAACAGGAAGCGAGCGCGTCTAATGCAGATATAGAAGCTACCCTTAAAACGGTTAATAGCCAGCTGAGCAAAGACACTTTAGCCATTATCAACGCTTTACTGAAAGACCCAGAAAACGTAAAGAATATTGATAGTGTGGCGCATATATATAATGTAGCCGGTTTTTCGGGGGTGGCATCCTATTATTTGTACGATTTAGCCAAAAAGAAAAATGAATTAACGCTCTGGGTAAAGGCTGGTGATCAAAATTATCAAGCAGCTATGATTCTGAATAGTCCCGAAAATAGCGGATTATTATTCCAAAATGCCTTGGCTTGCTTTAAAAAAGCTACTGAATTGGCCCCTACCAATACCTCTTATCAAATCAAATTGGCTCAGTGCTATATGGACGGAACCCAAGATGTAATGAGCGGTGTAGGTATTTTAAGAGATATTGTAGCGAAAGATTCTAATAATGCTGAAGCACAATTTACCCTAGGTAGATTTGGTATTGTTTCGAAACAATTTGATAAGGCTATTAAAAGATTAGAAAAAGTTGTATCTTTGCAACCCTCAAATGTAGATGCATATTTATTACTAGCAGAAGCATATGAGAATGTGGGCGAAAATAAGTCGGCAGTAAATGCGCTTGAAAAAGCTAAAAAACTGATAAAAGATCCTGATTTAACAAAAGAGATTAACGACTATATCAAACACTTAAAGCAATAACAATAATTTTTTTAACGAATAAAACTTACAAATCATGCCTTGCGGTAAAAAGAGAAAAAGACATAAGATAGCTACTCACAAAAGAAAGAAAAGACTTAGAAAAAATAGACATAAAAAGAAATAATTTCTTTTTATCTCATCGTTAAAACGGAACATAAGTATTTATGTTCCGTTTTATGATGAATATCATCTTCACTCGCTTATTATTTATTAACCCACCTTTAAAAACAAGCATACTGTTTTTGATAAGCGATGTAATCACTAACTAAATTTAGTTAGACTCAACAATCTCCTTCAACAGTATTATTGAACTAGATTCATACAATTATTGTATGTACTAATGAATTTGTAATGTAATTGATACATAATGGAAAAAGAGTTAATCATAAATAATACCGCCAAAGGAGTGGATGTGGCCTTACTAGAAAATAAAAAGCTGGTAGAGTTACACCAAGATAAAAATAATAATCAATTTAATGTAGGTGATATTTTCTTAGGAAGAATCAAGAAAATTATTCCTGGACTCAATGCAGTATTTGTAGATATTGGCAGTGAAAAAGATGCCTTTTTACATTACTCTGATCTAAGTCCACAAATACATACACTCAATAGAGTTATACGAAATGCAGTAGCCGGAAATTATAGCGAACTGGCACATTTAGATTTAGAGAACGAACGTGAAATACATAAGGACGGTAAAATAGCCGATGTACTCAAGCAAAAAGATTTGGTATTGGTTCAAATTTTAAAAGAACCTATCTCCAGTAAAGGACCGCGTTTATCTTGTGAAATATCATTGGCTTCACGCAACTTAATTCTTAGCCCCTTTGATAATAATGTAGGCGTATCTAAAAAAATTGCCAATGCCGAAGAACGTAAACGTTTAAAAGTATTAGTAGAAAGTTTGAAATCAAAAAACTTTTCGATTGTGGTTCGAACCTTAGCGGAAGGAAAAACAGCAAGCGCTTTACATGAAGAAATAATCGGCTTAAATGAAAGTTGGAAAAACATTTTAATCCAATTGAAAGGGGCTGTTGCACCAGCTAAAATTTATAGCGAACAAAACAAAGCCAATTCTATTTTACGTGATTTATTAAACGATAGCTTTAGCCGAATTGTGAGCAATAATGCGCTTATCAGCAAAGATATTGAAGAGTATGTGGTGAAGATTGCACCAGATAAAAAAAATATTGTAAGTTATTTTGGTGAGAAAGGTCAAATCTTTGATGAATATGGTATTACCAAACAAATCAAATCTTCTTTTGGTAAAACCGTGAGCATGGATGGTGGAGGTTATTTAGTGATTGAACATACCGAAGCACTACATGTGATTGATGTAAACAGCGGACATAAAGTAAGTACTACCGGTAATCAAGAAAGTATTGCCTTGAGTGTAAATACCGAAGCTGCTCGCGAAGTGGCTCGTCAATTGCGTTTGCGCGATATGGGTGGGATTATCGTAATCGATTTTATCGATATGAAATTAGCTGCTAATCGATTGGCTATTTATGATTTGATGAAAGAAGAAATGCAACGCGATAGAGCAAAGCATAGTATTCAACCACTCACAAAATTGAATTTGATGCAGATTACACGAGAGCGTGTAAAACCCCAAATCAATATCACTACAAATGAATCGTGCCCTAGCTGTAATGGCACAGGCAAAGTAGATTCAACCGTTTTAGTAACAGACGAAATCTATAAAAACATCAAATATTTATTGGGCTTTCATAAAAAACTTTCGCTCGAAATGCATCCTTATGTATATGCTTTTTTGACTAAAGGACTTTGGTCGATACAAGCTCAATGGTGGTGGAAACATAAGAAATGGATTAAGATGGAAGCGAATAATAATTTAGCTTTAATGCATTTTATTATCTACGACGAACGTAATGAAGAAATCAAAATAAATTAGTTTGTTATTTTTTTAAATCATTTACAAGCCCGGTCTTCCGCAGGAGACCCTGCGTGTTGATGCAATATTTTTTCTTCCCAGTAAATTTTATTACAAATGAGATAGAGCGTTGACAATAGAATAAGCTTTAAATATTAAAAATTAATACACCAAAACCTTCCCTTTATAATAATATTTCTTAAAAATATTTTCTTCGCTGAGTTTGAGTTCGTAAATATAATATCCAGTGCTAAGTTTGGCTAGTGGATAATCATTTTGATAATAATCTGCTTGATAAATCAATTCTCCTAACATATTATATAATTTTAAACCGGTATGTTCGGGTAAATTCTGAATCGTAAAAAAGGCTTGTTCTAAAGCACTTTGAGGATTTTGAATTACGAGTGCAACTGAATCGATACAAGCATCTATCATAGTAACATGCACTGTATCCCATCGTTCTTTGCAACTTACCGCATCACTTGTATCGGTGATATGTAAATAGTAAGTACTATAAGTTTTAGTAGGTATTGCTGTGGGTTGAGCCAGATGAATATCATTCAAATCAGCTGTATCACCACTCCATTCGTATACAGCATCTTTTACTGCTTTGATACCCAGTATGACTGAATCGCCCGGGCATATCGTTTTATCAACTCCTGCATCGGCGGCATAGATAGCTGAGCCGTATAAGTAGTAGTAGGGGAAGGTAGCATTTAAATTATTAGGAAATGCAAGTGGCTGACCAAAACGAACATAATTACATAATAATCCTATTGAGTCAGGATTATTTATTACATGAAGTGCATTTTTAGGATACATAGTACCAATATATATTTTATTATTTGGTGCAACCTGTAAAATTTGAAATCCATAATTCCCTATAGTAGAATCTATAATTACACTATCTAAAAGTACTCTGTTTTTTGTAGAATCTGGCTCATAAATATCATATTGAAAGAGTTTGTCATTGGCACTAAAGTAGAGATATTTACTATTGGGTGAAAATGCACATCCTTCTACATAAGCATGAAAATAAGTTGGAATATAAAAGGGCTGATAATTATACAATAATCCTGTACACCTATCAAAACGAAATAAATCTATATTCCCATTAGTATTATATACTGCATTGCAATAATATTTTCCATCGGGACTAAAACAGGCTTGTCCTATCTCATCTAAATAACTTTGTACTGCACCTATACATTGCTTAAATGCAGGCTCAAAAGTACCATCAGGATGTATTAATATCGTATAATAACAATTTGTCATATACTCATTGGCTAATAACCACCAGTCTTTTCCATTAGCATGCCTACATACAGCAAATCTTCCATTGGCAAGTGTATCATAGATCAATACATTATTTTTCTGTACAACTTCACCTTTCGCTCCATCTTTACTCATATCAATAATACTATACAATAAATAAGTGGGCTGTGGATCAAAATCAAAAGGATTTGGAGTAAAAGGCATATCTATCTTATCTCTTACATGATGTATTACAAAATATTTATCTTTTAGTATCATGGGTAGTATAATACTTCCTTGTGGTGTAAAAGTATTTGATAAACTTAATTGGTATAATTCACCATTTTTCATAGTATCATGAATAATATTACTAATCCAATTAGAATTAGTTGAATTTTGATAAATATAATTACTATCTGAAATATTAGTGGCTCCTACATCTATAAATGTATAACCTATACTATCTCTGACATAATAATATTTTGGTGGATCAAATCTAAAATCAATTGTCGAAAAATTTAATTTCCAGATATAATCAAATTGCGCATATGTAATATAGGGATAGGTCAAAAAGAGACCAATCCCTATTATAATTTTAAATTTATTTTTTAGACACCATAAATTTTGCATTATATACTTCAAGTGTATTTAAATCTTTAATTTGTATTTGATAAAAAGCATCACTCAACAAAGATATATCAACTTGGTTTAATTGATTCGATAAGGCTTTTTTGCTTAATACCTTTTTACCTGTAATATCAAATATAGCTATTTCTATTTCATCTGCTATTATATTATTGGCATAATATACATTAAGAATGTCTTTTGCCGGATTGGGATAAACTTGAAATTTTTCACTAGTAGCATTTGTATCTATTTCCTCATCCTCTGCCATTTTAAAAGAACCTAAGAGACAAAGTTCATTATCATCATAAATCAAATTGTCATATACATAACCCAACATTGCTCTGGCTTGATATACGCCTAAGCCCCCTAAAAAAGGACATTGATTGGCGATATATTCTAAATTACTAATATCTTCCCCATCAAAATTATAATTATCTAAGGCTATCGTTCTAAGATAAAGCTCCGTTAATAATTTAGCATTTGATTCAATGATATTATCAGGATTTAAATCAGTATTAGCAATTACAATAGAACTATAATCTAAATCAGCTATGGCATCATGCATATTAGATATCTTTCCAATATTGTTTAAAGAAGTATTTTGATAAAAATTAGTAAGTACTTCACTACTATCTTTAATTGTGGTATCAGCTTTCAACTCGCCATACAATTTATATGCCATGGTCCATTGGCTCATTTCATTATAAACAGGCACTTCTATATCACCAGCTGCTATCGCTTCCATACTAGCTATTGCAGCGTTTAATTCATCATCAGTTACTTCTTCTCCTTCTATTCTTCTTAATATACAATTGCGTGGATTGGTATATTTATCTAAATCTCTTAATTGTGGTACTATTCTACTACCACTACCACTATATCCATTATTATCTGGATTTTGAGCATTAGTTCTACTTGGAACTTCGTTTTTTACATAAAATGTATAAGCATCACCATAAGAACTAAAGGAAAAAGTTCCGTAGTTGCTTAGTCCTGTAGGATAGGTATATTCATTAGCAGGCACTTTAGAACCATCAGTAATTTGTGCATCTATTATACCCGAGCTACGTAAGCTTAAACAATATTGATTGTTTACCATTTTATTCGCATTTATTCCTCCTTTAGTAGCACAATCATTGTCAAACAATAAACCAAACTTAGTGTTATAGACTTCATTGGTTTCTATTTTATTAGCTTTACTAAATGCAAATTGTATACCTGCACGTTTATTAATTCCATTACCATTTATTTTATTAAAATACAATTTCATCTTATCACTATTTTGTTCAAAAATACCCGTACCTGTTATATATGGTGTACTTGTAGGATATGTATATTGAATGGTATTACAAGTAAGTACTGAATTTTTATTATTCATAATATGTATACCATAATTGCCATCTTGCACATAATTGTTATTGATATCTATAATTGCACTTGCAGTAGGTAAAACATCTGCTACACGAATACCAACGCTACCTATTGAAGGATATGATAATAATGCGTAACCAGCTGGCATATAAATAAAATTATAATATACATTCGCTATTGCAAAAGGATTTCCATTAAGAAACACTCCATTATCTTGAGCTGTTATATAGTTTCTTGATACATTATAAACATTAGCATATAAGCTTGAACTTCTACCTCTATTATCGCATTCTAATCTGACACCCGTTTTCAAATTGGTCATGTTATTTCCTAATATATCAGCAGAAGTGTTTTTACAATAAACACCATAATCTACATTGTCAAAATAGTTAATATCTGTAGTATTTATACTTCCTCCTACATTAATTTTATATATTGTATAGACATTGAAAATATTTAAGAATTTAGTAGCATATACTCCAAATCCACTTATTGGTTCAGCTGTATTATGAAAAATTCGATTAAATCGATTATTAAAAATATTCGTATTACTTTCAAAGCTATAAATTCCAAAATCAGCATTGTTAAACATATTCATATTTGCACTATTTAATCTATCACCAATAGTAATATTTTGCACATTATTAATTTCGATTCCTTTATAGGTTGTTGTTCTAGTTTCATAAGGAGGTAATAAATTTACATTTGAGGTATTGTCAATAGTAGTATTGACTATAATACCTGTATGTGTTGAAGGTGTTGTATTCACTACTATTCCTTTATAACAACTTAATATCATTGTATTATTATTAATGGTATAGTTACCTCCATTATTACTTACAACTGCATTTTTAGCAGATTTAAGTGTAGTAAATTGAGTACCAGTACCTGTAAGAATAAGACTCGTTAAAGCGCTACTTACTCTATTTATATAAATTCCATCCCACATATAATTGACACATGCATCTAAGGTACAATTGGTCAAGTTAAGTTGCTTTCCATCATTGATTATAATCTTCGCATTTGGTCCCATACGAAAGGTCTTTCCTATTAAAGTAGTATTTGTATTAATCACAAGAGTTCCATTAAGCTTAAATATAGTGGAACCTAATATTGATGTGAGTGAACTTACATTTGTGATAGAATTTATATTATCACCTATTTCACTTATACTATTATCAATACAACATTTTGTACCTACTATAAAATTAATATTTGATGTGCTAGTACACCCATTAATATCTGTTACTGTTAAACTAAAATTACTAGAACCAGAAGTAGGACTAACCCAAATATCTGAGGTCGTTTCACCTGTATTCCAGATATATGAAATAGGATCACTAGAATAATCACTAGTAATATGTATATATTCTCCTTCACAAATATTATGTGAACTAAAATTGGGGGTAAATAAATTTAATGAAGGTGTTATTACATTAAATACTATACTTGATGTAATTATACAACCGTTGATATCAGTTACAGTTAAATTATATGTATTCATTGTACTTGAAGGTACAACCAATATATCTGGAGTTGTTTCTCCTGTACTCCATTGATAACTTAATGCACTACCCGAATAAGATGCTACTAAATGTACATTTGTAGTACTTCCACATTCTATGTCTGTTGATGTTAAGCCTGGTGTTAAAATACTTAATGTAGAAGGTGTAGTTATATTTAATGTAGCATTATTATTTATTGGATTTATATCAAATTCATCTACAATAATAAGATTTACTATGTTATTACATGGAAATGAATTTAAAGTTGCGTTAATATTTATATATACTGAATGACCCCTATTTAAATTAGTTACTGAAATATCTCCAGTTATGTTATTATATATAGGGTGTGAGTTGTATACACTTGCAGGTGTAGAACTATAATTTATAAAATTTAGACAAGTTGGTAATAAATCACGAACTACTATATTATTAGCATCATTTAAACCCGTATTTCTAATTTCAATTTGATAGTTAATATTAGAACCTATATTACAAATAGATGATAATACATTTTTATAAACTGCTATATCTGTTGATAATACTCTTATTGGGTTACATGTAGATGAGCCTCCAGGGCCAGAACAACTACTCATAGGCAAAGTACAACAATTATTTATACTAAAATCTAAAGGAGCTGAAATATTAACATCTGCAACTAATATTACGGCTATACATTCTCCTGGTAATATCACAGGAATAGTATGTGTTGTAATTCCACTAAAACCACTTACATATGTTAATCCAGTTGGTAGTGTACAATTTAGTGTAGCAGAATAAACGGGTACTAACCCCGTATTACACACTCTATATGTATATTCAATTCTATCTCCAATATGTGGATTAGCATTGCTAACTGAAGATGTTATTGACAATGTATTTGATTCTTCTTCAAATCTTACATCGTCATAGTAAGTATATGTCTTGTATGATGATATTAAATCAGGGTTATAAGATTCAAATATGATATATCTGGCATTTGATAATGTTGGTATAATACCAGTTATCACATGATGTTCCCAATTATTGTCAAGAGAACTAACGTCATTTAATGGAATAACATCAGAGGATATTAATTGGAGAGATGGAATTGTTGAAACACCTATATCTGTTCCAGAGAAAGGGCGTGGAGCATTACTTATATATACATTTAATATCATATCATCATTTGGTAATATTGGATAATTTATATTCGAATACGACCAAAAATCTAGCCTATAAGTTTTCGTTGGATCTAGGTCATGAGTAAATGGTGCACTAATATCTTCAATATAAAGAGGTCCTAAATTTCTAATATAACTTCCTCCACTATATCTATTATTTGGTTCTATAGAAGCAATATGAGTTTCTACTCCACCTCCACTAAATCTATCAAAAAAATTCATTGGTATGTTAAAACTATTGCCATTTTTAGTGCTACCTCTTATGAATAAATCTGGTGTACCACTCGATGCGCACCAATTAGAAATTGTAGAGGGACAAGTTATAAAATCTCCAAAAGAAGGAAAAGCAATTGGATTTTCAAAAGCTGTTAATAAAACTCCATCTTCAAAATCTCCATTACATACTAAATTACAAGGATCATCTGGGCAAAAAGTACATGGTATTTCAATAACTAAGTGTGCTCTATTACTAATTCTATGGTTTACATTATCTTCAATTGTATAACTGATATCTATACCTCCGCAATAACCAGTTACCGGAGTAAAACATATTGTATTCCCAATTATACTATAACTACCTGGACTATTTAAAATTACACTAGTTGGTATAATATTCAAACCTATACCCGGACCACTCATATCCAAATCAATGTCATTAATTAAAACTGGTATACAAGTAGCTGTAGTTATTCCATAAGGAATAGTGGTTAAATCATCATATGCTACTGGATAATGATCACCACATACTATAACAGATGGAGTGCTTCCATATACTTCATAACCTATATTACATAAAATTTCTTCTTCTGTACTAGTATATGTCCTTACTGAATTCCCAGATATAGCTTCTCCATTCATAAGATAATTTTGTCTATTTCTATTATTATCTAAATGACTTAATGTAGTACCTAAACTATATGGATTTTGACTATTTACTGCAACTTGATCATATGAATTACCTGCTTTATAATGAATCAAGTTGTCACTTACTAAATTTAAAGTTGTACCAACAAAAGCACCTGATAAATCAACTAGATTACTAGTGCCAATTTTGAGATATTTATCAAAAAAACTATAAGGTCCTAATTCATCTGTACTCCCAATTCTTAACCTACTATTACCTGTTTGATCAATTAGAGATTTAAAATCCAATGTATGGGTCGCTTCATGTAATATTATAGAAAACAAATCAAATTGTGTAGAAGATGGCAAACTCATTGAAGAATTTATACTATATGTTATTCCATCATATGTACGATTTGCAAAATTTATTGTAACTTCACAATGACTATAATTTGCTGGAAGTGGATTAGTTGCTGTTAGAGAAGTAATATATTGATGTAAATAAGATTCAATTGGTAGACCTCCTGATGTTACAGTTGGATAAAATCCAGAAGCAAAACCTAATGATGTATTTAAAGGATCATTAATAGAAGTATTAAAGTACACTATTGGATGTGAACCATGCATGTTAATTTTTGAGGATATATATGTATATACTTGACATGCTATATCTCTTCTTATTTCACCTAAAGTAGTAGTTCCAAAAACAATAGTTCTATCATCAAACCCTTGCATATTTGATAAATGTACATCGTTAAAAAATAGTTGAAAATATCCTGTTGTTAATGACCCACAATTGGATAATGATGCACCTGGAGGTAAAACGATTTTTTCATCTGCCCTTACTCCATTGAAATCAATAAAATTAGTACCAGGAGGTAAAACATAAGGTGTTGAAGGTATGATGTCATCATCACAATATTTTAGAGCATAACCTTGTGCTTGTGACTGAAATTTTAATAAAGAAATGATAGAGAAAAATATAAAAAATCTTAATAATTGATTATAATTAATTTTCATAGGCGGATTGTTTGGTTTGGTTATTTAATAAAGAACGATTTAATTACAATATAATTATTTTTTTTATTTAACAAAAAATAAAAATGTTTTTTTTCTACGCAATCAATCCCATTCTTCCTGCTAAAAAAATATATATGCTTTATTTAGCTTAAATGTCATTAAGCTTTTATAATTTTGAGTCCTATTTTTTTCCGTACAAAATATATTATCTAAAACTAGTTGAAAGATCTTTTTACAGGCAGAGCCCTAGTGCTTAAAGTGATATTTGCATCCGTTGTGATCATTTATTTTATTCGCCTATTTTATCTTCAAGTAATTAGTGATGATTTTGATCAACAAGCTAAGAATAATGCCATTGATATTCGTCGTATAGAACCCGCTCGTGGCTTGATATACGACCGCAAAGGCAAATTAATCGTATACAATGCTCCCGTATATGATATTATGGTGAATCCTAAAAACGTAAAAGAAATGGATACGCTCAAATTCTGCGAAATCCTTTCTATTACTAAAGTCGATTTTATTAAAAATTTATCTAAAGCACGCTCCTATTCAAAATATAAATCTTCCGTTTTTTTAGGTCAATTATCTATTGAAGATTTTTCGAAATTTCAAGAGTATATGAGCCAATTCCCCGGATTTTACGGCAATGTACGTACCATGCGTCAATATCCTTATAATTGTGGACCTAATTTATTTGGATATATCGGCGAAGTAGATAAATCTCAAATAGAAAAATCAAATGGCTATTATGAGCCTGGTGATTATGCCGGCAAATTTGCATTAGAACTGCAATATGATGAAGAATTACGAGGACAAATGGGTCTATCCTATATGTTTGTCGATAATAAAGGAAGAGAGCAAGGTAGCTTAGATGATGGGAAACAAGATCAAAAACCCATAGCAGGTAAAAGTCTTACATCTACTATCGATATTGACTTGCAACTCTATGGCGAAAAATTAATGAAAAATAAAAGAGGGAGTATTGTGGCAATCGAACCTAGTACTGGCGAGGTTTTATGTCTGGTGAGCAGCCCTAGTTTCGACCCGAATTTATTGACAGGTAGAAAACGTGGAGAGAATTATATGAAGTTATTAAATGATCCTCAAAAACCATTAATCAATAGACCTCTAACTGCCATGTATCCTCCTGGCTCTACCTTCAAACCCTTTACTGCATTAGCTGCTATGACCGAAGGAGTGGTAGATGAAAACTATAGTTGGAACTGTACTGGTGGTTATTATATTCCAGGAAAATTTTTAAAATGCGCACATGGTCACCCTTCAGCAGGCAATGTAATGGATGGTTTGAAGTACTCTTGTAATCCTTATTTCTGGTCGATGTTTAGAAGAGATATCGATGATGATACTTTTGGCACCGTTGAAAACGGCTATCAAATATGGTGGAAACACATGCAAGATATGGGCTTTGGACATAAAACAGGTATCGATATGCCCGGCGAAAAAGGAGGTGGAATTCCGTCTGTAAATTATTATAATAAAATATATGGCAAAGGGCAATGGCATTCAACCACTATTATTTCATTAGCTATTGGACAAGGGGAGATTTTAGCAACGCCTCTTCAAATGGCAAATTCTTACGCAGCTATTGCGAATAAAGGTTACTATATCACACCTCACTTAATTAAAAAAATTGAAAATGATAGTGGTGTGATAAAAGCAAAATTTCCTATTGTGAAAACAGCTATTCGTTATGCTTGTTATGCCTCTATTTGTGAGGGATTGCGAAGAGTAGTAGAAAGTGGAACCGCACATGCTTGTCAAATTCCTAGCATTGAATTATGTGGTAAAACGGGTACTGCACAAAACTCACATGGCGAGAATCACTCTTTGTTTGCAGGCTATGCACCTTTTAAAAACCCTAAAATATCTATCGCCGTAATTATCGAAAATGGTGGATATGGTGCTGCGTATGCTGCTCCTATCGTCAGTTTGATGGTCGAAAAATATTTGAACGACACGATTGAAACCAGTCGTTTGAAAATGGAGAAAAAAATGTTTGAAGCTAATTTATTAAATACCGGAGGCTATGGAAAGAAAAAGGAACCCACTGAGTGAGTTTGATTGGGGACTCGTAAGTATATATATCGTATTATTACTTTTTGGATGTTTTAGTATTTATGCAGCATCTTATAGAGAGATTATGGCTTCAACTTTTCTAGAAGTATTTAACTTAGATACCTCTTTTGGAAAACAATTGATGTGGGTGGGTATATGTATAGTCATGTCCATTGTATGTCTACTTATCGATAGTAAAATATATACTACACTGGCCTATATTAGTTATGGAGTAGCTGTTGTATTGTTGATAGCCGTTTTGCTTTTTGGTAAAGATGTGAATGGTAATAAGTCGTGGTTTGGTGTAGGTTCTTTTGGAATTCAACCCGCAGAGTTTGCTAAATTTGCTACGGCGCTGGCGCTGGCAAAATATATGAGTGCTATGAATATCGATATTCGAAATAATATTCGTCACTTAATTACTGCGCTTGCTATCATTGGGCTACCTGCTTGTTTAGTAATACTGCAAGGCGATTTGGGCTCTACCCTGGTTTTCTGTTCGTTTATTTTTGTATTATTTCGAGAAGGCGCTTCTCCATTATTTTTGATTATTCCTTTTATTACAATGGTTATAAGTATTATCACATTGAAATATGGGGTAGTACCGATGCTCATTATTGATGCAATCTCTTTATCTATTTTGATTTATATATTTAGAAGAAAAAAAATCAATCCTAATTTGGTTTTAATAATCATTATTCATGTAGTTATTGCAGGCTATGCATTAGGCGTAAATACGGTTTATACCAACATTTTTAAGGATTACCAAAAAGCTCGTATCGATTATGTATTAGGGAAATATAAAAAAGAAAAAAACAAACCTATTATTCAAGAATCACTTCCCAAATTGGATAAACATGGCAAAAAAGAAAAGAAGTTTGACGACTGGAATGTGCGTCAATCGATGATTGCCATTGGCTCTGGAGGAATTCTTGGCAAAGGGTTTTTAAAAGGCACACAAACAAAATTTAGCTTTGTTCCAGAGCAAACTACTGATTTTATTTTCTGTACCATTGGCGAAGAAGAAGGATTTTGGGGTACCACACTTATCTTAGGTTTATATCTACTCTTACTCTACAGATTAGTATCAACAGCCGATAAACAACGTTCTACCTTTAGCAGAATATATGGATATAGCGTTGCGGGTATTTTATTCTTTCACTTTATGATTAATGTTGGAATGACCATTGGACTTATACCTGTAATTGGTATTCCACTTCCATATATCAGTTATGGAGGTTCTTCATTATTAGCATTTACGCTGTTATTGATGATTATGGCTAAATTAGATGCCGATAGATTACATGTGCTTCGATAGCAAAAATCTATTTAGGCTGCCTTTTTATCAAGCATTTGATACCTCACATAAATACTACTCAACAATAAAATCAAAGCCGCACATTGATGTACAGTGCCCCAAAAGGGTGGGATTCGTCCTATACTCAATATAATGGTAATAACCCCTAATGTAAATTGAAGCACTATCATAACAGCGAAAAAAGTCCTTGCTTTTTTCATCGATTCAGAAAAATTTAACTTCGATAATTCATACAAAAACCATCCTATCAAAACCAATAATAAAGTCGCCATTGTTCTATGTACAATTTGTATCACAGCTTTGATATAAACACTTTTTTCATAGTCGCCTATTTCATCTAATGTTTGTGGTGCTGGACTTTGTAGTGCATTGATCATATTCGAACCATGCACAAATACTGGGAAATATGGATGTACTAATCCTGCTCGCATACCAGCCATTAATCCACCAAACAATATTTGAATGATGATAAGCAAGATAATAACTGAGCTCAATCTCTTTAATGATAAGGGCAAATGAGCATCCGCTGTATTTTTTTGCGTATAACACAAATACACATAAAACAAATAGGAGAAGATTAAAGTAGCAATAATCAAATGAATAATGAGTTTATAGGCACTCACCCAAGTTCGAGTATCATCACCCAATCCACTATAAACCATGATGATTCCAAAAACTGCCTCTAACATGGCTAATCCAAAAACAATAAGTAGTTGAATTAATAATTTACTATCTATTTTTTTTAAGAGTAAGAATGCTACCAAACCAATTACAAAAACTACCCCAATAAATCGAGCCCATAAACGATGAAAATATTCCCAGAAATAAATGAATTTAAACTCGCTTAATGTCATGCCCGCATGCAATGATTCATATTGTTTTTTGGCGTGTATTTTATATTGCTCAAAAGTATGTTCCCAAGCATCATTCGAAATAGGAGGGATAGTTCCTTTTATAATATTCCATTCGGTAATAGATAATCCTGAATTGGTTAAACGTGTTATTCCACCTAACATCACTTGAATCAACACCATTGCTAAGCCTATGATCAACCATATCTGTAATGGTCTGTAAACTTCTTTTTGCATACACTCAATTTATTATGAAAACAAAGGTAAAAACAATATTGTTTAGCAAGAAATAACTTTAAGCAACTATTTTTACACTAGATACGTTTTTCAATAAATTCATTCTATGAAAACTAAAGGAATATTATTTTTACTGATGTTAAGTATTTTACTTGCCACTGTAGCTTGCAATAAACAAAACGAAAAACATTTATTAAAAATCGATTTACAATCTGATTTTGTACAAAATAGAGCTAAAATATATATCGATGATCAGTTAGAAGTAGATTCTTTAGTAAGCACCAATTACACAATAGGATTAGCACAAAGCTTTGATTTCAATTTGAGTCGCCAAACGCATCAAGTACAAATTCTAATTGATAATACACAAGAAATTCGTTTTGCCATTAAATTGAATAAAGATCAATATATTGGGATTACCTATGATTCAACGAGTCATATACTTAGAAGAAATATTAGCGATAAGCCCTTTTTCTATGATTAAAAATGTATTACCTGACTAATAATACAATGCCTTTGTATTCGTTTGTAAAGCCATCCAATCCATTAAACTTGATTAGATACGCATATCCTCCAGCCGGGCAATCTTTACCATTTTTCTTACCATCCCAACCCGTTTCATAATCATTACTTACAAATATTTCTTCGCCCCATCTATTAAAAATACTCATGCTATATCCTTTTAAATCATTAAAAGTGATGCTAGGTTTAAAAATATTGTTTACACCAGCAGGTACAAAAGCATTAGGCACATATACAATAGGTCTATGTGTAATACAAGCGCGATTTGATTTGCTAGTTAAATTGGAAAGACTGACTCCATCTGGAAATCGCAATTGAAATTTAGCAAATACCTTATAACAATATTGCGCGCCATCTTTTACAATACCTTCTACGTTATCTATATATTCATATGAGTTTGGATCAACTGTAGCTAAATATACAAATGGATCATTATTTTGTCGTCTATAAATTTCGTACGAAATAACTCTTCCATAATCAATATCAAAAGGAGTCCAATTCAATGTAAATTCATAATAATTGGTTAAAGCTACTTTTAAAAAGATCGTGCTTGCCACAGAACTTTTTACTTGGTTGCTACAGCTATCATCACTCAGCATTCTATAGGTATAACTTTGAATGGCTGTATTGGCAATCGTATCAGTAATCGTATCAAGCATATTGATAAATGGGCGTATCACTGGCGTTTCAAATTCTTTCAAAAACGGTTGACCCGAATATTTAATTTCAACATAATAACGAAACATTTCTGCATTGGTATCGATATAATAACTTAAATCTACTTGTTCTTGATCATTGATACTTGTATTGGTTAAATAAAAGAATTTTGGTTGCTGCACAACTGAAGGCTTTGAACAATTTATATTACTTCTTGAATGTATGGTCGTATCTGCAGTATTCAATGCTTCTACATACACACAAACCGAATCGAAATCATTGAAATTGCTATAATCAAAACTCTGCGCATAATTCGGCACTTCTGCAATTTGGGTATAGGCAGATCCATTTTTACTGATGAATAACTGATATGAATATATACTTGACCAGCCAATGTAGGGAGTCCAAGTATATTGAACTTTTCCATCACATTTTAATTCTGTATTCGTTAAATAAATAGTGCGATGTGAGGGATGTACAATGCCATTATTATTGCCACAACAATCATTTGCTTCAATGGTATAAAAGATAGGTTCATTATTGGCATTATATGTAAATAGTGAATCTACATACACTGTATTAAATCTACCCCAAACGGTATCATGTCTTTCGCTATTTCCTCGAATACTATCGTAATAAATCACATAAAAACAAGTTTGTGGAGAAGCACTTGGTTGCCAGTGAACTTCAGCACCATTTGGACCAATCGTTACATATGACAATACGGGTGCATCAGGAGCATTATTATTAATAATAGCACTAGGTATTGGTATAAATCCCGGGCAATTATAAATAGCCACAACATAATAATACCAGGTAGAACTAGTTACTAGCGCACCTGTATGAACAAAGCTGGTATCATTGATATTATTGGTAGAATCAATTATAGTAAAAGGGCCGCTACTACTGGTAGAAGCATATACATAATATTGAACAAATGGACCACAAGGATTCGTACTACTAGTCCAAACTAAGGTTATATTATTACTTACTGCATTATTAGTAGCACAAATAAATTGCTGTGCTTTGGCTGTAGTAATAGTACACGCCAATAGTATAAATAAAAAAAATAAACTTGCTTTTACTGCTTTCATGGTTATCCAACACTAATACTATACATACTATCTACATCCAAATATTTCTTAGCTAGTTTTTGTAAATCGGTGCTGTTCATTGATTTTAATTTTTGCTCAAATGCTTTACTAAAGTTAAAACTTAAATTTTGTATAAGCAATGTCTTGTAAATTTTACCAGTTTTAATTGGTCCATCAATACTACGCATCATTTGACCTAATACATAATTTTTCACCTTATCTAATTCTTCTTGAGGAATTTCTTCTTCTATTAAACGATTAATTTCTTTTTTTATTTCATCAATAGCGTCCTGTTGGTGTTCTTGATTCACTTCAGCACTGATTTCAAAGATGGAAGCTAGCTTTTTAGCATAAATAGTGGCATATATCCCATAGGTATATCCTTTATCTTCTCGAATATTGAGCATTAATCGGGAACTAAAATACCCTCCTAAAATACTAATAAGCATATATAATCCCATATAATCTTCATGATGCATACCGCATACTAATTTGCCTATACGAATAGATGATTGTACAGTGTCAGTCATCGTTTCTTTATATAACCCTGTTTTAACTGTATGAATTGGGAAGTCTTGAATTGTATGTACTTCTGTTTGTTGATTAGAAAAAGTAGTTTGAATTTTGCTTATATGAGCATCATCTACTTTACCTGTTAAGATTATTTTACAAGCTTTATGCTGAATATAATTTTGATAAAAAATTTTAATATCATCCAGTTGTACTATGTCGAAATCTTCTTGTACTATAAGCGAACCGTATGGATGAGCATCCCCAAATAAAATATTTCTAAATTTTCTATTGGCTACATAATCCGTTTTTTTGAATTGTATTAATTGACGTTGTTTCCATTTAGTTAATATTAAATCTGCTTCCTCTTTAGGAAAAATCGAATCTGTAAGAATTTCATGAATAATAGGAAGAATATTTTCTAACTGTTTATTTAAACAATAAATTCGAATGGTTAAATCGTCATCGCCCACAATAGGCTCGATGCTAGCGCCATAATAATCGAGTAATTCATTCAATTCAAATGCTGTTTTTGTGGTGGTTCCAGAAAGTAGCATATCGCAACAACAATCAGCAATTAGCTTTTTTTGGCTGTTTATTTTACCTGCATCAAAAACCAATTGTAAAAAAGTATATTCTTGTGTGGCTCCTTTGATATAATGAAAATTACCCTGCACCTGTACTTGCGGGAAGTCTATTGCTTTTATTTCGATAGCTGGTGCTTTTTTTCTATTTAAAATGCTTGTCATATAGGTCATAAAGATAGAGCCATTAAAAAATAAATTAACAAAAATTTGCAAAATCAAAAAAATGTATTATCTTCGTTAAAATTACAATTCTATATAGACAGAAAATTCTACTTCATCAATTTCATTTGCCCTTAGGTCTATACTTTACTCTTTTTATTATTTCATTTAAAAACACAATCATGTTATTGAGTAAAGCTTTACGTTTAGTTAATTATTTATTTCTTCACCAAAAACTAAACGAAGATGAACAGACCACATTTAGCAACAGACCAAGAGCTAATAGCTCAATATCTTAAAGGCAAAGAGTTTGCCTTAGAGAGATTAATTCATAGACATAAAGATAAAGTCTATACTGCTATAAACATGACCTTACGTGACAGTGTTTTGGCAGAAGATATCTTTCAAAACACTTTTATAAAAGTAATTGACAACTTACGTGCTGGCAATTATGATGAACAAGGTAAATTTCTGCCTTGGGTGCTTCGTATCGCGCATAACTTATGTCTAGATTATTTTAGAAAAGTAAAAAGAAGTCCTAAAGTAGTAAACAATGATGGACAAGATATTTTCAATGTTTTGAAATTTTCTGAAATGGGTGCTGATAGTAAATTGGAATACCAACAATTTGCTAAAAACTTAAGAGCACTTGTAGATGAATTACCAGAAGAACAGCGAGAAGTTGTTGTAATGAGACATTATTTAAATTTTAGCTTTAAAGAAATAGCTGAAATGACTGGAGTAAGTATAAATACCTCTTTAGGACGTATGCGCTATGGTTTATTAAAACTTAGAAAGCTAATTGAAGAGAAACAAATTCAATTTTAAAATACATAATAGCGGCGATTTGGAATAAATAACAAATCGCCGCTATTTTTAAATGCATGATTATCAATTAATTAGTATAATATTAGGAAATTATAACAGGATTCTGGCAAAAAAACATAATACATAAAATTGAAAGGCGTTATACATTCAAGATTTGCAAAATAAAGCCATGAAATAAAATCTTTAATCAATAAAAACTCAATAAAAAAAATACAATGAAACAAAATTCTACACTGAACAACATCATTCTTCACGCATACAACGAATTAGATTCTTTTTCGGCTGCAAAAATCCAAGTAGAAATGCAAAACAATGAAAATCTTCAAGACGAATTTGACGCTTTTGAGAATGTATTACATCACTTAGACGCAGATAGAAGAAAACCTTCAAAAAGCAGTATTGATATCATTTTACAATATAGTAGAAACTCAAACAAAGAAAGACCTGAAGAATTAGTAGCTACTTCATAAGTCAGTAAATTCTATTTTATACAACGAATTATATTTTATCTGAGAATATAAAATATAATAGCCTATTTATATAGTATTTTTGCATATTGAAAATAGTATAAAATGGCTGAAGAACAAGTAGTATTAGTGAACGAAAAAGGTGAAGAGCTAGGATTGATGGGCAAGTTAGAAGCACATCAAAAAGGCATTCTGCACAAAGCAATAAGTATCATTATTTACAATTCGAATGGCGATATGCTTTTACAGCAAAGAGCCGATAGCAAATATCATTGGGCTGGTATTTGGAGTAATACCTGTTGCTCACACCCACGCGATAAAGAAAGTTATGCCGCTGCTGCTTCTCGCAGATTAATGGAAGAATGCGGATTTACAACTGAATTGCAAGAAGAATTTCATTTTATTTACAAAGCATTTGATGCCCCAAGTGGATTGACAGAACATGAGTTTGATACCGTATTTACAGGTATTTACGATGGTGAATGCCCTTTTAATCCAGATGAAATTGCAGCGGTAAAATGGATGAGTGTTTCTGATTTACTCGAAGATATTAAACTGCAACCAGATGCTTATTCTTTTTGGTTTAAAATTATTTTAGAAGAACTTCAAAAACGAGATCGATTGCATTATAAAATTTCTATATAAATTTTATTTTTTTAGCTAAAAATATTTTTGTGTTTTTTCTTTTAGCTATCAATGTTTTATGTTTACTTTGCATTTGCTAGAAAAATACACCAAACTAGATTTATAACAATAACACAACATCAACATATACATGGGTTTATTTAACTTTATGACTCACGAAATAGCCATTGACTTGGGAACGGCTAACATTTTAATTGTTCACAATGATAAAGTAGTGGTAGATGAGCCATCAATAGTGGCTATCGATAGAAAAACAGACAAGGTGATTGCCGTGGGTAAAAAAGCCATGATGATGCACGAAAAAACACATGAGAATATAAAGACTATTCGTCCTTTAAAAGATGGTGTAATTGCTGATTTCAATGCGGCTGAGAGTATGATCAGAGAGATGATCAAAATGATCTATAAAGATAAAAAATTCATTTTCCCTCCTAGTTATAAAATGGTTATTTGTATTCCATCAGGTATTACTGAAGTGGAAAAAAGGGCTGTACGTGATAGCGCTGAACAAGCTGGTGCTAAAGAAGTACGATTAATTCATGAACCAATGGCTGCTGCAATTGGTATTGGTATTGACGTAGAAGAACCAGAAGGAAACATGATTATTGATATTGGTGGTGGTACTACTGAAATTGCAGTTATCGCTTTATCGGGAATTGTTTGCGACCAATCTATCAGAGTAGCAGGAGATGAATTTACATTAGATATAGTTGATTATATGCGTCGCCAACATAATATGCTCATTGGTGAACGTTCTGCTGAAAATATTAAAATTCAAATTGGTTCAGCACTTACTGAATTAGATTCTCCTCCTGATGATTATCCAGTGAATGGTAGAGATTTAATGACCGGTATCCCTAAACAAATCGTTGTTTCATATAGTGAAATTGCACATGCTATTGATAAATCAATTGCCAAAATTGAAGAAGCAATTTTAAAAGCACTTGAAACTACACCTCCAGAATTAGCTGCAGATATCTACAGAACTGGTTTATACTTAACAGGTGGTGGTGCGTTATTACGCGGTTTAGATAAACGAATTAGCCAAAAAACAAAATTACCTGTATATGTTGCTGAAGATCCTTTAAGAGCAGTAGCTAGAGGCACGGGAATCGCTTTGAAAAACATGGATAAGTTTACATTCTTAATGTAATCTACTAATACTACTATTTCTACAACATGCGTTATCTACTAAAATTTTTAAGCGACAATTATTTTATTTTTCTCTTCATTATTTTAGAAATTATCTGTCTACTTCTTATCTCTAATAACAACAGATATTATAATAGTGCATTTATGAATAATTCTCGACAAGTTACTTCTAAAGTATATGAAAGCGAAACTAATATTCTTAAATATTTTACATTAGGAAACGTGAATGATAGTTTAATGGCTGATAATAAAAGGCTTCATGAACTACTCGACCAAAATTATGTAAACAATGCAATTCGAATAGACTCCTCACATGATACTGTAGACAATACATTCGAACAAGTATACTCCTATATGGATGCTTATGTTGTAAGCAACACCACTGATAGAGCTAAGAATTTTATCATAATAGATAAAGGCTTAGTACATGGTGTCAAAAAAAATATGGGTATTTTTAATGATAAAGGTATTGTAGGTACTGTGGTTGGTGTATCAAACAACTATGCGTTAGTAATGTCGTTGCTTAATACCGAATCGCGCATCAGTGTCAAATTAAAAAAGAATGATTATTTTGGTAATTTAGAATGGGATGCAAAGAGCAGTGAATATTGTATCTTAAGTAAAATACCAAATCACGTAAAAGTGGCCAAAGGCGATACAGTTGTTACTAGTACATACTCCTCTTTCTTTCCAGGCAATTTAATGGTTGGTACGATTCAAGATTTTCATGAAATTCAAGGCTCAAATTTATTAGAATTAAGGGTTAGATTAAGTGCTCAAATTCAATCACTGAATCATGTTCACATAGTTAATTTTTTACGCAGAGATGAAATACAAAAACTAGAAGAAACAGTAGCAGATGAATAGTCAAATAATAAAATATCTAAGTCATTGCATCTTGATTTTAGTCATACAAATTTTGGCTTTAAACTATATTAATGTAAGTGGCTTAATCAATCCTTATATGTATCCATTACTTATATTAATGCTCCCATTAAACACTCCTAAATATATACTGTTATTTACTGCATTATTTATAGGATTGAGTGTAGATATTTTTCAAGAAACACTTGGAATGCATGCCTTTGCTACTATATTTATTGCTTTTTTGAGACCTTATGTTTTTAAAATATTAAATCCTAAAGAACAAGAAGCCGATGAGATTATGGATATTCACTACCATGGATTCACTTGGTTTGCGATCTATTTAGGTGTATTTACATTCATTCATCATTTATTATTTTTTCGCATCGAAAAAGGTGATTTTCATGCCTATCATTACACTTTACTAAAAACAGTATTAAGCACGGTTTTTTCTTTGATTAGTATGTTTATTTATATCTTTCTTACTTCAAATAAATCTAGCACTAGATATAATTAATTTAAAGTATACGAATCAATAAACTTGATTCATTCTTTATTACCAACTTCCGCCGGCACCTCCACCGCCACTGCTTCCACCACCAAAGCCGCCAAAACCACCGCCACCGCTGCTACCACCACCTCCCCAACTTCCACCTCCCCAATAACCACCTCCTCCATAATATCCTCCACGTGTATAGGTAGAACCACCGCCACCATTAGTTCTACTGATGATTAAAATAATAATGATGATAATAATTACAATGATGGCAATTTTTTCTAAACTTAAATTTCTACTAAATGGTTTAGAAACTACATCTTCTTTTTCTACTTGATAAGTGCCTGCTAAGCTAGATTTGATGGCTACTACAGCTCCATTAATACCTGTTTCATAATCCCCATTTTTAAAATTAGGAATCATTTCTTTTTCGATAATACGCTTACATATAATATCTGGAAGTTTATCTTCAACACCTCTACCTGTAACTATAAATGTTTTTCTATCATTTACAGCAACCAATACAAGCACACCATTATCTTTGGCTGCTTGACCAATTTGCCACTTATTGAATAAACCAATTGCATATTCGCTAATATCATATCCATCTGTTGATGATATTGTAACAATAGATAATTGAGAAGATGTTTCATTATTATAAGCAACTAAATCTGCTTCTAATGAAGCGTCATTAGATAGTATACCTGCAAAGTCATTTACTATAGTTGGCGGATTGGCTTGCTCGGGATAATTTTGAGCATACAATTGAATTTGAGTACAACTCAACACAAGTATAAAAAGAAATCGATATAGCTTATTCATCTTCTCCAAAACTTAAATCATTAGAAATTTCATTTGGATTCTCTGATTTTATATCTGAAGGGAAATGACTCGACAAATCTTTTTCTAAAGAATGTAGTACGTGATTTAAACCTTCAAAATATTTTTCCTGCTTCATATAGTTGATGCATTGAGCAACAAGATCATCCCAATAATTTGCTTTTACTTTTTGATGAATATTGCTATCTGCTAGTATGGCCATCTTTCTATCTTGACAAGCCACATAAATTAGCACTCCTGTCTTAGTAGTAGTTTTATCCATGCCTAGGCTTGCAAAAACGCTAGCTGCTTTTACTAAAACATCATCTTTACAAAGATTATCGATATGTATTTTAATTTCGGCTATGGTTGTTTCTTCTACCCTTTTAATGGCATCAACCAGGCGAGTTCTCTCGCTTTCAGATAAAATAGTTTTGTGATTCATGAATTCTTTTAATTACTTAAAAGTAACTTTTGGAGCCTTTTCACTTCCTTTATCCGCTTCGAAGTAAGCACGTGCTTTAAATCCAAACATATTACTAAATAATACATTGGGGAAGGTTTTTATATGAGTATTATAATCTTGCACCGCTTCATTGAATAAATTACGTTCTGTATTAATTCTATTCTCTGTACCTTCTAGCTGAGCTTGTAACTCCATAAAAGCTTGATTCGATTTTAAGTCGGGATAATTTTCTACGATTTGTAAAAAGCGACCTAATGCTTGACTTAATTGACCTTGATTTTCTTGAAATTCTTTTAGTTTTTCTGGGCTTAAATCTTTAGCATTTACATTCATAGAGGAAGCTTTAGCACGAGCTTCAATAACAGCAGTTAACGTTGATTTTTCAAAATCTGCTTGTCCTTTTACGGTTTCAACTAAATTAGGAATTAAATCTGCTCTACGCTGATAAGCACTTTGAACTTTTGCCCAAGATGCATCTATTGCTGCACTTTTAGAAACTGCACCATTATACCCACAAGAGTTTAAACTCAACATACTTGCAACTGCAAATAATACTAGAAGACTATTTTTGATTTTTTTCATTTCAATGAAATTTATTTAGATAATGAAATTACCTAACAAATCTATAAAGAAATAAGTTTCAAAGAGAACTTTAAACGATTTAGTTTAAAGCTAATTCAATTGTTTTGATAAATTCAGGATCAAAAACATTGGTAGGTGGACTATAACTTTTGATTAATTTGCCGTTTTTACCAATAATGTATTTTTGAAAATTCCATGATACTTTACTATCTGCTACTCCATTTTCTGCTTTCTCAGTAAGGTATTTGTATAAAGGAGCTTGATTAGTCCCTTTCACATCCACTTTAGAAAACATCGGAAATGTAACATTGAATTTACTAGTGCAGAATTCTTTGATTTCCACTTCAGTACCCGGTTCTTGACTCATAAATTGATTGCAAGGAAAACCTAAAACCACTACCCCACGGCTTTTATATTTTTGATAAAATTTTTCAATATCAGCGTATTGAGGCGTAAATCCACATTTACTTGCTACATTAATAACCACTACTACTTTGCCTTTATAATCATTTAAAGACACTTCTTTATTGTCAATATCTTTTACTTTAAAATCGTAAATAGTTTTATCTCCTGCAGCAATTAAGGACAAAAGAAGAATCAAAAAGTATTTCATAATCAATCATTTTATAGTACAACACAAAACTAGAACATTCGTTCATAAAAAGGCTAAATAAATTTAAATATAATATTCTCTTAACTCACACACTCTCACTCACAACCCATGCACTGCTCCATGCTGCTTGAAAATTAAAGCCTCCTGTAATAGCATCTATATCTAATACTTCGCCAGCAAAAAATAAATTAGGTTCTAATTTACTTTGCATCGTTTTGAAATCTACTTCTTTTAATTCTACTCCACCGCAAGTTACAAATTCATCTTTATTTGTGCTTTTTCCATTAATTTCAATATGTGACTCGCTGAATAGTTGGGCTAATAATTTCATTTCATTCATCGAAATATCTGCCCATTTTTTACTCGTATCGATTTTACTAAACAACAATAAACTATCTCGCATTCGATTAGTCAATTCATAAAAATGCGTATTGGAGAGTTGTTTTTTTGCTTGCGAAATTTTAAATTCTTTTAAATCATCCAATACTTCCTCATAACTCTTTGTGCCAGTCCAATTAATAAGCAAGGTAAATTTATATTGAATACTCGCTAATTCACGTGCCCCCCAAGCGGACAATTTCAAAATAGCTGGACCACTCAATCCCCAATGAGTAATTAATAAGGGTCCTTCACTCATCAACTTTGTTCCTTTAATTTTCAATTGCACTTTCGGAATACTCGTTCCCATCAAATCATTTAAGCGAAGATCTTTGGTATTAAACGTAAATAAAGATGGAACCGGTGCACTTACCGTATGACCTAACTTTTCAAGTAATTTCCAGCTACGTACCTGACTACCACTACAAAATACAATTTTATCTGCAGCAAGCTTCTCTCCTTTACTCGTCTTTACAAGCCACTTTTCATGATCTATTTTTTCTAGATCGTCAATACCATTATTTATATAGATTTCCACCTGATATTTTTTTGCTTCTTTCAAAAAACAATCAATAATAGTTTGAGAAGTATTTGATTGAGGAAACATTCTTCCATCCTCTTCCCGTTTTATTGGAACACCCCTTTCTTCAAACCATTGTATGGTATCTTTTGGTTGAAAACGATGAAATACACTAATTAAACTTTTTTCGCCTCGTGGATAAAATTTAACAAGATTCATTGGTTCAAAACAACTATGTGTAACATTACATCTACCCCCTCCACTAATTTGTACTTTATATAAAAGCTTATCACTTTTCTCAAATAGTATAACTCTATAGTTTGGATTTTTTTTTGCAATATTAACAGCAGCAAAAAAGCCTGCTGCTCCACCACCAATAATTACAATTGTTTTGTTCATCACAAACAAATCTATTGCAAGCAAATTAAAAAAAGAATATATTTGAATATAAATTAATAATTTAGATGGATAATATTGATAATATCGTGTTAGTTATTTTAGGTTTATTTATAGCAAGCTGTGTAATTATATTAGTAATTGCACATTGGAAACTATATGAAAAAGCAGGCAGAGAAGGTTGGGAAGCTATTATTCCAATATATAATGCCTATGTGTATTTTGAAATTTGTGGCAAACCAGGATGGCATGCATTTTTAGCTTTTATTCCTTGTATAGGAGGACTCATCTATATTGTACTACACGTTATTGCTTCCCTAGAATTAGCTAGAAGATTTGGTAAATCAGATGGTTTTGGGGTGGGCATCATTCTATTACCAATTATATTTATACCTATTTTGGCTTTTGGTGATGCAGTATATGATGATGGTAATAATCCTGTGACCAATTATTTAAATGAAAACTAAATGTAAAAAACATGTTTAGAAAAATTAGTGATTTTATAAACGTTTGGAAATACGAAACAGAAAGCACTTTAAAATTATATAAAGTATTAACGAATGATGTATTAGATGTGAAAATTTATCCAGAAGGCAGAACTCTATTACTACTAGCATCTCATATTAACCATACACTTACTGAAATGATGCATCATGCTGGTTTGCCTATAGAAGAAAATAAATTTGAATATAAAACAGCAGAAGAGTTAATTTCACAATATCAAATGGATGCAACCAAAGTTGCAGAGGTAGTTGCAGCCAATTGGACAGATGATCAAGTTGAAAATAAAATCAAAATGTATGGAATGGATTGGAGTATAGGTGATACCCTTCATATTTTAATCACCCATCAATCACATCATAGAGGACAACTAACTGTATTAATGCGACAAGCGGGTTTAAAAGTACCAGGTGTTTATGGACCATCAAAAGAAGAGTGGATAGCCTATGGTCAAGAACCTTTGAAGTAGACTAATATATTTAGAAAAGCTCTTTAAAAAACACATATATACCCATCAAAAGCACAAAATAACCAAAGGCTATTTTTAATCTATTTGCTTGCACCCTGCGGGCAATCCACAATCCTGATACTATTCCAAGAATTGCTATAAAACTAAACAATAATAAAAAGCTCCATTCATTTGCATAAAATCTTGTAGTATCAAAGGATAAATTTAATGGTGCTGTAGTTAAGCGAATAAAGTCACCCATAAATCCAAAAAAAGAATTAGCTGCAATTATAATTAATGAAGTACCTATTGCTTCCTTTACATTTAATTTATAAAACGTCATTAAGGAGGGCACTATAATAAAACCTCCTCCAGCACCTATCAAACCGGAAATAAATCCAACTAATAATGCTTTTAAAATGATACCGAAATAGAATTTTTTCTTTTTTACTTGTTCTACAATCACACTATTTTGTTTTTTAAATATCATAAATAGTGAAACAACTATCATTAATACTGCAAATAAAAACATGAGTAAATGTTTACCTGTAAGTATATAGCTACCCATCGTCCAAGTTTGTACATCTATCCAAGGAGTAATTGTTTTACGTGTAATAATAACAGCAATTAATGAAGGTATCCCAAATGAGTATGCAGCTTTTAAATTTAGATTATGTTTGATATAAGAATTTATTCCGCCTACAAATGTGGCCATTCCAACAATAAACATCGAGTACAAAATTGAAATATCCGATTCGAAATGTAACAAATAATATAATACTGGTACTGTTAATATAGTCCCTCCACCTCCAAATAACCCTAAAGTGATTCCAATTAAAAACGATGCAATATATCCTAAAATTAAATTAGTGTCCATATTCTATGCAAAGTTAGTAGGATTACTTCTTGCTTTACAATTATATGCTGTTTTTTTTGTAATGATTCAAAGTAGTAAGTAATTTTACGTAGAGAACTTATTCTTTTTATTAAAAAAAATATGCGCAAATACTATACAATTATCCTTCTATCCCTAGGCCTATTTTTTTTATCAAATTGCCTACAAACTAATAATAACAATAACTCTAAGAACATATCATTTTATATTTGGAATAATCAAATCAATATTTCACATGATCAAAAAAACTATTTAGACAGCCTTAAAACAAGATGCATTTATATCAAATTAGTAGAGTTTAAAAAGGATGAAATTATACGTTCAAAAGTTATAAATGTATATGACAGTTGTTTTAGTATTATACCAGTAGTTCGATTAGACAATTATTTTTTAGCCAATACAAACTATACGAATGCTGAAAAATGTGAGCAATTATTCCAAGAAGTACAACAACAAATAAATTCCTTCAGCAAAAAGAAAATCATTACCATCCAACTAGATTGCGATTATCAATCCTCTAATTTACAAGCCTATCAGAATATCGTTTCAAGTTTAAAAAACAATTATCATCTTAAAGTGCAGATTACTTTAAATGTCTATAGAACTGCGGATGTATTAAATATTCCTAAAGCTGATGAATATTTTATAATGTTATATGATTTCTATAATGCATCGAAAATTGATATTCATAATTTTGAATTTTTAGAAAAATTTAAAAATCATTTACACTCATTTCCTAACAAACATCAGTATGTAATACCTATTTTTTCGAGATGGGTAGTATATGAAAACGGGAAAGCTCAGTTAGAATATCAATTTAAAGAAGATCAAATAAAAAACAATAGCGACATTGTATATACTGGCAATGGATCATATTTAGTAACTAAACAGCTACTTATAGATAATCAACTTATAAAAAAAGGTGCAATAATTGTTTATCAAGAAACAACTCTTGATGACTTAAAAAAATACACCCTATTTATTAAAGAACTTTCGCCCCAGCAATCAAATCAACTTGTATTATTTTCCTTCAATAATAAAATCCCCGTTAAATTTTCTGTAAATACATTGTTAGAATTAAAATAAATTGGTATGTATGCCAAGTCCAATATTATTTTCGATTAGTATTTTGCCAGCTCTAATTTCATAGCCTTCAAATGGATTATTATGAATCAAATAGGGCCCATCTAAATCAACCCAATCTGCGCTTTGTTGCAACATGCTTGCCGCTGCACAACCACAGGCACTTTCACTCATGCAACCAATTAGAATTTTTAGCTGATGCTGTTTTGCCGAAGTAATGATTTGTGTTGCATTACTTATACCTCCGCATTTTAATAACTTTAAGTTGATTCCATCAAAAGAAGTAGCGATTGAATCTATGTCTTCTATATTTTGAAATGCTTCATCTGCAATAATAGGTAGTGAGCTAAATTGTTTTAGTAAGGCACTTAACTTTCTGTCCGATTTTTCAAATGGTTGTTCTATTAAAATGCATTTTGTTTTACTTAATAGATCAATCATTTTTTTTGCATAATCTATATCATTCCAAGATTGATTTGCGTCAACTGCAAACGTTTTATCTGAATACTTAATAAAGGTTTGTATTATTTCTACATCTTGTATTCCATCTAATTTTAGTTTAATTAAGTTAAAATTAGTTGCATGATATATTTTCTCCAGCATGTCGCTCCTACTTGAAATCCCAATGGTATAAGTACATTCAGGCGAATTTGTATCGTTTGTCAAATAATCTCGTACTGATTTTACTTCCATTTTCCCTTTCAAATCCCAAAGGGCATTATTAATTGCAGCCTTCACTGGATAAAATCCATCCCATTGTTCATGTATAGATGCGCTTATGGCAGTGGGGTCAATATTATCACCACTATATTTTTCAAATTGTATTTTCTTTAAAAAATCTAAACAACTCGCAATTGTTTCAGGCAAGTATGGAGGCAAAGTAATTTCGCCATATCCAGCATAACTATCAGAGCTGATTTTTAGAAAGATACAATCTGTATGACTTCTGATACCATGTGCAATATGAAAAGGAAACTTAAATTGCAAGGGATATATTATATGACTAATCTGCATATGTTTATATTAATAACCCTGTATTTGCTTTAAATATTTTAACAGCTATAGCAATTAATATGATTCCGAATATTCTTCTGAGTACAGCCAATCCACTTATACCTAAACGTTTTTCTATATGCGGAATAAATTTTAATACCCCAAAAACGATGAGTAAATTAAGTAAAATTGCTACTAAAATATTTCCATCTCTATATTGCGCTTTCATTGATAAAAGCGTGGTAAGCACGCCAGCGCCAGCTATTAATGGGAAGGCTAAAGGAACTATTGAAATATCACTGTATTCTGTATCTGGTTTAAAAATATTTCTACCTAATATCATTTCTAATCCTATCAGAAAAATCACTATGGAACCAGCAATAGCGAATGATTTGATATCTAAATCAATTAGACTCAAAAGAATGTTCCCAAAATACAAAAAAACTAACATTAACAATCCAGCAACCAAGGTTGTTTTGAGTGGATGTAGTTGTCCGAAATTTTTCTTTAGGTTAACGATAATAGGGATAGTGCCAATTATATCAATAACTGCAAATAAGGTTAAAAATATGGTGATTATTTCTTTCCAACTTAAATGATATTCCATGTTATTCTATTTAATCTACAAAAATACGCATTAATGAAAGCCTAAGAATTTTATTTGTACACTATAATTTATTCATATTGGCCAATTCTTCTAAGATAATTTTATTTACAATTAGCTTCCCTGTACTTTTTTGATTCCAATTTTTAATCTCATCATTTAAATATTTATATAATGGTTTTAATTGTTCTTGACTAAACAAATTACTTGCTTCGATGATTGCTTGAGCAATATTGTATTGTGGAAGCATTTTACCATCATCTATTTTTATACAAGCACCCCAACGTTTATTTTTAAACCCTAAACAAAAAATGCCTTCAGCACCTGTTTTTCCTATTACTTCTTCGCTACATATTCGCATCATATCTGTGCAATATCGATCTGTACCAGCTACCATTTCTGGATATTTTGAAACAGCTTCTATGATCAAATTACAAGCTTTTTGTCTTCTAGCATCATACTTTTTATTGCAAATTAAATTTTTATAGCCGATTGCTTGATGGTATACATTTACATTGTATATAGGTGCTGAGCAACCATCAAATGCATAATTCATCGTATTCATATCCACTTCATACATCGATGCACAGGTTGCTTTTATCAACTTTTGTAAGGGATGTTCAGGAGACAAATAGGTTTCAGTATCCCAGTTATTAAATACACATAAAGCTAAAAACCCTGCATGTTTACCTGAACAATTATTATGAATATCTTGAGGGGCTGCTCCTTGAGCATACATAGGTATAAAATCTTTGGGCAACATTGGATAATGGGCGCCACATTGAAGCGCATACCTATCTAACCCTATTTTAGTTAATATGCTATTTACGGTTTCTACATGATACGATTCCGCATTATGCGAACCACACATAACAGCAATCTCTTGTAGTGTAAAACCAAACTTTTCAACTGCTCCACTTTCAATCAATGGAATATGTTGCAAATACTTCATCGCACTTCGAGGAAAACAATCTTGATATATATCTCCTTTTGAATAGAGTACTTGATTGTTTTCATCTACTATACATATTACCCCTCGATGAAAACTTTCCAATGTTTCTGCTCTCCATGCTTCTACTAGTATAGGATTTATCATAAAAATATAGTTTTTATTGGCAATGTAAAATTAGTCATTTAACTTCGTACTATGAATTATATCATCCAATTCATTTTAATGCCATTTAGTATCTTATATGGACTCATAAACACCATCATTAATTGGTTATATGAAAAAAAGATATTGAAAAGCGTACGCTTTGCTCATCCAGTAATATGCGTTGGTAACTTATCTGTAGGAGGAACAGGTAAAACACCTCATATTGAGTACTTAATTCAATTACTAAAACCACACTACCATATTGCTACTTTAAGTAGAGGATATGGTAGAAAAACAGCAGGACTACTTTATGCAAATGAAAATAGTACAGCTGCTGAAATAGGAGATGAACCTATGCAGTATAGCATGAAAAATCCAGAAATCCCTGTTGTTGTTGGTGAAAATAGGTTATTGGCTATTCCGGATATATTGAGTTCATACCCCAATAATCAATGTATCTTATTAGATGATGCTATGCAACACCGAAGTGTTAAAGCAGGATTAAACATTATGATATCGCAATATGATAAACCATTTTATAAAGATTTCATTATTCCTGCAGGAAGATTACGTGAACCTCGCAGCGGGTATAAACGTGCCGACATTATCGTTGTAAGTAAATGTCCTGAAAATATTAGCCCTGAAGAACAAGATAAAATTATAGAACACATAAAGCCATTTAGCTATCAGCATGTATATTTTTCAAGCTTTCAATATGGCTCTATTTATCCAATGTTTACCCATCTTCCATTTATAAACGATTGGAAAGATTATACAATTTTTATTTTAACAGGGATTGCTGATAATAGTAAAATGATCAACTATTGTAAAAGTATTTGTAAGGAAGTCTTCTCTTTCGATTATAAAGACCATCATTATTTTGACAGATACGATATTGAAAAAGTAAGTGATTTATTTAATGAAATCAAAAACGAAAAAAAAATTATTATCACCACTGAAAAAGATGCCACTCGTTTAGCATTAGAAAAAGAATTTATCTGGAAAAAAAACTTACCTATTTATTTATTACCTATTCAAGTTAAATTTATAGAAAACAATAAAAGTAAATTTGAAGCAGATATACATCAATATTTATCTGTTACTTTGCAAAAAAATAATAAAACAATATAAAATTAAGTATATATGGAACTATTTGATAAAATTCAGGAATGTGTACAATACATTCAATCGAAAACTAAAGTGAATCCCAAAATAGGAATCATACTCGGTAGTGGATTAAGTAATCTTACTAAAGAAATTAACATCATTGATACAATCCCTTATAATGATTTACCTCATTTTGCTCAATCTACAGTTAAAGGTCATGGTGGTAGTTTAGTATTTGGCACATTAGAAGGCAAAGAAGTAGTTTGTATGAGCGGTCGTTTTCATTACTATGAAGGGCATAGTATTGAAGCCGTTACATTTCCTGTACGAGTGATGAAATATTTAGGAGTTACCCATTTATTGGTTTCAAACGCTAGTGGCGGTATGAAAGCAGGTATGGAAGTTGGCGATTTAATGATTATAACTGACCATATTAACTTACAACCCGAACATCCATTAAGAGGTAAAAATGATGAACGATTAGGACCTCGTTTTCCTGGCATGTTAGACACCTATGATAAAGAAATGATTGCAACTGGATTGCAAATTGCTAAAAGCATCAACGCTCGTTGTCATACAGGAGTTTATGTAGGGGTGCAAGGACCAACCTTTGAAACCCCAAGCGAATATCAATATTTTGCTCGTATAGGAGGAGATGCTGTAGGAATGAGCACAGTTCCAGAAGTGATTGTGGCTAGACATGGTGGCATGAAAGTTTTTGCTATTTCAGTTGTATCAGATATTGGTTATCCATTTGATGCCATGGATGAGAAAATAAGTCACGATATTGTTTTAGCTAAAGCAAGTGCTGCAGAACCTGTAATGACTGCTATTATTAAAGGATTGATTCACACACACAATTTTTAAACTCGATTTTTGAAAAAAATAACAGCTATTTTATTTATTGGGTTACTTAGTCTTTCTGTAATGTCACAAAAAACCTTACAAGAAAAACAAGATAGTATTGCCTCCTATAAAGCATACTACTATTATGTTAATGCTCCTGAACAACTACATAATTTCGATACTACTATTAATAATTTAGAAGAATATAATTTTGTACAACGTGCCACGGATGAATATGTAAATTTAGGAAATATTGGTACGGCTGCTTTCCCTATACTAATAAAACCATATATCCCAAGTGGATTCCAGAATGGAATACGTATGTATGATTTATATTGGCTCTATATGGACAGTGTGAAAATGTATAATATAAAACGTCCCTATTCAGAACTTACTATGAATTTAGGATTACGTCAAGAATTAAATTTTAGCGGTAATCATAGTCAAAACTTAGGTAGAAATTTTCAATATGGAATCTCCTTTAATAGAATGAATTCTATAGGTTATTATCAAAGACAGCGAACATTAGGGAACTCTGCGAGTTTATACACCAGATATATTACTAAAAACAAAAAGTTTGTTTCTCTTCTTTGCTTTGTTTATAATGGTTTTAAAAATCAAGAAAACGGTGGTTTATCATCCGATATATTTACCAATGCCACTGAAGCACTTCTCACTAAATCATTGGCTGATATTAGACTATCAAATGCACAAAGCAATTATAGAGAAGTAGCTCTTCAAGGAAGTCAATCCTATGAAATAGGCTATAAGTACGATGAAAAAGTGAATGACTCCTTAACTATAAAAAATTATCAACCAATAGCAAATATCAAGTACCAAATCAAATTTGCCAATAACAAATTTAATTTTGTAGATAAATCTCCTACTATTGATAGCAGCTATTATGAATCATTTTATTATTCAAACATTTACAATGTTCCTGTAGACACCTTATCTAATACATTACGTTATAATAGTATTACTCAAAGCATCAGTTTCAATTTTTTAGGCACTAAAAAAATTAAAAACTATAAAGGCAAATTTATTAACCTAGTAGCAGGAGCAAAACTAGAACATGAAAACATTGAATTACGTCAAAATTTTTATGAACGTACGAGCAATAATTTAAGTATAGAAGGTTTTGTGAGAAGCAATTCACAAGCAAATAAAAAATGGAATTATCTAGCATTTGCCAAGTTCTTTTTAGCAGGATACAATCAGGGAGATATAGAATTAAGAGGAAAATTTTCTTATGACTTTTCCGCTTTTGGTTATTTGCAAATTGCAGGCTTATGGAGTAGAAGAGAAGCAAATTGGACAGAAAATAATTACTACAATTATGCAGGAAGTTGGAGTAATAATTTCAACAAAACAAATACGTTATTAATACAAGCTACTTATACCAATCAAATAACTAAGAATAAATTTAAATTTAGCACCATTTTAAATGCAAATAATTATATTATCAATCAGTATATCTATTGGAATAATAATATGCAAGCAACTCAATTATCAAACACTTTAAATATATTTCAGGCAGAGGCAACTATAAATATGGCTTATGGCAAAGTACATTTAGATAATTATTTCTGTTTTCAAAAAGCATCTACTAACTCCATACATCTTCCAACTTATTACATTAAAAACAGTTTATATTATGAGCGATTGATGTTTAAAAAAGCATTATTAATCCGATTCGGAATAGATTCGAGATATATCAGTGCTTATTATGCAAATGGCTATCAACCACTAACCGGTCAGTTTTATACACAAGACAAAATTGTAAGTAGATATACACCACTTATAGATGTATTTATAAATGCTAAAATAAAAACAGTACGTATTTTTATTAAAGGAAATAATTTATTCCAAGGGATTGGTTTAAAAGGAAATTACAATGCCTATTTATATCCATCTGATGAAAGATCATTTAAGTTTGGTGTAACTTGGCGATTTCTTGATTAAAAAAAATGTCTAAATACAAATTAAAAAAACTAATTAGTTTTCTAACTCCTATACTTTTAGTATTTAATTATTTTATACTATTAGACTTGATTGCACTCCCCACTAAACAGCAGACTATATATATAACCTTTAAACTTATTGATGAAAAGGGCAATGCTGTTGTAATTGATTCAAAAAATAAACAACATCAAGTTTCTTACGATATCTATTTATCTTGTAATAATTACGACACTCTAGAAATAAACAACTCAATCATTTTTAAATTTGTTAGAGATGTTACCATTAAAAGTAATCTTCAAACAATAAAATACAATATTGAACCGCTTTATAGCACTGTGTTCTTTTTCACACTTTTATTTATATGTTGGTATTTACTCAAAGGAATTCATGAATATTTATACTTTATATTTTTTATTCCATATATGGTGATGAATTTTTACTTCTGGACGTATTTATTAACTTTTAGATTATAAATCGAAAAGCTATTATATTGTTTACTTTCCAATACATTAATTAAACTCCAAAGTGTATAAATGCACATAATAGTTTTTAAAGACCTGAATATCTTTGGCATTAAATTTGAAAGCAAAGAAAACTTTTAACCAAAATAAAATATGATGAAAAAAATTAAACTTGTATGTACATTATTTCTATTTATAACAAGTGTGGGCGCTTATGCTCAAAATAATAATACCATTGAAGCAAAAACGGTAATTCTCGATAAATTAAAAGGAGAAAAAAGTGAAATTGAAAAAAGAATAGCTGCTACTGAAGCAGAAATAACGGCATTAAAACCTGTAAAAAAATGGAAATACGGAGGATTTGCTGCACTCAATTTAAATCAGGCAGCCTATGTGAATTGGGCTCCAGGTGGAGTGAATTCAGTTGCTACAACTGCATTAGGTAACGCATTTGCCAATTATCAGTATAACAAAATTAGTTGGAATAATAGTATAGATGCTACATGGGGGATTTTATATGCAAATAAAAGACTTCGTAAAAATGATGATCGATTAGAGATCAATTCTAAATTTGGTTATGCACTTCGTAAAAATATTGACGTGGCGATATTAGCGAGTTTCTTAACTCAATTTTCACCAACATATGATTACACAACAAATAATGGCGTATATCCTTTAAAATCATATTTTGCAGCACCAGCATGGGTAAATCTAAGTTTAGGTATCGATTATAAACCTACGGCATATTTCTCCTTATACATCTCTCCTGCAGCAGGAAAAATAACCTTGGTAAAAAAAGATCCTCTAATTGACGAAACTAGATATGGTCTACTACCTGGTAAAACATACAGAGCTGAGTTTGGTGCATTAGTAAGAGCTACTTTGAAAAAAGACTTAGTAAAAAATGTTTCGTTATGGACTCAATTAGACCTTTATAATAATTATACAGATAATTCAGTAGATGCATTTGGTAAATCGAAAAGAGGAAATATAGATGTTAACTGGCAAGTACGTATAGATATGAAAATCAATAAATTTTTGTCTGCTAACGTTTATACTCAATTGATATATGATCATGATCAAAAAGTAAACGTAAAAGTAAAAGATGCTGCAGGCGATTATATACAAAATGCGGATGGTTCATATGTTACTTCTCCTAGAAACTCTAGAGTTCAATTTAGAGAAGCTTTAGGGGTAGGTGTTTCGTATAAATTCAGTAATAAATAATACTTATAAATAAATTATTGAAGGGTCGCCGTGTTAATACATGGTGACCTTCTTTTTTTATTTTAACTTTGCAAAAAAAATAATATGCAGAATACTTCTCATTTATTGATGATTCGTCCAGCAGCTTTTCAATTTAATACAGAAACTGCTAAGAGCAATGACTATCAAAAAAATATTAGTACTATTTCACAAAATGAAATTGTAAAAACAGCTCAAAAAGAATTTGATGAATTTGTAGAAATACTTATCGATAATGGAGTGGATGTAATTGTGATTGAAGATACAATTAACCCACCAAAACCAGATGCTGTTTTCCCAAACAATTGGATAAGTATGCATGAAGATGGCACCATTTATATCTTTCCTATGAAAACTGCTAATCGAAGAATTGAAAAGAGAATGGATATTATTGATAGCATTAAGAAAAAATTTAAAGTTACTAATGTTGTTGATTTAAGTGCTTATGAAAATGAAGACAGAGCATTAGAAGGAACTGGAAGTATGATATTTGACCACGACAACAAATTAGTTTATGCATGCTTGTCACCACGCACCGACAAACACTTACTAGCAGAATTTGCTGATAAAATTGATTATAAACCAGTTATTTTTAATTCATTTAAAAGTAATGGACAAGCTCAATACCATACCAATGTTGTGATGTGTGTAGGCAAATCGTTTGTAGTAATATGCTTAGATTCAATAACAGATAAAAAAGAACGTAAATTAGTAGAAGACACTATCAAATCAACGAAAAAAGAAATAATTGAAATTAGTCGCGAGCAATTAGAGAACCATTTTGCTGGCAATATGTTACAAATTCAAAATAAACAAGGAGATTTATTTTTAGTAATGAGTGAAAGGGCTCTCAAATCTTTAAATGATGAACAATTAGACCAAATCCAAAATCATTGTGATATATTAACAGCTCCTATCTATCTAATTGAGGAGATTGGTGGAGGTAGCGCAAGATGTATGATGGCAGAGATTTTTCTACCTAAACTATAATTCATTCGAACAATTTAGCCAAGCTATTAGGCTGAATGTCTTTAATTTATTACTTTTGTGTCTTGAAATAAATTCATTTATTACAAACTAATCACAAATCGCATTTCGATTTTATATTTAAAGTATCATGAGAGCTAAAGTACATGTACCATCTGAGGTAGCACCTCTTAAAAAAGTAATCGTTCATTTTCCAGATGATGGAATTGAAATTGTTACACCAAGTAATGCCCTTGAATTTCTATATGATGATATAGTATATCTCGATCGTATGCGCGAAGAACATACTCTGTTTTGGAATACTTTAGAAGCTTTTATTGGCAGAAGAAATGTATATGATACAGAGGTGTTATTATTAGAAGTAATTAAAAAAAATAAGGTTGCTCGTACTCAACTAATTAATTATATCTGTACACATGAAAAATGTGAAGACAATATAAAAAATGCACTTAATCGTTTGAAAGATGAAGATTTAGTGTATACTTTATTTACTGGCTACTTAGAAAAAAGAGACAAACAAATATTCTCACCTCTACCAAACTATGTATTTACAAGAGATATTGGAATTATGGTAAACGACCATGTTATTATTTGCCAAGCAGCTAAAAATGCACGTACTAGAGAGAATATTATTACACGTTGTATTATTTATAATCATCCATTATTTAAGAATGTACAAGATGACAAAATCATTGATCTAACTAAAGAAAAAGATGAAAATGTAACTTTAGAAGGGGGTGATGTAATGACTTATAGTAAAGACCTTTTGATGGTTGGTGTAAGTGAAAGAACTACTGAACAAGCATTTGATGTGTTGAAACAAAAAATGTTTGAAAAAGATATCGTAAAACAAGTAGCGAAAATTGAAATTCCTAAAGAACGCTCTTGTATGCATATTGACACTTTATTTACACAAGTGAGCTCTCATGAATGGGTAGTATATAAACCCTATACACTAGATGATGGTAAATGTAAAGTAACACTTTATACTAAAGGGGATAAAAAACCAATGGTATTTCCTAATCTAAAAGACTTTTTAAAATATATAGACCCTAAAGTTGATTTCATTATTTGTGGTGGTGGCGAATATCCTTATGATGAAAGAGAACAATGGACAGATGGCTGCAACTTAGTGGCATTAAAAGATGGAGTGGCTATTGCCTATGAACGAAATCCAAAAACACAAGAAGCTTTTGAAGATAAAGGATATCGAATTATTGATGCAGAATCAATTGTTCAGGCCTATAAACAAGGATTATTTCATCCTGATAAAGTAAAACGTACCATCATCATTACACCAAGTACCGAATTAAGTAGAGCTAGAGGGGGGCCTCATTGTATGACTTTCCCTATTTTAAGAGGTTAAGATTAATTCGAAGGGAAAAAATAGGCGATTGCTAATTGTATTAATCCAATTAAAAAACCAAATACTCCTCCAGTCCATTCGATAAATCTAAATTCTTTTCGAAGGATATCATTTAGTATTTTTTCTAATTTTTCGGGTGGAAATGCATTGACTTTATCACTTATAATTTCTTCAATGTTTATCTTTTCTTCAATAGTTTTTATCATATCACCCAGCATATCGGGCGCCATAGTATCTATCTGACCAAGCACTTCATTTTTAATTTTTGATTTAATACCGGTACCAATAAACAAAGACATGATTGGATATTTTTCAGGCAAAGAATTATTTAAGTATAAATCTACTTTTTCCTCAATTTTAGAATGAATTAAGGATACTGCATCTGCTGAATGTAATTTTTTTTGAATATCCTCTATACTGATTAATTCTTCAGCCACCATTTTACCAAACTTGGTTGCAATGAGTGCTTGTCTTTTTGGGAAAATACCTTGTATAGTATAACCAAAAATACGAATCGGGTTTCTAGGCCTAAACAACATTAACACAGCAAGATAACTTGTAAACCAACCAATAAATGCCGAAATAAATGGATCTAAGTACATCATAAAAGCAAATATATTCTCTTTTTATATTATATTATGATTCTATTTTAAACACCGCTGTTTGTGGTCTTACACTCTCTATACCTGCTGCATTTTCATACAATAATAAAGCTTGTGATGCAGGCTCATCAAACACTTCGGCTATATTTTTAATGATACCTACTGGTATATTTTTATGCATTAATTCAAAATACAAATCATCTCTTTTCCACTTTTCTATTGCAGATTGTAAAAGGGCTATTAATTCTTTTCTATTTCTTACCCTATTAGCATTCACCTCAAATCGTTCGTCTTTAGGTAATGATTTTAATTCTAAGATATCACATAGTATTTCAAAATGCTTATTAGTGCCAATGGCAAATAATATTTCTTTCTGATCTTTAGTCATAAATACATCGCCGTATGGAGCAATATTTGGATGTGCACTACCCATTTTCTGTGGAATATTTTTATCCATCAACCAATTAGTAGCTTGATTTACTAATGAGGCTATAGCACTATCATATAAACTTACACTTACTTTACAACCTACTTGAGTGAATCCTCTTTGAATTAAGGCAACTAAAATTCCTTCTTTTAATTGATGAGCCGCTAATACATCAATTAATGCTACAGGCATTTTTGTAGCAGGTGAACCACTCTCTCCATTCATACTCATAAATCCTGTTTCTGCTTGCAATATTGCATCATAAGCTACACGTTCACTATCCTCTCCAAATCCATTAATACTAGCATAAATCAATTTTGGATTTATCTTTATAAGGGTATTATAATCTAATTTAAATTTGGCAGCATCACCTGGCTTAAAATTCACAATTAATATATCAGTTTGTAATAAACTATCATATAAATATTGAAGATTTTCCGCTTGGCTTAAATCACTAAATACTGTTTTTTTACCGTAATTGGCACTGGCATAATAAGAAGAATAATTAGTAGAACTCGTCGCTGATTTCCACGAACGAGTAACATCTCCATTTGTTTTAGAATTTTCTATTTTTAAAACTTGTGCTCCTAACTCTGCGAAAAAAGTCCCAACCAATGGTCCTGCTAAAACACTAGAAAGCTCAATAATTTTTAAATTTTTAAAAAAAGAAGTTTTATCTTCTATAAATAGTGGCATATCTTAATATTGAAAATCAATTATTTATATAAATAAACTATAAGAATAAAGAGTTAGATAGTCATACTTATGTCAAAATATGTTAAAGTAGTAAAAGCATCAAACTATTTAATAATATCTGTCGTTATATACCTTGAAACTTATTCATATCGAAAAGTTTCTTCATATTTTGGGTTTTGGGTGTAAAAAAGAGGGGCTTTCTAGCCCCTTTTTTATTTACATGTAAAGCCTAAAGCTCTTAATTTTTTTATTGCTTCCGTATATTCTTTACTACTTGCATAGTCAGTTTTACATACATTCACTTCATCTCCCGAAGTTTTACAAAAATAACAATCAGGGGTACAAGACATAATACTTATACTAATTGTGGCAACTAATGTAAGTGATAAAATAATTTTTTTCATTGTAAATTTATTATTGTTCAAAAATAGTCATTTATTATTCAAAGTTCAAACCTGGTATTGAAGGCATAGCTCCTTTCATTTCTTCACGAATAATTTCTTCGCTTTTATTTGTTGCATCTTGCATAGCCTCTTTAATAGAATTCAGTACTGTTTCTTTATTGTTTTGCTGATAAAACGTATCGTCTACATCAATTTGCAATACACGTCTAGCCCCATTAACAGTAACTTTTACTGACGCATCTCGATTAATACCTACAATCTTAGTCGCCTCTAATTTATTTTTTGTTTCTTCCATTTTAGACTGGATGTCTTTCATCTTTCCAAGAAAATCAAGCATATTTAAATTATTTAAATACAAAAATACAATTTAGTTATAATTTTGAAGCCTAAACGAAAATATATATGTCTAATTATTTTATTAAAGATTGTATCACCTTAAAAGAAAGTCCGGGATGTGGGCTTGGCGTATTTGCAACCAAAGATATTCCAGCTGGGACTGCTATTGAATGTGCTCCCGTTCTAGTTATGAATATGAAAGACACTAAATTAATTGGTGATACATTTCTGTATAATTATTATTTCAATTGGGGCGACAGCAGTAGATTGAGTGCTATCGTTTTAGGCTGGGGCTCTATGTATAACCATTCGTATGATCCAACTTGTAAATATGAAACGGACTATGAAGATAAAACATTCAAAGTTATTACACGCAAAGCCGTAAAAAAAGGTGAAGAAGTTACCATCAATTATAATTTTTATCCCGAAGACCAATCTCCTCTTTGGTTTAATACAAAAGAGATAAAAAGTAAAACTTCAGATTCTAAAAAGAAAAAGAAATAATAGCGTTCTAAATATATCATTGCTTTTTGAATATATTTAAAAAACCTATATATTTGTATTCGATAAACTTATCAAGAAAGACGGAGGGAGCAGGCCCATAGATGTCTTGGCAACCTAGATTGCATTTACCTAATGAATAAGCTGTTGAACACAATCAACAACAACCATTAGCAAAATAAAGTTGGTGCCAATTCCTGCCCAAGCCCCATAAGGCTTTGGGAAAAGATAAGAAGAACTATTTCGCACTTCTACTTATATTTTCATTCCATTTTTTTGTATAAAAAGTTTGTCTATTATATACATATGACAGATATTAAACAATTATTACATAAGCGTATACTTATACTTGACGGTGCAATGGGCACCATGATTCAACGCTATCAACTGAACGAAAATGATTTTCGAGGAGAACGTTTTAAAAATCATGCGCATGATTTACAAGGCAATAATGATTTACTTTCTATTGTTCGTCCAGATATTATTGAATCTATCCATAAAGCCTATTTAGATGCAGGTTCAGATATTATAGAAACCAATACCTTTAGCGGCACTACTATAGCTCAGGCAGATTACAAACTTGAATCGGTGGTGTATGAACTAAATTATGAAAGCGCTCGTATTGCCAAAAAAGCATGTATGGAATACACTGCTATAGACCCTTCTAAACCAAGATTTGTTGCAGGTGCTATCGGACCAACAAACAGAACTGCTTCTATTTCTCCTGATGTAAATAATCCTGGATTTAGAGCAATAACATTTGATGAATTAGTTGAAGCCTATTCTTTACAAGTAAAAGGTTTAATAGAAGGTGGTGCTGATTTATTGTTGGTTGAAACTGTTTTTGATACGCTTAATTGCAAAGCTGCACTTTTTGCTATTCATTCAGTTTTCGATGAATTAAATAAAGAATTACCAATAATGGTTTCTGGCACTATTACAGATGCAAGTGGAAGAACCCTTAGTGGACAAACAGCAGAAGCATTTTATATCTCTATAGCTCATGCCAATTTATTATCTGTTGGATTGAATTGTGCATTAGGAGCAAAAGAAATGCGCCCATACTTAGAAGCCATTTCAAATATGGCAGATTGTTATGTAAGTGCTTATCCCAATGCTGGTTTACCAAATGAATTTGGACAATATGATGAAAGTCCTGAACAAATGGGAAAACAAGTAGAAGAATTTTGTGCAAGTGGATTTATAAATATTTTAGGTGGTTGTTGTGGTACCACTCCAGATCACATAAAAGTTATGGCTACTATTGCTGCAAAATATAATCCTCGTCCATTACCCTTATTACAAGACTAATTATAACAATTATATACATCCATAAATATTTTTCTTAGATACTATATATGAATAAATTTTTAAAACTAAGTGGGCTTGAACCATTAATCATAAGACCTGATAGTAATTTTGTAAATGTTGGTGAACGAACGAATGTAACTGGTTCGGCTAAATTTCTCAAACTAATAAAAGATGAAAAATATGAAGATGCACTGAGTGTAGCTCGTGAACAGGTAGAAGGAGGTGCACAAATATTAGATGTAAATATGGATGAAGGCATGTTAGATGGAGTTTATGCCATGACAACATTCCTAAATTTAATTGCTTCTGAACCAGATATTTCAAAGATTCCAATCATGATCGATTCTTCCAAGTGGGAAATCATTGAAGCTGGATTAAAATGTGTGCAAGGGAAATGTATTGTAAATTCAATTTCCCTTAAAGGTGGAGAAGCAGATTTTATTCGTCAAGCAAAATTGATTAGAAATTATGGCGCTGCTGTAATTGTAATGGCCTTTGATGAAGACGGACAAGCAGATAGTTTTGAAAGAAGAATTGAAATTTGTTCACGCAGTTATAAAATATTAACTGAAGTGGTTAAATTCCCAGCAGAAGATATCATCTTCGATCCCAATATTTTTCCTGTTGCAACTGGTATGGAAGAGCATAGACAGAATGCGATTGACTTTTTTAGAGCTACCAAATGGATACGAACCAATTTACCTCATAGCCATGTAAGTGGTGGTGTAAGTAATGTATCGTTTTCTTTTAGAGGGAATAATACCGTTAGAGAAGCTATGCATGCTGCTTTTTTATATCATGGTATTCAAAACGGAATGGATATGGGTATTGTAAATCCTACCATGCTAGAAGTATATGACGACATAGATAAAACACTTTTAGAATTAGTTGAAGATGTGTTATTAGACAGAAAAGATGATTCTACGGAGCGTCTAATGGCCTATGCTGAAACCGTAAAGAAAAAAGATAAAAAAGAAGAAGTAGTTGATCAATGGAGAAGTGGAACTATAGAACAACGATTAGCACACGCACTTGTAAAAGGAATTGTTGATTATATTGATGTAGATACTGAAGAGGCTCGTCTAAAATATGATAAGCCTTTACATGTAATTGAAGGTCCGCTGATGGACGGAATGAATATAGTGGGTGATTTATTTGGAAGTGGCAAAATGTTTCTTCCCCAAGTAGTAAAAAGTGCAAGAGTAATGAAAAAAGCTGTTGCGTATTTAGAACCTTTTTTAGAAGAAGAGAAAAAGAAAAACCCAGCCGGTGCGCAAGTACAAGGCAAAATACTGATGGCCACTGTTAAAGGCGATGTACATGATATTGGCAAAAATATAGTTGGTGTGGTGTTAGCATGCAACAATTATGAAATCATTGATATTGGTGTAATGGTGCCCGCAGATAAAATCATTAAATTAGCGAAAGAACATCAAGTAAATATTATAGGATTAAGTGGTTTGATTACTCCTTCGCTCGATGAGATGGTGCATGTAGCAAAAGAACTAGAAAGAGAGGGTATGAATATTCCATTGTTAATAGGAGGTGCCACTACATCTAAAATACATACTGCGGTAAAAATAGACCCCGTTTATTCAGGTTCAGTGGTTCATGTACTCGATGCCAGCAAAAGTGTAACTGTAGCAAGCAGTTTATTGAGCAATGAACAAAAAGAAGCTTTTCATAAAGATGTTAAAGCAAATTATGCGATCATGCGTGAAGCGCATAAAGGCAAAAAATCTACTGTAGAATATGTGAGTATTGAAGAAGCTCGAAAAAATAAAATTAAAATAGATTGGACGCTAGACAATATTCAAGAACCTACTTTTATTGGCACCAAAGTGTTTAGCGATTATTCTATTGAAGAATTAATCAACTATATTGATTGGACCCCATTTTTTAGCACTTGGGAATTGAATGGCAAATATCCAAGAATATTTGAAAATGAAAAATATGGCGAAGAAGCAAGAGAATTATATGATAATGCACAAAAATTATTAAAACGTATTGTGGATGAAAAACTATTAGTAGCTAAAGCAGTAATTGGTATTTTCCCAGCTAATACAGTAAATGATGATGATATTGAAATTTATGAAGATGAATCTCGTACTAAAATCAAGTGTACATTACATCATTTACGTCAACAAGTTAAAAAAGCTCCTGGAATTCCAAATATGTGTTTGGCAGATTTTGTAGCTCCTAAAAATACGCAAGATGATTATATCGGTGCATTTGCAGTAACTGCAGGATTAGATATTGAAAAAACCATTCAAGAATTTGAATCACAACATGACGATTATAATTCTATTTTAATCAAAGCATTGGCTGATAGGCTAGCCGAAGCCTTTGCAGAGCGAATGCATGAAAGAGTTCGTAAAGAATTTTGGGCATATGCAAGTGCAGAAAATTTATCAAATGAAGAATTAATCGAAGAGAAATATAAAGGGATTCGACCAGCTCCAGGTTATCCTGCTTGTCCCGATCATACTGAAAAACCATTATTATTTCAGTTACTTGAGGCTACTAAACACACGGGCATATTCTTAACAGAGAACAATGCCATGTATCCAACTGCAAGCGTTAGTGGTTGGTATTTTGCACATCCAGCAACGCAATATTTTGGAGTAGGTAAAATAGTGCAAGACCAAGTTAAAGATTATGCATCTAGAAAAAAATTATCACTTGTAGAAACTGAAAAACACCTAAGTCCAAATTTAGGGTACGAATAAGGTATTCTCATAAATTATAATACCTTTATCCTATGAATTCTAAATGGGTTGTTATATATACTAGATCAAATTTCGAAAAAAAGCTAGCTCAAAGTCTTACCAAATTTAAGATTGAGAATTATCTACCTACTCAAAAAGTTCGCAAACAATGGAAAGACCGAAAAAAATGGGTGGATGAATTATTATTTAGGTCTTATGTATTTATACCTAAAGAAGATTATGAAAAATTTCGCGAATCTATATGTAAGTTAGATGGGTTTATTAGAGTATTATATTCAAATAACAAACCTCTTTATGTAAGTAATATTGAAATTGAAAATTTAAAACAAATTACCTCTCAAAATTTCAAACTCACTATAGAATCTATTAACCCTAAAGAAGGAGATATCCTCTTTCTAAAAGATTTTAATATAGAGGGCGTTATTAGTCGAATAACTAAAACTAATAAAGTTATTATTTATGTCCCTACACTTAACTATTACATAACAGTTTCTTATTCAGATATTAAATAATTTAAGTATATTTGTGCTATTGAGTTGTGTCTATTACCTGTAATTGACATAGCGGAGCTATTATAATAAAATCAATATGCATATAGAACATTCGGATGAGAAGTGGACTGAAATTATACGTCCAAAATCATCACTATTCGATATAAAACTTAAAGAATTATGGTCATATAGAGATTTGGTTCTTTTATTTGTTAAAAGAGATTTCGTAAAAGATTATAAACAAACCATTTTAGGGCCTTTATGGTTTTTCATACAACCACTTATTCAAACACTTACCTATTTTTTCATTTTTAGTAAAGTAGCTAAAATTGGAACTGGTAAACTTCCTCCCATCTTATTTTATTTATCTGGTATTACTATCTGGACTTATTTCGCAGATTGTTTTAATAAAACATCTACTATTTTCATTACTAATGCTGCCGTATTTGGAAAAGTCTATTTCCCGAGACTTGTCACTCCTATCTCAATAGTTATTTCAAGTATGGTTAAATTTGGAATACAATTAGCCTTATTTATTTTAATATATGTTTATTATTTGATTTTTGAAAATGTAGATATTCATTTAAATTTCACCATATTATTGTTCCCTTTTTACGTAATAATAATGGCTACTCTGGGTTTAGGCTTAGGCATTATTTTTTCTTCATTAACTACCAAATATAAAGACTTAGTATTCTTACTTCAATTTGGAATTCAATTATTGATGTATGCTACTCCAGTAATCTATCCTCTTGCTAATTTAAGTGCTAAATATAAATCATATTTATTAATGAATCCTATAACTCCAATTATAGAAGCTATAAGATACGGGTTATTTGGTGATGGCATATTTGATATATGGTATCTAGCATATAGCTTGCTTTTTTCAATCATAATATTAATCGTTGGGGTTTTACTTTTCAATAAAGTAGAGAAATCATTTATGGATACTATCTAAAAACACTATGAACAGATTTATTATTAATACCAATATAATTTTTTAACTATAAGAACTCTAGTAAGTGTTGCCATGATTACCTATAATCATGAAAAGTATATCCGACAAGCTATTAATAGTGTATTAATGCAACAAGGAGATTTTGATTTAGAGCTGCATATAGTTAACGATGATTCTACTGACAATACTGACCAAATAATAACTGAGATAATTGAGTCTAATAAAAGCAATGTACAGATTCATTATATCAACAATAAAACAAACAAAGGAATAGTTGAGAATTTTATTTTTTGTTTAAAACAATGTAAAGGCGATTTTATTGCGTTATGTGAAGGAGATGATTATTGGATTTCAAACAACAAAATTGAAAAACAACTAAAAGCGATAAATAAAAATCAAGACTTGGTGATGGTTGCACATAAATCTAATGTCATATCAGATTATATAAATTTAAAAAGCACCATCATACCAAATTATACACTACACAACAATTACATATTATTTAAAGACATTTTAAATCCGTTTAAACCAAAACCATGTCATACTTCTTCCTATTTTATTCGCACCAATAAATTAGAGATTGATAAATTATATGATTGTATTAAAGGCGATGCATTTGGCGACACACCATTAATTGCTCTTTTGAGTACGAAAGGCAATATACTTTTGCTTGATGAAGTTTTATCAACTTATAGAATTCATAAAAATGGATTTTCAAATCAAAGTGTTGAAGAAAATATTCAAGTTACTAAAAGTTTCATCGATATTTTTACAAAAATGAGTCGAATTATTGATGTAAAATATCAGATTTATATCAACAAGGCCATACGAATTTCAAATTATAAACTCGCTAGTTTATATAGTGTTTTAGGCAATAAAAACTTGTCTAAAAAACATTTTAAATTATCCTTGTGGGATAGTATATATTATATGTTTCATAGTTTTAAGTCCTATATCTTACTAGTATCATATTGTTTTATGAATGAGCACTTATACAAATGGATTTTAGGAAAATATAGAATTTTAAGTGGTAAATCAGTATAATTTTAAAATTAAATTTTAGACGAATGTCAAATACAGTTATACGAGTAGAAGAATTATACAAGCAATATAAATTAGGAGTTGTAAGTACTCGAACTATATCACACGATTTAAATAGGTGGTGGCATAAAGTTCGAAATTTAGAAGATCCTTATATGAAAGTATCATTCGAAAACGATCGCACAAAAAAAGGAAGTTCTGATTATGTATGGGCTTTAGAAGACATCAATTTTGAGGTTCAACAGGGCGATGTACTAGGTATTGTTGGTAAAAATGGAGCTGGAAAATCTACGTTATTAAAAATATTATCAAAAGTTACTAATCCTACCAAAGGCCAAATTAAAGTAAAAGGTCGTATTGCATCTTTATTAGAAGTAGGTACTGGTTTTAATCCTGAATTAACGGGCAAAGAAAACATATATCTAAATGGTGCAATTCTAGGGATGACTAAAAGAGAAATTACTTCTAAACTAGATGAGATCATTGATTTTAGTGGCGTAGAAAGATATCTGGATACACCCGTGAAGAGATATTCTTCTGGTATGTATGTTCGATTAGCATTTGGTGTTGCCGCGCATCTTGAGCCAGAAATATTAATCATTGATGAGGTTTTAGCAGTAGGTGATGCAGAGTTCCAGAAAAAATGTTTAGGCAAAATGAAAGATGTTAGTACACAAGGAAGAACCGTACTATTTGTAAGTCATAATATGAGTGCCGTAAATAGCTTATGTACCAAAGGCATTCTATTGCAACATGGCAAAATTATTAAAACAGGTACTGCTACTGAAATAACAGATTTTTATCAAAAAAATGCAATTGGATTAAATACATCTAAAACATGGGAAATTAGTTCTAATTATGAAAATGTAAATCCTTTATCCATAAGATTAATTGATAAAAATCATCAACCAATTGAAAGGATAATGGTTACGGATGAATTTGGAGTAGAAATTACGTATCAAGTAAAAAATGACAATTATAAACCTGTACCTAATGTACGATTTTTTGGACTAGGTGATGAAGTAGCTTTTGTTTCAGCCAATCCTGAAATTAGTCCAGTGAATATAAAAGCAGGTGAATATAAAAGTATTGTATGGATACCTGCCAATTTTTTAAATGAAGGACCATATAGAATTGGACTATCTATCTCTACATTAGCTCCATTAGTGATACACTTTAATGATAATGATTGTATCAATATTGACGTAATTGACGATTTAAATGCAATTACACGTAACGAATATAAAGGCAAGATGAATGGTTTAGTAAGACCTCTATTAAAATGGGAAAACTCTAAAACACAATAAATATGAAAGTAGTAATTTTTGCTGGTGGCTTAGGCACTAGAATTTCTGAAGAATCGCATTTGAAACCGAAACCAATGATTGAAATTGGTGATAAACCTATATTATGGCATATCATGAAGATATACGAAAAATATGGACACAATGATTTTATCATTTGTTTAGGTTATAAAGGATATGTAATCAAAGAGTATTTTATGAACTACTTTATGCACCAATCTGATGTTACTATTGATTTAAGTAGCAATCAAATTGAAGTACATCAAACCAATGCTGAATCTTTCAAGATTACTTTAGTTGAAACAGGACTTAATACACGTACTGCAGGAAGATTAAAACGAGTGAAAAAATTTATAGGCAATGAAGATTTCATGTTGACCTATGGAGATGGTTTAGCAGACATCAACATAAATGAATTAATTGACTTTCACAAAAAGCATGATAAAATTTGCACCTTAACGGCTATTTTACCAGAAGGTAAATTTGGTGGATTGCAAATAGAAGAATCTGGTGAAGTATCGCAATTTCAAGAAAAACCAAAGGGTGATGGTCATTGGATAAATGGAGGTTTCTTTGTGTTGAAAAATGAAATTTTCGATTATCTAAAAGAAGATATGGATGATATTATGTGGGAAGAAAAACCGATGAATGATTTAACGAAAGACAATCAATTAATCGCCTTTAAACATCATGGCTTCTGGAGATGTATGGATGCCTTAAGAGACAAAGTTATTTTAGAAGAAATGTGGTCGAGTGGTAAAGCAACTTGGAAAATATGGAATTAAAATCTTTAGAAAATACGTTTAAAAACAAGCGCGTTTTTCTTACCGGACATACTGGTTTTAAAGGCTCATGGATGACTTGTTTACTTCAAAAACTAGGAGCAGAAGTAAAAGGATATGCGCTAGAAAGCAATACTCAACCAAATCATATTTCATTACTTCCTGCAACGTTCGAATCTTTTATCGGAGATATTAGAGATGAAACTACTTTGAAAAATGAATTAATTAAATTTCAACCAGATTTAATTTTACATTTAGCAGCTCAACCATTAGTGCGATATTCTTATACACATCCAAAAGAAACATACGAAACGAATGTAATTGGAACCCTCAATGTTTATGAAGCAGCTAAAGCTTGTTCATCGGTTAAGGCCATTGTAAGTATTACTACCGACAAAGTTTATCAAAATAATGAATGGCATTGGGGATATAGAGAAAATGATGCTCTTGGAGGGTATGACCCGTACAGTTCCTCTAAAGCATGTGCCGAAATATTAACAAGTTCATATCGAAATTCATTTTTTAATATTGAACAATATCAAAAGTCACATCAAATTCTTTTAGCCTCTGCAAGAGCAGGAAATGTAATTGGAGGTGGTGATTGGTCACTGGATCGATTAATTCCAGATATTATCAAAGCTACCGTTTCTAAAGAAGCAGTTATCATACGGAATCCGAATGCTCAAAGACCTTGGCAACATGTAGTAGAACCTTTGTACGGCTACTTATTATTGGCTGAAAAATTATTAACTGGTCAGAAAGAATTTGCACAAGCTTTCAATTTTGGTCCTGATATTACCTCAAATGTATCTGTAGGAAAAGTTTGTGAAATTGCAAAATTATATTGGGATGATATAAAAATTGAAACAGAAAAAAATCAAGCAAACAAAGTACACGAGGCCAATTTATTGTTTTTAGATTCTACAAAATCTAGACAAATTTTAAATTGGATTCCGAAATGGGATATACACACCACTGTTCAACAAACTATTGAATGGTACAAAGCATTTTATGAAAACAAAGAAGTACGTACTAGTAATCAAATTGATCTTTACTTCAAATGATTTTTAATCCAAGTCCTTTAGCTGGGTGTTATACTATTAACTTCCAACCTCATGAAGATGATAGAGGTTGGTTTTCACGTGTATATTGTCAAAAAGAATTTGAAGCTATAGACCATCAATTACCCTTTGTTCAATTCAATCACTCATTCAACCATAAAAAAGGTACCATTAGAGGAATGCATTATCAAAATCCTCCTTTTCAAGAAATCAAATTGATTAGGTGTATAAGTGGTTCTGTGTATGATGTAGTTATTGACATTCGAAAAGATTCACCTACATTTTTACAATATTTTGGGATTGAATTAAGTGCTCTTAATCATCAAATGATTTATATACCAAACGGATTTGCACATGGATTTCAAACATTAGAAGATAATACTCAATTATTATATCATCATACCGAATTTTACCAACCAGGATATGAAGCTGGCATCCATTATATGGATCCTAAAATTCAAATAGATTGGAAATTACCACTTAGTATCATTTCTGATCGGGACAAAAACTTTAACTTTATAAACGAAAATTTCAAAGGAATTTAAAACAATAAATATGAATTGTAGACATTGTAATCAACCACTTTCTCATGTATTTTGTGACTTGCAAACATGCCCTCCATCAAACGCAATGGTAAAAGCTGAGAAGCTTAATCATCCTGAAAATTATTTCCCCTTAAAAATATTTACTTGCGAAAAATGCTGGTTGGTTCAAGTAGATGAATTAGAGAAAGCAGAAGCAATCTTTAATGATGAATATACTTATTTTTCATCTTATTCTACTAGTTGGTTAGCTCACGCCAAAGCATATACTGATTATATGACGGAAAGATTTCACTATAATCAAAACTCTTTAGTAGTTGAAATTGCTTCAAACGATGGATATTTATTACAATATTTTAAAGAAAAAAATATCCCTGTACTTGGTGTTGAACCTACCGCCAATACAGCTACTGTAGCTAAAGAAAAAGGCATCGAAAGTATTGTTGATTTCTTTGGCAGCAAACTCGCTGAAGAAAAATTAAGTGAAAAAGCAGATTTAATACTAGGCAATAATGTGCTTGCACATGTACCTGACATAAATGACTTTGTAAAAGGAGTTAAAATAGCATTAAAACCAAATGGTGTAAACACGTTTGAATTCCCTCATTTGTGTAAATTAGTTGAACTTAATCAATTCGATACTATTTATCATGAACATTTCTCTTATTTATCATTAACTGCTATTAAATCTATTTTTGAAAAACAAGGCTTAGAGGTGTTTGATGTTCAAGAAATACCTACACATGGTGGCTCCCTTCGTATTTTCACAAAACATATGGAAGATACTTCTAAAAACATAGAAAGTAGTGTAGCTGCCTTATTGAAAAAAGAAAAAGAGTTAGGAGTCGATACTTTAGAATACTATAGCAATTTCCAAGCAAAAGTAGATCAAATCAAATATGATTTTTGGAGCTTTCTGATCGAACAAAAAAAGGCTGGTAAAAAAGTAATTGGTTATGGTGCTGCAGCTAAAGGAAATACATTATTAAACTATTGTGGTGTAAAAGGAAATGACTTAATAAATTTTGTGGTTGATGCTTCTCCATATAAACAAAATAAATTTTTACCCGGCTCTAGAATACCTGTATTATCAAAGGAACATATAGAGCAATATAAACCTGATTTTATCATTATTTTCCCTTGGAATTTAAAGACTGAAATTGCAACTCAATTAGATTATACAAAATCTTGGGGTGCGAAATTTGTAGTTTTTGTTCCAAATACTAAAGTACTATAATTAGTAATGAAAGTATTAGTAACAGGTGCAACAGGGTTTTTAGGTAGACATATAGTTGGGTATTTAAAATCATTAGATGGCATTGAAATTATTACCTCTTCAATAGACGAATTGGATTTAATTAAATTTCCATGGATACAAAACACCAAGTATATTCAAGCAAATATTTATTCTACTAATACTAATTGGTTTGAATTTTTCCAACAGCCAGATAAACTCATTCACCTTGCTTGGAAAGGCTTACCAAATTATAAAGGGCTTTTTCATTTTACAGAAAATTTGTTTTATGATTTTGCATTTCTAGAAAATTTAATTCAACAGGGCTTAAAAGATTTAACTGTTACAGGTACTTGTTTTGAATATGGATTACAAGAAGGATGTTTAAGTGAAGAGATGCAAACAATGCCTGATAATCCTTATGCAATTGCAAAAGACACGTTACGTAAAATGTTATTTCAACTTCAAAAAAATAAGTCCTTCCACCTAAAATGGGTACGATTATTCTATATGTATGGCGAAGGTCAAAGTCCCAACTCGATACTAAGTCAGCTAGATAAAGCTCTTGAAAACAAAGAAGCTGTTTTTAATATGTCGGGTGGCGAACAAATAAGAGACTACCAACCTGTAGAAGAAATGGCTAAAAATATTGTAGTGATTGCTTTACAAAATAAAATTACGGGTATCATTAATAATTGCTCTGGCAAAGGCATTAAAATCATTGACTTAGTAAAGAATCACTTAGTAAAACAGAATAAAGAAATACAATTAAATCTTGGTTTCTATCCTTACCCAGATTTTGAGCCTTTTCAATTTTGGGGCAATAATGATAAATTAGTACGCATTCACAAAACTTATGAAAAGAATTAAATCTTTAGACAATATAAAGCTTAGCAAGTATATTGCCTCACAGTTAAATCATTTCTTTCCTGATGAAGAATTAATCCATTCTGCTGATTTATTAATTCATATCAATAATGCTGAAGAGAGAGTATATGCTTGTTTAGAATCTATTCCTAAAAAATATTTTACGGAAGACGGAAATACTTATTTTAATCATCTTCAATCCGACCAATACTGTATGTATCTATACATGTTGGCTAATTCAATATACAGACATGAAGGTACAAATAATCTAAGTACGAAATTATATTATTTAAATAAATCACTACATAGTGTAGATATTTATTTCACCTCCCAATTGCCTGATATATTTTTATTTGTACATCCTTTAAGTACCATTTTAGGTCGTGCATCTTTTGGAAATTATTTTATTGCCTATCAAGGTTGCACTATAGGTTGTTTAAATGAAGGTATTTTTCCTACTATAGGCGAACAGGTGATTATGTATGCTAATGCCTCAATTTTAGGAGATTGTAAGATTGGTAACAATGTTTGTATTGCTGCAGGAGTTAGTGTAATAAACTCCAATATTCCGGATAATGTAATTGTATTAGGAAGCTATCCTAATTATAAATTTATTCCAAACAATAAAACAATTTTTGAACGTCCCCCATTTATATATGGAAAATAGCGAACCTTTTTTTTCGATTGTTATTCCAACAAAAAATAGACATGATTTATTACATGATTCTATATATAGTGCTTTGAATCAAAATTTTAATGACCTAGAAGTGATTGTATCTGACAACAGGAATGATGAAAAAACAAAACAAACAATCGATTCATTTTTGCCCAATGACAAATTAAAATACGCTAAGCCTGATAGTGAATTAAACATGCTTAATCACTGGGAATTTGCAAGCAAACAAGCAACAGGCAAATGGGTGATTTTACTACCCGATAGAAAAATTTTATACCAAGGGGCTTTGCAATATTTATATGAAAAAATAAACAAACATCCTCAAATCAATTGTCTCTCTTTTAGAATTACTTCTTATAACGAAAATACCAATTTGTTTTATACAGAGCGACCATTAGCTGCTGATTGTATGGTAAAAACAAAAGATTTACTTACTAATTTTTTAAACAGTAATTATTTTAGCGATGATTCATTAGATATGCAATTCCCTAAAACGTTGAATGGTGCATTTAAAAACGAATTTGCTCAAAAGGTACGTTCTATAACAGGGCATTACTTTAATACTCCAGGAGTGACCACACCAGATTATTCCTCCTTTTTTTATAATGCATTATTAAATGAGGAAAGCTTGTATATAGATAAACGACTAGGTATTGCACAAGGAGAAGAAAAAAGCAATGGTAGATTATTTGGCAATGGAAATATTACTAAATACTTAAGTATGCTTAATCTTACTGAAGAAGCTTTATACGAGTCGTTAGTACCTATTAAGCAAGCATTTATTTACAATTGGTTATTAATAGATTATTTAAAAATTGAAAGAACCTTACAATTGCCTAAAACTGCAATAAATGAAATCAATTATTACAAAACGATATACACTGAACTAACAAATAAATTGAAATCTATCCATATGAATGACGCTCAAAAAAAAGAATTTGAGGATAGTTTTTACAATGCATTAGCAAAAACAAAAATTGATAAAAGCCAAGTATGTATTCTCCCTGAGAAAAAGAACAAAAATAAAATTACGTTCTATAACTATAAAAATCATTTAAGAGATTATGTATTACATAATTTTCCTAACAATAAATTATTAAATAACCTTTTTGTAAAAAGAGATAAAAACATTTTATACGCTGCACACTTTTTTAATTAATTATGCTCTTTAATTCACTCGCTTTTTTAATTTTCTTTCCGGTAGTAACAATTCTCTATTTTATACTACCTCACAAATATAGATGGGCCTGGCTACTTGCTGCTAGTTGCTTTTTCTATATGTTCTTCAAACCTATCTATATATTAATTTTATTTTTTACCATTATTATAGATTACTATGCAGGTATTTGGATTGAAAATGCAGAAGGACCTAAGAAAAAACAATTTCTTGCATATAGCCTTATTGCCAATATTGGTGTATTAGCTATTTTCAAATATTATAATTTCATTAATGGTAATATAGATGGATTGGCTACATTAATGGGATTCAAAAACCCAATTCCATACCTGAGTATATTACTTCCTGTAGGCTTGTCATTCCATACTTTTCAAGCCATGAGTTATACTATTGAAGTGTATAGAGGCAATCAAAAAGCTGAAAAACATTTCGGTATCTATTCATTATATGTAATGTTCTATCCACAACTCGTTGCAGGACCAATAGAACGTCCGCAAAATATTTTACATCAATTTTATGAAAAACACCAAGTAGATTATACGCATATTAAGAATGGATTAATTCTGATTGCTTGGGGATTATTTAAAAAAATTGTAATAGCTGATAGAATTGCTATGTATGTAAATAATGTTGCTGACCCCAAAAATCAATTTTATGGCTTCCCTTTAATTTTAAGTAGTATATTATTTACTATACAAGTATACTGCGATTTTTCTGGCTATTCAGATATTGCTCTAGGTACAGCTGAGGTGATGGGATTCAAATTAATGAAAAATTTCAATCACCCATTTTTTGCGGTGAAACTTTCTGATTATTGGCGAAGATGGCATATTTCTTTGTACAGCTGGTTTAACGACTATCTATATAATCCTATTGTAATTAAATATAGAGATTATGGAAATTGGGCTATTGTTTTCGCTATTATGGTTACCTTTTCATTAAGTGGTTTGTGGCATGGTGCATCATGGACTTTTGTTTTATGGGGAGTGCTTCATGGAGTAGGCTTAGTATTTGAAGCATTAACCAAAAAGAAATTAGTAAAAATTAAAAAAAATACAAACGTATTTCTATTTGAAAGCTTCACTAGGGTTGTACTTTTAATATTTATCGTTTTTACTTTTATCGTTTTTAGAGCCAAAAACATATCCGATTTATCTTATATTTTGAGCCATTTATTTGTTCACTTAAAACAAAGTACAAGTCAAGTTTTAGCACTATCTACAGGTATTACCAAGTATGAATTTTTATATTTATCTATAGCTATAATAGTAATGTTTGGCATTGAAGTATATGGAGAAAATAAAAACATATTTGAGAAATTAAATCAACAATCTTCTTTCGTTCGAATGACCTTGTATGTTTTCTTAGTGCTCTCTATTATACTATTTGGAGTGTTTGAAGGCAATCCGCAATTTATCTATTTTCAATTCTAAGCCAGTATGATCAAAAATATTTTTATACGAATAGGTATTATTGCTTTGGTTATTATTGCAATTAGCGCTGGCATTATTAAGACGTCTGAACACTTAAGCAATCCTAATACATACGATAAATCTACTATTGATAAAGAAAACAGATTGCATACATTACACTCTCCTAAAATAGTATTTGTTGGCGGTTCTAATTTAGTTTTTGGTATTAATAGTAAACGAATTAGTGACTCCTTAAATAAACCTGTTGTAAATATGGGCTTATTTGCCTCTTTAGGGTTAGATTTCATTTTAAATGAAGCCTTAGATGGAATAAAAGAAAACGATATTATTGTTATTAGTTCTGAATATTATATGCCTCTCGAGGCGAATCGCAAAATATTTATAAGTTTAACTGAGAGTAATAAACGAGCCCGATCTTATACTTTTAATTCGTATAAAGATAGACTCGTTAATTATGTATTTAAAAGTCAACAAAGCGTTAACTCAATCATCTTTAGTTTATTTTCAAATAAAATTGACCCCATTCATCGCAGGGACGGGTTTAGTATTGAGGGCGACTTAACTACTCAGTTAGGCAAGAAAAATGAGAAGTTTTCTCATAATTATGGAATTGCTGAAACTGATTATACTACTGAAATTAATCGAATCAATCAATTTGTAAAAGAAGTTAAGCAAAAAAAAGCAACTGTATACTATCTATATCCATCTTTATCCAATACTGCTTATAAATTAAACACAACATCCATTCAACATTTTGAATCGAAACTTTCTAAAGAACTTGATTGTACTGTATTAGGTAAACCTACCGATTTTGTATATGCTGATAGCCTCTTTTACAATACCGTTTATCATCTAAACACTGTTGGAAGAGAAATTAGAACAAATCAAATTATTGAAATTTTAAAAAAATAAAATGTTATTTAATTCACTCCCTTTTTTAATTTTCTTTCCGGTAGTAACGATTCTCTATTTTTTATTACCTCATAAATACAGATGGGCTTGGCTTCTAGCGGCTAGTTGCTTTTTCTATATGTTTTTCAAGCCTATTTATATCTTCATTTTATTCTTTACTATTATTATTGATTATTATGCAGGTATTTGGATTGAAAACGCAGAAGGACCTAAAAAGAAACAATATCTAGCATATAGTCTAGTTGCTAATATTGGTGTATTAGCTATCTTTAAATATTACAACTTCATCAATGGCAATATCGATGGACTTGCAACATTAATGGGTTTCAAAAATCCAATTCCATACCTGAGCATATTACTTCCTGTAGGTTTGTCATTTCATACATTTCAAGCTATGAGTTATACTATTGAAGTATATAGAGGCAATCAAAAAGCTGAAAAACATTTCGGCATCTATTCATTATACGTAATGTTCTATCCCCAACTGGTAGCCGGACCGATAGAACGACCTCAAAATATTTTACATCAATTTTATGAGAAGCATCAATTTAATTTTGACAATTTAAAAAACGGTTTATTACTCATTTCTTGGGGTTTATTTAAAAAAGTAGTTGTAGCAGATAGATTGTCAATGTATGTGAATTCTACATTTGAAAATTTAACAGTATACAAAGGTTTTCCATTATTATGGACTATGATATTCTTTACTTTTCAAATCTATTGCGATTTCTCGGGATATTCTGATATTGCATTAGGTACTGCAAGAGTAATGGGTTTTGATTTAATGAAAAATTTCAACCAACCATTTCTAGCCGTTAAATTGAGCGATTACTGGCGAAGATGGCATATCTCATTGTATAGTTGGTTTAATGATTATTTATATAATCCTATCGTTATAAAATATAGAGATTATGGCAATTGGGCTATTGTACTTGCTATTATGGTTACTTTCTCCTTAAGCGGTTTATGGCATGGTGCTTCTTGGACATTTATCTTATGGGGCACATTACATGGTGTAGGGTTAGTATTTGAGGCATTAACAAAGAAGAAATTAGTAAAAATTAAAAAGGCAACGAATGTATTCTTGTTTGAAAACGTTACTCGAATAATTACCTTATTATTCTTAGGATTTACCTTCTTTATCTTTAGAGCACATCATTTTAGTGAAATCGTATACTTCTGCAAAAATATTTATAAGATAGATAGCAATATTATTGGCAACCCTATATTTTCAAAACTCTACTTCTATTTGAACTTTGCATTTATTTTTATCATAATAATTTCAGATAATTTCTTCGAAAAAAACTGGGTAAATTATATGCCTTTTAAAGACAAAATCAATTATACTTTCATTGCATTCTTCTTCATATTTTTATCAATATATCTATTTGGTATTTTCGAAGAACAATCGTTTATATATTTTCAATTTTAATTCTATATGGAGCTTTCATTTAATATAATAAAGAAAAATCTTAAAAAAGATTTCAGCAGTTTATCTATTAAGAAAAATATTGCATTGTTAGGTGATTCGCCTACACAATTTTTTGCACAAGCACTGAAAGCTTATGGTTTTGAAAAGGATATTGAATATGCCATTTATGATGCTGATATTGACCAAATAGATCAACAAATTTTAGATTCAAGTTCTGAATTGTATGCTCACAACCCTGAATGTATTATCTTATTTGAATCAGTATATATTCTAAAAACTAAATTTTATAAATCCTATTCAAAAGATAATTTTGCTGAGGAATATATTGCTCGTATTAAAAATTATTACGAAGCCATTGCAACAGTAAATGTAAAAACAAAAATACTTCTACTTAATTTTCCAGAACTAAACGATAGTGTATTTGGAAATTATGCCAATAAAACTACAGATTCTTTTCTATATCAACTTCGTAAGATAAACTACATGTTGATGTCGTTGGCTATGGATAATAGTAATCTATTCATCACAGATATTAGCTCCTTATATGCATCTAAAGGATATGAATATGCAACTGCTAGAAATTTATATATAAACAATGGATTAGTTTTTAGTTTAGATTTTTCTGTTTTAATTGCAAAAACAATAACTGATCAGGTTTTAGCTATTCATGGCAAATTTAATAAGTGCTTAATTCTCGATTTAGATAATACTACATGGGGAGGTATTATTGGTGATGATGGTATTGAAAACATTCAAATTGGTGAACTCGGTATTGGCAAAGCATTTACAGAGCTTCAAAAATGGGCCAAGCAACTAAAAGAAAGAGGAATAATACTATGTATATGCAGTAAAAATACTGAATCTATTGCTAAAGAACCATTTGAAAAACATCCAGATATGGAATTAAAGCTTGATGATATTGCCGTATTTGTAGCCAATTGGGAAAATAAAGTAGACAATATTAAATTTATTCAACAAGTATTAAATATTGGGTTTGATTCAATGGTTTTTTTAGATGATAATCCATTTGAGAGAAATATGGTTCGTGAAGCTATTCCTGAAATCACTGTACCCGAATTACCCGAAGACCCAAGTTTATATTTGCCTTATGTAGAAAGCTTAAATTTATTTGAAACAGCTTCCTATAGTAGTTTAGATAAAGACCGAACAACACAATATCAAGTAGAAGCACAGAGAAATGTATTACAAAAATCGTTTGCCAATGAGGACGAATTTTTAGAAAGTTTAGAAATGCATTCGATAGTTGAACCATTTAATAAATTTAATATTCCCCGTGTAGCTCAATTAACTCAACGATCCAATCAATTTAATTTAAGGACCGTTCGTTATACTGATGAAGATGCGAAATTGATAAGTGAAAATAAAGAATTCAAAACATTTACTTTTACTCTAAATGATAAATATGGTGAGTATGGACTAATTGCAATGGTGATTTTAAAAGAACTTGATACTAAAAATGTATTTATAGAAAATTGGTTGATGAGTTGTCGTGTACTAAAAAGAGGCATGGAAAACTTTACCCTTAACTGCCTTGTTAATTCCTATAAAAACACTAATTTTGAATATCTAGTAGGCGAATATATTCAAACACCTAAAAACAATTTAGTGAAAGACCATTATGAAAAATTAGGCTTTACATTAGATACTGATGGGCTTTGGAAATTAAACATCAACTCCTATCTAGAAAAAGAAAATTATATACTAAAAAAATAAAAACGAATACAATGACAAAAGAAGAAGTATTAGCTCAAGTAAACAATATCTTTAATGATGTATTAGATGAACCAGTAGTATTAAATTATGATAGTTCAGCTAGCACCATTGACGAGTGGGATTCATTAACACATATTCAATTAGTAGTAGCTATTGAAAAACACTTTAAACAAAAATTTACATCTGCAGAAATTCAATCTTGGAAAAACGTTGGAGAAATGTGTGATTCACTAGTTAAAAAAGTTGCTTAATGATAACTAAAGAATTTGTATTTACTAAAACATTTACTATTTCTGAAAAGGTATATAGCAATTTTTTAGAAACATTTCAAGATCATAATCCATTACATACGAATAAAGAATTTGCAACTAGTCATGGATTTGAAGGAATAGTTATGCATGGAAATATTCTAAATGGAATAATATCGTATTTTATTGGTGAATGCTTACCTATGAAAAATGTAATTATTCATATGCAGACCATAAAATTTTTAAATCCTGTTTATTTAAATGATGATGTCACTCTAGTGGCAGAAGTAGAAGATATTTATGAATCAGTAAACAGTATCGCATTTAAATTTTATTTCAATAATCAAAGTGGCAAAAAAGTTGCCAAAGGTACTGTTCAAATAGGTTTACTCAAATGAAAATATTAATTACAGGCGGCTCATCTGGATTAGGATTAGCCATGACAAAAAAATTGGCTATGGATGATGGCAATTTTATTTATTTCACGTATAACAGTTCTATTGAACGTGCAAATGAACTAATGGCTGCTCATTCAAACACCAAAGCTATTAAATGTGATTTCACCAATGAAAGTGAATTGCAAAATCTATTAAATGAAATCGAATCGTTTGATTTAGACGTTTTAATAAACAATGCCATTTCTTCAAAAATCACGATGAAACATTTTGATAAAATGGATATTGATATTTTTAAAAATAGTTTCTTACATAATATCATCCCAACTATACAAATCACTCAAAAATGTGTAGCTGGGTTTAAAAAGAAAAAGCAAGGTAGAATTATCACTACACTTACTTCTTTCTTAGCGAACAAACCTCCAACTGGTTGCTCAGAATACGTAGCTTCTAAAGCATACTTAGAATCGCTCTCTAAATCTTGGGCTAGCGAATATATTAAATATAACATTTCTTCTAATTGCATCTCTCCTTCATTTATGTTAACTGATTTCACAAACGATACAGATGAACGAATGATAGAAGAACAAACAGCTCAACATCCATTAAAAAGATTATTAGATCCTGCCGAAGTTGCGGATACCATTAGCTATTTAACAACCTGTAGCCTACAAATTAATGGAATTAATTTATTCATTAATGCAGGTACCAATCTCATCTAATACGTTTCAATGAAAAAAACAGCTCTTTTAACAAGTCTATTCTTGGCCTTATTTGCTGGAATTATTTATCTATTAGAAATCAAGTATAAAACCTATGTCACTCCTGTCGATGTATTATTTACTGATATCGACAATGAAATTGGTTCTGTAAATAAAATATACATTGGTGGCTCGCACACAGGTACCTTCCATACCTATTCAAATGATTCAACTGATATCATTCGAAATTTTTCCTTCCAAGGTCTAGATTTATTTAAACAATATGCTATCCTTAAAAAATATATTCCTTTAGCGCCTCATCTTAAAAAAGTATATATAGGTCTTGACTATGAAATGCTTGGTCAAAATCAAGCCCTTTCTGGCGAAGAATACTTAGATAGACAATTCTATAAGTATATAGATACTCTATACAAAAACAATATCACCAATATATTAATGGCTAAATCCAATTTCTATAGATCTAATAGAGATTTAGCTTTTTTAGTTCAACAAAATAACTCTACTGAGGGACTAAAGAAGAACAAAAAAAAGGAAGACCTGAATTTCATTCCTGTAACTACCGGTAAAAAACTAAATCTTAAAGACTGTAAGAAAAGAGCTTTAGAGCATTCCGTAATAAAATTTAAGAGAAGTTTAAGTCCTGAGAATTTAGCTTACTTAGATGCCATTATAAAATTATGTGCTAAAAATAATATCGAATTAATAATATTCAATCCTCCCAAAAGCGACTGTTTTTGCGATAATGTTGACCCGAAAAATTCCTTATGGGCCAAAACTCAAATCGATTCTTTATTGAATACAAATAATCTAAAATATTATGATTTTTGGAGGGATACTAGTTTTCAGGATTCAGATTTTGAAGATTACGATCACTTAAATGTATTAGGTGTAAAAAAGATCCTAGGTAAATTAAATTAATAATTTGCAATTGTACTAAAATAGATGCTGTTTAACTCGCTCGCCTTTTTACTTTTTTTCCCTATAGTAACTTGTTTATATTTTGTGCTTCCCTATAAATATAGATGGGCTTTGCTATTGGCAGCTAGTTGCTTCTTCTATATGTTTTTCAAGCCTATCTATATTTTCATTTTATTTTTTACCATTATCATCGATTATTATGCAGGTATTTGGATTGAAAATGCAACAGGTCCAAAAAAGAAACAATATCTTGCTTATAGTCTTATGGCCAATATTGGTGTATTAGCCGTATTTAAATACTACAATTTTATCAATGGCAATATTGATGGCTTAGCTACTTTATTGGACATTAAAAATCCAATTCCTTATTTAACTATACTGCTTCCTGTAGGCTTATCATTTCATACTTTTCAAGCTATGAGCTATACTATAGAGGTTTATAGAGGAAATCAAAAAGCAGAAAAACATTTTGGAATTTACTCCTTATATGTCATGTTCTATCCGCAATTAGTTGCTGGACCAATCGAACGACCTCAAAATATTTTACACCAATTTTATGAAAAATATGATATCAATTATGATAGAATTGTAAGTGGACTTCGATTAATGTTGCTAGGCTTCTTTAAAAAAGTTGTTATTGCTGATCGTATGTCACTAGTTGTAAATCAAATTTATTTAAATCCTACAGAACAGAATGCTTTCACTTATATAGTTGCTGCATACTTATTTACTTTTCAAATCTATTGCGATTTTTCAGGATACTCCGATATAGCTAGAGGTTGCGCACGTATAATGGGTTTCGAACTGATGCTAAATTTCAATATGCCATATATAGCTACTTCCATCAAAGAGTTTTGGAGTCGTTGGCATATTTCTCTCTCCACTTGGTTTAGAGATTATCTGTATATTCCGCTTGGTGGCAATCGAGTTAAATCTACTTCAAGATTATATGCCAACTTATTTATTGTATTTCTAGTAAGTGGATTATGGCATGGGGCAAATTGGACATTCATAGTGTGGGGTGCTTTACATGGCATGTACTTAGTGGTTGCTATGATTAGAGAAAAATATGTTAAACCTGCTACAAAAAATATTGCTATCACTATATTTAATTGGATATGGACATTCCATTTAGTAGTACTTACTTGGATTTTCTTTAGAGCAAATTCCATACATGAAGCATTACATATTATTAAAACCATATTTACCAATTTCTTAACTACTCTTGATAAATATAGTATTGGTCAACCCGTTTTCTTAGGCCTAGGTAAATATTCACTTAGTAGTATTTTTTATGTATTATTCGGTGGTATCTTATTAATCACCTCTGAATACCTCTTTACGCGTAAAGAAATCAAAGCACTGTTTTACAAATATCAATGGCTTCGTTTTTCGATTTATTTTATACTCTTATATAGTATAGTATTTTTAGGCTTTTTTGGTGAAACTCAATTCATATATTTCCAATTTTAATGAGTAGTAATAACGTATATAGTCAACTTCAAAAAATAATAATACGTGGATTGTTATTACTATCTCCACTCATTATACTAGCACTTGTCTTTATCATTAAAGATCCTTTAAAAGTTATTTACACGTATAGCTCACCACTAGAAATTGGAGTATTGATGAATGATAGACATTATCAAGCCAAATACTTACAAGAAAATAAAATCAAATACAGCTCCTTTATTTTTGGTTCCTCACGAAGTAAAATGTATCAAACAGATAAATGGCGCGCATTCATAGATGATTCATTAATTTTTCATATGGGAGTTAATGACGAAAGCATATGGGGAGTGATGAAAAAAATGTCATATCTAGATAAAGAAGGTTATAGCATCAAAAACTGTTTATTACCTTTAGATGCCAGACTTCTAAGAGATATTGAAAACAATGAAGCACATATTTTTAGAGACCATCCTTTAATATCTGGAGAAACAAATATTGAATACTACAAATATTTTGTAATGGCTTTTTTAAGTCCTGATTTCTTGAAAGCTTACTTTAAATGTAATCAATCTCATCAATTTGATGAAAGTATGAAGACTTATATTTGGAAAGAAAAATTTAAGTACAATCAACAAACAGGCGATATATACTATAGCGAATACGATAGCCTTATACAATATGATGCTGCTAGTTATTATAAATCTGATGTGTTTTATAAAAGAGATACTACTTTAATCAAACAAAAAACGAAAGCAGTATTAACGAAGAAATCTAAAATGTATTTAACTGCGATCAAAGCTATATTTGACAAACAGCATACACAATACAAAATCATTATTACTCCTAATTATGATCAAGTAAAGTTAGATTCAAGCGATCTACATTTTATTACTACACTCTTCGGAACTAATAATACTAGTGATTTTTCGGGCATCAACAAATGGACAAACGATATTCATAACTATTACGAATTCAAACATTTTTTACCAGCAATTGCTGATAGTACTTTACGGATTTCATATCGCAAATGAGAATAATACACATTATACCTAATTTACGTAAAGGAGGTGCTGAGAAATTAGTAATCGATATGATACGCACTCTTTCTACAAAAAAAGATGTTGAAGTGCGATTAGTCATTTTTGAGAATACTATTGAATATCCAATAGATAGCATCAAAGACCTGATTGCTATCATACCTGCTAATGTGCAATTATCTTTATTGAATAAAAATAAATATCAAATTGCAGCGCTTCAAGAATATCTAGAATCGTTTAAACCTGATATTATTCACTCTCATCTATTCAAGGCTGAAATTGTTAGTCGATCTTGCACCTATCCAAAAGCAAAATGGTTCTCCCATTTTCATGATAATATGTCGCAGTTTGAAAATCTTCGTTCCAATACATTTTTTCAAAAAAAACTACTCACCAACTATTTTGAAAAAAAATATTTATTTAAGAGATATCATATAAATAAGGGAACAAACTTCGTCTGCATTTCAAAAGACACCTATCAATACGCATTAAATACAATAGACACCTATAAAGCTACTTTACTTCCAAATGCTATCTGTCTAGATCAATATAAAAGAACCAACGAGATACCTCACGACTCTATTCGCATTATTAATATAGGCACCTTTGTAGCTAAAAAAAATCAACAATTTTTTATCGAAATTGCAAAAGCTTTATTTAAAAAAACGATTGATTTCAAAATAGTTTTATTAGGAAATGGTGAATTATATGAATCTATAAAAAATAAAATAAGCGAAAATAAATTAGACGATTACTTTTCATTGCCTGGTGCTGTAAGTAATGTACCTGATTATTTACAAAACTCTAATATCTATGTTCATACCGCTACTATAGAACCATTCGGGCTTGTACTGGTTGAGGCTATGGCAGCTTCATTACCTGTTGTGACGCTTGATGGAAAAGGAAACAGAGATTTAATTGACGAAGGTAAAAATGGATATATGATTTATGAACAAGATGCTGAAAAATTTGCAAACACTATTTTCGATTTATTTAACAACAAAAAACTATACGACTCCATGTCGGCCTACGCCTATCATTACAGTAGATCATTTGATCTAAATAATTATATAGACAAGTTACTTACTACTTATTCAAATGCGTTATCTCTTTAATAAACGCATTATAATTATCATCCGCATTATATTCCTCTTGCCACGTTTTAAAGGCATTTTCTTTTAACTCATTTTCTTTCTCATAAGTCAATTCAATAAAATATTGAATATGCTTTTTCAATGCTTCTACTTGAATATCTTTAGATACTAACATTCCATTTTTATACGAAACAACAATTTCATTACTCCCACCAACATCTGTAGCAATACATGGAATACTATGTGCCATCGCTTCCATAATAGATACAGGTATCCCTTCCGACTCACTTACATTTATAAATAAATTAAATTGTCCATTGCTATAAATGGATGCAATCAGATTGTTTTTAATATTCCCTAAAAAATTAACTTTAATATTCGTTGGAAATTTTTTGGTGAGCTCAACTAATTCATGCATCAATTCCCCATCGCCAATATGCGTCCACTCAACTGGAATACCCACCTGCAATTCCTGCAAGCTTTTTGCCACCAAGTGCAATCTTTTTCTACTAATCACTGCCGAACAAGTAACAATCTTAAATACTTTTGACTTTTCGTTTAAAAGAGAAAAATGATTTTCAAATACACCTAATCTAGAAATCTTATAATTACCTGCATAACGTTCACGTAAATACTCATATCCATGTGTTGATATGACATAAACAGCATCTATATTTTTCATCAAATACTTTCGCATAGGAAAATAAGCAAATAAATGCTCATCATTATAAATATCCCATCTATGTGCTCTTGCTATGGTTTGTATTTGAGGATGTTGCTTCTTCAATAAAGTAAGTGCTATAGATTTATCATCGAGCCAATACGAATAGACTAATGTATTTGGCTTAACATAGGGTTTAACTAAACATGCAATACGATGTGATTTAATCCAAGAACGTATTAATATTTTATTCTTTAATGGATTACTAAATAAATTCAAAACAAACTCAACAATAAACGCATAATTAAAAAACCAAGATAATTTGATAGGCGTTTCAACAATCTGCTTGCCGATATTAATGGCACTACAATTTGCAGGTATTGGTCTAATCAAATCGTTATGTAATTTAGCTACTGCAACTATTTGAACGGTATCAAAACTTTTCGATAAATAGGCTATCTCATTTTCAATAAAAGTTTCTTTATTATCAAAAGGGTAAAAGGAAGTAAGGAGTATTAAATGTTTGCTTTTCAATTTATACAACAGATATGTAAACACAAATTTAGATAAATTATTTATCTTTGGTATTCTTAAGTTCAATTATAAAATAAGCAGCATTTTTTTTGAAAAAAATTATTATACTTTCCTATTTTTTTACCCCCTGCAATCTTACTGCTTCTTCTAGACCGGGTAGTTGGGCTACCTATTTACCAAAGTATGGATATTACCCTATCATTATCACTCGATTTTGGTCAGGTAAAGAATTAACTGAATACCAACGATTAGCTCCCACTGAAGACAAAGTACATATAGTTCAAAACCATGATGCTGAAATTCATTACCTCCCTTATAAATCATCTTTTAGAGATCGATGTTTTATCAAAAGCGAACATCAAAGTATTTATAAATTCATAAGTAAATTGATTACCACACTCTATTTACTTCTTCAGAATTATTCTATACGATTTATTCCATTTAATAATTTATATCATTATGCTGATGATTATATAAAAAAAAATCCGGATATAGCTTATCTTATTATTTCAGGGAATCCATTTGAACAATTTTTTTTAGGTTACTTACTAAAGAAAAAATATCCTTCCCTAAAATGGATTGCCGATTATAGAGATGAATGGACTACCTCTGAGATTATTACCTTTACAGGCATTCGAAGACTCCTTTGGAAAAGTCAACAATACTTTGAAAAAAAATGGATTTCTAATACGGATTTAATTACAGCGAATACCGAATACGCTACAAAAAAATTAGCTGCATTCCATCATAAAAAAACAAAGAAAGTGTTGAATGGTTTTGATCCAAAAGAAATTGCAGAAATGGCAAAATATCAACCTAAAAGCAGCAAGAATGAATTGGTTATTGTGCATAATGGCACTCTTTACGAAACACAAGATATCACTGTTTTTATAGAGGCTCTAAATCAAATTAATCCACCCGAAGGATTTAATATAAAATTTAAATGCCCTGGCATTAAAATAAAAAAAGATATGGCTGCTTGGGTAGAAAAATTACTCACTAATCCTCGTATCGAATTGCTATTAACCGATCGTATTCCTAAAACAGAAATCTTACAAATGCAAATGGATGCTGATTTACTTTTGATGGTAGCGCATAAAAACAAAAAAGGAATTATTGGAAGCAAACTGTATGAATATATTGCACTGAATAAGCCTGTATTACTCTGTCCAAGCGATCATGACGAGCTCGAATCGACACTAGAACAAGCAAACCTGGGTTATATTTGTAATAATGTAGCTGAAACTAAAACTTGTATCGAAAGCTTAATAAAACAAAAACAACAAAATAGTTCTATTTTTACAAGCCCTAATACAGAAGCAATTCAAATGTATTCAAGGGAAAACCAAACAAAATTATTAGCATCATATCTATTAGAATTAGATTCAAATGAATAAAAAAGTATTAGTTTGTGTGGGTACAAGACCCAATTTTATTAAGATAACGCAACTAGAAAAACATTTTAAAAATTATCCTAATGTTGACTACTTCTTGCTGCATACCGGTCAACATCACGACAACGCAATGAACGAAGTGTTTTTTAATCAATTACAGATTAAAAAACCTGATTTCCAATTTGTGCTCGAACCAGGCTCGCAAATCTCTGTCATTACACAAATCATGAACAATATGGAAAAGATTTGTACGGAGCTACAACCTAATTTAGTAGTCGTACCAGGCGATGTCAACTCTTCTTTAGCTTGTGCACTCGTAGCCAACAGACTAGGTATTCCTGTGGCGCATATAGAAAGCGGATTGCGTAGCTTCGATATGAGTATGCCCGAAGAAGTGAACCGAATATTAATCGATAAAATAAGTGATTTATATTTCATCACTGAAGATAGTGGTATGGAAAATCTTATTAAAGAAGGTCATCAACCCGCATCTATGCATTTTGTAGGAAATAGTATGATAGATACTTTGATTGAATCTAGCACTATGATAGACCAATCAGCTATTTTAAATCAACTACAAGTAAGTGAAAAAAAGTATATTCTATTCACGTTTCACCGACCAGTAAACGTAGACAATAAAGAACATTTAAGTAAATTACTAGCACTCATTGAAGAATTATCAGCTACGTATACTTGTATTTTCCCTGTTCACCCACGCACAAAAAACAATATAGCCAAATGGGCTGTAGGCGAAAATTTCAATACCAATAAAAATATTCTTCTTTGCGATCCACTGGGCTATTTTGATTTCCTGAAATTAATTAAACATGCATCTATCGTAATTACCGATTCTGGTGGCATTCAAGAAGAAACTACCTTCTTACAGGTACCTTGTTTAACTATTCGTCCAAACACAGAAAGACCCGTTACTATTACAGAAGGGACCAACCAATTATTAGATTTGGATGTAAATCTAATTATTCAAAAAGTAGCTGAAATTGAATCGAATCCTAAAACAACAACTAAATCGCCCAAATACTGGGATGGAAAGACTTCTGAAAGAATTGTAGAGGCGATTGCCCGATATCTTTCTGGAATAAATAATTGATAAAAGCTGTATTTATATTTATTATTTATTTAACTTTGTAAGCAAAACTACATCTTTCTATTTTGAAAAATTTTGCATTAATTGGAGCGGCTGGCTTTATAGCACCTAGACACTTAAAAGCCATTAAAGAAACGAACAATAACTTATTGGCTGCATTAGATAAATTTGATAGCGTAGGTATCATCGATAGCTATTTTCCTAATGCCTCTTTTTTCACAGAATTTGAACGATTTGATAGACATATTGAAAAGCTGAGACGTAGTGAAACACCTATTGATTATGTAAGTGTATGTACGCCTAATTATTTACACGATGCTCATATTCGTTTTGGATTACGTCAACATGCCGATGTTATTTGCGAAAAGCCATTGGTACTAAATCCATGGAATATCGATAATCTTGCGGAGCTTGAAAAAGAAACAGGTAAAAACGTATATAATATCTTTCAATTGCGTTTACATCCTGCAATCATTGCGCTTAAAGAAAGGGTGAAAAATGCTCCCGCTGATAAAATATTTGAATTTGATTTAACCTATATCACGTCTAGAGGCAATTGGTATTATACTAGTTGGAAAGGCGATTTAGATAAATCAGGTGGTGTAGCTACAAACATTGGAGTACATTTCTTTGATATGCTCACTTGGATTTTTGGAGATGTAAAAAGAAATGATGTACATGTACACACTTTTGATAGAGCTGCTGGATACCTTGAATTTAGTAGAGCTAAAGTAAGATGGTTTCTAAGCATCAATGAATCAACTATTCCTGATGAAGTAAGAAGTCAAGGAAAAAGAACCTATCGCTCTATGAAAATTGAAGGAGAAGAAATTGAATTTAGTGACGGATTTACAGACTTACATACTACTTCATACAAAGAAGTTTTAGCGGGAAATGGCTTTAAATTATTAGAAGCAAAACCTTCTATACAGATCGTTCATGATATTCGTCATACGCAACCAATTGGTTTAGTAGGCGAATACCATCCTTATTGTAAGCTTTCACAAACGAAACATCCTTTCTCTTAATAAACCGAAGATAATTTAGAATATATATGTGTGGTATTGCTGGATATTATAGTTTTGATAATTCTATATCAAAAATTGAATTAAAACAAATGACCGATGCTATTAAGCATCGCGGTCCTGATTCAGATGGATTCTTCATCGATAATCAAGTAGGTCTCGGACACCGCCGTTTGAGTATTATTGACCTTAGAGAAGTGGCAAACCAACCTATGACTTCTTTTAATGATAGATATGTAATTATCTATAATGGAGAAGTATATAATTTCAAAGAATTGAGCAATCAAGTTCGAGTGAACAACGACAACTTCTATTATAAAACCAATTCAGATACCGAAGTTATACTCGAAGCATTTGCTAAATGGGGAGTTGATTTTGTAAATCGCCTCAACGGTATGTTTGCAATAGCTATCTATGACAAAGTGGACAAACATCTTTTTGTGTATCGAGATCGTATTGGAATCAAACCCTTATATTATTTTTGGGATGGCACTAATTTTCTATTTGCTTCTGAGTTAAAAGCACTTTCTAAATTGCCTCAACTAAAAAGTAAATTAACCATTAGTCAAGAAGCGATTAATCACTATTTACATCTAGGTTATATCCCTGCACCTTTGACTATTTACAATGAAATTAAAAAATTTCCTGCAGGTCATAAACTTCATATCAATAAAGATATTTTTAACCTTGAACCTTATTGGGAATTAGAAGATAAAGTAGATTTTGATACCTTTAATAATTATAGCGAAGCAAAGAAAAAGCTAAAATATTTAATAGAAACTTCTGTTAAATATCGAATGATTAGCGATGTTCCTTTTGGGACTTTTTTAAGTGGAGGAATAGATAGCTCTCTTGTTAGTGCCGTTGCGCAAGCGAATAGCAATAAACCTATCAATACTTTTTCACTTGGATTTAAAGATACTACTAAAAATGAAAGCGAATATGCTGCTAGTGTAGCGAAACATATTGGAAGTAAACATACTGAAATGATGGTTTCTGTAAAAGAAGCACAAGATTTAGTTGGCTCTATAACTAGTACCTACGACGAACCTTATGCCGATCCATCTGCCATACCTACTATGTTAGTGAGTAGACTGGCAAAGCAGCATGTAACAATGACTTTAAGTGGGGATGGAGGAGATGAATTATTTTTAGGATATGGCATGTATAAATGGGCGAAGCGATTTGATTCTAATTTGTTCAAATATTATCAAAAACCTGCTAAGTTTATATTTGCTAAAATGAAACCTAAATATAAACGTATCGCATTATTGCTCGATACAAACGATAAAGCTTCCTTAAAATCACATATATTTTCACAAGAACAATATTTTTTCAGCAAAAACGAAATTCGTAATCTACTAGCTAGCACACCAACTGAAAATTATCAACTTGTAGAGAATTTTAAATTAAGAAGAGAATTAGATTCTATGGAATCGCAAGCATTCTTCGATTTGAAATATTATTTACCTGACGATTTATTAGTTAAAGTAGATCGTGCAAGTATGAAGTATTCGCTTGAATCTAGAGTTCCTTTACTCGATTATCGAATCATTGAATTTGCATTAAACTTACCAGAGAAATTCAAATACCAAAAAAATACTTCTAAATATATTTTAAAAGATATATTATATGATTATGTGCCTAAACACTTTTTCGACCGACCTAAATGGGGTTTTGGTATTCCATTAAACAACTGGCTTCGATCTGATTTAGCCTACTTAATTAAAGATTATTTAAATGGCCCAATCATTCGAAAACATAATGTTGTAAAATACGAAGAAGTAGAAAGTCTTATTACTAGATGGCAAAACGGTGATGATTTCTTATACAATAGAATTTGGTCATTAATCATTTTGCATATGTGGCTTAACGAAAATAATAATGCATAACTCAGTTGCTAGAGAAATTAAAGTTTTATTATTTCATCGGGTAAGCCCCGTTCGAGATCCACTTTGGGACCCAATGGATCCAGTCTTATTTAGAAAAATCATTGCCTATATAGCCAAAAAATATGAAATTTTTTTTATAGAAGAATTACATACTATTGATTTTTCTAAAGTAAAAAAACCTATAGCAGCGCTTACATTTGATGATGGCTATTTCGATTTTTTGGAGTATGCCTTACCAATCATGCAAGAGTATAAAGCAAAATCTTCGCTCTATATTGTCACCGATTGTATTGATAAAAACGAAGCTACATGGACTTATAATGTCGATTATCTTTTTAACCATACACAGAAAACAACATTAGATTTAAGTGCTTTTCAAAACAACTTAGGCGAATTTAGCACTACAAATAGCAACTCCAAAGTCGAATTAATTAATTACGGAAAAAAATTAAAACAATTTTTAAAAAAGGTTCCTAATAACAAACGACAAGAAATAATAGCGCAAATAAAAACTAGCTTTGATGATGTGGCATTGCCATCCAATATGATGCTGAGCTGGGAACAATTAAAACAATTCGATAAAAATTTAGTCTGCATTGGCTCTCACACAAAATCGCATCCTCCCCTTGCTACCATTGATAACGAAGACGAGTTATTTACTGAATTAGCGCATTCTTATAATCAAATCCATGCTCAACTAGGTTATTATCCATATACCATCTCTTATCCTGTGGGAAGTTATAACCAAAAAGTAATAGAATGCTCCAAAAAAGTAGGTTATCAAATGGGCTTAGCTGTAGATTTCAACATTTACAACCCAATTATACATTCTAATTTTAATATTCCTCGATTAGAACTGTATAATGAATCTTATATAAAAACATTGCTTCGTGCTGAAGGTATTTATTATAAAATAAAAAATATGTTCAAATCATGAAATTAGTAATGCTTTGTGGAAATCAATCGAATCAAATTGCACTTGTTGAAAAAATACATCAAGCGGTAAACATTGAGGGCGTTGTATTAGAAGCACGTAAGCCAACTAAAGCAAAGATGAATATTTCATTTTTAGCTAGTAAATTAGCAGATAGAATATTATTTTTTATGCTTAAAAATGCTTGGGTTGGTTTATTGAATTATTACAAATCTTCTAGCTTACATAATACTATCGATTCGATTACAGTATCTCAAATCAATTCAAAAGAAACTATTGATTTCATCGAAAAAATACAACCTGATTATATTTTGATTTCAGGTACTAGCTTAATTAAAAAAGAGATTTTATCGATTAAAGGTGTTAAAGGTTTTATCAATTTACATACGGGCTTATCTCCTTATATCAAAGGTGGCCCCAACTGCACCAATTGGTGTATTGCTACAAATCAAGCCTATCTGATTGGAAATACCATGATGTGGCTCGATCTTGGAATAGATTCAGGAAATATCATTGGCACTGAACTTACTCCTTTAAGCGGAGAAGAAAATCTACTAGAGCTTCACATTAAAGTAATGAATCATGCACATGATATGTATGTTCGTACCATTAAAAAATTAGCTCAAAACGAATCTATCAATAGTATTAAACAAAGTGAAATTGCAGCAGGTACATTATACTATACCAAAATGTGGAATTTCAGCGTCAAACTAAATTTTTTGATGCACTATATAAAAGGTTCATATAAAACAAGTATTAAAAATAGAAATACGCTTATTACCAATAATCATATTAAACACTATCCTCTATAATAAATTGAATACACAGCAAAAATCTGTTCTCTATATCTCTTACGATGGAATGACTGACCCGTTAGGTCAATCGCAAGTATTGCCTTACATAAGAGGTATTGCAAAAAAAAATTATACATTTACACTTATCAGTTTTGAAAAAAGTGAAGTATATGAAAAAAACAAAAACGAAATTCAAGCTATTTGTGCTACTTCAGATATTCGTTGGTTTCCATTAAAATACACCAAAAAACCTCCTGTACTTTCTACTATATATGACCTATACGAACTCTTCGATTTAGTCAAAAGACTGCATAATGAAAGACCTTTTCATATCATCCATTGCAGAAGCTATATAGCAGCATTTGCAGGATTATACATGAAAAAGAAATTCCACACAAAATTTATTTTTGATATGCGTGGATTTTGGGTGAATGAGCGGGTAGATGGTAATATTTGGAACCTAAACAATCCTATTTATAAATTCATATACAATTATTTTAAAAAGAAAGAACAATCTTTTTTTAATGAAGCAGATTATACTATTAGCTTAACACATAATGGTAAAGATGAAATACATTCTTGGAAAAACCTTAAAAACCAACCGATTCCTATCGAAGTTATTCCTTGTTGTGTTGACACTGATAAATTTAGTTACCATCATATTGACTCGAACAGGCTAAATGAATTTGCAACTAAGTTGCAAATTCATAAAAACGATTTTGTTATTAGCTATATTGGCTCTATTGGTACTTGGTATATGACGAATGAAATGATGCTCTTCTACAAAAAATTACTTACATATAATAGTCATGCAAAATTTCTCTTTATTACGAATAGTCCTAAAGAAGAAGTATTACAATATGCTATAAACAACCAAGTAAACACCGATAATATTATAGTAGTTTCAGGCAAAAGAGATGAGATGCCGTATTTAATTAGCTTATCTACCTTCTCGCTTTTCTTTATTAAACCTTTATACTCCAAAAAAGCATCTTCTCCTACAAAACAAGGAGAAATCATGAGTTTAGGTATTCCTATTATTTGCAATAGTAATGTGGGCGATACCGCTTCTATCATCAATGATTATCATGCAGGCTTTGTGATCGATTCATTTGACGATAAATCATATACAAGCGTTATTGAACAACTACATACTGCATCTTTCAATAAAGAAGAAATTAGAAACGGAGCCACTAACTTTTATGCCCTATCGAAAGGCATTGAGAGATATCTAAGTGTTTATGAAAAAGTACTAGCCTAATTATTTATTCCAATGACTGATGTCAATACCCGTTAAAGCCGTAAACTTATCATTATGTGGCTTGTAAAATTGATGCAAAAAGGTGAATAGTTCGTTAGATATCGGTTTATGTTTTTTGCTCGATTTATTATATTCTACAATGGAGTTACCAATTTTTGTAAACAGACTATAAGGGAGAATTTTCTTCGCTATAATTTTTAGTTTGTTCTTATCACTTTTTAAAGAAGTTATCAATTTTGTAAGCTTATCACTTTTCGCAGTCTTAGTTTCATTGTATTTCTTTTCTACATTCGGACTAAATGATGCATCAACACCCATCCATTCAAATATTTCTTTACATGTGCCAAGTGAATTTTTATTCAAATTTTCGTACAAAACGATTTTCACTTGTTCTTTTGGAAAATATTTATAAATCAATTCGATATGCTCATCGTATAATCCCATATTGATAAACAATCGATACATGGTATCTTGATATTGTTGCTTCTTAATTACATCTATCATTTCATGACTATCTCTATTGAGCCAACCATTAAATTGCTCCATACAATAGGCAGAATAAGCTCTAGCAACTGGCTCTCTAATAATAAATACCAACTTACAAGCAGGATTATGTTTTGCCAAACGCTGTAACAACTCTTCTTCGTAGTAGATACTTACATACTTTGCAATTATTTTATTGCTGTCTTTGTAAGTAGGCGAATTAAAATATTTACTAAATGCAAAATCGAAACCTTTTTCATATTCTTCATTTTCTTTTAAAAAAGAAAACTCTGTTTGTGGATGCCCTGTAATTTGAGGGTGTTCATTTAAGTAATTTTTTAGCGCTGTGGTTCCTGCTTTCTGAGCACCTATAATCATTAAGTCAATCTTTTTTGACATATCTTTATTTTTTTATCACACTTATAGAATCTGTTATATTCGCTAGATAATGCGACTCTAATGCACCTCCACGTAAATTTAAATGCATATGATCTTTCCAATAATTGGGCGATTCAATTTGACTAACTAAACTAATATTTTCATCAAAATCGATATACCTAATATGATGTTGCTCAAATAAGGCATCTAGATTAGATTTTAATTCAGAATAATATGTTTTATTGTATTTATAATGGGGTGATGTAAAGCAAATCAATTGCACATTATATTGTTTGCATACCGCAATAATATCTAATAAATATTTACTTCGCTCCACATCATACACATATTTTTTCTTGGGAGCATTTACATTAAATGCATTCACTGTATTCATACTATCCATTTTGGTGGGAAGTACTTTGGTATATCCTTTTAACTTATCTGTGCCCACTTTGGAAGAATGTAAGAAATTTTTAAACAAGGAGATAACGGTTCCATTGTATTTATATAAAGGAATCAAATTCTTATATTTTTCGTAAGCCGACATCTGATTTACATGATATCGAACAATTGAATCTTTATCGTAATAGTATTTCAAATGCTGAATATCGGTAGATATAAACGCCGTTTTTTGATCGGTTTTACTATAAAATTCCGGATCAATCTGTAATAAAATGGTTTGAGGTTTTTTATCGTGCGATAATATATAATGCAATAATCCTAACTGAAAACAATCATCCATTCCTGCATGGCAAAGATTATAAGTATTTTCGACTTTAAAACTATCTGGAATAATTTGATATAAAGCTCTTGAATTTCCTAAAATCAGCAAATCTGTTTCAGGCTTTAATTTCATATAGTAATTTATCTTGCCACCACTTTGTCCAAATTTATTTTTCAAATAGAGAAAACTAAGAAACTTCTCGCCTACCACATTAAGTAGTAGTAAAGCAGCGAACATAATTCCTAAATAAGTTAATACTTTTCTTAATTCCATGGTTAAAATTGAAAATAAATAAACTGACTTCCTTCACTCACACCCCACAATATAATAAACAATACCAGTATAATATTAAATGCCATCAATACTCTAGGATGCTTTCTATAGATGCCTTCTAGACTTCTCTTACGCAATACAAAATATTCAAATAATAATAACACTACCACTCCAAATACTACATTCGACATGATACTTGTATCTTGAATACGAAGCTTCATAAAACCTTTGATGACAAAAATATTTTTAATAAATAATAAGGCGTTTTCTAATGTATCTGCTCTAAAGAAAATCCATGTGATACAAATCAAATTGAAGGTGATAAATGTATAAAGTACTTTCAGTAAAAAAGGCTTATTATTTCTATCAAAATTTAAATTAAGAAATTTCTCTACACTTAAATACAATCCATTTAATGCCCCCCATATTACAAAGTTCCAAGAAGCACCATGCCACAAGCCACCCAATAACATGGTATAAAATAAATTCAAATAGGTTCTGATTTTCCCTTTACGATTCCCCCCAAATGAGATATACAAATAATCTCTAAGCCAACTGGATAGTGAAATATGCCATCTTCGCCAAAACTCTGTTATACTCTTAGAAAAATAAGGCAAACTAAAATTAGTCATCATTCTATAACCCATCACTCTGCCCGCACCAATCGCAATATCCGAATATCCAGAAAAATCGCAATAAATTTGTATAGCAAACAACCAAGTGGCAACTATATTGGTAATACCATGATTAATACCTGCATTATTATAAATACTATTTACATATAAGGCTACTGTATCTGCCACCACAACCTTTTTAAACAATCCCCAAAACATCATAGATAAACCTATCGCTACATTATCAAACTCTAATTTTGAATCGTTTTTCTTTAATTGTTGCAATAAGGAAGTAGCTCTCTCAATAGGTCCAGCAACTAATTGCGGATAGAACATCACAAATAAAGAATAAATACCTAAATGTCGCTCTGCTTTTACTTTGCCTTTATATACATCAATGGTATAACTCATCGATTGAAACGTATGAAAAGATAAACCGATTGGTAAAATAATATGTAAATAAGGAATTGGGTTCGATACATTTACTAATCCAAACAAATGACAAATATTATCATTCAAAAAATTATAATATTTAAATACCGCAAGTATCCCCAAATTGCCCAATAAACTGAGTCGCATCCACAATCTTTTTTTCGACTCTGATGGCTCATCCTCAATTTTGATGGCAGCAAAATAATCGAGCAGAATTAGAAAAAATAAAATTAAAATATATACGGGTATAAATGAGATGTAGAAATAACAACTCGCTATCAATAATAATATCCAACGATATTTAGGTGCTAAAACATAAAATAAAATGCTAACTATTACAAAGAATACTAAAAACTGTATAGAATTAAAAAGCATTTGGATATTTAAAATTTATACAAATGTACTATTTTTTTTCTAAGTCAACCTATCGTTATTTATAGATTATAAAGCATTTATATAAATTATAAAAGGTAATATTTCTTCTTTTCCAAATAGGTGTCGTACTGCTTTAATTCGCCTCGAACAATAAATATGGCAGCAATATAAAACGGCAATAAAGGGATTCGATACCTGGATAGCGCTCCAAAGTTATAACTACTAAAACCTACCGAAAATGCAAATACTAAGGAAAACACCAACATAAAAATAATAGTTGGATTATCTCCAATAAATTTTACTGCAAAATAAAAATGTTTGAAAAAATACCAGATAGCACTTAGTGTAAAAAACAATATCACTAAACTTTCTCCAGCAGATAACAACATAATGGAGGATCTAATCTCCCATAAATAAGGCCTAAACAAAGCCACGTTTATGGCTGCTGGAATTTTCTTTATAATACCCGTAACACTATAATCTAAATCTCCTAAATTATAAGAAGAACCCTGTCCATCATTTAACACGTCCACCACATAAGTATGCCATGTTTGCATCCCTTTAGCTTTCATTTCTAAATTATCTAAACTGAATTTTTGGAAGGTATTTCCTAATGCATTTAATATAACATATCCTAATACTGCTATCACTATAATTAGTAATGGTGTGACTAATGCTTTAGTAAGTTTTGATTTAATTTTACTACGGTATGTTATAAATATCCAAAGAATAATCGCAGGGATCATCGCCATCAAAATATATCCTTTTAAGATACCAATCATATATACACTTATCATTATGAGCAAAAGATTCCATATAATATTCTTTCGCATAATAGCTATATAATAAATAGCCGATACTAAAAACCCTAAAAATCCAATGGTGATCGTATCTTTCAAAAGTCCTGAACCCCAGAAAAACACGGAAGGAATATATAAAAATGATATAGCAAGCTTATCTATATGCTGAGGATAAATTTTAGTAAACATTTTGAACATTCTCCAAATACCTGCAAATGATAATACAGACAGCAGATAGGCTATACCTAAATAACTGTAAAAACAGAATACACTAAATATAGAGGTTACTTTAACTAAAAAATAAGAACTAGTATCTTCAGCATTTAATGAACGAAACCATAAATAGGTGTCAAAATCATACACCTTTGGATCTTTATAATACAATTTTATAGCTATAAATATATCATTATACAATGCATCATTTAACAACAATGCATTATTATAGTATGTTGTACTATCTCCTCCTCTATATATAAAAAAATATACAATATAAACGAATATTGAACCCACCAACTTTAATAATAATCCTCTCAAGAAATGTTTTTGCATTTCACCATCTCCAGCCACTCCTCTATTGGCATATGCCACTAAAAGTATAACTACAAAATAGATTGGCCCTATAATTAACTCTTGTATTTCCATACTTCTACAAAACTATAACTAAATTTTCAAATTCAATCTTAAACCTCTTGTTTACTCAATATATCCTCTAACTTCGAATAGGCATGTCGCATACTGCTTATCCCTTCTAAAATTAAAATCAAATTGGTTCCCGATTGCTTTAAACTCGCCCCTTGTGGATTCTCTTGTATATAATGCATCACCTGACCAAATACATCACTCTGAAAAAATGCAGCATGCTCATTTTCGGTGAAATAACATTTCATCTGCTTCTTCTTAAATACAATTCGCTCCATACCCAATTTCTTAGCTAACCATTTAATTCGTATCGCATTAAACAATTCTAATACTTGATTAGGAATCTTCCCAAATCGATCTATCAACTTCTCTGAAAACGCTGCTAACTGTGTCTCATTATCAATCGAATTTAATTCCGTATAGATACTCATACGTTCACTGATATTATTGATATAATTATCTGGTATCAACATTTCTAAATCTGTATCAATCTGACTGTCCTTTACATATTGTATTTCTTCTTTTTCAATCTCGTCTTTGTATAAATCTTTATACTTCTGATGTTTTAATTCGCGTATCGCTTCATCCAATATTTTATGATACATATCATAACCTATCTCTGCAATAAACCCACTCTGCTCTCCTCCTAATATATTCCCAGCTCCTCGTATATCTAAATCGCGCATACTTATATTAAAACCACTTCCTAAATCTGAAAACTCCTCTATCGTTCGTAATCGTTGTCTCGATTCTTGATTCAAATTCACAAAGGGTGGCGACAATAAATAACAAAAGGCTTTTTTATTTCCTCTACCTACTCTACCTCTCAACTGATGTAAATCACTTAATCCAAACCAATGCGCATTATTAATAATAATAGTATTCGCATTGGGTACATTCAATCCACTCTCAATAATATTCGTACACAACAATACATCCGATTCTCTATTCATAAAACGTAACATCACCTCTTCTAATTGATCGCCCTCTAATTGCCCATGTGCTATATCTACTGTTATATGCGGACATAATTTCAATAGCATTGTTTTGATATCTACAATGTCTTTTACTTTATTATGTACAAAAAACACTTGCCCTCCTCGATATACTTCATATTCAATCGCTTCTTTGATAATCTCTCCATTAAATACTTTTACTTCCGTATTCACGGGTTGTCTGTTTACTGGTGCGGTATTGATCACACTTAAATCGCGTGCGCCCATCATTGAAAACTGTAACGTACGTGGTATAGGCGTGGCTGTTAAAGTCAAAGTATCTACATTCGCCTTTATCTCTTTTAATTTTTCTTTTACCGCTACGCCAAATTTTTGCTCTTCATCAATAATTAATAATCCCAAATCTTTAAACTTCATCGATTTCGAAACAATCGAATGGGTCCCTATCACAATATTTAATTTACCTGATGCTAATCGCTCTTGTATTTCTTTTTTTTGCTTCGTCGATTTAAATCGATTTATAAAATCTATCTCCACTTTAAATTCATCCAACCGGTCTTTGAAGGATTGATAATGTTGATGTGCTAAAATGGTGGTAGGAACTAATACTGCTACTTGCTTCCCATCACAAACCGCTTTAAAAGCTGCTCGAATAGCCACTTCTGTTTTCCCAAATCCTACATCTCCACAAACCAATCGATCCATCGGTTGCTCTTTCTCCATATCGGCCTTCACATCATTGGTGGCCTTTAATTGATCAGGCGTATCTTCATATTCAAAAGATGATTCTAATTCTACTTGCATATACGAATCAGGACTAAAGGCAAACCCTTTTTGTGCTTTACGCAAGGCATATAACTTAATTAAATCTTCTGCTATATCCTTGATTTTACTCTTGGTCTTTGCTTTTAAGTTTTTCCACGCATCACTTCCTAACTTATATATCTTCGGCTCAGTGCCTTCCTTACCACTATACTTACTGATCTTATGTAGCGAATTGACAGACACATACAATATATCATTATTCGCATATATCAATCGTACTGCTTCTTGTATCTGCCCATTTACTTCTATCTTTTCTAATCCTGAATATCGTCCTACTCCATGATCAATATGCGTAACATAATCGCCTGTTTGTAATTCGCGTAGAGATTTTAACAACAGGGCTTTATCGCTCGAAAAGCCTTGTTTCAAAGCATATTTATGAAATCGATTGAAAATTTGATGGTCGGTATAAAAGGCCATTTTTAAATCTTCATCAATAAAACCTGCATGAATAGACGTATAAATTGGGGAAAATTTTACCTCAGCTTTTAAATCCTCAAAAATATGATAGAAGCGTTCTATCTGTTTATGATTATCTGAAAAGATAAATGTGATAATATGTTCATCTACATGCTGCCCTAAATTTTTAATCAACAAATCAAAGTTCTTATTAAAGGAAGGCTGCGGACGTAAATGATAATCGATGCTACATGTACTTTGTAAAGTGGAAGACACTCCAATCTCTATAATACTTCTAGCTTCAAATTGAGCAATCGTATTTTCAACAGAAACAGTATTCAACAATCCATCAGCTCCTGCAAATGGATGATCATCGTTATTCCCTTCATGATTGCTGTCTTTAAAATCAACCGCTCCATCAAAACACTTTTCCAATAAAGTCATACATCCATCATAATCTTTAATCCAAATCAATGTATCTGCTGGTAAGATATTTAAGAAGGATGTTTTTTGAGAAGCTTCAAACTGTGTTTTTATATTAGGTACTATCGATACACTTCTGATTTTCTTTTCACTCAGCTGCGTTTCTGGATTAAAGGTTCGTATACTTTCTACATCGGCATCAAACAATTCAATTCGATAGGGATATTCATTGGCATACGAAAAAATATCTACGATTCCTCCACGTACCGAAAATTGTCCCGGCTCATACACAAAATCAGTAAATTCAAAACCATATTCTACTAGTATTTCAGTGATGGTTTCAATATTCACTTTCTCTCCCACTTCTATATGTATCGACGATTTATGCAGCACTTCCGACTTCACCACTTTTTCAAACAGCGCTTCTGGATACGTCACTACAATTTCTGCTTTAGCATTCGGATGCGAAATTTTATTTACAGTTTCGGTTCGTTGTAAAATATTATGGGTATTGATTTCTTCAAATTTTGCGCGACGTTTAAAGGAATCGGGCAAAAATAAAATTTCTTTTTGTGGCAATAAGTGACGTAAATTTTCGAGCATATAAGCGGTCTCTTCTTTATCGCTCATCACAATCACATGATGAAAAGAAGCACATCGATATAAGGCACTAATAATAAAACTCTCGCTCGCACCTACCAAACCATTTAATTTGATTCTGCTTTGTGGATGCGCTTTTAATTGCTCTAAAATCGTTTGCGTTTTAGAGTCGTTTTGATACTGTTGTATAATATCGTTTATCTGCATGATTCACCATACATAAAAGCCAATAGGGCGCAAGAGATTTTTCCTGCACCTGTACTTTAATGTACTACAAAGTTAAGGAGAAATTTTTTAAGATATTATTAAATTAGATACCCCTACTCCCCAAACAAAAATCCATTACTGATAATCCCCGCTTTATATTGTGCTTTGAGCTGTGTGCCATCTGCTGAATATCTGTAAATAGTGCTGCGCTGCACATAGTCTAGTGCATCTGCTACAATTACATCTCCACTGCTGGGTTCAATGCCCAAGCCATACCAAATCGCTCCACTCTTGGTGATGATGGCACTGCTAGGCAAACTGCTTGCCGATATATCCATCACATATATAGATTCACCTTGTTTATAATAGAGTTTATCTTTTGCAACATTGTTGCATAATGAACTAACTACACTCGTAGATACGTTCCAACTATGCAATATACTCAATCCGCTCAGGCTAATACTGCATTTAATCAACTTTGCATCAATACCATCACTGGCCTTCCCATCACTGGCAATCCATAATTGATGAGTAGCATCAATCAATAAACTATTCGCTCCATATCCAATATCCATACTGTCCATAATAGTATTACTAGTAGTATTCACTATATATAATTGCTTACTGCTTTTATTACATACATACAATCGGTTATTGTCGTACAACATATGCTCTGTCCAGCCTGCACAAAGTATCGTAGCATGTACACTCAAATCACTTTGATTCAGTACCTTGATATGATTGGCATAAATATCACTTACATACAAATACCCATTCTGTCCATCTACCAAATATCTCGGCGAACCTAATCCTGTTTTTTCTTGTTTTTTGACAAGCGTTTTTTTATCAAGCACCACAATTTTTCCAGAGTTATTAATTACTAGATAAATTTTATCGCCAATAATAGTAGCACTTTGCAATACATCTCCTATGGCTTCCTGATTTTTATTCTGATAAATATCCTCTTGTAATACACTATCCTTTTTTAAATCAACTAAACTCATAGTAGCATTTCCCCACATAAAATTTCCTTCATTCAAGACCAACATTTTTGTTGCATCAAACGTATCCTTGCTTGGAACATCATTATCATCGGGCTTACAAGCATAGGTAAGCGTCAAGACCAAAGTAATAATTATAAATAAATGCTTCATTACTTTTTGTTTGTTTTATTAAATCCATACGGACAATGTCTACATCCACTCTTACAGCAATACCCTCTTTTTAAATGGTATTTTTCGGTAAATACATACATGCCATTTTCGATATAAAAATCTTTTTCAGCTATTGTACTTTTTTCTTTTTCTACTAGTTGCTTCATTCCATTACTGTTATTTTAAATGTATATCTATTATTGTTTTTTTCTATTTGTAAAAAATAAATGCCGGCTTCAATACTATCCTCTAGTTCAATCGTCTCTCCCACTAGGGTATATGGCACCAATCTTCCTTGTATATCCAGTATTCTAATAGTATTCACAGATTGCATTCCTGTTAGCTGTATCTTTTTTTCTTCTTGCAACAACATTGGAAATACTTTTATTGCATTGCTTGTGACATCTTCAATACGGGTATAACCTAATGCATGAATGATACCTACTGCATCTAAATCAAAGCCACTCGATGGATAAGGGGTCGGAAAAGGATCATTAATCATTCGTCCTGCATTATCTCTTGTTGCATACAAGGGATCAACACTACCCACTACATCTATCAATCGCACCTGGGTGATATGCATGATATCAATATCGCTAAAAATTGCTAAGTCGTTTAAATCGAATGGTGTTCCGAACAAAGCTCTATACTTACCTGCGAGATTATGTACTTGTCGACAATCAATCAATCCAAAACTATCCACTTGAACACTGGTATCAATCAAACTAGTTGCAGGAAATCTTCGAAAATGAGAACCATCACTACTGACTTCTACAAATGCGAACTCTAAAAAATCATCTCGAAAGGAATTTTCAAACACCGCAAAATCATAACCAGGTCCATTGTAAATCGGATAATCAAAATTCAATGTAACCACTCCTGCATCTCCTAAACTCATCACCCCATTTTCGCCAGCTTTGCCTAAAACACTACTTGCATCACCCACCGTTGTTTTTCCTAAAGTAGTATCTAGTATATTCACCCACCCACGTTCAATAGTTGCCGAAGTAGCCCATGCAAGCAAACAAGCACTATCTTTATAAATAGCCGTAGTGCCTGCATAACCGGCTGGTGGCGCAAACTGTGCCTGCACACATGCAAAAAGAAATAATAGTACTATACTCAAAAAATTATTTTTCATTGTTTGCTTTCGGATTTTGATGTAATGAAAAAATAACCCCCAACATATAATTTCTACCCATCATCGGCCTGCCTTGCATCATTTGATAAGAAGTATTTGTTAGATTTTGCACAGAGAAATAGGGTTCAAGAACCATTTGTTTTAGAGGACAAGCATAGGATAATTTTATATCACTGGTGTGAAACGCTGGTAAACTGTATGCATTATCCGAACTAGTATATCTACTTCCTGTAAATTGAAAACTGTAAGATAAGACCACATGATAAGCACTCATAGTATAATTTGCAAAAAATTTATGTCGCGTTTCATAAATCAATTGTTTACCAAACAAGGCGTCATTATTCACTTGTGTAGGAAGTATATAGGTATAACCTGTATTGAGGAGTATATTTATTTTTTTAGTTTCATATTTTACTTGCGATTGAATTTCGATGCCTCTGCTAAAAACTTTCTTCGTGTTTTTAGGTGTCCAATAGCCATAAGAAGTAGGTGTCCATTGAATCCAATTGTTTATCCAATAATAAAAATTGGTGGCTTTGGTGTTGAAATAAAAACGATTTTTAGTAACGCCATAAAAAATTGAATACTCTGCACTCCATCCTTTTTCAGCTTGCAAATCTGTTTGTCCGCCTTGATTCCAATACAAATCATTCAAAGTAGGATATCTATATACACGTACCCCTTTGGCAACTATATAAACATTTTTATGAGGTCTATATGTCACTTGCGTTTCAAACAAAAAAGGTGCAAGTTGGCGTTGAATCACTTGTTGATTGGCTGATACAGTTAGATTAATTTTTTTAACATCATAACTATACTTAAGCAATAAACCCAAATTATTTTGAGAGGGCATTTCTTTTACATAAGAAGCATTATCGGCTAAAGAAAAATTATTTTCCAGTTTTAAATAAAGTTGATGGGCTCTTGCTATATCTCTTTGAAAAATCAATTGTGTAATCTGTTTATGTAATATACTTTTTGAATAAACTGCTGCAGAAGTATTGGTATAATTTAATGATTCCAATATATAAGCCGTTTGTGCATTTATAGTCAACTTATTTTTTTTATACATCAAGGAAGCATATGATTTGAATTGCTGATCTTGTTGAACGGCATCATTGCTAGATTCATGCGAAGCTGGTGCTATTTCGCGGTATGCATAGGTATATGATGCAGCTGCGCGAAATGTAAAATGCGATGCAATATGTTGCTCATACATCAGATTGCTTTGATATATTTCATTTTTGCTATGCTTGTTGGTTTTGTCCCATACCTTACTGCCCGGTGTAGATTGATACTTGAAATTATTATCTGCCGATTCATGAAAAAAATCAAACCCCAACAGTTGTTTGGCACTTGTATTTTTAAGTCCAACATATTGTTGATGTTTATTAAAACTACCCGTATGTAATGATAATACAAGGTCTACACCTGTCTCATCTCTGCTAAAATTATTTTGCAAAATGGTACCTGCCACTTGATTATTACAACCATATTCTTCAGATACTCCATAACGGATAATATTATTTTGTAAAATACTATATGGTATAAACAGCGAAACATCGGCTGTTCCGTGCATGGTATTTGTTACATTGATACCATTCCATAAAGTTGCTACATGTTGTGCACCTAATCCACGTATAGAAACCGTACTAATTTGAGATGGCCCATAATTTCGAACATTGGCAAGTGAAAGCTGATGTAAACTGGATGAGAAGGTAGATTGAATGCTTTTAATCATATACATATTCCAAGAGATTTCAGCATTTTTAAACGCATTATTTTTCATTTCTTGAATCAAAATCGAGGGCAATATTTTTTCAGTCACAGCCTTGCTAGAATCTTGTGCAATAAGACTCCATTGATACAATAAAATAAATACGAGTATCCAATACTTCATAATCTTGCTTTAATAAAAAGCGTCGAAAAAAGAAAATAGAATAGGGAGTACCTAAGAATTATCTTTCCTCTTGCTTTTTTTCCCGAAAGCAGGGTTTTAAATTAAATAATATTCTTAGGCAGGTCTTCTGACTTGTTCTACTGCAATCGTCTTCCCATCACGCCAGGCGTAAAAGTGACCTATAGTATTGCAGCATTTGTAACTTTATTTGTTCTAAATAAAGTATAAGAACTTACAGCAGCGGGTACTGTTCCTGATTTTCACAGGATTCCCTTTTCATCTGTCGAATAAAAGATTCAACTAGAACCTAGAATATTACAAAAGTACTAATAATATGGCAAATGAATCCAATTTTATTAATTTTACAGGGATGAAAATAAAAGAAATCACCTCTTATCTAGAAGCTATAGCTCCTTTACATTATCAAGAATCGTATGATAATAGTGGTTTATTAGTAGGCCATCCCGAACAAGAAGTAACTAAAGCATTAATCTGTTTGGATTCTACAGAAGCTATTGTTGACGAAGCCATTAAGCATAATTGTGATTTAATTATTGCCCACCATCCCATCATTTTTTCAGGATTAAAAAAAATAAATGGCAAAAATTATATCGAACGTACGGTTATAAAAGCAATTCAACATAGAATTGCTATTTATGCAATACATACCAATCTAGACAATATTCATGATGGAGTTAATAGTATGATTGCTAATAAGTTAGGCTTAGAAGACACCTATGTTTTACAACCCAAAAAAGAAATATTAAAGAAATTAATCGTATTTGTGCCCTTAGATGCCGTAGAGAAAATAGCCTCAGCCATTCATGAAGCAGGAGCAGGTCATATAGGAAACTATAGCCATACCAGCTTTAGAACTCCAGGTTTAGGGACTTTTAAAGGCAATGAAGCCAGTCAACCTACTATTGGTAAGAAAGGCCAATTAGAAGAAGTACAAGAGTTTCGTTTCGAAACGGTTTTTTTAGCCCATTTAGAGAACAAAGTACTAAAAGCTATGTTTACAGCTCATCCTTATGAAGAAGTAGCCTATGATATAGTGCATTTAGATAATTTAACAGATATGGTAGGAGCAGGTAAAATTGGACATTTACCTCAAGCAATGGATAGCAAAGATTTTCTATTGTCATTGAAAGAAAAATTTAATATTCAATGTATCAGACATACTACTCTAGTAAAAAAACAAATAACTAAAGTGGCTGTTTGTGGGGGATCTGGCTCCTTTTTACTGCAAGATGCCATCCGTCAGAATGCCGATGTATTTATCACTGCCGACTATAAATACCATCAGTTTTTTGATGCAGAAGACAAAATCATTATAGCTGATATTGGTCATTATGAGAGCGAACAATTCACAAAAGAATTAATATTTGAGCTATTAAGCCAAAAATTCCCTAATTTTGCACTTCATTTTTCGGAATTAAATACTAATCCAATTAAATATTTATAAAATAAGACTATGACAAAAGATAAAGAAATATCAATGGATGAAAAATTGAATTTATTACTTGACTTACAAAGTATAGATTCTCAAATTGACAAGATACATACATTAAAAGGAGAATTACCTTTAGAAGTAAAAGATTTAGAAGATGAAATCGAAGGATTGAATACTCGTCTATCTAATTTTGAAAAAGATGTAGAAGCGTTAAATGTTGAAATATCTAGACATAAAAACAATATTGTTGAAGCTACTACACTTATCGCTAAATATACGAAGCAACAAGATAATGTTAAAAACAATCGTGAATTTGATGCTTTAACAAAAGAGATTGAACTTCAAAAACTAGAAGTACAATTATCTGAAAAAAGAAGCAAAGAAAATGTGGTTAAATTAGATGCTAAAAAAGAAGCTATTGACGATACAAACAAAAAAATAGCAGATAAAGAAAAAGCTCTTAAAGCTAAAAATAAAGAGTTAGATAAAATCATCACTGAAACAGATAAAGAAGAAAAAGATTTACAAAAAAAATCTGATTCTGCTTCTAAAAAAATTGAAGAGCGTTTATTAGTAGCCTATAGCCGTATTAGAAAAGCGTATCGTAATGGTTTAGCTGTAGTAAGCGTAGAACGTGATGCTTGTGGTGGATGCTTTGCACAAGTACCTCCTCAATTACAAATGGAAATCCGTCAACGTAAAAAAATTATTTTATGTGAACATTGTGGAAGAATCTTAGTGGCACCAAATATTGCTGAATTCGCATAATTGTATACCATTCCAGTGTATCATAACTATATAAAAATCAAAACCACCATTTGTGTAATGGTGGTTTTTTTATGTTATACTTCTTCTAGTGTAGCACAAAATTTCGATTTCAATACCAAATGTAAAAGTGCTTATCAAGAGATTATTTCAATGAAATCTAAAAGCGCTAAAAGTATTCTCGATGCCGAACGAACAGAGCATAGTAAAAATCTGATTCCTATTTATCTTGAAAACTATATAGACTTTTTAGAACTCTTTTGTACAGAGAATAAAAGCCGTTACCAGTTCTTACTTCAAAATGAAAACACACGTATTACGGCCTTGCAAAAAGGCGATAAAAATTCTCCCTACTTTTTATTTACACAAGCAGAAATCTATATTCAATGGGCGGTCATCAAATTGAAATTTGGCGACTATGTAAGTGCCATCTTAGATATACGGAAAGCCAATAATTTACTTGAATCAAATGCGCTAAAATTCAAAGATTTCAAGCCTAATAAAAAATCACAAGCCATGTTGCAATGCTTGTTTGGGAGTATTCCTGACAGCTATAAATGGGGAGGTTCGTTGTTGGGTTTAAGTGGAAGCATTGAAGAAGGAATTAAAACCTTATCTACACTAATCGAGAATAACTCAACTGATTTTATTTATAAAGATGAAACCTTGGTAATCTATTCCATGATCCAATTTCACTTGAATAATAGACCAGAAGAAGCATGGAATATCCTCAAAAAAAACAATTATCCTATTAGTGGCAATGCGCTCTCTTATTATATTACTGGGTATATAGGCACTTATGGTGGACACAGTGCAGAAGCCTTGCGCATCCTCACTGATATGCCTCGAACCAATACTGTATATCAATCGATGCCTATCGTAGATTTTCTGATTGGATTATGTAAGATGTATGCATTAGACAAAACAGCTAATGTACATTTTGATATCTTTTTAAAAAACACTAAAAGCGAAAACTATAAAAAAACTGTTCAACAAAAATTAGCTTGGTTAGCATTATTAAACAGCGGAGCAGAAGCATACAAAACAGCTATTGCCAAGGTAAAGGACATTGGTGTAGAAATTATCGATGCAGATAAACAAGCAATGAAAGAAGCCAATAGCAATCAAGTACCCGATATCAAGCTGTTGAAATTGCGATTGCTTTGTGATGGCGGAAATTATGATAAAGCCAAATTAATTTTACAAACGATTCAGGATGATGATTATGTCGATACCAAAAAGAAATTGGAATACCTGTATCGTAAGGCACGCTATTTACATTTGACTAAAGATATCAGTAATGCACTAGTTGCCTATCAAGTAGTAATCAATCAAGGGAAAGACAAACCCTATTATTATGCCGCCAATGCAGCATTGCAAATGGCCTATATATACGAGGAGAAAAACAATAAAACAGAGGCCATTAAATATTATAATTTATGCCTGTCGATGAAAGACCATGAGTATGTAAACAGCCTCTCTCAAAAAGCAAAAGCAGGCTTGAACCGTTTGGATTAAATCCTATTAATTACTATGGAACATACTTAATTTGTATAGTATCTGTTCCATTTATAAAATAATTTTCTTGCTTTTTCATTAAAAAATCTGTCATTAATACTACTTCAAGCAATGAATCATTCTCCCATCTAGACGTAAATAGTTGTGTTTTTTCTTCTTTCAAATTTTTTATTTGCGCAATTAAAACATTGCCATCACTTGTACTATCCAGTGGTGCATGTATGGGTAATACACACATATGTAAAATTAACTGGGCATTAGTATCCCCTATTCTTGAATAATAAACACATTTATATGTTTTAGATGGATTATTGATTTCATAAAGTATTGTGGTAACGACATTATTTGATCGTTCAATAGATGATGTATGTTGTTTACAAGCCCCAATCAATAAAAAACAACTAAAACAAACTATCAAAAGTGAATATTTCATCTAATAAAAATAAGTATTTACATATATTCTTTTGTGATTAAGTATTCATTATGAAACTATAATGTAAATATTATAAAATTAATAACCGAAGCTTTAATTATGTTAAATCTAGCTATTTTTAAATAGGTATTAAATTTATAGTATTATTATATCATGTAAACAATTTATATTTGTAGGAGCATTATGTTTAAAAAATATTCCTTTATATTTTCATTTTTAATAGTATTAAGTGCTACGGAAATATTAAATTTTTCTGTTCTTCAGCTATACAAAAATACCATCGATATCGAAAATATATCGAATGATGATGCGACAAAAGATGGAGAAAACATCATTGAGAAACAAGAAAAGATCTTGAGTACATATCTCGTTTTTCATTTCAATGTAGCCTTATATCATATTCCATATACGTTTCACTTATATGACTTGCCTCATAAAGAAAACACCTCTTTATCTGTTGATACACCACCACCAGACTTCGTTTAACAATTTCACGAATCTATCTATTTAAAGTATACTGTGTTAAGTACAGTAGTATAATTAATTATTAAACTCATTTATGAAAGAAAAAGTATTTACATTTAGTAATATCAAGAATGATATTGCTTCAGGACTAGTTGTTTTTTTAGTAGCTCTACCATTATGTTTAGCCATAGCGGTAGCTTCTGGCGCATCTCCTTTTGCGGGTATTATCGGTGGTATTGTTGGTGGTATTATAGTTGGATTTTTAAGTAACTCACAACTCAGTGTTACAGGTCCAGCTGCAGGACTTACCGCTATTGTATTAGCAGCCATCACCGATTTAGGAGCCTTTGATATTTTTATGTTAGCAGTAGTATTGGCTGGATGTATCCAAGTTTTATTAGGCTTTGCGAAAGCAGGTAGTTTATCCAATTATTTTCCTACTAGTGTCATTGAAGGCATGCTTACTGCCATTGGTATCATCATTATTTTAAAGCAAATTCCTCATGCATTTGGTTTTGATAAAGATCCTGAAGGAGATTTTAATTTTATTGAACCAACTGGAAATACAGAATTGGATACACTTATTTTTTCAATTAATAATATCCATTTGGGTGCTACCTTAATTAGTATTACTGGTTTAGTTATATTAATTGTATGGGATAAAATAGAGTTCTTAAAAAAAATAAAATTAGTTCCCCCTGCTTTAGTTACAGTAATAGTAGGGGTTTTAATGAATCAAGCATTTGTCGCTAGCGGTTCATCATTAGCAGTATTATCTGGACATTTAGTAAAACTACCCGATATCAGTACTATTTCAACTAGTTTTAGCTTACCTAATTTTACTCAAATACTCAATCCAAAAGTTTGGATGGTGGCTGTAACCATTGCTATTGTTGCTTCTATAGAAACATTATTATGTATTGAAGCAACGGATAAAATGGATCCACTCAAACGATTTACCAATACCAATACTGAATTGAAAGCACAAGGGATTGGCAATATAATTAGCGGATTGTTAGGTGGCTTGCCTATTACTTCTGTGGTAGTACGTTCATCTGCTAATGTAAATTCAGGTGGTCGAACCAAAATATCTACTATTGTTCATGGTATACTTTTGTTGCTTTGTGTGCTTAGTATTCCTACTATTTTAAATATGATTCCTTTAGCTACTTTGGCTGCTATTTTATTAATGATCGGTTTCAAATTAGCTAAACCTACATTATTTATTCATATGTGGAAGAATGGTAAAAAACAATTTTTACCTTTTATCATCACAGTACTTGGTGTAGTTTTTATCGATTTATTAAAAGGGGTATCTATCGGACTTATGGTAAGTATATTTTTAGTATTACGTGAAAACTTAAAAATTGCCTATTCCTTAGATAAAATCAATCATAATGAAAATGACCCTTATGTATTAAAATTGGCTCAAGAGGTATCCTTTCTAAATAAAGCGGCTATCAAAAGAACCTTATATAGTATCCCTGAAAATAATTCAATCGTGATAGATGCTTCAGCTGCAGCATATATTGATTTTGATGTGATTCAACTTATCAAAGAATTTAACAATATTGCCTCCAAAGAAAAAAATATTAATGTAGAACTAGTAGGATTTAAAGAAGAATATAAAATGCTACATTAATTCAAAATTATTAATTTTAAAAATCAAATAAATAAAATGGAAAAATCATATCAATTATTATTAGCCAATAATAAAAAATGGGCTACAGAAAAAACGAAAGTAGATCCTGAATATTTTGATCAATTATCTAAAGGTCAAAATCCACAATATTTATGGATTGGTTGTTCGGATAGTAGAGTGCCTGCCAATGAAATTACAGGTACCATACCAGGTGAAATTTTTGTACATAGAAATATTGCCAATATGGTGGTGCATAGTGATATGAATATGCTCAGTGTGTTATCTTATGCGGTAGAAGTATTAAAAGTAAAACATGTGATTGTATGTGGACATTATGGCTGTGGTGGTGTAATCGCAGCTATGGGGAATAAACAATATGGGTTGATTGATAATTGGCTTCGTCATATCAAAGATGTGTATCGCTTGCATCAAGAAGAATTAGATGCCATTAAAGATATGGATGAAAGAGCTAGAAGATTAGTGGCTCTTAATGTGATTGAACAAGTACACGATTTAGGTAAAACTTCGATTGTACAAAATGCCTGGAGAAACAACCAAGAATTACATTTACATGGTTGGGTGTATGATTTAAGCGATGGTATTATTGATGACTTAGGTGTAAATATTCGAAACATCAATGATATGCACCGAATTTATCAATTTACAGATATGTAGGATAATTTTCATTTTAATAGCGATTATTTGTATATTTATTTTATTTACCAAAACTAAATAATATGAATTTTATAGCAATTTTAGTAGCAGCACTAGTGCCATGGCATTAGGCTTTATCTGGTATCATCCAAAAGTATTGGGAACGGTATGGATGACAGAAACCGGACTTACTGAAGAGAAAATGAAAAGTGGCAATATGGTCTTGATATTTGGAATATCCTTTATTTTAGCTTTAATGTTATCCGTTTCTGTGACAACACAAGTAGTTCATTAAATGGGTGTTAGTGGTGCATTATATTATGCACAAAAAGATCCTGCACGAGCAGCGAAAGCCGCAGAAGTATTAGCAATGTTTACAGGTAATGGTGAGTACGCCTCTGATGGAAGAAGTATTAAGCACGGTGCGATTCACGGAATCATTGCAGCATTATTTTTTATGTTACCCATCTTAGCAACCAATGCAATGTTTGAAAGAAAATCGTTTAAATACATTTTGGTAAATGCTGGATACTGGATAGTTTGCCTAGGAATAATGGGCGCCATCGTTTGCGCTTGGAAATAAACTTTATAATCAAATGTAAAAAGGCTTAGAAATTTCTAAGCCTTTTTTGTTTATGTAAGCAACCTAATTTGACAATTCAAGCGTCTGATTATAATATATGAAAAAACTAGTTTTACTCTTTATTCCTATTTTAATATGTCTAATCTATGTCTGCAATGCATGTTGCAAAGAGGAAATTTGTGTAAATAGATTAGATGGAAAATATATCTGTACAGTTGATAAATATACTTATGAAAACCTATATAGATACTCAGAACTATTTATTGAAAGACGCAAAACATTACAAGAAATTCATATTATAAATGACTCAACATTTACATTTGATGTTACAGTTGGGAATCTCTTATTGAACGACGACACAGTTAACATTATATATAACAGTTCTACGAAAGATAGTATTTGTTTTAATAATTACAATCATGTTGTATATGGGATTGGACAAATTAGATATATACATGGATATTTTAATAAAAACAAAATTAATTTTGAAGTTCACATACCTACATCTCCTTATAGTGGGGTATTTTATCTTTATGAAGGAAGAAAAAAATCAAATTATTAAATTAATATAATTACATACAGTCACAAGAACAGCTAGCACTAATAGTTTTGCCAGCAATGCGTTTGGAAATAAATCATCAATTACAATAAAAAAGGCTTAGTTTATTCTAAGCCTTTTTTTATATAGATGAATTATAATTACTTCATCTTACATTTCAACTTTACCGGTTGATGGTCGCTGTACTTAAAATCTAAATGTACACCACTTACTTCTTCTACTTGTAAATTAGGAGAAAGCAAATAAAAATCAATCACCGTAGTAAAGGTTTTACTCGCATCAAATTTTTCAGTTAACTTTCTATTCGTTGCTACTTTATCATCATAAGCCCAAGTCCAGCCACCCGGCATAAAATCTTCTTTGATGCTGATTTGCGAATAATCTGTTTCAGGTGTTTTGGCAAACTTATCCCATTGAAAACCTGGAGGACATTGATTCCAGTCGCCTCCAACAATGATATAATTTCCTTTGGCATATTCTTCTAATAAAAATTTATATAAATATTCCATCTCTGCTTTTTTCATATCTCCTTTGTCATAAGCCGAATTGTGGGTATTAATCACTAATAACTCTTTTCCTTTAGGTAACTGAAAACGATTCACTAAAAAGCATCGATCTAAATTAAACAATCGAGTGGGCCATCCAAATTCGCCAGGAAACTGATATCGTGTAGCATTGATGGGGTTAAATTTACTATAGGTTGCCACTCCACTCTCAACATGACCAATCGGTTCAAAATACTTAATAGGTACAAATGGCACTTTAAAATTTAAGGCAATACTAGAGGTATGTTTTTGTAGACTTGTAGAATATTTTTCGTATTCGTTGGTATAATAACTTCTTTTTGAATGTAAATCTACTTCTTGCAATAAAACAAAATCAGTCTCTTTATGGCTGCTTAAAAAATCTTGGATGCCCTTGATATAATTTGTCACATCTACTTTAGAGGATCGTACCATCTTACCTCCATCATAAAAAAAATCAGCATTAGCACCTAAGCCTCCATATCCTACGTTCCAACTTATCAAACTAAAAGTGCTATCTTCTTCTTGTATTTTATTTTCTATTTGATGAGGATTATCTATCGAAATACTAATTTTTTCTTCAGGTTTCCAATCATTGAAAGTACCATAAATTAATACTCCAACTACATAAATACCAAATAGAATAAAAGGGCTAAGTAGTGCTAAAATCATTTTAAGTATTTTTTTCTTTTGCATGATTGCTGTGGTTTATAGAATCAAACTTACATAAAAAAAGGGATATACCTTGTTTTGTATTCCCTTTTCCTAATTTATTTTATTTCAATTATATATTATTTTTTCAATAATCCAATCTCAATCAAACGTTCTTCCAAATATGCACCTGCAGTAATTGGTTCATATTGTAATGGATGCTCGTTTGTAACACAAGATGCTATACAAGTTAAATCCATTTCACTTCGTGGATGCATAAAAAATGGTATAGAATATCTATGTGTATGCCATAGTTCACGTTTAGGATTTACTACTCTATGTGTAGTAGAACATAATTTATTATTGGTTAAACGTTGTAACATGTCACCTACATTCACGATGATACAACCTTCTGGGGCTGTAATCGCTAACCATTCATTCTTTTTATCTAATAATTGCAACCCTTCTGCTGATGCACCCACTAATAAAGTAATTAAATTAATATCTTCGTGTTGTTCGGCACGTATCGCACTTTTAGGTTCTGAAGTAATAGGTGGATAGTGTATAGCTCTTAATATACTATTTCCATTATGAACGTGTTTATCGAAATAATTTTCATCTAAATGTAGATAGTTTGCAATCGCTTGAAGCATAACTGTACCTGTTTTTTCAAACGATTTATATAGTTTTTCTCCTAACTCATTAAAGCCTTTTATCTGATTTACATTCACATTGTCTGGATATTCACTTTTAATCGGATCTCCATCTTCAATGATTTGTCCCATTTGCCAAAATTCTTTTAAATCAGGAGCTGTAGACCCTTTAGCATGTTCTCTTCCAAAAGAAGTATACCCTCTTTGTCCAGCTAATTCAACAATTTCATATTTCAATTTATCTTCTACAGGCAAAGCAAAAAACTCTTCCACACATCTGTAATATTCACTCACTATTTCATCTGGTATACCATGATTAGTTACGGAAACAAAACCGAATTCTTCATAGGCTTTGCCCAATGCTTTTACAAAATTTGCTTTTTTAGTAGCATCTCCGCTAGTATAATCTGCTAAGTCTACGATTGGAATAGTATGATGTGACATGATATTTTATTTTACACAAATTTATTAAAATTCAACAAAAGAAACGAATATGATTTAAGTACAATTATATTTTATGTAGGTTTGTGTTACCTTAATATTATATTATGACTATAGCTGAATTACATAGTATTTTTTTGCAATCTAAGGGAGTGAATACAGATACCAGAAGTATTGCTCCTGGTCAATTATTTTTTGCCTTAAAAGGAGCCAATTTTAATGGAAACACTTACGCCATTAAAGCCCTAGAACAAGGAGCTCTATATGCTATTGTAGATGAGGAATCAGAGATGCACACCAATATTATTCGGGTAACTGATGTATTAGAAACATTACAAGCATTAGCTAAATATCATCGAGAACAATTTCAAATTCCTGTTATAGCTTTAACCGGAAGTAATGGTAAAACCACGACCAAAGAATTGATACATGCTGTATTAAGTTCAAATTATAAAGTCATTGCTACCATTGGCAATTTGAATAATCATATTGGTGTACCTCTAACATTATTGCGCATACAAGCTGATACGGAAATAGCTATTATCGAAATGGGAGCTAATCATCAAAAAGAAATCGCATCCTATTGCACGTATACCTTGCCTACACATGGTTTAATTACGAATATTGGGAAAGCTCATTTAGAAGGATTTGGAGGGGAAGAAGGCGTATTAAAAGGCAAAACAGAACTCTTTGATTATTTAAATGAATCACAGAAAGAGATATTCATTTATACGGGAGACGAGAAATTAATGTCTATTGCAACTCAGTTGCATCAAGTAAAATTCTATGGTAAAAAAGCAAGCAATTCAAATCTATTTGTAGAGGCAACTATAGATGAAACAGCTGATTTAGTAAAAGTAAATTACGATGGAATTTCAATACAAACGCATTTAGTGGGCGCTTATAATTTCCCAAATATACTTGCCAGTATTTGTTTAGGTAAATATTTCAACATCGACAAAACAGCGATTAAACAAGCTTTAGAAAATTATATACCCGATAATAATCGTTCACAAATCAAAAAAATTGGTGCTAATGATTTTATTTTAGATGCGTATAATGCTAATCCTAGCAGTATGAGCTTAGCCATCGACAACTTCAATAACTATCAGGCAACAAATAAAATGATGATATTAGGGGAGATGAAAGAATTAGGGGATTATACTGCCTTGGAACATGAAAAAATTATCCAACAATGCAGTCATACTGCTATTCCTAAAATTATTTTTGTAGGCAATGCATTTAAAAATTTTAAAGAGAAATATTCTTCCTATATATATTTTGAAAATGCATTAGAAGTGAAAGAATGGTTTGTCCAAAAAGCATTCAACAATTATACTATTTTACTTAAAGGCAGTAGAAGTATGGGATTAGAAAAAGTAATTTCTTAGTATAATTTATATATATAAAATTATTTCTCTGCAAAAAAATAACTTGTATTTGAGATATTGTATTTCGCCTTCATCCTTATCTATGTGATTATTGAATAATAGATATTTTATTTATTTTTTTAAAATGGTAGCAGTATAATAGTTTATTTTTTTATACCTACAAGTACGCCTGAAGTACACCAATGATTGAAGCTTCCACCTTCGCTTTTCCCTTGCTTAATAATTAATTTCAAATGATGTGTTCCTAAGCTTAAATTATTTAACGGAATAATATAGGGTGGCGTTTGTGTACCTGGGCACCAATTCGAGCGACTAAAATCACTAGAGGAAAGTCCATCTGGAAAATTACCAGATGATGGATTCGATAATCTATATGTTCCACAATCTGTTCGCCAAGGGGTAATTTCAAATACTTGTTTATTATCAACAAGCATCGTATTTAATCTAGGATTAAACTCATCGCCTCCACCCCAACCACCATGTCCTGTAGTAGTGAAAAGGATTTGAGCATCCAATAAACTATCTGTTATTTGAAAATCAAATTCAAGTGTATCCTGTTCGAATAAACGGCCATAGTTTTGACCACACGCTTCCATAATATTTACCGTATTAAAAAGAGGTGTAATAACTTTTCGAATACTATCCATATCAGGTTCAGGATAAAAATCTAATTCCAAACTAACTTTATGTCCACCTTTATCATAATTCCCAATATATACACCAATCCATATTTCTTTTTGATTAGAAGGGATCAACGAAGTCACATCTTGTTTATAAACCACTGAATCACTCCAAGTATAGCCATCGATAATTCTTTTATTATTAAAATACCCAACACCAAAAGGAGTAAAAAAGCGCATCAATTCTGTTGGGGGTGCATAATTTTTAGTGCAAACAATTCCTTGATATACCTCATTTTGATTATCAATAAAAGTAGGCAACGATTGAATTCCTTTTTGTAAGGCAGTTAATAAATTCGTCTCCTTATCTGCTTGAATCGTAAATACTGAACCTACTCTATCATAAGCATCACCATTCGACCAATCACTGAGTTTGATATAATACATCCCTTGCGAACTATTCGTAGGTAAAGTGATTTTTTTAAGTAAAATATTTCCATTGCATAAATGATAAGTTGTATTTAACTGAAAGTTCTCAGTTTTAGCGATAGCATTATCATAATTTAATTGCTCTTTATCAAAAACTTGGATGCTTGTATATCTCGATTTAATTTGCGCTGCAACATATTTAGGCTCATTTATTTTTACTATGCCAACAGTATTAAAAGGCTCTATTTTGTCGACTTTGCCGATTGATTTGGCTATAACCATTCGATTTCCATTAATCACATACTTAAGTACTGTGCCTGTAGGTGGTGCAAAAGCTATAGCTGGACAAGCATTTTGACCTAATTCACTGGTATACCAAACTTCATATTTATTAGAGAAAATAGTATAGGTGCATTTCTTACAAGTATATCCTAAAATAGTATCTAATTCATTGGTGTAAGTGGGTGCTACAAGTGAATCGAAAGGTGTATAAACCGCATACTTAATACCATCATAAACAGCTGATTTAATGGTCGTTTTTTTCGTATAATCGATATAGAAATTTTCGTTTGTAGTAGAGTTGATTATATTACAATTATATCGATCGGCATTAACAGTGATGCTTCGATTGGGGATGTATTGTTTGTTCTCGTATAAATCATAAAAAACACTAATGTTTTTTTGAGCTAACAATACTTGAGTAAAACACAAAAGGGCAAGTAAAATCTTTTTCATATTATAAAAATTGAATAGTACAAAGATAATTAATCAGTAGCTTACTATTTGTCAAAGTTTTCTATCAAGAGATTATCTATTTCAATAGATTTATCACTTTCTTTATTATTAAACTGCACTTGAATTTCGGTAAATTTTTTGGATGGTTTCTTTACATAAAAATAAATACGCTGTGTGTAATTGTCCTGTAATAAACGATCAACACGTATAAAACTTTCTTGAACCATTTTTCCATTCTCATAAAAACGACAAATAAATTGAGGCATTTTCCAAGTATTCCATTCTTTATAGACACAATGAATATCGGCCGATAGCTTATATATTTTTTTTGATTGAATATTATTTTGATTAATAGTATATATCGCAGATACCTGCTTTGATTGATCTAAATAAATAACTTTATTAAGTGTGGACGTATCTGTAATCCTTGCATTAATGGAGGTATCGCTTTCAAAATTATTTTTATAAATCGTGTCTATATTTTTAGGTGTACCTTCATAAAAATATTTGGTATCTAATAATGTAAGTTTGTTTTTTTCGATACTCCATTTGCCTAATATTTCCCAATAATAAGCTTTGCTCATTTCGGGCCCATGAAACAATTGTCCATGGTGACATTGATGAATCAGCCAAAAAGAATAGTAGGTAAAGAGCACGGTGATTGCGAAAAAGGAACGTCGAAAAAATATTTTTTGGTGTAAAAGCCATTGATAAAACGCACTTAAAAAAATGGCCCAAATAGGATAGGATTGTATCATGGCTCGTTGACCTAAGCTCCAGCCATACCACCATTCACTCCAGGAAAAACACAGATAAGCAAATAGAACAGCAAAAATGAGTGAGGCAAAAAATATTTTTCTATGATTTTTATACGTAAAATAAATTCCTACAATTGCAAAAATAAAAATCGGCGAATACGTGATCCAGCCTGCTTTTACACTAAATAAACATTCGAAAACATGTGTATGCAACCAATCGAAACCTTGTTTTTGATAACTATACACCAAGAAAGAACCCGAAACATATTTCCAATAAATCAATTGAATACTACCAACAGTTACAAAGCAAAGAACATATAAAAGCATCATGATTTTATGGTCTATAAAAAATCGGATTCTCTTTTTTGCATCCTCCATAGAAGCAATCCCCCAGCCTAAAGGAATGATTAAAGAAATAATTTCAGTGGGACGAGTAATCGTTACTAATCCGCAAAGCAGCCCCATACAAATAATATTGAAATAGTTCGGTTTAGTATAAAAACAAATACTTACATAGATGAGCATGGCATATAAAGTGAACAAGCTATTATGCGATAAACCCCCACTGATAGCTGCGTATTCAGGATAATTAGTAAGCAATGCAATGGAAAGAATAGTGAATGCAGCAACTTTTTCATCAAAATAAAACAATAATACTTTACGTAGAAAAAACAATCCGATGATAGAGATTAAAAATGTCCAGATAGCAATAGCTAATTGGTAAGGCAATGAGAAACCATCGGCAAGATAACGTTTTTGTGAAAGGCAATAGGCATGAGCGATAAAGAATGCCGGCGCAAAAACTATAGCTTGACCTGAAGCGTATTTCATCACATAGTTGCCCGAAGTATGCTGAAATGCTTGTTGAAAATCAGGAGTAGGTGCATAGGTTTTTAAAACGCTATCTTGAAAGCTACAATGTTTAATATCCTTATAGATAAAGATGGCTGGCAAATACATATAGTAGCCTGAAACATCCCAACTGATAGCCACTTCAGAACCCGCATACGAATATTTAGGATAATAGATAAATCCTAGATAGCCTTCAATAAGGGCGATAAAAAGTATAGCATAGACGGATATTTTTTTGGGCATGAACAAATTTAATCAAATAAATTCATTCGATTAAATTCATTCGATATATACGAACTACTTCCCAATCGCTTTATAAATGGCATTTTGAATATCGGAGCGAACGCCCATACTTACTAATTTCCAGTTTTCGGCATTCGGACAAACACGATTGCTTAAGAAAATATAAATCAGTTGATTCTCTGGATCAACCCAAATACATGTACCCGTAAAGCCAGTATGTCCATACACACACATAGGTGTTAAATCGCTACACGGATTGGTTTTATTGGGATCTGGCTCAGGTTTATCAAAACCATATCCTCTTCTACTAATCGTGCTTTGTTTTTTAGTAAAAAAATCAATGGTGTTTTTAGATAAGAAATGTTGCCCATTAAAATTTCCACCGTTCAATAGCATTTGCATTAGGGATGCAATATCACTGGCATTCGAAAATAAGCCTGCATGTCCTGATACCCCACCCATCATAGCTGCCCCTGGATCGTGTACATAGCCTCTTATTTGTTGCATTCTAAATAGGCGATCATTTTCAGTAGGCATTATATTTTTTACAGCCGTTTTTAGTAAAGGGTTATAGGTAATACGTTGTAAACCCATTCTGCTGTAAAAATTATCCGACATATATTTATCAATGCTCGTCCCTGTCAATTGATCTTCCACACGACGGGTGATATACATACTCAAATCGCTATATACAAATTTACGTACCCCTGATAATTCAGTATGCTCAATATTATCCCACATCGTTTCTGCATAATTATTATCGATATACATATTAGAAGCTACTGCATTGGTAAAGCCAACTGTTTGTGTAGTTCGATATATAGAAGCTTTTAAAGTTGGATCGTCAATTGTTTTTTTATAAAAAGGAATAAAAGGTGTGAGTCCTGCTTCATGTAATAGCAAATCTTTGATTACAATATTTTTAATGGTGGCAGTAGAAGATAAACTTAAATAATCTGATACTTTTTTATTTAAATCGAGCTTGCCTTCATCATATAATTTCATCGCTTCGATGGTGGTAGCACATATTTTAGTACAAGAAGCTATATCATACAGATCAGATGTTTTCACGGCTTGTGTCTTGCTATAATCAGCATAACCAAAGGCTTTATTATAAATCACTTTACCTTCTTTAGCCACTAAAATTTGTGCACCAGGAGTGGCTCCGTTATTGATTGCATTTTGAATAATTTGATCAATTTTATTAAAACTTTCAGTACTCAATTGTAATTCTTCAGGTACTGTATATTTCAGTCGGTACGTAGTATCAATCACCACACCTGAACCCACAGGCACTGATAAACCTGCACTAACGGGCATTTTACCCATTATAGGAATCCCTCCAAATAAGGCTTGAGCACAGGCTCTTTGCGCATATTCATTATCTTCATAAGCAACTACAATCGTATTTACTTGTTCAAATTTTTTCACACTATAAGGCGAACCAAAAAGGCACAAGGTTACACGAGTATTGGCTTCTAGATTATAAACAAATTCGATACTATTATCATAAATACCATAATTGATGGCAATTTTTCTACTCATGTCGTGCATTGAAACAATTACGTGATCATACTTTGATAAAGTGCTTAACATGGCTGCACGCTCGTTCGCATCTGCATCTTTATCCATATGATAATAATCAACCACCGCATAATTATTAAGCATTGTTTGCATGTCTTTATAATTATTGGTTCCTATTTCTAGCAAAGCAAATTTTTCGTTTTTATAATCTAGAAATGGAATTTCATTTTTATTGTTTTTGGCAAGTGTGATTGCATTTTCGAATAAATGTTGTTTCAATAATAAACCTTGATTAGAGTTTAAGTCTGCTTGAATATTATTTAAATCGATTGGTGTATATTCGTTTAACCCTGCATCATACTTAGCTGCTAAAATTCTTTTTACACTTAGTTCTAATGCGGCTTCACTTATTGTACCATTCAATACTGCCTCTTTCAATTTTGCAATAGCTAATGGCACATTTTGAGAAAATAATAATACATCATTTCCAGCTTGAAAAGCTTTTACTTCCAATTGACCGCTAGCATAATTCGCACTCACCCCTTTCATATTAAGTGCATCCGAAAATACCAATCCTGAAAAACCAAAAGTATCGCGCAATAAAAATTTGGTAACTTTTTCTGACAAAGAAGTTGGTATACCACTATTATCTAAGGCTGGTACATTCAGATGAGCTGCCATTACGCTACTCACTCCATTATTTATCATGGCACGAAAAGGGTATAATTCGAGCGACATCAAATGTTCTTTGGTATGATTGATTACGGGCAACGAAAAATGCGAATCATCACTTACATCCCCATGACCAGGAAAATGCTTCGCACAAGCTAATACCCCGGCAGACTGCATGCCTTGCATAAAACTTATCCCTTTAATAGCTACATTATATTTGTCTTCCCCAAAAGAACGATCATTAATAACTGGATTGAGAGGATTATTATTTACATCTACATCTGGTGCAAAATTTACGTGTATCCCCATACGTTTGCATTCTAATCCTATTTGTCTGCCTGCTTCATATACCAACTGATTATTTCGAATCGCCCCTAGTGTAAGACAATGTGGGTATTGAATCGTATTCTCGATTCGCATATTAACGCCCCATTCGCCATCTATGCCAATCAGTAAAGGCACTTTTGAACTTCTCTGAAAATCATTAGTCCATTGAGCTTGAGTGAGAGCATTCCCTTTAAAAAAGATGATACCTCCAATCTTATAATTATTGATTAAATCTTGAACAGCTTGTTTATTTTGTTTATCAGCAACTGTATAGGCATCTATCATAAATAGTTGACCTATCTTTTCATCTAAGCTTAAATTTGCATATTGATTATTAACCCACGTAGTTTTGGAGCTTTCTTCATATACCTTGGGCGGCATGGGTTTTACTAATGGTTCTATAGGCTGAATAAAACAGCTTATAGCGGCTAATTTAAGTAGACTTGATTTGATCAAAAACAACATATTTGCTTATTCTTATTATTCTAACAAAGTTCATGTATCTAATTCATTTATTAAACATTGATTTATAACATAGTAAATGTGTAAAAAACCAAAGTTCGAAAATGTGAAGTATTTTACATGGTGATTCATAAATAACGCATCTACTAGTACTTTTCATACATTCCAAGTAAAGATTTTACAAATTGTTAATTATTACTTAATTAGTGCTATGGCTGTTAATTTATAGGGAAATGAATTACCTTTGTTGATATGAAGTTAAGCATTATAGTCCCAGCGTATAATGAAGAAAAAACCATTCATACTATACTTAGCAAACTGGTTCAAACGAATATAAAACAGGGTATTGAGAAAGAAATCATTGTAGTAAATGATTGTTCTAAAGACCAAACGGAGTCGAAAGTATTTGGCTTTCAACAAGAACATCCATCTGTTGCTATTAAATATGTGAAACACGAGGTAAATAAAGGCAAAGGAGCTGCTTTACATACGGGTATTAAAGAAGCGAGTGGTGATTTTATTATTGTACAAGATGCCGATTTGGAATATAATCCAGAGGAATTTTCGATATTATTACAACCCATTTTAGATGGTTTTGCAGATGTAGTTTATGGAAGTAGGTTTATGGGCGGTAAACCCCATAGAATCTTATTTTATTGGCATTCCATAGGCAATAAATTTTTAACTCACTTAAGCAATATATTTACCAATTTGAACTTAACAGATATGGAAACCTGTTATAAAATGTTCAAAGCAGACGTATTGAAATCATTGCATTTAAAAGAAAAACGTTTTGGTTTTGAACCTGAAGTAACTGCGAAGATGAGTAGATACCCTGGTGTAAGAATTTACGAAGTGGGTATCTCCTATTATGGGAGAACCTATGCTGAAGGTAAAAAGATCAATTGGAAAGATGGAGTGAGGGCTATTTACTGTATTTTGAAATATAACATTTTTGATAGGAATTGAATAAAACATGAGTGGCATAATTAAATTATTACCCGATCATATATCGAATCAAATTGCAGCAGGAGAAGTGATTCAACGTCCAGCTAGTGCTGTAAAAGAATTGATGGAAAACAGTATAGATGCGGGAGCAACTTCTATTAAAGTCATTATTAAAGAAGCTGGGAAATCCTTAATACAAATTATAGATAATGGAATTGGCATGAATGAAACAGATGCCAGACTCTGTTTTGAAAAACATGCGACCTCTAAAATTCGTAATATCGATGATTTATTTAGCATCAAAACGATGGGATTTAGAGGTGAAGCAATGGCTTCTATTGCTGCCATTGCGCAGGTAGAAATGAAAACCAAAACACATGATGCTACTGTAGGCATACATATTAGTATCGAAGGCAGTGAAATACTAGACCAATCATTTTGTGAATGTGCTGCTGGTACTCAGTTAACTATTAAAAACTTATTTTACAATGTTCCAGCACGACGAAATTTTTTAAAATCGAATGCTGTAGAACTTAAACATATCATTGATGAATTTGAGCGTATTGCTTTAGCACATCCTGCTATTTCATTTTCATTTATTAATAACGATTATGAGATATTTCATTTGAATAGTGGTAATCTCCGTCAACGTATAGTCAGCATTTTTGGTGAAAATTATAATAGCAAACTCGTACCCTTAGAAGAAAAATCAGATCAAATTACTGTTTATGGTTTTACTGGAAAGCCTGATTTGACTAAGAAAACGAGAGGAGAACAATTTATTTTTGTCAATAAGCGATTTATAAAAAGTCAGTATTTGAATCATGCGGTAATGCGTGCTTACGATGAAATGATACCTAAGGATGTATTTCCTTTTTATTGTATTTTTATAGATATAGCACCTGCATTAATAGATATTAACGTGCATCCTACCAAACAAGAGATAAAATTTGAGGATGATCGATTGGTATACACCTTTGTTAATGCTGGGATACGTCATTCATTAGCACAATATAGTATTGCACCTACATTAGATTTTGAGTTGGAAGCTAATATTAATAATTGGGAAGCGTTTGGCTTAAGTGCTTCAAAAAAAGAAAGTGATGAAGTGATTGTGGAACGTGCCAATCAATCTTTTAATGCACGTAAAGATTTTATTAAAAATTCGAATATTAGCAATTGGGAAGAATTATATAAAATTGCTGCTACTCAAAATGCAACTACACCTGCAACTGAAAATGCTTCACTGATAGAACAAGATACAAGTATTTCGCTTAGCAATCAACATTATCAAATACATTCGCACTATATAGCCACACAAACCAAAGCAGGATTTATATTATTAGATCAGAGTTTAGCTCATGAACGAATATTATATGAAAAGTATATTCAAAGTATTGCTAAAAATAAATCGATGAGTCAGAAAAAAATGTTTGCGCAAAACATTGAATTCACTGCTCAAGATTCGGCCATCTTGCTAGAAATATTACCCGATATCAATGCGCTTGGATTCGATATTCAACATTTTGGAGGGAATAGTTTTGTGATTCATAGTTTACCAGTGGATATTCAAGTATCGAACGAAAAGAAAATGATTGAAGAATTATTAGAGCAATACAAAAACAATTTAAGTATTCAAAAGCTGAATGCACGTGATAATATAGCGAGAAGTTTAGCAAAAAGTTCTTGTATTAAAGTAGGCAAAAATCTTTCATCTGATGAAATGAACACTATAGTAGAGGAACTTTTTCAATGCGAAAATCCTTATAGTACACCGAATGGTACACCTACCTTTATTACATTTGAATTAGACATGATTCAAGAAAAATTTTTAAAAAAATAAGATGAGAAGATTATCGATTTTTACGGATACTCCGGTTATAAAAAATATCATTATAGTTAATGTCGTCATGTTTGTGTTGATGTTTATATATAATAATCAATTTGCTTATACTGGTGAATTTGAAAAAACATTAAATTATAAACTTGGATTACATTATTTTGGAAGTCCTGATTTTAGGCCCTGGCAGATAGTGACTCACTTTTTTATGCATGCTAGTGTGTCGCATATTTTCTTCAATATGTTTTCTTTATTTTCACTTGGAGTGATATTAGAAAAAGTATGGGGTGCAAAAAGATTTTTAATTTTTTATTTGATATGTGGTTTGGGTGCTGCAGTAGTGCATGAATTAGCACAAGCCTTTCAGGTTTATCAAGCATGTCAATCATTTATTTATAACCCAGATACGTTAACTGCCTTACAAAAAGTAAAATTAAGTGGGACGATAAGTGTGGCTGTAGGAGCTTCGGGTGCTATATTTGGAGTATTTGCAGCATTTGCATTATTGTTTCCTAATCAAGAACTATTCATCTTTTTTATTCCAATACCCATAAAAGCTAAATATGTAATTGGAGCATTAGTATGTATTGATGTATATTTAGGGTTAAAAGGCACATCCTTATTTGGTTATGGAGATAATATAGCCCATTTTGCGCATATTGGTGGTGCAATCACAGGTTTTATCATGGTGCAAATTTGGAAAAGAGATCGAAGAACTTTTTGGTAAATAAAATTCAATAAAAATGTTTACGAGCATAGTTGATGATATTAAGAATGCCTTTCGAGATGGTAATAAGTTGATACAACTTATTGTTATCAATGTAGTTGTTTTTATACTCTTAAATATTATAAAGCTAGGTTTTATGATATCTGGTGCTGGTCCTGAAATCATTAGTACTCAATTTCATTTATACGTGGGGAAATATATCGAAATGCCGCTAAATTTTCTAAATTTTATTCATTTCCCTTATACCATCATTACCTATCAATTTGTTCATTATGGTTTATTTCATTTGTTTTTTAATATGCTTAGTTTGTATTGGTTTGGACAAATATTAGAGAATGTATTGGGCAATTCTAAAACCTTAGCACTCTATCTTTTTGGTGGATTAAGTGGTGCATTCATTAGTATCATTACGTTTTCAATATTACCTAATTTAGACGCAAACACCTCATTGATTGGTGCATCAGCAGGAATTGCTGCTGTTATTGTAGCGGCAGCTACTATCAGTCCTACTGCTGAAGTACGATTATTTATAATTGGAAATGTTCAAATCAGGTATATAGCACTAGCACTAATTTTAATAAATTTAGTTTCTATCCCTACTTTCAGCAATGTGGGTGGAAGCATAGCTCATTTAGGAGGTGCATTATTTGGATATATATTTATCAAACAATTACAAAATGGCAATGATTTTTCAAAGCCTCTCAATCGTTTTTTAGATTGGGTAAATGGTCTATTTACAAAGAAAAGTAAAATGAAAATAGTTTATAGTGATACACAAACTAAAAAAGCACCTAAAAGAGAACATTCAAAACAAAAAGAATTAGATATTATTTTAGATAAGATTAGTAAAAGTGGTTATGATAGTCTGAGTGCAGCTGAGAAAGAATTTTTATTCAAATACAGTAACGAATCATAATATTTTATTTCCTCGCTTTATTTTTTTTCAAAAGATTGTATATTCGTTTAGTGAAAAAGTTTTTAGTATTTATCAATATTATCTGTGGTATTAGTTTATTAGCTACTACTATTGGTTGTTTTGTAAATCCATCCTACTATTGGCCATTGGCATTTTTAGGATTTATTTTTCCATTTTTTGTATGTGTCAATATTTTTTTAGTGTTGTTTTGGTTATTAACTAAAAATAAAAAGTATTCCTTAGTATCATTAATTCCATTATTATTTACATTTCCATTTTTACATCGCACATTTACAATTTCTACTCATGAGAATAAAGAAAAGGATATTAAAATTATCTCCTATAATGTTCGAAATTTTGACTTATACAATTGGAGTCATAATAAGGAGACTAGACATAACATGTTTGATTTATTGAAAGAAGAAGCGCCTGACATTCTTTGTTTACAAGAATTTTATAATGACACCATGCGTTTTAATAATATTGAAGATTTAAAAAAAACCTTAGGTTTCAAGTATAGTTATTATGGTAAAACGGTGAGTATAAAAGGCAAAAAAGGTCTGCGAACTTGGGGTATTATTACATTTAGTAAATATCCTATAATAGATCAAGATAAAATTGATTTTTATAATAGTACTGGAAATACTTGTATTTATACCGATATTAAAATTAATAATCAATTGGTGCGTGTATATAATGTTCACATGCAATCTATCCATTTTGGTTATAACGATTATAAGTATATCGACCAAATCCAAGAAAACCAAGAAACCAATTCACAAAAAACAGAAAATATATTACGAAAAATTAAAAACGCCGCTGTTAAAAGAGGTAAACAAGTAAATGAAGTACTGGAGAGTATTAATGCTTGTAAAAATGCTAAAATTATCTGTGGCGATTTCAATGACCCTCCTGTTTCATATACCTATCAAAAACTTTCCAAAAACATGAATGATGCTCATGTTCAAAATGGTTTTGGATTTGGTAGAACCTATTCAAAAATAATTCCAACATTACGTATCGATTATTTGTTATTTGACCCAGCTATTCAAATTAATTCCTATAAAACTATCGAAAAAGACTATAGCGATCACTATCCTATTATCAGCACTTTTAGCTTAAAGTAAGAATAAAATTGTTTTCATTTATTTCTTCTATTGTATCTTTACTACATGGAATCAAGATTAGTTATATACAATTCATTAAGTAGAAAAAAAGAGGAATTTATTCCGTTAAATCCCCCATTTGTAGGTTTTTATGCCTGCGGACCAACGGTTTATAGTGAAGTACATTTAGGAAATTTACGATCCTTTACCTCATTTGATATGATGTATCGATATCTTCTACATTGTGGCTATAAAGTGCGTTATGTGCGCAATATAACTGATGCTGGCCATATTACTACCGATTCGGGAGAAGATATGGATCGCATTGGTGATAGAGCCCGATTAGAACAAATTGAACCCATGGAAGTAGTTCAAAAATACACAGTGAATTTTCATGAAGTATGTAAACTATTTAATTTATTGCCTCCTAGTATTGAACCCACTGCAACGGGACATATTCTAGAGCAAATAGAAATGGTTCAACGTATTATTGATAACGGTTATGGATATGTGGTAAATGGAAGTGTATATTTTGATGTTAGAAAATATGCTGAGAAATATAATTATGGCAAACTAAGTGGCAGAAAAATAGATGAACAATTAGAGACTACAAGAGATTTAGATGGACAAGAAGAAAAAAAATATTTCGCTGATTTTAGTATATGGAAAGCTGTTACTCCACAGCATATTCAAAAATGGAATTCCCCCTGGGGAGAAGGAGTTCCAGGCTGGCATTTAGAATGTTCGGTGATGAGCACCAAATATTTAGGTAAAGAATTTGATATTCATGCAGGAGGAAATGACATAAAATTTCCGCATCATGAATGTGAAATAGCACAAAGTGTAGGTGCAGATGGAATAGATCCTGTACGTTATTGGGTACATACCAATATGCTTACAGTAAATGGCGAAAAAATGAGTAAATCAAAAGGGAATTCATTTTTGCCTATGGAATTATTTGCTGGTACTCACCCATTATTAGAAAAAGGTTATAGCCCAAGTGTAGTAAGATTTTTTATGATGCAAACTCATTATAGTAGCACTTTAGATTTTTCGAATGAAGCCTTACAAGCTGCTGAAAAAGGATATGCTAGACTTAGTGAAGCATTTAAATTGGTTTCAGAATTTGATACTACTAAATTTAATAATACCGATGCACTAAGCGCAATAGATGAAGATATTAAAAATCAAATTGCATTATTAAAAGTAAATATGGATGATGATTTTAATACTCCTAAAACCATCGCTGTATTATTTGAATTAGCCAGCTATATTTACAAAATAAAACATGAGAATCTATCTATACATATAACTACTCTTGAATCGTTACAAATAACATTTAAAGTATATTTTGAAGATGTACTAGGGTTGAAGATTATCGATAATGCAGATAACTCTGTTACAAATGGATTGATGGACTTAATATTAGAAATGCGTAAAGAAGCACGTACCAATAAGAATTGGAGCACATCTGATTTGATCAGAGATAAACTAGCTGCCTTACAAATTCAAGTGAAAGACGAAAAAGATGGTGCTGTAAGTTGGAGTCAGAATTAAGGATTAATAGACACCTCAACTCTACGATTCATTTGATGATCTAATTCAGTACAATTAACATCTCCTTTTTTACATCCATTAGCTCCTTGTACACTACCTGCACTTCGTATCACTAATTGCGAAAAATTGACATTGTATTTATGTAATAATAAATCAGTAATATTTTTAGTTCTCAACTTACATATATAATCAGCCACACTCGCTTCATCATTAGCATCTGCATGTACAGAGATGTTTAACTTTAGATTTAGATTCCCAATTAATTTATTCGACATTTCTAATAAATATTTTTTTGCTTCTTCATCTAATATTGCTTTCCCTGGACCAAAATAGATTTTATTATCTATTACAGGTGTTCGATTTTCATCTACATTAATAGGTAAAAGAGGTTTGCTTGCAATTGGCAAATCGATACTTGTGTCTTTTATTGCATCACCTAAATAGTTAGAAGATATTTTTGTTTCTCGAGCTATATCTTCTTTGGTTTTAGAACTATGCATAAAACGTGGACCACTATAAGCTACAATAGAATCTAGATATTTATTGTAAGCAATTTGTATTTGTTTTTTTTCTTCAAGTGCTTTTTCGTCAGCTAGTCTTTTTTCTTCAGCAATTCGCTCTAATTCTTTTACTTGATTGTCAATTAATTTTTGTTCCTCTATTTTTTTCTGAATCGCTAATTGTTTTTCTTGTTCTTTAGCATTTTGGATTTGAAGTTTTTTATCTTCGGCTAATTTCTTTTGCTCCTCTATTTGTTTTCTTTCTAAAGCCAATTGAGCTAATTTCTCTTCAATCTTTTTTTGATCAGCAATTTTTTGTGCTTCTGCTAATTTTAATTCTTCCTGTTTTTTTTCTTCTAACTCTTTAGCTTTTGTGTTATCAACTACTATTTCCTTAACTTCTTTTTCTTTCGGATTAACATCTGTAATTTTTACAACGATATTTCTGGCAACTATGTCTTTCTTATTCTTTTTTGTTTTCTTCACTACTGACGTAGCTGCTGAGCTTTCTTTTTGAACTTCAATCTCTCTTATAATTTCTCCTTTATTTTCGAAATTACGTACTATCTGAACACTACTATTTACTCCTAATGTTGAAATCAAATAATTTTCGTAAATAAAAATAGGATGAGTAATTAATGACACAGCACTAAGTGTGTAATTACTGTTCGGTTCTATATTAAAAACATAATTTCCGTTTTCTATTGTAATATCTTTTTGAATAATACCAGTACTATTATTTTTTAATTGTACTTCCGTACCAGCTAAACCACCTAATAATTGATGGTACACTTTCCCTTTTAAAACTATACTAGGAGCGAGATTAGGCGCTGAAGTAGTAGAGATATTAGCAGTATTTGTAGTAGTGGTTTCTATAGGTGTTTTTGCTTTAATAAGTGCAATATCTAAAGCAGGTATGTCATTGATAGTACTTGAGAATTTTGTTGAGATATCTAATCGAATTTGCTCATATCCTTTTTTATCTATATAAACTTTATATACTACATCACGTTGCAATGGAATAGTAAAATTACCATCTGTTGAGGTATTTGTTTTTCCCGTTTCTGTACCGTTGATAAAAATTCGAATCCAAGCTCCACTAATAGGAAGTTTAGTATCATTATCAACTACCAATCCTTTTAAATCTAAAGCATTAGAAATAAAAAAACAAAAAATGAATAATAGTATGAGTTGTATTTTTTTCACTATTCAAAATTATTTAAATAAATTACTTATTTCGAATTTAATTTCTCTTTTAAAAATCGTGCTGTTTGACTTTTCTTATTTGCCAATATGTCTTCAGGAACACCTTGAAACATAAGGTCTCCTCCATTTTTTCCTCCCTCAGGTCCTAAATCAATTAGCCAATCAGCACATTTAATCACATCCAAATTATGTTCAATTACTACTAATGTGTGTCCAAGTTTGATTAGTGCATCAAACGCATATAATAATTTTTGAACATCATAAAAATGCAAACCGGTAGTAGGTTCATCGAAAATAAATAATACTGGATGTGTCACTGCTCCTTTTCCTAGAAATGAAGCTAATTTTAATCGTTGTGCTTCACCACCACTAAGCGTAGAAGTACTTTGACCCAAAGTAATATAGCCCAATCCAATATCTTGTAATGGTTTTATACGTAATCGAATATCTGCATGATGAATAAAAAACTCCATCGCTTCATCGATACTCATACTAAGTATTTCAAAAATATTTTTCTCTTTATAGGTTACTTCTAACACATCATCTTTAAATCGTTTTCCTTTACAGCTATCGCAAACTAAATGTACATCCGCTAAGAATTGCATTTCAACTACTATCTCTCCATCTCCTTTACAAGTTTCACATCTACCTCCTTCAACATTAAAAGAAAAATCTTTGGGTTTAAATCCACGTAACTTTGAAAGTTGCTGTTGTGCAAATAGTTCACGTATAGCATCATAACTTTTAGTATATGTCACTGCATTACTTCTCGAAGTTCTACCTAATGGATTTTGATCTATTAATTCTACTTGTTTAATTTGATTATACTCTCCTTTTAAATCTTTATAGAAGCCCGGCTTTTCACCTGAATTATCCTCTGTTAAATTAGCAATAAGAGGATATAGTATTTTTTTAACTAAAGTAGTTTTACCACTACCCGAAACACCTGTTACTATTGTTAATGCTTGTAATGGAAATTTGACATCTATATTTTTTAAGTTATGATGTGATGCTCCTGTAATTTCTATACTATTAATAAATTTTCTTCTTGTTTGTGGTACTTCTATCACTTGTTTACCAAGCATATATTGGGCTGTAAGACTGGTTTCAATTACCGATTTCAAATCTTTTGCATGACCGCTAAATACAACTTCACCCCCATTTACGCCTGCATAAGGACCCATATCAACTAGAAAATCTGCCTCCCGAATCATTTCCTCATCATGTTCCACTACAATTACAGTATTTCCCATATCGCGCAATTGTTTAATGACCATGATTAGCTTTTCGGTATCTTTAGGATGTAAACCAATACTTGGTTCGTCTAACATATATAAACTATCAGTAAGATTACTTCCCAATATTCTTGTAAGATTGATACGTTGCGTTTCTCCACCACTTAATGTATTTGAAAAACGATTTAAAGTTAAATAGCCCAATCCTATTTCTACCATTACTTTCAATCGATTTTTTATTTCGACAATAATTCGATCGGCAATATGTTGATCCTGCTTGCTTAATTTAATTTTATCGAAAAACTCATAGGCTTCATCAATAGGAGTCATCAGCAAATCGGATAGAGTCATCGCACCTATTTTTACATAATTACTATCTGCACGTAAACGGGAGCCTTGACAGTCGTTACAAATAGTACGGCCTCTATATCGAGATAACATTACACGATATTGAATCTTATAACTTTCTGCTTCTAAAAATTTAAAAAACTCAGTAAGTCCTTGAAAATACTCATTGCCTGTCCACAATATTTTTTTTTCTTCTTTAGTTAAATCTTTTATAGAGCGATGAATGGGGAAATCGAATTTGATTCCGTTTTTAATTAAGCGTTCATTCCATTCTTTCATTTTTTCGCCTTTCCAGCAAGCTATGGCTCCTTCATAAACAGATAGATTTTTATCAGGAATAATTAAATCTTCATCAATGCCGATAACCGTTCCAAAACCCTCACATGTTTTACAAGCACCATATGGATTATTAAAATTAAAAAAATGCTGTGTTGGTTCTTCAAAACGCATTCCATCCAATTCAAATTTATTATTGAAGACGTGGATTTTTTGATTAATATCAACTATACACTCTCCATTACCTTCGTAAAAACAAGTTTGCACCGAATCAGCAATTCGTGAATGATTATCTTCTGTATTATCAGCAACCACTCTATCAATTAAAATCCATAAAGAATCCTCTTTGTTTTTTTTCAAATCTTGTTGAGCAAGATCTTCAATTTTATATAATTCTTTTTTGTATAATACTCTTGTAAAGCCTTTTTGCATGAGTATATTCAGCTCATCTTCTATTTTTCTTTTTAGTAGAATTGGAGCAAACAATTGTACTTTAGTATCTGCAGGACATGAAAATATAAAATCCACCACATCTTTCACCTCATGCTTCTTTACTTCTTTTCCACTTATGGGAGATATAGTTTTACCCACACGGGCATATAATAATCTTAAATAATCATATATTTCAGTTAATGTACCGACAGTACTTCTTGTAGTACGAGTACTCACTTTTTGTTCGATAGCAATCGCCGGAGTTATCCCTTTGATATAATCTACATCTGGTTTATTCATTCTCATCAAGAACTGACGAGCATATGACGACAAGCTCTCTACATATCTGCGCTGTCCTTCTGCATATAAGGTATCCATACATAATGAAGATTTACCACTACCTGAAACACCCGTAAATACAATTAATTTGTTTTTAGGTAAGGTTAAATCTACATTTTTTAGATTATGCTCACGAGCACCTTTAATAATAATACTTTCCTCTTGCTTTGCCATATAAATTAGGTGTGCAAAGGTATTAATTTATTAGCTTAAATCGTTAGAACTTATTGACTAAAAAGCATGCTTAATGATAACTCTAGAATCAATAATTATAGTTATCCGCTTATTTTTATGATAGTTAAGGCACATTTTTACATAATATAGGGTTGATTTTTGCTTAACAATTATTTTACATTAATTTTACATCTAGCTATTTCCCTAAATTTATGATGAATAAAAATTTCGTAGCAATTGTATTGCTAAGCCTTATTTCTTATGTATCCTTGGCTCAAGTGGTAGACCGTTATCCTTATGTACAATCGCCCGATGAACATAGTGTCATAATTGCGTGGCGAAATGCTACTGCAGGAATCGGCACTATCGCCTATGGTTTAAGCGCTACAAGTCTTACCGATACGTTACGTGAAAGCAGCGCGACACAAAAACATATGATGTTACTTACAGGATTAGCTAGCAATCAAAAATATTATTATCAAGTACATACGATTGGTCATGCGCCGTATCCAATAGAATATTTTTCAACTGCTATGCCTGATAGTAATAATCATTTTAAATTTTTACATTATGGCGATTGTGGCTTTAATTCAACGATTCAACACGATATTGCCACTTTAATGAATGCTGAAGATGTTGATTTTGGTGTAGTTACAGGTGATGTAGACCAAGGTGCTGGTACTGCAGGGGGAGATAATTATGATGATATTTTCTTTCAAATTTACACCAACCAATTAGCGAAACAATGCCATTTTACTGCTATAGGTAATCATGATACCTATTTTGATGGGGCAGCCACTTATTTAGAATCATTTTATCTACCTCATAATAATCCAGCTAATACAGAACGCTATTATTCTTTTATATGGGGCAATGCGAAGTTTATTTGCTTAGACCCTCATATGTCTTATGCAGCAGGCTCTGCACAATATCGTTGGCTCGAAGACGAATTGCGTTGCAATGATAAAGAATGGTTGTTTTGTTTTTTTCATGAACCTGCTTGGACCAATTACTGGAGTTTAGATTATCTAATCCCATTTACTGATTACTTTATGTATGGTGGCAATGCTGATATGCGTACTACGATTGTTCCTTTATTTGAGCAATATGATGTTGATTATGTTTTAAACGGACATACACACTTATATCAAAAAGGAGAAGCGAATGGTGTGAAATATATTATCTCTGGGGGCTCTGGACAAGATCCAACCACCAATACAGAAACTCAATGGAATACCTATTCACAAGTACAATTGGTTTTGAAAATTAGTGAATATGTAAAATTTGAAATCAATGGAGACACCGCTAATTTCAAATGTATAGATATCAATGGCACAATCCGTGATCAAGAAACTAAATATAAGCCTTATACTCCTTATCATTCTACGATTACAACCAATAATGTAAGTTGTAAAGGACTAAGCGATGGAACAGCAAGTATTAGCACTGTTGGACCCAAAGCGCCATACACCTATGAATGGAGTACAGGTGACACCTTGAATGCTATTGATAGTTTAGCTGCTGGCAACTATTCAGTTACTGTGTATGACAAATACAATTGCGCTAAAATTGAAACTTTTACTATTACTCAGCCGGATTCATTGAGTATTTTATTTAATTTGGCTGATGCAACTTGTACAGAAATTCATGATGGTGCTATTACTGCTATAGTATCAGGAGGCACGAACCCTTATACATATTCATGGAATACGGGAGATACAACGAATGCAATAGATTCCTTATCTGTTGGCACTTATAACTTACTTGTAACTGATTTACATGGATGTACTTTACATACTACTGAAACCATTCATCCTACTTATACACCATCTCCAACTATTACAGGTGATAGTATTTTTTGTCTTGGAGATTCAATTATTTTAGAAACAGGTTTATATACTTCCTATAGTTGGAATACTGGTGAATCTGTAAATCCAATTAGCATAAATAATCCTGGAATGTATAAAGTAACTATCACAGATAGTATTGGATGTATAGGAATTTCAGATAATTTTTATGTAAAGGAAGATTCTCTACCAGTGGCGTCTTTCAATTTTGCCAATGTATTACGCAATTTTAACTTTTTATCCTTCACCTTAAATGGTGATAGCTATGAATGGAATTTTGGAGATGGAAGTGCAAACGTTATTACCACTACACGATCTACTGTGAACCATGTATATAGTACAGCTGATATATTTAATGTGACATTAATTGTATCTAATTATTGTGGATCTGACACTATTAGCAGAATGGTATCTAGCATAGGCGCTGGAATAGAGTCGAATGAAACGAATGGAACATTAGAAGTATCACCAAATCCATTTAGTGATTTTACATTTATTAAATTGCCAGTTAGTAAGGATTTACACTTAGTTATTTATGATTCTCAAGGAAAAATAATTTTGGAAGAAAATAGTTTGAATCAAGTGTCAATCTATACATTTGAATCAACAAATCTTCCAACAGGAGTATATTATATAAATGCTTTTGATGAACAACATACTTGGAAGGCTAAAGTAGTAAAAAAATAATCTATAATATCTCTTTCAAACAATTAAAAATTAAATCCATTTCATAGCCTTTGCTTAAGGCATAACGCACTAATTTATTACGTCTATCATTTTTAATCTCGTCTTTGAGTGATTTATTTTTTTTATGTAACAAATCTATTAGGCTTTGTTTATAGGCTGTTTCATCGATATTATCCAATGCTTGTTGCACCTCTTCACCACTGATATTTTTATGACGTAATTCGTTTTTTATTTTTTGTTTGCCCCATTTTTTTATATTCACTTTTCCTCTTACATAGGATTGCGTATAACGTTCGTCGTTTACATAATTTTCTTCTTTTAAAAAAGTAATGATGCGTTCTTTAATTTCGTCACTGGTTTGGTATTCATAAAATTTTTGATTCACTTCCTGCCAAGTGCGTTCTCTATAGGCGCAATATTTTAGTATCTTCGCCAAAATTTCTTTTTCATCTAAGGAAGTTAATTTTTTCATCTTACAAAGTAAACATAATTGAACAATAAAAAAGCGGTTGCTTTACTTTTTTTGGCTAATATAATCAGTTCTTGCGCGCAAGGTATTAGCATGATTGGTGTGGTTTGGTATTTTAATGCGGTGCTTAAAATAGGTAGCACCTTTGGAATATTTTATAGCTTATTGATATTAATATCTATGATATGGGGCTTGTATGCAGGCACACTCATTGATAAACACAGTCGCAAAAAACTTTTTTTAGCGATGAATATTTTTGGAGCAATCGCATTATGTACAGCTGCATTTGTTGCTTATCAAAGTAAAGAAGTAAGTATGTTTTTAGCAATGGCTGTCTTTACATGTACTACACTTATTTATAATATTTATTATCCCAATTTATATGCATTAGCACAAGAAATAAGTGAACCTAAAAACTATATGCGCATACTATCTATGGTAGAAATTCAAGGTCAGGCTGCCACAGTTATTAGTGGAGGACTAGCTGCCGTATTATTAAGTGGCTATGATGGAAAAGAATCTGCTTTATTAGATACACTGGGCATCCATTTTCATTTTCAAACGTGGAAATTAGCTGATGTATTTTTATTAGATGGAGTAACCTACTTTATATCGTTTTTATTATTGTTGTTTATGAATTATGTGCCAACTAAGACAAGAGAAATTGACACCACCAGTTTGCGAGATAGATTTAAGTATGGAATTGATTATTTATTACAAAACAAAAACTTACTTTGGTTAGGCATAGGAGCTGCTGCAGTATTCAATACAATCATCATGTGTAGCTATTATCAATTACCTATTTATATCAATAAATATTTAGAAGCTCCTTCTTATGTGTTTGCAGGAGCTGAAATGTGTTTTGCATTAGGTGCGATGTCGGCTGGAATAATGGTAAGTTATATATTTAAATCGGCAAATAATATTATTAAAATAATCTCTTTATTATTTATTGGGAGTTTGGTTTATTTCTGTTATCTCTTTAATACGAATATTTCGGTATTCATACTTTTAAACTTTGTGATAGGAGCCTGTAATGCTGGAATACGTATCTATAGAAACACCTACTTTTTTAAAATTGTTCCAAATGAAGTAATTGGTCGAGTAAACAGTGTAACCAATACTTCGAGTTATTTTACGCGCTTTGTGATGGGTTTAGTATTTGCCATACCTTTTTTCGACTCAAAAAAAGGCATCTTATTTAGTATGTTATTACTAGGTTTGTATATATTGTTTTTTGTATTTGTATTATCCAAAAGATATCATGCATTAGTAGCAATAGAAAAAAATACTAGATGAGAAATAAAAACGATTGGTTTGTAATTATAAATCCCATATCTGGATTTGGAAAAAGCGAAGAAGTTTGGAATTATATAGATTCTCAGCTTTCTGAATCTTTTGATTTTTTCCATACACATACTAAATTTCCTCACCATGCAACAACTTTACTAATAGACGCCGTTAGTGATGGGTATAGAAATTTTTTATGTATTGGAGGCGATGGCACTTTACACGATGCAGTAAATGGAGTGATGTTACAAAACACTTGTGAGAATCAAGAGATACAAATTGCCTTTTACTCTTGTGGTACTGGCAATGATTGGCAACGAAATAATTTTAAAGATACCAGTATTGAATATTTTGTTGAACGATTTATAGAACAAGATTATTTAGTACATGATGTAGGCAAAATTTCATGTATAATTGAAAAAGAAAGACGCAATCACTACTTCATCAATATGGCTGGTGTAGGCTTCGACGCTTTTGTAGTACAAAATATGCAAAGTGAAAAATCAAATCGATTTGCTTATTTGTTTGCTATGCTCAAATCATTATTTCGCTATAAACATATTGCATTAAAAATTGAATTTGATAATCAGATTATAGAATGTAAAAGTTATACCAGTATTATTGCTTTAAATAAATATGCTGGTGGTGGCATGAAATTAGCACCAAATGCCGTCAATAATGATGGATTATTTGATGTAGTAATTGTAAAAGATTTATCTATACCAATGGTATTACTAAATACACATAAAATGTATAGTGGTAGTTATACCAACTTAAAAAAAGTACAATCTTTTAGAACAAATCATATCAAGGTGAGTGTAAATGAGAATATAGAAAACACCTATACACAGGCTGAAGGAGAATTGATTGGCACCGGACCCTTTGAATTCACTTGCATCCCAAAAGCCATAAAAATTTTAATATAAAAAAAGAGGAGCTAATGAACTCCTCTTTTTATTTCGTATTCTTTTTTTCACTATTTGTGTGCCCAATCAAATGTATCTAGATTTTTTACTGATTCTCTCAATAAATCGATACTTCCTTTAATATCACTTTTATCGCACATTTCTATTACTTGGTGAATATTACGAGTAGGTATTGATACTGCACCAGCTATTGTACCATTCTTAGCCATACGTTGCATCCCTGCTGTATCAGTACCTCCAGCAGTTAATATTTCTAATTGAAATTTTATTTTTTTCTTTGTAGCCACTTGTTTCATATACTCAACCATTCTATAATCGCATATCGCTGAAGAGTCCATTACTTTAATAGCCGTTCCTTTCCCTAATTCTGTAATCATTTCATGCGCAGGGGCACCAGGGGTGTCGTTTGCAATGGTTGTATCTAATCCGAAACCGAAATCAGGATTGATATGATGTGCAGCTACATGCGCACCTCTAATACCTACTTCTTCTTGAACTGTAAATACCCCATAAAAATCAAATGGAATTTTTTCTTTTTTTAATTCTTTCATCACTTCTACTAATATAAAAACAGAAACTCTATTATCTAGTGATTTTACATTTACATTATTACCCATTTCTATTAATTCTCTTTCGCGAGTAACAGCATCTCCAACTTTAACAATTTTCTCTACTTCTTCTTTACTTAATCCTAAATCGATATAGTAATCTTTTGTTTGAGGTACTTTTGCTCTTTCTTCTGGAGTCATTACGTGAATAGGTTTAGCCCCCATTACTCCAATAACATCTTTTTTACCATGTACAATTACTCTTTGTGCAGTAAGTGTTTTAGGATCAAAGCCGCCAATTGTATGGAAACGTAAAAATCCTTTTTCATCAATATGAGTAACCATAAATCCGATTTCATCCATATGTGCAGCAGCCATTACTCTTTTCTTAGCACTTTTGCCTTTTTTTACAGTGATTAAATTGCCCATATGGTCGGTATACATTTCATCTACATAACCTTTTAATTCTTTTTGTACAAAGGCTCTTACTTTATGTTCAAAACCTGAGGTGCCTGGAATACGACAGATATCAGCTAATAGCTTAACATTTATTGACATGATAATAGAAATTTAAAAAATGATTAATGAGTGCAAATATACTAGTATAAATGATGGATTTATAAATTTTATAGGGTTATATAAAAAAACTATGAATACTAGATGTTCAAATTATAAATTCAAAAAAAAAATTATTTCATCGCTTTAGCACTTGCTTTCATTACATTGGCTATAGCCCCTAACCAATAATTTCTGAAGCCAAAACCTACAGCACTACCTTCAACTTTTACACACTTAATAATTTTTTTAGTGGCTATATCAAAAGTGGTAACATAAATAAATGCTTTCTCTTTCGTTTTATCAAAACTCTCTACTACAAATACAAGTCCTGTCCCAGTTTCTTTTGATTTATAATCTTTAATAACTTTATCAATTGCCGCTCTTTCAAGAGTATAAGAATTATTTGTTACCAAAGTTGAAACATTCACAGTTTTATTTCTTCGCTCACAAATACTTAAATCTCTATTTACCGTTGTTTTTGAAAATATTTACCAATATTGTATTTATCACTTTCTGTTACAATCACATTATTCCATTCATTGAAATAATAATCTTTAATTTTTTGTACATCTGTAAAGCCCTCATAACCTATCAATCGGGCTTGTGTAAAATCTACACCAAACCATACTACAGCATCATTATTTTGTGCTACTGAAATGAATGATGCACTAAGAATACATATAAACAATATTATTTTTTTCATTGTGATTAGAAATTTGATTCATTCAAATGTAAATAATTATTTATAGTATCTATAATTATAACCTAATTATTTTTCTTTTAACCATACTTCTATTTCGTCCATATTTAGTAGATAATATTTTTCACACAATTTCACTGCTTTTGAATTATCTACCATATAAATTTTAGGGAAAGAGGCATCGGTGTCTTTCATCAATATTTTATTGCTTGTAAAATAATAATCTATGTTTTTAAACTTCGACTCTTTTTTAAAGTTTGCAACTAATCCTTTATTTCCAACTAGAATAAAATGAATAGGCAGCTTTGGATTTTTTTCTTTGAATAAACTTAATTTTTGTGCCGCAATTTTACAATGTACACAATACATACTTAGATATGCTATTATCTGTTTATTATTTTTGAGCTCAAGCGATTGACTACTTATTATTGAATCTTCATTATAGAGTGAATCAAGCGTTAAATTATGTGGTATCTTTTCTGGTATAAATCCTTTTTCATTAATGGCCATTGGATTTAATACAAATGGAATACTGAAAGATAAAACTGAAAAAATGCTTACTAATACAACATAATATTTAAAAGAAAAAACCGTATATGATTGTAAAAAATAAGCAAGTAAAATAACTATAATGATAATGATATTTTTAACAATCCCTTGTAAAGGTGTCATTGTTATTTGCACTCCAAAACAGCCGCAATTTCCTGTATTTCCATATTTTTGAATACTGAGTAGTAAATAGAAAATAAAAAACACCAACGTAAATAAGGCAATAGGATAAGTTATTTTTTTAAGTTTAAACTGACTAATGAATAAGACACCTAAAACAAATTCAAAAGAAATTAATAATCTTGCTAATAAGGGTGCAATATTCCATGAAATAAAACCAATATCTACTAGATTATTTTCTAATATCTCTATTAAATAAATTTTAGAATAGGCTGAGTAAAGAAATAAAACACCAAGAAGTAAATGGATAATGAATACTGTTATTTTTTTCAGTTGTATAATTTTAACTGGGCTCATTTTAAGCATTACTTAACACCATCTTTGCCCGTTTCATCATGCTGTCTTCCTAGTTGTTGACCTTTTTGCTGATACAGTTTTTCTTCGTTTTCCTGCTCTTTTTTCTCATCAGCAGATAATGGCTTATCTTCCAGTTTGCTTAAATCTGGTTGACCTGCATTTACCCAACAAGTAAACCATATAGAACCTACGTCTAAAATGGAGGCCCGCATTCTTCGTTCAACCAAATCACCCATCATCAAATCATAAGCTTTAGTAAACTCTTCACTATATACTTTTACTATAGTTTCTCCACGTTGTTCATAGCTATAAATCCGATCGCTTGGAAACGTTTCTTTTAATTTTTTATCAAAAGATAAAACCGTATCTAATGCTTGATGACTTTGTAAAACAATACTCCATATCCAATCATTCGGATTTTTTACTACACTAGCCTTTCCAACAAAATAATCATAATCTTCACCTAATAACTCTGGCACTCTACTTTCCCAAAAACCATGTATGCCAACTTGATTAGTCATTTGTCCATTATAATTTTCACTAGTATGTAATGGCACATGTGCATCAGCTGTATAATGACCAATATCAGCTGCATATTTCAAAATTTTATTTTTATCTTTTTCTTTAAATGCATTTGTCAATCGGGTCATCATAATTTGAATATACCAAGGGACAATTCCATATGCATTGAGTGTATCTTCGCTATATTTAGCTTTAGCATCATTCCATTTTTTGGGGAAATCTTTACAAGGATATACACAATAATGATCTAAATCGATATAATGACGAGGCGCTTCTTCTTTAATTGCATATCTTCTTTTGTCAGGATCTACCGCATGATCTGTAAGAAACTCAATATTCGCTTTAAACAAAGGCATCATTTCAGGTGGTAATGTAAATACGGCCAATCTATTAATTCGCTTATGTGCCCAAAAACCCCAGGCAAATGCTTGATGCACACCTACTACCTGCAACATAATAAAGAGTATTATGAATTGATATTTTTTATTCATCTTCATTGTTAGGTTTAATATCAATATGTGTAACTCCTCCACTTACAATAAATTTCATTGCTTCACTAGAATTAATATTGATAGGCTTTATAAGCTCTTTTTCTACTAAATATAAATCACCAGCTATTGAATACGATATAGGTAAGTAAACAGCAATTAAATCTTTTTCAGCTATCAAATCCATACTTTTTTGAGTAATAAAACCTAATTTATAAATCCCATTATGTTTATCCATTTGAACTAATACAGGTTTATTGAATTTTTTCTTTTCACCCATAAAGGCATTCGATAAATCTTTGATAGACGTATATATCATTCGTATTAATGAATTTCTTAGAATAATATTCTCTATCCCTTTAAATATTCCTCTGAAAATTATTGTTGAACTTAAAAATCCTAAAAAGGTTATTGTTATTAATATTAATAAAAATCCCAAGCCTTTATAATATCTTCCAAAAATGATATTTATAATTTCATTGGCTGGATCATCTACCATGTTAAAAGCCTTGGTAATTATAAATACTGTAAAAATAAAAGGCGAAAATACTAATAGACCTTGTACGAAATATGTGACTAATTTTTTCATTGCACTTCAAAGTTATTACTTTTACCACTTAGTTAATTTATTTTGAAAAAGATTTTTTTACTTATCGTCGTTGTTTTAGCCTTTTTATATTCTAAAGGTTCTAATAAATTCTATTTACAACCTCCTAGGCAGGCAAAGTATGGTTTTGAAACCACTTATTATTTTGGTAAGATCATAAAACATAATAGCAGAGTAACTACACCCATTCATCAGTTCTCTAATGCCTATGAAATTGGAATTAATTTCTATAATTTTGGTGAAAAGCCATGGCAAAGACAACGTAAATACCCAAGCGTAGGAGTATCATTTATCCACGCCATTTATGGAGATAGACAATATTTTGGTCATTCTTTTTCATTACTTCCATATATAAATTTATGGCTATTTAGAACTAAACATGTCGATGGTTTTTTTAGAATGGGCTTTGGTATTGGATTCTTAACTAAACACAATAATCCTGTCGACAATCCTTTAAATGTTATGACTGGCTCTGTTATTAACAACATCACTCAATTTAAAATGGGATTTAACTGGAAAATAAACGATCATATATATCTTACAACAGGTGCTTCATTAACACACTGGTCGAATGCAAAATTTCAAAATCCAAACTTAGGGATCAACTTAATTGCTGGTTCTATTGGTCTTCATATCTTTCCTTGGATTAGCGATTACTCCTACAACTTAAACAAACCTGGGAAACCAAGAAAACGCAATGAAGGTCTTATAAAATTTAGTATGGGATTTAATGAAATGGGCAAAGTAGCTGGTGGACCTAAGTTTCCAAAGTATATTGGTACCATCGGTTATAATAGATATACAGGCTCCGTTAATAAAATTATGATGGGTGTAAACATTGCATACGATCCAATGTTATATCAACAATTTAAATATTCAGAAATTTATAAAGGTACTAATCAACGATGGAAAGCTACTAATATGAGTGTATATATTGGAGATGAACTGATGTTTGGTAAACTTGGATTATTTGCTTTAGTGGGTTATTATGTTTACTATGTGGAACCTAAACCAAAATCGTATTATTTTAAATTTGGTGCAAATTATTATTATTATGCTTTTGGCAAAAACAAAGAGCAAAAAATGTTTGTAAGTGTTAATTTAAAAACACATAACGCTATAGCTGAAATGCTTGAATTTGGAACGGGTATTACCTTTTAAATTTCTCTACTTATTGTATAGTCTATTAATAATCTTAATGAGTTAGAAGCTTCATTAGATTCAAACGTGTCTAAAATTTTTAGAGCTTCTTCTTTATAGTCATTCATCTTTTGAATCGTGTATTCGATACCTCCATATTGCTTTACATAAGCAATTACTTCACGTACTTTATCTTTATCCTCATTTTCGTTTTTAACGATATTAATGATTTTCTTTTTAATGTTTGACTCACATTTATTTAATGTATAAATGAGAGGTAATGTCATCTTACGTTCTTTAATATCTATCCCTCTTGGTTTACCAATTTCTACATCTCCATAATCAAATAAATCATCCTTAATTTGAAATGCCATTCCAATTTTTTCTCCAAGCAGTTTTGCTTGCTGAATAACTTTTTCATCATTTGTAGATGACGCTGCACCACATGCACAAGCACTTGAAATTAATGAAGCTGTTTTCTGACGAATAATTTCATAATATACTTCTTCTTTAATATCTAATCTTCTTGCTTTTTCAATTTGTAACAACTCCCCTTCACTCATATCTTTTACAGCATTTGAAACGATCTGAAGCATACTGAATCGTCCGTTTTCAACGGATAATAATAAGCCTTTTGATAATAAATAATCTCCTACTAAAACAGCGATTTTGTTTTTCCAAACAGCATTAATACTTAAAAATCCTCTGCGTTGATATGATTCATCTACTACATCGTCGTGTACTAAAGTAGCAGTATGTAATAACTCTACTAACGAAGCTGCATCATAGGTGGCTTGTGTTACATCACCGCAAAGTCTTGCTGTTAGAAATACAAACATAGGTCTGATTTGCTTGCCTTTTCGCTGTACGATATAGTTCATTATTGTATCTAATAATACAACATTACTTTTCATACTCTCCTTGAGCTTATCTTCAAAAGAATTTAATTCTTTTAATATAGGTTTTTTGATTTCATCAAGAATTTTTGACATATATTTATGTGTATATAATATTCAAAGGTATCTATTTATGGAAGAATATAAGGAAGAATTTATTATTAATAATAGTAATGGCAAACCTATTTTATGTGACATTAGATTTCCTAAACATTATTCAACAACTACTGAAAAAATTCCAATAATCATTTTTTCACATGGATTTAAAGGGTTCAAAGATTTTGGATGTTTCAATTTAATAGCATCAGAAATTGCTAAAACTGGGTATGTCTTTTTAAAATTTAATTTTTCGATGAATGGAACTACTCCTGATTATCCGGATACTTTTTTTGATTTAGAGGCTTTTGCTGAAAATACATTTTCTCAAGAATTAAATGATTTAGGCGATGTCATTGATTTTGTCAATTCATCTACATGTATCGAAAAATACCCAATTGATAATAAAGAAATATATTTAATGGGACATAGTATGGGAGGTGGCATTTCAATATTGAAAGCAAATGAAGATGCTAGAATAAAAAAAATAATTACACTCGCTTCTATTTTTGAATTTGGAAAATTTTGGAATACCGAAATGTTAAATAAATGGGAAAAAGAAGGAATTAGGTACGAATTTAACTCGCGTACCAAACAAGATATGCCTTTAAAATATATCATCTATGAAGACTTTATAACACATATCGATAGATTAAATATCCCTAATGCTGTAAAAAACATACATATTCCTTTCTGTTTAATACATGGAGATAAGGATGAAACTGTACCCGTTTTAGTAGTAGATGCCTTTAAAAAAGTGAATCAACATATTGATATTCATATAATTAAAGATGCCAATCATACTTTCGGCATGACACAACCTTGGAATGAAAATGTTTTACCTATCGCCTGTAGTGAACTTGTTGCTAAAATTCTTGTTTTTATAGCATCTAATTAAATGTTACTAATTGGTTGAAAAATTTGCAATTATCAACAAATCATAGTACCTTAACATGTTAAAACTAAATTATATAGATTACAATTTTACATTTATAAAGCCATAGTCATGCGTAAAAGTTATTTTTTATTACTTTTTGTAATATGTTATCAATTAACATATGCTCAAATTGTAGGTACCAATGTGTATTTACAAGGAACCAAAACAGAAGTTGGTATTTCTAATTGCGGATCTTTTGGAACCGCTATACCACCGGCTGTTCCCGTCGGATATCATAATAATGTTACTAGTAGAGGTCTAGGATTCGTTGCTGATGCTGGTAGAAATGGATGGACCACTGCAGGCCCAGGAACACTTCCTAATTATTGTGGTGATTACTTCCTACCTGGATCACCAGTAGAAGGATTTGGAGTTCAAATTGGTACTACTAATTTTAGAAATTTTAATAACTCTGGTATATGTGACTTCAATCAAATGCCAGGTTCAATTCTTTGTTATCAAAATACTCCACAACGTAAAAGTGCAACTTGGAGATCAACGGGTCTTGTTAGTGGTGCTATACGAGTATCTGCAACTACTTATGTACCTGATACTGCATTGTTTTTCGTAACTCAAGTTCAACTGTGTAATGAGTCTGGTACAACTCAACGAAATGTTTACTACTTAAGACACTTAGATCCTGACAATGATCAACCTTGGACTGGTGGTAGCTTTACTACAGATAATACTGTTGTATCACAAGGAAGTTCTACTACTCCAGCTCTTGTAACTGCAAGATCTGTCTTACAATGTTATTTAGGACTTGGTTCAGAAAGTCCAAATGCTAAAGTGTCTGTCGGTGGTTTTGCCCCACCATTATTGAGCTCAGATGTATACAATGGTGTTTCGCCCTATACAACTACTGTAGGTTATAACAGCAGAGCTGATGAAGCAATCTCATTATGTTTTAAATTCGATTCCATTAGACCAGGGGAGTGTATTTGTTTTGGTTATGCTCACGTGCTTAATCCTTCAGATTTAAATAGAGCCTTAGCGCTTACTTCTTCTGCAATATCTTTCTATTCTGATTCAACTGATATCTCCGATTCATTAAAAATTAACTTATGTTATGGTGATTCTTCCAAAGTTAAAGCACTTAGTAATTGTGCATCGAGTTATATATGGAATTGGGTAGCAGATCCTCCTGGCAGTATCGTAGGTTCAACTAGTTACGATTCTGTTCGTATTGCTCCGCAAGTCAATACCATATATACCGCATTAGGTTCTGGAACATGTGGAGTTGATACGTATCGTGTAATAGTAACAGTAGATACTTTGCTTAAAAACTCAAGAATTACTCCTATAGATTCGGCCATATGTATGGGGGCCACTTCTACCATTACCGCCATAGGTGGCACCTCCTATAGTTGGAGTCCCGGTGGTGCAACAACTAGTAGTGTAAGTGTTACTCCTCTCTCTACAACAACTTATACAGTTACCATTACTTCACCATTTCGGTGCAGAAGAATTTTTTCTACCAGGGTATTGGTTGATACCATAAGGGCCAATGCAGGAATAGATGATTCCTTATGTCCTGGCAGGTCAATCACACTTGGTGGAGCGCCAACTACTACAGGTATAGGGTTTCCTACAACTTGGACAGGCTATCCTCCAACAGCAAGCGCCTATTTATCATCAACTACTGCATCAAATCCAACGCTTACAATTCCTTCAGTTGGAGCATCTGGTAGTATTGGCTACTTAGTTACTAGTACACGATATGGTTGTATTGCAAGAGACAGTGTTAGTATACGAATACTAACTGCTCCTCCTATTGATTTTACTGGCCTTGATTCAATCTATTGTATTTCAAGTGCTGCAGAATTATTAACCGGTACTCCTGCTGGTGGTGTTTTCTCAGGGTCTGGTATGATTGGCAGTAATTTCACTCCTCTCATTGCAGGAGTTGGTGGACCAAAAAAAATATTATATACCTATACATTTCCTAATGGATGTATTGGAAAAGATAGTGCTTTTACATACGTAGATAGTCTTCCTAAAGTTAGATTTACCGGACTAGCATCTTCCTATTGTGTATACGATTCAGCAGTTATATTAAGACCCACACCAAGTGGAGGAATTTTTTCAGGTACAGGTATCATTGGCAATACCTTCAATCCTAGTATTGCAGGGCCAGGAACCTTCAATATTAGATATGCCTACACAAACCCTGTAAGTTTATGTTATGATGATACAATTATCAGTGTTACAGTATATGCTAGACCGGTAGTTGATATTATTGGATTGGATAGCTTATATTGTCAATACGAATCTCCCGACACATTAGTTGGAAGTCCTTCAGGTGGTGTTTTTTCAGGAACAGGTATCATAGGATCTGTTTTTTATCCAAACTTAGCTGGTACTTCAACTATCATTCAAATTATATACACTTACACAAATCCTACTACAGGCTGTGTTAACCGAGATACTGGGTATACTACTGTTTCTAATAGACCTACAACAGGTATTGTTGGACTAAGTTCAAATTATTGTATTTATGATCCAATCGACACCTTAATTGGTTCTCCTGCTGGTGGTACATTTAGTGGTCCAGGCATTACAAGTAATAGATTCAATCCAGCTGCTGCTGGTGTTGGTGGACCCTATAGAATAATTTATTATTATATTAATCCAGTTACTGGATGTAGTAATGCCGATACACAACTTATTTATGTGAGACCTAGACCTATAGTTAATTTTACAGGATTAGCTAGTCAATATTGTTTTTACGATTCTACTGCTTTACTTACCGGCACTCCTAATGGAGGCACATTCAGTGGAACTGGTATTATTCCTACTAATAGATTTTCTCCATCTACGGCAGGAGTAAGTTCTTCTATAAATATATATTATACTTATACAGATACTTTTGGTTGTATCAATTACGATACAAATACAACTAGAGTAAATGCTCGACCAATCATAAGTTTTTCAGGTTTAGCAACTCAATATTGTTATTATGCACCAAGTGTTACTTTAACCGGTAGCCCTGCTGGAGGTACATTTAGCGGTACAGGAATCACTGGTACTACATTTAATCCTGCAACTGCAGGTATTGGTACACATACCATAAGATATTCTTATACAGATCCAGTTACTGGTTGTTTTAATATGGATTCACAAAGTGTTATAATTAATGATAGACCAATTGTATCTATCTCTGGATTATTACCAAGATATTGCGTACATGCAACACCAGTAGTAATTACTGGTTCTCCTGCCGGTGGCGTATTTAGTGGAATTGGAATGTCTGGTTCTACATTTAATCCTGCAACTGCAGGTATTGGTGGGCCTTATCTAATCACTTATTCATATACCTCTCCTACAACAGGATGTAGTAGAATTGATAGTGAATACGTAAGTGTATTACCTAGACCTATAGTTAGTTTTGGTGGATTGGCTACTCAATATTGTTTATATGATTCAGCAGCTTTACTTACAGGTATACCTGCAGGCGGTACATATAGTGGCACAGGAATTATCCCTACCAATCGCTTTTCTCCTAGCACTGCTGGTGTAAATCCTTCTATCAATATTTATTATACTTATACAGACACGAATGGATGTATTAATTACGATACTAATACAACAAGAGTAAATGCTAGACCAATAGTAAGTTTTACAGGTTTAGCAACTCAATATTGTTTTTATGCACCTAATGTTACATTAACTGGTAGTCCGTTGGGTGGTACATTTAGTGGTACAGGTATTAGTGGCACTACATTTAGTCCATCAACTGCTGGCATTGGAACTTATTATATTAAATATAGCTATACAGATCCGACTACAGGTTGTACTAATATAGATTCTCAACGGGTAGTAATTAATGATAGACCAGTTGTTAGTTTTTCTGGATTAGCTACAAGATATTGCTTAACATCACCAAATGCAACGTTAATTGGATCTCCAACTGGAGGCACATTTAGTGGTACAGGTATTAGTGGTACAACCTTTAGTCCAACTATAGCTGGTATAGGTGGACCTTATATGATTATTTATAATTACACATCACCAACTACAGGATGTAGTAATTCAGACACCCAATATGTTAGTGTAAATGTATTACCAGACCCTAGCTTTACAGGTTTAGCAAATCAATATTGTTTTTATTCACCAAATGTAACTTTAACAGGTATCCCTTCAGGTGGTACTTTTAGTGGAACAGGTATATCAGGAACTACATTCAGCCCTTCTACTGCAGGTATTGGTGGTCCCTATAGAATTATATATAGTTATACAGATCCAGTTACTGGTTGTAGCGATAATGACACTCAATTTGTAACTGTTACCGGAAGACCAACTATTACAATTAGTGGATTAGCACGTAAATATTGTATTAATTCAGCTCCTGCTACTATTACAGCTACTCCTTCAGGTGGTTGGTTTACGGGGGTAGGTTTATTTGGAAATACTTTTAATCCTGCTGTTGCTGGAGTTGGCGGACCTTATGACATAGTGTATTATGTAATTGATTCTGCAACGGGTTGTTTTAATAAAGATTCATTAACAACAAATGTATATGCATTACCAATTGCAAATTTTACAGGATTAAATCCTGCATATTGCTTGAATGCTCCACTTGCACCATTAACAGGAATTCCTGCTGGTGGAACGTTTAGTGGTACTGGAATTAGTGGTACTAACTTTAATGCAGCAACTGCAGGCGTTGGTGGCCCATATTCAATTACTTATTCATATACTGATACGAATGGATGCAGTGACGATACATTTAGAAATACTGTAGTAAATCCTTTACCTATAGCTAATGCCGGATTAGATGATACAATTTGTTATGGAAGTACTACTTCACTTACTGCCACTGGTGGATCAACTTATTTATGGTCTCCTGGAGGAGGAACTACTAGTAGTATTTTAGTTGCTCCATTAGCTAATACAACTTATACAGTTACTGTTACTGATATTAATAATTGTTCTGCTAGTGATAACGTAACTATTTCTGTTAAAATAATAACAAGTAATATGTCTCATACAAATGTAACTTGTTATAGAGCTAAAAATGGTACAGCTACAGTAACACCAACTAACGGAATACCGCCATATTCATTTGTATGGAGTGATTCTCGTGCTCAAACTACTCAAACTGCCGACTCATTAGATATAGGAACATACTCTGTAACTATTACAGATGGAGAAGGATGTACAGGTACTAAATCTGTAATAATTACTGAACCTACATTATATACTATTACTATAGTTCCTACTGACGTTAATTGCGGAGGTGATAGTACAGGTAAAGTTACTATTACATCTAGTGGTGGAACACCTCCATATACATACTCGTATAGTAAAGATGGTATAAGATTTTTTACAACACGTATTGCTACAAATTTAACAGTTGGTACCTATACAGGTTTTTCAGCAGATGCAAATGGATGTACTGTAAATATTGATTTCGTTATTAATGAACCTCAACCATTAGCTATTCAATATAATTTAAGCGAACCAAAATGCTATGGATATTCAGACGGAGCAATATTTGTATTAGCAACTGGAGCTACACCTCCATACACATTTACTATTAATCCTAATTCTAATTCTACTGGTTGGTTTACTAATTTACCAGCAGGATTACATCAATTAACTGTTACTGATAGTAATAATTGTGAGTTTATTTATCAATTAACACTTGGTCAACCTGATCCAGTAGTTGTAGATATAAATCCTGATACTTTAATTTTAGAACTTGGTGAAAGTGGTCAATTCTTTACATCATTTACTGGTGCCCCGGCAGATAGTGTATCATTTGAATGGAATACTCCTTCTGGTTTAAACTGTACTGATTGTCCAAATCCAATTGTAAATCCTTATGTAGATAAAGTTTATACTGTAAAAGTATACGACATAAGTGATATATCAAATCCATACCCTTGTATGGGTGAAGCTATTGGTTACGTAATTGTATCTGATGGACAGCCAATATATATACCAAATGCTTTTACACCAAATGGTGATGGTGAAAATGATAAGTTCTATGTATATGGTAAAGATTTGAAAATAGTACATATGCAAATATTTGACAGATGGGGTGAAATGTTATTTGAAACTTCTCGTCAAGATTATGGATGGGATGGTAGTTATAAAGGCATAATTCAAAATCCAGGCGTTTATATTTATAAAGTAGATGCTGAATATTTAAATGGTAAAAAAATAGCTCAAAGTGGCAGTGTTACTTTAATGAAATAATCTATTTAACTTTATCCCATTCAGTAAATTTACTGAATGGGATTTTTTTATTAAAAACAATTAGTATGAAAACAATTAACGAAAAAATAGACGAATTAAAATCTGAAGGATATGACTTTTCAATATCCAACATCATTTCTGACAGTTTTGATTTATATAAATTACACCTAGGATTATTCGTAGGTTTTTTTGTAGTCTATTTTATTGGTGCTGCAATTGTGTCTGCCATAGCTGGTTTAATTCCTTATGGTATAGGTCGTATTGCTTTTCAAGTGGGTATAGCTCCTATGAGCTTGGGTGCATTTTATGTGCTACATAGAATTAAAAATAATAGAGAATTTTCTTTTGAGAATTTTTTTGATGGATATAAAGATTTTACTAAAATCATCATCTATACATTGTTGAACTTCCTAATAATATTGCCAGTTTTAACTCCTGTAATAATATATATTATATATAAAGTATATCAAGGATTTGATTTTGTACGTGCTTTTTCAGACCCACAAACTATGCAAGAACTTATTATGAATGGGGAGTTTTTCAAAATGTATGCTTCCATTATTTTTTTAGCATTAGGAGCTTTATATGTTAGTTTTTGTTTTCAATTTGTAAGTTTCTTAGTATTGTTTTTAGAGGTTGATTATTCTAATGCTTTCAAATGGAGTTTCTCTATAGTAAACAAACGTATATTTAAATTATTTGCTTGTCATTTTGTGCTAGGTCTAATTGCTTTATCTGGAATAATATTATGTGGTATAGGCATCATTTTCACAATCCCTATCATCTATTTTGGTCAATATTTATTATTCTATCATATTTTTGATATTGGTAATCTTGACCATCCAATGAGAGATAAAATACATGATTATTTAGAAGTCGATAAAGACCAAATGTTCCGCTAAACTAATTTGTATTTAATTAAATATTCTGCAATTTGTATTGCATTAGTAGCAGCTCCTTTGCGTAAATTATCAGAAACAATCCAGCAGTTTAATGTCTTCTCTTGAGATTCGTCTCTGCGAATTCTACCAACAAATACTGAATCACTTCCTGCAGCAAATAATGGCATAGGATAATGGTTGTTGCTTATATTGTCTTGTAAAACAACTCCATGAGTGTTTTCTAATATGTTTTTAATATCATTAATGTCAAATTCTTTTTCGAATTCAATATTGACGCTTTCACTATGACCTGCTTTCACTGGAATACGAACCGCAGTAGCCGTAATTGCAATACTTGAATCACGCATAATTTTTCTAGTTTCATTTTTCATTTTCTCTTCTTCTTTGGTATAACCATTCTCTAAAAAAATATCTATTTGAGGAATTGCATTTAAATCTATTGGATATTGATAAGCTCTTTCTCCCTCTAATTGTGATCTTTCGTTCATTAATTGATTAATAGCTTTTACTCCTGTTCCACTAACGCTTTGATACGTACTAATAACTAATCGTTTTATAGTATATTTTTTATGCAAAGGGTTTAGAACCATTACTAATTGTATAGTAGAACAATTTGGGTTCGCAATTATTTTATCATCTTTAGTGAGTATGTCTGCATTAATTTCAGGAACAACTAATTTATGATCAGGATGCATTCTCCATGCCGAAGAATTATCAATAACCACACAACCAACTGCTGCATACTTTGGTGCCCATTCTAATGATGTATTACCACCTGCAGAAAAAAGGGCAATGCTTGGTTTTTTTGCAATAGCTTCAACATGAGAATGTATAATATATTCTTTATCCTTATGCTTTTTTATTTGACCATGAGATTTTTCTGATGCAACTAAAATTAATTCGTCATACTGTACTCCTCTTTCTTCTAAAACTTGCAACATCATATTTCCAACCAATCCAGTAGCTCCAACTATTGCTATTATCATTTTATATTTTTTTTATTAAAGCAAAATTATAATATGTAATTTAGTGTTATGAGATTATTATACATTTTATTGATATTTCTACCATTTTTTTCAAATGCTCAGGTTTTTGATGATTTTTCTGATGGAGAATTATTAAGTAGCCCTACCTGGATTGGTGATATAGATAGCTTTAATGCAACTGGACTTAAATTAAATAGTGCAGGACCAGCTGCCTCATCTGTTATTCATGTAAGTACGGCTAATACTATGATTGATAATACAGAGTGGCACTTTACTTTACAGCTTGATTTTAATCCAAGTAGCACCAATTTTGTAAAATTATTTTTAGTGAGTAATAACTCAGATTTAGAAAGTAGCTTAAATGGATATTATGTATACTTTGGAGAAACTGGAAATGATTCAATAATTATCTACAAACAGACAGGCTCTATTTCAACAAGGGTTTTTAAAGGTACTAGAACTCTAATGCCAGCAACATCTGTTAGTAATACAGTCGGCATTAAAATTACAAGAGATATAAGTGGGATTTGGAATGTATATACAGATAATACAGGAGGGACAGCCTATTTAAACGAAGGATCATTTACTGATTTAACATATACGAGTACTAATTTTTTTGGAATGGTTTGCGATTATAGTACAGCAAGTAGAAATACTTTATATCATTTAGATAACTTATACATTGGAAATATCATAGTAGATATAGATCCCCCATTAGTTGAAGATGCCTTTATTAATAATCTACAAACTGTATCTATTTTATTTAATGAATATATCGATACAAATACTGCGATTTTTTCAAGCAATTACTCTATTACTCCCAGCTTATTAAATCCTGCTTTTGTTGAAATTGACTCTATAAATAAACGATTAATTCATTTGAAATATGCTACTAATTTAATTCCAGGCATAGTTTATAATGCTAATATTTCAGGAGTAAGTGATATGGCTGGTAATATTATGAGTGCTGTTGCTAAATCACTATACTTACCTAATACGAATGACATCGTTATAAATGAAATATATGCTGACCCTGATAGTACTATCACTTTACTACCTAATACAGAATTTATTGAGATTAAAAACACTTCCTCACAAATTATTTCATTAAATAATTGGCATTTTTATGATGCTTCTACAATTGGAGACATTGGTGCTATTTTTCAGCAAGTTCGTTTATTACCAAATGAATATGCAATTGTATGCGATTGGGATGATACGTTAAGATTTCAATCGTATGGAAAGACAATAGGAATTAATAATTTTCCGTCTTTAAATAATACAGATGAGGAATTATTAATCAAAGATAATTTAAATAGGTCGATTAATTATGTAGCATATACTGATAAATGGTATAAAGATGACGCAAAAAAATCGGGTGGTTATACATTAGAAAGAATTGATCCTTTAAAAGCATGTATAGGTGAAGAGAACTGGAGAGCATCTCTTGATAGTGTTGGAGGAACACCTGCTGCTCAGAATTCAGTTAATGGAATTGTTATAGATACTATTTTACCAAAGCTTTTAAGAGCAAGATATGTTGATTTAAGAACTATTGAATTACTATTTAATGAATCAATAAATGAAACAAGTGCTTTATTATTGAGTAATTATATTGTAGATAATGGTTTAGTTATATCATCTGTAGAATTAAGTAACTATAATTCACAAATAGTAAAAATACACTTTACATCTGATTTAATAACAAGTACTATCTATTCGATTACCATATCAAATATTACAGATTGTAGTGGAAATTCATTAGGATTATTTAATCATGCATCTTTCGGAATTCCTCAAGCTATTGAAAATAATGATATTGTTATCAATGAAATATTATTTAATCCAAAAACACTTGGTTACGATTTTATTGAGTTGTATAATAGAAGTAATAAAATTTTAGATTTGAAAAATATTAAAATATTAGAACAAGATCCTAAAGACACATCTACATATAGCGATTTTTCAATTATAAGTACGGAATCATTCTTAATGATGCCAGGTGATTATGCAGTAATTACAGAAAACAGCAGTAATATAGAAGAGAACTATTTTGTTGCAAATCCTGGAGCATTATTAACAGTTGCTGGGATGCCAAATTATCCTGATGATGAAGGAATCATTGAATTATATCAACCACTACTAATGATTGATAAATTACATTATTCTCATAATTGGCATTATTCATTATTAGATATAGAAGATGGTGTTTCACTAGAACGTATCAGTTATGATGATGCTACTCAAAAAGAAAGTAATTGGCATAGCGCCTCTACTACAGTTGGATATGCAACACCTACCTATAAAAATTCACAATTTATTGCTAATGTCAATTCAGAAGAAGTTGTAAAAATTGAACCTGAAATATTCACACCAAATGAGGATGGTGAAAATGATATAACTACTATAAATTATACTTTTGACAAACCAGGCTATATGTTAAGTATAAAAATATTTGACAGTAATGGTAGACTAACACGCACATTAGTCAATAATGAAATGGTAAGCGACAAAGGTAGATATACTTGGGATGGAATAAGTGATTTAAAGGAAAAGGCTACTATTGGAATCTATATTATTTATTTGGATGTATTTGATGAGAATGGAAAAACTAAGCATTATAAAGCCAAAGTAGTTGTAGGAACTAAATTTTAGAATCTTAGACTAACTACTAACATTATTCTATCGCCTATTATTTATAATTTTAATTTGTCATGAAAATAATATTCTCATCTATTATATTATAAAATATAAATTAATCATATTCGATTTGATAATTCCATTATTAGATTTTAAACTAATTAATTGATTTAATATTTACTTTATCAAAGCTACTAAATGCTGTATTTTTACATTTCAGTAAATCTATTCAAAATGAAAAAACATAGCCTATTAATATTTTTTACATTATTATTATCGTATAGCCTTTTTTCACAAATTGAAAAAGGAAGTTCTATGATGGGTTTCAATCTAAATGGAAACTATTCCCAACACAAAAACAATACTGGATTTAAAACATTTTCATACTCTAGTGGATTTGGTATTAATCCAAATTTTGGATATTTTATTAGAAAAAACACTTGTATAGGAATTTCAACTGGATACAACTACACTAAACAATTTACTAATAATTACATAGTTAATAATCCTGCAATAGGAATTTTTGATACCGATTATGTTGCAAATAAAAATATTATGAATTCATTTAACATTGGATTGTTTTTTAGAAAATATTTTTTCTTAAACAATCAATTTGCATTAGCAACTCATATATCTACAGGAGCAAACTATAGTATTATTAGAACAACAACTCAATCAGACTTATTCAATAAAACTATATACTCATATAACATAGCTTTTAATGTAGGATTAAGTCCTACTATGATATACTTCCCTCATCCTCAATATGGAATTGAATTAAGTTATGGATATATCGGTTATAATTATAATGCAACATACTTTAATCAAGAAAATATATCAAATGAAGACGGCTTCAAATTTAATTTTGGACCTAATACATTACAGTTAGGATTTCATTTCTATATGTTTAAAAAATCATCTACAATTAAAAAATAAAAAAACAATTATGGAATTTAGAAAAGAAAAAGACACCATGGGGATCGTAGAAGTGCCTGCTCATGTATATTGGGGAGCACAAACCCAAAGATCTATTGAAAATTTTAAAATTGCTCAAGACACGAATAAAATGCCTCGAGAAATTATTGAAGCTTTTGCTTACTTAAAAAAGGCTGCCGCGATAACAAATTTCGAAGCTGGCGTATTGCCTGAAATTACTAAAAATTTAATAAGCCAAGTATGTGATGAAATATTGGAAGGTAAATTGAATGACCAATTTCCTTTAGTAGTATGGCAAACTGGAAGTGGTACACAGAGCAATATGAATGTTAATGAAGTAGTAGCCTATAGAGCACATGTACTTCAGGGTGGAAGTTTATTAGATGAAAAAAAAGTGGTACATCCTAATGATGATGTAAACAAATCTCAAAGTAGTAACGATACTTTCCCAACGGCGATGCATATTGCTGCTTATAAAATATTACGTGAAGTAACACTACCTGGTTTACATAAATTGAAAGATACACTTTCTTATAAATCTAAAGAATTTATGAAAGTTGTAAAAATTGGTAGAACCCATTTTATGGATGCTACTCCATTAACATTAGGTCAAGAAATAAGTGGTTATGTATCTCAATTAGAACATGGTATTAAAGCAATTGAAAATACCTTAGAGCATTTAAGTGAATTGGCATTAGGTGGTACAGCGGTAGGAACTGGAATTAATACTCCTGCTGGATATGATGTAAATGTAGCTAAAAATATTGCCGAACTTACAGGTTACCCTTTTATTACTGCACATAACAAATTTGAAGCACTTGCGGCTCATGATGCTATAGTAGAAGCACATGGTGCATTAAAAACAGTAGGGGTATCTTTAATGAAAATTGCCAATGATATTCGTATGTTAAGTAGTGGTCCTAGATGTGGCATTGGTGAAATATACATTCCAGATAATGAACCTGGTTCTTCTATAATGCCTGGCAAAGTAAATCCTACGCAATGTGAAGCATTAACCATGATTGCTGCACAAGTATTAGGAAATGATGTAGCTATAAATATTGGAGGTGCTACTGGACATTTTGAGTTAAATGTATTCAAACCTATGATGATTTATAATTTCCTTCATAGTGCGCGATTAATTGGAGAAGGTTGTATTTCTTTTAACGACAAATGTGCCATTGGAATTGAGCCTTTACATGAGAATATCAAAACAAATTTGAACAACTCATTGATGTTAGTTACCTCACTAAACACTAAAATTGGCTATTATAAAGCTGCTGAAATTGCTCAGACAGCGCATAAAGAAGGTAAAACACTTAAACAAACGGCAATTGATTTAGGATATGTAACTTCGGAAGAATTTGACGAATGGGTAAAACCAGAAGATATGGTAGGTAAAATTTAATCACCAACTATACAAAAAAAGCCTCTAATCAAATGATTAGAGGCTTTTTTTATACGTATCCTAATTAACTATTTACCAATAAAAGAATTTAAATCATCAATACTACTTTCAAATTTAAATGCATCATTAACTTTAAAATAATTACCTACATCAAAAGTATGAGCATAGGCATGTTTTGAAAAATCTAATCGTGATTCTTCAAAAGAAAATAAATCCATAATTTGTTTTACTTGACTTGCAGTTAAGCAATTTGAATTAGCCACTTGTTTAGCAGTTGTAAGTTTACTTTCTTCAAATGATTTAGATGAAATACTTGCTTTTGCGCTATTAAAATCGGCATCTTTCATCGGCCATCCATTACAACCAGTTGGACCTGTATAACCACTCATATAAGGTTGTTCTGTTATCACTCCTCCATTGGTATTGGTATTCGTACTAGTTGTAGTGGTAGTAGTGCTATAAGTTGTGGTAGTGGTAGCATTTGAATTTAAATAAGGATCATTAATATTTACATTCATCCCTAAACCAACCCCATCCACATTTACATTTACATTTGCTCCAACATTACCATTTGTATTAATATTTGAATTTGTTGTACCATCATTTACTGTAGTAGTAGTAGTTGTTGTTGTTGTAGAATAGGTAATAGGAGCTTTAGCAACCGTAGTATATTTAATTTCTTTTACTCCTGGTTCAGTAGGAGGAGCTAATACCATAGCTACTTGTACAAACATTCTTAATGCTCTAGAACCATCTTTAGTGTTTATTATATGATAATTCGTTTCATAAGGTTGCCCTCTATCATCTTGGATATAGAGCATTTTTTTCTCAATCATAGGAATGTTTTTATCCTCAAAAATAATTTTAGCTGAATAATAAGGTGCTGTTAAATTGGTTACTTTAACATTCGTTTCAGGTAAATCATTTTGTCTGATACCATTAAGAATTAAATAAAATTTTTGACCATCTTCAGAAAAAACGATCAAATTCCCACTTAAACCATCATTAGGTCCGCCCATTTGAGCAAACATATTGGTACTGATAATTAAACTTGCGACGAATAGTAAAATTTTGTTTTTCATTATATTTAAATTTTTGTGACTTTTCCTAGACAACTAATATGCCAAAATTATTTAACAATTGCTTTATTTAACTCATTGATACTATTTTCCGTAGTAAATACATCATTTAGTTTAAAATAATTTCCTTTATCAATAGTATAAACATACGCATATTTAGCCAATTCCAATCTTGAATCTTCTAACTCAAATAATTTGACAATTGTTTTTACTTGAGTAACACTTAAACAGTTGTTGCTTATTATTTGTTTAGCAGACAACATCTTTCCTTCAGTAGTAGATCTTGCTTTTATACTGGAAATGGCGCTATTATAATCTTCTTCACCTAATATATTTCCTGAACAAGGTAAAGATACGGTAGTAGGTGCCGTGGTAGAAACTACGGTGGTAGTAGTTTGTTCGGTGGTAGTATTAGAATTGCCACCTGTATTAAAACTTACTGAACCTCCTAGTCCCCCTATATTTACATTTACCCCTGATTTGACAGGTTCAGTAGTGGTGGTTGTAGTTTGTTGAACGACTTGGTTTCCTGCATTTACTACTACAACTGTAGGTTTGTTTGTTTCGATATAACCTGGATAAGTTGTTTGTGATTTCCAATAAAGACCCATTTCATCTTTATTATTTTTTTTCAAAACATAGGTAACATCTACTGGTGCCCCTTGTGCATCATGTACATTAAATATTTTCTTTTCTATATTCCCAATAGTACCATCAACAAACACAATTTTTATTGAATAATAAGATTGAGTTAAATTCAGCATTCGAACACGCTCAGCAGGTTCTTCATTTTTTTTCTCCCCATTAAGAAATACAGTAAACTTTTCACCATTTAGTGCGAAAATGGTACAATGTGAGTAAAATTCAGCTTGACTTATAAGACTGGTTAAAATAAAGGATAAAAAAAATAAAACTTTTTTCATGATGAATAAAAAAAATTAAAATTTACTAATCGCGTCTCTGCTAATAACAATACGTTGAACTTCGCTAGTCCCTTCATAAATTTGTGTAATCTTAGCATCACGCATTAATCTTTCTACATGATATTCTTTAACAAATCCATATCCTCCATGAATTTGAACCGCTTCAACAGTATGTTTCATAGCCACTTCACTTGCATATAATTTGGCCATTGCGCTAGCTGTATTATAATCTTTCCCTTGGTCTTTTAACACCGCCGCTTTATACACTAATAATCTGGCTGCCTCAATTTGAGTTGCCATATCAGCTAATTTAAATTGAATAATTTGATGATTGCAAATTTCTGTTCCAAAAGCTTTTCTTTGCTTACTATACTCAAGTGCTAACTCATATGCGCCTGCAGCAATACCTAATGCTTGAGCAGCAATACCAATTCTACCACCCGCTAATGTTTTCATGGCAAATTTAAATCCAAAACCATCTTCACCAATTCTATTTTCTTTAGGAACTTTTACGTTATTAAATAGCAAAGTATGCGTATCAGATGAACGAATTCCTAATTTATCTTCTTTTTTAGCAACTTCAAAACCAGGCATCCCTTTTTCGATTATTAAGGCATTGATACCTCTATGACCTAATTCTTTATTTGTTTGAGCTATCACAATATAAGTTGAAGCCATTCCACCATTTGTAATCCAGTTTTTAGTACCATTTACTAAATAGTGATCACCCATATCAATAGCTGTAGTAGTTTGGCTAGTAGCGTCACTACCTGCTTCTGGTTCAGATAGACAAAAAGCACCAAGAACTTCCCCTTTTGCTAAGGCAGGTATATATTTTTGTTTTTGTGCTTCATTTCCATATTCTTGAAGCCCCCATAAAACTAATGAATTATTAACTGACATAATCACAGAGCACGAATTATCAACCTTAGAAATTTCTTCAAGAGCTAAAACATAACTGAGGGTATCCATCTCTCCTCCACTGTATTTGCCATCAATCATCATCCCTAAAAACCCAAGTTCTGCCATTTTTTTTACCTGTTCATGAGGGTAATTCATGGTAGTATCTCTATCTATCACACCAGGTTTACAATCATTTTGAGCAAAATCTCTAGCTGCTTGCTTAATCATTAAATGTTCTTCAGAAAGTTGGAATTGCATATATTTCTCTATTATTTAAGTAATCGATATTTACCATTAAGTTAAATATCTAATCAGTTTACAATAAGCAAATTTATAGCATTTAAATCTTTTTTTTCACACTTTAACGACAATAAAAAAGAGACTTAATGAATTAAGTCTCTTTCCCTTACATGAACTAAAAACTATATTAATAATTATTGGGCAATTAATTTGCCTGTTCCCATAGCTTTATTATTATTAAATATTTTAAATATATACATGCCTGCCACTAGATCTTTACGTTGAATAATAAATTCATTATTTGATCCTTTCCCTTCATATACACAATGTCCATCAAGGCTATACACTTTAATGCTAGAATGATTATCTATTTGATTAGATGAAATATGTACTTCTGTTTGGAAAGGATTAGGATATGCTATTACATTAAACTTATCAGGGTTGATCGATTCAAAACCTGAATACATGAGTCTACCAATAGTTAAGAAGGTCGTATTGGTGATTACTGGTTCATTGATATCAAAGGTAATTCCAGCTTTGTTATAAATAACTGATCCATCTGGTAAATTTGGTTGTTGATTAATAGTAAATTCTATATATCCATGACTTGCTGGTTCGTTGTGCACGCTATCTTGTAATCGAATATTATTAAATTCAAAAACCACATGATTATTTGCAGTCATAAATCTTGTAACAGAATGGCTACTACCAGTAACTGCAATAGAACCCATTTGAAGCAATGGAGAAATAGAATCATCAATAGCTACATAAAAAGCTGTGTCATTTCCAGTATTTTGGAAATCAATTCGATACTTAATAGAGGTATTTTTTTCAATCAATCTAGCAGCTGTAATACCTGAAGGAGTATTGCTTTTCATATTTGGATCAAATGAAGATCTTACTTCATCACAAGTAATATCTACATAAACTGGTTGATCGTCTAAAGGGAAATTATTGATTAAACCATAACTTATAGTGTCTGTCGAAGATTCAGTAGCACCTTCAATAGATGCGGCTGTATAAGTCTTATTAGGATTATTAGGGGTTTGATTTGCTTGAATACGGTACATTTTTCCATTACTTGGTAAACGTATAATCATTTGTTGACCTACGTTTAACATTAAATCAGATCTATTAATAATCATAATGATATCTTCAACAACTGTAAGGATTGTTGGAGAAGACATATTCCCTGAACCTACATTCATAACTTTAAGAACAACTGAATCTATACCTATTGTATCTTCATAAGTGCTAGCAATTAAATTAGATTGATCCCAACCACTTGGTGGTGGTGGACAAATGGTGTCTGGATATATATGAGCTTCTGTACATACTGTTTGATTGATGGTTAACCAACAATGAGCTCTACCATAAACATGGAATGAACCACCAGTTAAAAATGGCACTGAGCCAACATCGAAACGATATCTATTTCCAGTAACTGAAAGTAAAGGAGCTGAAGCGCTATCAAAAGTGATTGTAGTATCAAGAGTAATTTCTACCCAAGTTGTAGGAGAAGTTGTTCCTCCATTAAAATAATTTACATTATATACTACTGTGCTACAAGGACGCACTAAGAATGTACTAATTGTTGTACTCAAATAAGGACAAGAACGAATAGTACCAGCTAAGTCGATTACACCTGAATCAGCTGTTGAATCAATAGAAATATATTGATCTGCACAAGCAGCTGGAAGAATATAAGGAGAAGCTATTAATCTTACTCTCCAATCACCAGGACTTAAAATAGCAGTATAATTTCCTGCAATATCAGAACTTGCATATCGATGAGTACCTGTAAGTGTATCTACTAGTTCGATATTATTATTAGGTAAACCTGTTTCGCCAATATCTTTAGTACAATTTGCATTTATATCGTAATATACACGTCCTTTTACAAAACTATAAGCTACACCACTTGTAGTACAAACGCTATTATAACAAAACCTCCAACCTTCATTTTCACTATACCAGTTTGTATTATTTCTACCTGGCGCAAAAATATGAGTCCCGCCAGTATCTGCTATTCCAATAGTACTATTAGGGATTAAAGTAGCACAAGAATCTTTTTGTTGTAAATAAACATCAATATTATTAGATCCTTCATATAATACTACTTGACCTGTATAATTATGAGTCATACAAGTGCTACCAGATCCAAAACGAACAATATCATAATAATTGACTACAAATACTCTATCTGGTGCAGTACCTACAGTATAATAATTGATATTACCTGGGTGACCCGCTAATCCAGGAAACATATCATGCATATTGGCGTATATTTCCTTATATGCCGTACCTAGAGACATTCTAAGTCCTGGTGTAGAATTAAATGCAATAACGGCATTTGAGTTAATAAACACATTCGTATGTGTTTCATTAAAAAACTGAAAAGGGAATCCAATCGGAATTGCTGGTGTATTTTGATCATCACCTAAGTATACTGTTGTACCTCCCGTATATGGATAAGGGCTATAGGGTATAGATGAAACGCTATACGTTACTGCAAAAATACTATTGATGTAAAACAAAAATAGTAATGTGATAGATGCTTGAATAAGTTTTTTCATTATATAGAATTTATGATAATACAAACTTGCATATAGTTTTTGATAAAAAAAAGGTCATTTTTATTTATTTGTCGGATATTTTTATACAACTAATCATATTTATTAGTATATTTATTAATATTTTGTCGGAATGTATAAAAGTAAACTAATACAAGTTTTCAGCAAGTTATCCTCCAAAGATCAATTACTCATTAAATCTTACCTGAGAGATATCAGTTTTAACACTCATAATAAGGTAATAGAATTATATGATTTTATATATGAACATAAAGAATCGATTCATAATATCGATAAAAAAACGGTTTATCATTATTTATTTAAAAAAGACAACTACAATGATTTAGCATTACGGCATCTAATGTCGTACTTAATAAAACTAATAGAACAATTTGGAATTATCCGATATAATGAAAAAAGTTCATTTGAAGAATATCATGAGGAGATGCGTTTCTACTCATCTATAGAGTATGAAAAAGGTATAGAAGAAACAATATCCAGATATCAGAAAGAATTACAAAAAAACAAGGTATTAAATACCGAAGAAATATATACAAAATATTTAGTAGATACATTTATTTACAACCATTCTATTAAACAAAAAAGAACAGATATAGTACAATTAAGTGAATTAAATAAATCATTGGATGAGTTTTTTATATTAAGCAAATTAAAGGTTGCCTGTAATATTATTAATCAACAAAACATATTTAATTTAACCATTGATAGTGGTTTTTTTAAAGACTTGATGGAATACGTAGGAAAATTATATTTATCCAATAAGATGATTTCTTTATATTACCATATCTATAAATTAATTTCAACCAATGATGATAAGATATATAAATTCTGTGTTGAAAATTTAGAAGAATGTTTGACGATACGTAAAAAAAATGATTTAAAAGATGCACTTGTTTTATTGATAAACTTTTGTATTAAAAAAATTAATCAAGGAGATATCACCTATGAAATAGCAGTGTTTAATCATTATAAGATTGGCATTGACAATACTATTTTAATTGAAAAAGAAATGCTATCGCCATTCACCTATAGTAATGCATTAAATATCGCTATCAAATTGAATGATTTAAAATGGGCTGAAGAAATGCTCGAAAAATATAAAGATCATTTAGATACTGAATATCCACATGATTATTATTCATTGAATAAAGCAAAAGTATTATTAGCATATAAAAAATTTAATGAAGCATTAGATTTTGTAAACAAAACGGAGATAAATGATATCCTTACGCAGCTTCAATTAAGAATTGTACAACTAAAAATTTTTATAGAATTAGATGAATATCGATTGGCAGAATCTTATATAGCCAATTTTAAGCAGCTCTTAAAGCGTAAAGGAATCATTAATTATCATAAGACTAACTTTAACAAAATAGCAAGTTATATGCTTAAATTAATTAATTTAGCCCCATACTCAAAAGCTGGTAAAATCAAGCTTATTAAGGCTATTCAAATGGAACCTGTACTATCTGAAAAAAGTTGGTTATTGGAAAAATTGAATAATTAGATTAAAGCAAGCTATTTGATTTTAATCTTTTATTATTAAAGTTGTCTCTCACAAAAGAACTTGTAATCTATCAATTTATTTAGTAGGTGAGATTATGTATGAGTTAGAATATACACAAGGATAATTTGACCTTTAGACTAATTTAATCTAATTAGTATTATACAATAAATCATTTAACTCGGTAGAATAACACACTTTGATTAAAAGCGCAAAATATACCACGTGCGCCTTTAACATTGCTATAAATTTCAGGCACTTCTTCATAAGCTCCTAAATCATAAGCATAATATTGAGTTAGCGATTTCTCAAAATTTACATAGTTATTACTTACATTTCGAACCAATAAATAAAAACTATATCGATGATATAACTCAATATTAGTAGTGTTAGAAGGATAAAAACTTAATGAAATGTTTTTATCTAGTCCATTAAATGTTTCGTCTGTGATATATGGATTATTTAGATAGCGAAGATATTTTGCTCCTTGCAATTTGGTGATATAGGTAAAACTACTATTTCTACTTTCGACTGTATCTGTTCCTGAAATCACCTTTTGAGCAAAAGAATCTATGATAAAAAAAGTATAATTATTATCTTCAATTGGATTATCTTGAATAATAATATTTACTTTTTGTAATAAGGTAGAATCTGGATTAAGTAAAGATGAATAAGTTAGTGAATTTATATCAAATGTAGCAGGGATTGTATCTGTTGCTTCTATATGACCATAAATAGGATGATCCATTTTTATGCTATAGGCATGTCCTTGTTGAGCAATTAATGTTGATTGATAATAACCAAAATCAACTAAAGTAGGATGCGGTACATAGTTTAATCTTTCTTTATAAATGCCGTCTTCATAAAGAAATATATCTGCATCTGTAATAGCATGAATCATCGAACTATCGATATGCATATCTTTAGTGAATGACACTTTAAGTACTTGACCTGCACTAAACCTACAATTGACAATGGCTGTAGAACTTTGATATGTATTATTATAAGAAAAATCTTTTTCACAGGCATTCAAAAATATTGTTAGTATCAATAACCATAAAAACTTATAATAATTTTTCATTTTAGTATTCATTATAATTTGATCGTATATGTTATTGAAGGCACAAAAGGGAACAATGTTAATGATTTTGTCACATTATACGCGTTACCATTTTTATCATATCTTCTATCTGAATACACATCAAATACATTGAAGTGATTATAGATATTATAAATACTTACATTTAAAATATGTGTCACTTTTTTATCTTGTTTAGTATAATTAAAACCGATATCTAAATGATGATATGCAGGTAATCGATAATTATTTCTTTCTTTATTACTAATGATGTAAGGATATTGAGTATCACCATTTGTAAAGTCGTAATAGTCGATACTATATTGACTTGGATATTGCGACTTCCATAGACTTATCCAATTTCCTGAGGCATAAACCCAATTTAAAGAAAAATCAAAATGTCTATTTAATTTGTAAGCTAAAACAATACTAACATCATGTCTTCTGTCATATTTATAAAAATATTTATTCCCTTGATTTAATTCGCTAAACTGTCTGGTTGTCCAACCTAAATTATATTTTGCCCAAGCTGTGAATTTTCCTTTGGTTTTGCTTACAAAAAATTCTGCGCCATAAGCTTCTCCTTTCCCTCCGCCTATAATTTGATTTTCCCAACTATCGCCTATAAGTATTTTACTCACTCCATTTTTGTATTCAATTACATTATTCATTTTTTTGTAATAAGCATCGACACTACATTCAAATTGTTTTGAAAAATTCAATTGAATTCCACCACTGACTTGCCAAACATTTTCGGGTAATAATTTTTTAGTTGCAGGTACCCATAAATCTGTCAACACTATAGATGAGCCACTTGTAAGCAAATGAATGTTTTGTGTACTAGTGATGAATGAGGTTCTAAAAACCCAATTCTTATTAGGTGTATAAAGTAAGTTCATACGGGGTTGGAAGGAAAAAAAATTGGACGATTTATATAAATAATGAACTACATGAAATCCGATATTTAATAATACTTTAGAATGGATTTTAAATTCATTTTCTATAAAAATAGTATTCTCTAATGTTTTATTTAATGTATTAGTATATGTGGTATCGATATTAGCTTTATTGAGTCGATCTCTTTGATATTTTCCATTACCTATCTGATAAGGTTTATAAGTAATTTGAGCACCTACTAACAAATGATTATTTTGAAAATCATAGGACCATTCATTACGTATTGCATATTCACGTACAAAATTTTGATTGGTATATTTTTTTAAACTCCTATCTACAATAAGTTGATTTCTATATTCTGTTTCCTCTTGATTAAAATTACTATTTAGTGTATAATTACTAATATAGGCTAATAAGCAACTGGATAAATTAGTATTCACTTGATGTTGCCATTGCAAGGTGGCAGTATTATTATTCCAATTGACTTTATTACTATAATGATAAATATATTGCCAAGCATTATTTATTTTATCTGATTCGTTTTTATCTTTTTTAAAATGAAAAATATCATGACTATAAAAACTACTAAATTTAATAAGATCTTTTTCAGAAAAACGATGCGTAAATGCAATATTCATATCATAGAAATTATAGCTGATACTTCCTCCATATCCAGCTCTTTTAAATTGCATTGCAGAGATAGGCTTAGCATACAATCCTACATAGGAGCCGCGTGCAGCAATACTAAAAGTAGTTTTTTTATTTTTACCTATTGGTCCATCAATGGCTATTCGGGTAGATAATAAACCAATAGTGATGCTAGTTTTTATTTTTTGCGAATTTCCAAAATTACTTCCTATACTGATAACCGCTCCAAGTCGACCACCAAATCGAGCCGGAAAATCATTTTTATATAAATCTACTTTATCAATACTTTCGCCATTAAATACCGACATAAAACCATATAAATGTGTTACATTATAAACAGGAGTTCGGTCTAACAATATAAGTGTTTGATCTGGGCTTCCACCACGAATAAAGATACCTCTGGTACCTTCATTACCACTTTGAACACCAGGCAATAACTGTATGGCTTTTAATATATCTTTTTCTCCACCTATATTAGGTAATGCATCTAAAGTATTTTTATTGATTGTTATTATACCATTCGAAGAGGAAGAGCTGCTTTTTAAAAATTTTGTATCTGTTACTACTACTTCATTAAGCGTATTATTTTCAATAAGATTTAATTGAAAACTTGTATCAGCTTGTGCTTGAAGAATGATTAATTTTTTTAAGAATCCTATTCGAGAGATTTCTAATAGAGTAAAAGCATTCGCTTTAAATGTTACATAGCCTAATGAATCGCTAGTATAAAAGGTATTTTTAGCTGCTTGACATTTAACGGAGGTATAACTTAATGGGTTATTTTGTTGATCGACTATTTGAATTGAATATTGAACTTGAGCTCTAGCTGATGCTATAATCAAGATAAACAGAACGATATATAATCCAAGCGATTTCACTTTTGTAAAGTTATTAGAAAAGAAGCAATATGTACTTGCTATTAATTCCAATTTCGTTGGTTGTTATTTCGTAATTTCTGAAAAAAATCTTTTAGTAATTGAATAGCTTCTTTTTCTTCTACCCCAAAAATGATTTCAGTTTTTGCATTCAATAGATGATTCGCTTTATACTTTGTTATAAAACCCTCTTTTTCGTCAGCTGCTGCAATCACTAATTTAGATATTCTGCTCCATTTGATTGCTCCTGCACACATCATACAAGGTTCGAGTGTTACATAGAGCGTACAATCATTTAAAAACTTAGCACCTAAATATTCTGATGCGCTTGTTATACATATCATTTCAGCATGTGCAGTAGCGTCAGCTAGAACTTCTACTTGATTATAGGCTTTCGCAATAATATGATTATTACAAACCATAATTGCACCCACGGGCACTTCATTTTCTTCGAAGGCACGTTTTGCTTGCTTTATCGCTTCTCTCATAAAGAAAGCGTCTGTATTGATATCCAACATCTTTTATTTATTTGAATCATCTAATGCATCCCAAAACTCTGCAGCTCTCCTAGTATGAGGAATAACAATACTTCCGCCAACTAAATTAGCTATGGCAAACACTTCATATATTTCTGCTGTAGTACATTGTAGTTCATAACATTTACCTAAATGATATTTAATACAATCATCGCAACGCAGCACCATAGAAGCTACTAAGCCTAAGAATTCTTTAGTTTTAGTAGATATTGCCCCATCTGCATATGCTTGATTATCTAAACTCCAAAATCTTTTCAATACTAGATTGTCTTCGCTTAAGATACGATCATTCATTTTAGCTCTATAGGCATCAAATTCATTTATTAAATCACTCATATTTTTTTTGTTTTAATTTATTTTTTTCGTTCCCAATATTTATAATTTTCTTTATAATCTTCTATTATTTTAATATAATTATCATATCTATTTGCATCGATATCTCCTTTAGCAACCGCCATTTTAACGGCACATTTGGGCTCTTCCATATGCATACAATTATTAAACTGGCATTGATTTACCAAAGCTTTCATCTCAGGAAAAAAGCCACTGATTTCTTCAATTTCAAAACCCATAATACCAAATTCTTTAATTCCTGGCGTATCAATAATGAGTGTTTCAGCATCGTCCACTTCAATCATTTCAGCAAAAGTGGTAGTATGTATACCTTTATCATGTTTAGAAGAAATATCTCCGGTACGTAAGCTTAAGTGTGGATTTAATGCATTTAATAAAGTACTTTTTCCTACCCCAGAATGACCAGATAGTAATGTTGTTTTTCCTTTCAGCTTCTGGCGAACTAGTTCAATATCTGCTGTATCTAAACAAGAAATAGTTAAAGTATCATATCCAATTTTTTTATAGATGGCCTCTAACTCTTCTTGTTTGTCAACTTCTTTAGCATTTAGTAAATCTTTTTTATTAAAAACAATAATTACTGGAATGGCGTACGCTTCAGCTACTAACAAAAAACGATCAATAAAACCTGATGAAGTACGAGGAGATGCAATTGTAACTAAAATAATTGCTTGGTCGAGATTAGAAGCGATAATATGTTTGGCATGTTTATGTTTAGGAGACTCTCTAACCATATAGTTTTTCCGAGGGTGAATAGCACTTACTACATAATCGCCCTCTTCATTTTCCATATCTACAATATCGCCAACAGCAATAGGATTAGTAGATTGTATGTCTTCTAGTCTAATTTTACCTTTCAAGCGGCATGAACGCATTTCGCCAGTTTGATCTTTAATTTCATACCAACTACCCGTGCTTTTATATACAGTACCTGTCATCCTCTAATCTTATATAACAAAGATATAGGATGTTCTAAAAAGAAACTATTTTTTTCTTTTTATTAAAATAAATATGACTAAGAACGTATCTTTTTCTAAATTTACAGCTACATTAAATCCATTCATATGTATTTATCTATAGTTGTGCCTGTATATAAATCAGAAAACACTTTAGCCGAATTGACAAAACGAATTGGCACTTCTTTACAGGATATTTGTGGTACTAACTATGAAATCATTTTTGTTGAAGATTGTGGTGGAGATAATAGTTGGCAAGTAATAGAACAACTGAAAAAAGAATTTCCTAATAATATAAGAGGTATTAAACTATCTAGAAATTTTGGACAACACAATGCTATATTATGCGGTTTTAATAGTATAAAAGGTGACTTGGTAATTACTATGGATGATGATTTACAAAATCCACCTGAGGAAATTCCTAAACTTATTGCCAAACAAAAAGAAACCAATGCCGATTTGGTATATGCCATATATGACGATAAAAAACATAGTGGTGTTAGAAATTTAGGAAGCTATCTCGTAAAAAAAGTTTTTAAAATTGTATTTAATGCTAAGCCAGATGGAAGTTCCTTTCGCTTGATGCAAGCCAGTTTAGTACATAAACTTACTATTCACAATCAAAACTTCGTGTTTATTGATGGTTTGATTCATTGGCATACTAGTAATATTGCCTATCAGCATACTGAACACCATACAAGAAAACATGGAAGCAGTAACTATACTTGGACTAAATTAATTCAATTAACCACGAATCTTTTTTTCAATTTTACCGTTATCCCTTTAAGAATTATAACCGTGGTAGGTATTATTGTATCGATTTTGAGTTTTTTAATGGGATTGTTTTTTGGAATTCGTAAATTATTTTATGATATGCCATTAGGTTATACTTCAATAGTTACAAGTATATTATTCTCTACTAGTTTAATTATGATAAGTTTGGGAGTAATAGGTGAATATATCAGTAGAATATATATGTTGCAAAACAACAAACCACAGTTTTCTATAGAAAAACACATTTAGCCATATGAAAGCAAGAATACAAGCCATAAGTTATTATTTACCTTTAAGTACTTTAAGTAATACCGATATTAACAAATTATTTCCTGAATGGAGTATTGATAAAATTGCTGAAAAAACGGGAATTGTCAATCGCCCTATTTCAGGTGCTGATGAATTTTCGAGCGATATGGGTATAAAAGCAGCCGAACGTTTATTTGAAGAACATCAAATAGACAGAAACACTATTGACTTTATTTTATTTTGCACCCAAAGTCCTGATTATTTTTTACCTACAACGGCATGTGTTATTCAAGATCGATTGAATATCCCCACCAGTGCTGGAGCTATGGATTTTAATTTAGGGTGCTCTGGATATATCTATGGATTGGGTGTTGCTAAAGGATTGATTGAAAGTGGTATTGCTAAAAACGTATTGTTTATTACTGCAGAAACTTACACTAAATTTATACATCCAAACGATAAAAGTGTACGTACTATTTTTGGGGATGCAGCTGCAGCTACGCTTATTACCGGAATAGAAAGTGTTGAAGAGCAAATTGGACCTTTTGTTTTAGGAACGGATGGCAAAGGTGCTGAAAAATTAATGGTAAAAAATGGAGGAATGCGACATGCATTCATACATACTGAAGAGGCATTTGGCGAAGACTCTCTAGGTAATTTTCAATCGAGTGATCATTTATATATGAAAGGCTCTGACATCTTTGTATTTACATTACAATCTGTTCCTAAATTATGCAGAGAATTACTAGAAAAAGCACAAACCAATTATGATCAAATCGATCTAATCATTTTCCATCAGGCCAATAAGCATATGTTAGAGGCATTGAGAAAAAAAATCAATATCCCTGCTGAGAAATTTTACATTTTTATTGAGAACTGTGGTAATACCGTTTCTTCGACTATCCCCATTGCATTGAGTGAAGCCATAAAAGAAGGAAAAGCCAAAAGTGGCGATACCGTGATGTTGGTTGGATTTGGTGTAGGCTATTCTTGGGGAGGAACAATCATTAAAATAGGCTAAAAGCAGAAAAAAACAGCTAAATTTGTACAATCAAATTATATAGTTTTAAATTATGGAAACAGCAGAATTTATAGCAAATGTGGAGGAGCAATTTATGGAAACGGATCCTGGTACCATTCAAATGAACACTGAATTTAGAAACGTCGAAGAATGGAGTTCATTAATTGCATTAATGTTAATTGCTATGGTAGATGAAAAATATGATGTAGTATTGACAGGTGATGATATTAGAAACTCAAATACTATTCAAGACCTATACGATAAAGTAAGTAGTAAACTCAATTAAACCCTTCATACACGATGGCTTACTTCTCCATTAATCAGGTTGCTGTTGCAGGAATGAGTGCCTGTGTGCCAAAAGAATACTTCTTAAACTCTCGTGATCAATTACCTGGATTAGACCAAGCGGAATTACTAAAGATAGTAAGTATGACGGGTATCGATAAACATCATATTGCTCCTAAAGAAATTTGTACTTCAGATTTGTGTTATACCGCAGCAGAAAAATTAATTGAAAAATTAGCTTGGGGTAAAAATGAAATCGAACTACTCATTTTTGTTTCACAAACACCCGATTATATCCTACCTATGACGAGTACTATTCTTCAAAACAGATTAGGTCTCTCCTCACAGTGCTTAGCATTTGATATGTCTATTGGATGTTCTGGTTTCGTATACGGTATGTCGGCAATCTCTAGTATGATTGCAGCTACCAAAATTAAAAAAGCAATTTTATTAGTAGGTGATACCATTACTAAAACACTATCCATTAAAGATCGTAGCACTTTTCCATTATTTGGTGATGCCGGTACAGCTACTGCTTTATGTTACGACGAACAAGCAGCTCCTATCCATTTTCAATTGAATAGTGATGGAAGTGCTTATAAGGCTATCATTATTAATGATGGTGGACAAAGAAGTCCATTTAGTGAACAATCATTATTGCCTATTAAATCAGATGATGGCATTGAAAAAACCAATGCTCAATTGTATTTGAATGGCATGGATGTATTTAATTTTAGTATTACTAAAGCACCTAAATCATTCAATGATATTTTACAAGAATCTACAACAAACATAGAAGACATAAACTATTTTGCTTTTCATCAAGCGAATAAATTAATGAATGAAACGATTCGTAAAAAACTAAAAATCGATCCTGCTAAATACTTATATAGCCTAGGAAAATATGGCAATACGAGCAGTGCCACTATTCCTTTAACTTTAGTTTCTGAATTGCAAAACGAACTTAGTACACAATCGCTAAAACTTGGTTTATGTGGCTTTGGGGTTGGGCTTTCATGGGGAAGTATGATTTTAGAAACAAAATCTATTTGCACATTACCAGTGATAGAAATTTAATATGGAAAATGATTTTCAATATTTACACGCTATAGTACCTAATGATTATTATCATAATGAAAGTGTTTTTGAAAAAGAACAAGAACTCATTTTTAAAAATTCATGGTACTATGTCTGCACTACCTTATCGCTCGAAAATCATAATGATTTTGTAACCATAGAAATTGGTGGTGTATCGGTAGTAGTTCAAAATTTCAGAGGGGTTTATAAAGCCTATCATAATATTTGTACGCATCGTTTCAATAAAATTCAAAATGAACAAAGTGGCAATAGAGCATTGATTTGTCAATATCATGGCTGGAACTATAATGCCGATGGAGTACCTTATGGTATTCCATTAAAAAAAGAATTTACTGGTTTAGATGATGCAGCACTAAAAAAAATCTGTTTAAAAAATTTCGATTTAGAAGTTTGTGGCAAATTTGTTTTTGTAAAAATTACTCCTAGCTCAATATCATTAGAGGAATATTTAGGTGGTAGCAAAGAACGTATATTACAAATAAGTGCCATGTTAGGTAGGAAAATAGAGTACTATGAAATACCGAATGAAGCCAATTGGAAAATAGTGATGGAAAACACTTTAGAAGGCTATCATATTAGCACCGTGCATCCTAATACTTTCTATAAACTAGGTTTTAATTTAAAGTCTACGATGGATACAGAAATTCATGGTTTACATAGCAATATGACACTTTCACTGGGCGATACGAGTCCTAATCCTCATAGAGATAAATTTCATACGATGATTAAACAAAGACCATTTCAACCAGATGGGTTTTTTCATCAAATTATATTTCCTAATTTAACAATCGGTTCTGCTTGGGGAGTAACCGTATATATTGGAACCATCAAAGCACTAAATGCCAATCAATCGATTTTTGCTTATGATTTATTTGAAACTAATTTAGGAGATGGTAAATTATTAAATGATGCTATTTCAGGGATGGTTAATTTTTCTGCCATTGAATTTACACATACTACTCTAGCAGAAGACAAAGCCATTTGCGAGTCGGTACATAAAGGCATGAAAGAGAAGAATGAAAATATAGGTATACTAAGCAATACAGAGATTAGGATTATTGAATTTCAAAAAGCCTATTTGAAACAAATGCAGTTAGAAGTATAATCATTTCTATTTTTGTACAACTCATTTTATTCACTTACATTTATACAAATATTGATTTGTTATGCACCCATTTGATTTAAGTCAAAAAACTATTTTAATTACTGGAGCATCTTCAGGAATTGGTCGTCAAACTGCCATTACTTTAGCTTCGCTCGGTGCTCGATGTATAATCACAGGTAGAAATGAAGAGCAATTAGATTATACTTTAAGTAGCATGAGTGGTGCTAATCATTATAAAATTCAAGCAGATTTATGTCAAGAAGATGACTTAAAAAAATTAGTGAATGAAATTGAACCGCTTGATGGAGTGGTTTTCTCAGCCGGAATAGTAAAGGTATTACCTTTTCGTTTCATCAATAAGCCTGATATGAAAAATATTTTTGAAACCAATTTTGAAGCACCTGTTTTTTTATTACAATCTATCATCAAAGCAAAAAAATTACAGAAAAAAGCAGCTGTACTTTTTATTAGTTCAATAAGTGGAGTAAAGGTAGGATTAGTTGCCAATGGCATGTATAGTGCTAGTAAGGCTGCTTTATCAGGTATTACAAAAACATTAGCATTAGAATTAGCGCCACAACATATTCGCGTAAATACCCTAGCTCCAGGAATGGTGCGCACCGAAATGATTAGCGATGGAGTAAGTGCTTCTGTATCTTCCGAAGCACTGAGTGAAGATGAAAAGATTTATCCATTAGGTTATGGAGATGTAAACGATGTGGCAAACACCATTGCCTTTTTAATGTCGGATGCTTCCAAATGGATCACAGGTACTGATATTATTATAGATGGTGGTTATTCATGTAAATAAATTATTCATTATAAATTATATAAATTATGAACTTTTCTAAATTAGATTCAGATAGATTTCAGTTGAATATATTCCGTGACAATTATGAGCAATTACCTGCCGACCTTTTAAATCAGTTGATAGAGAACAAAGTTGATATAGGTATATTACGTTTAAACACCAAAGAACAAGCAAGTTTAAACCTACTAGATAATATGGGATTGCCATTTATAGTGGCTGATACATTAGTGGAATATATTGCTAAAACAAGTGCACCTAAAGAATTGAAACTATTAAACAAAGATATTGAAGTACTAGAAGCTCATACTGAATCTGATTGGAAAGAGGTAGACCGAATGGTGGAGTTGTGTTTTTCCAATTATTCGAATCATTATTTTTCAAATCCTTATTTAAGTAAAATAGGAAATATTGAAGGTTATAAAGAATGGTCGAGAAACTGTAGTGGAGACAAAGGAGTGACCTATATAGTAAAAAGCAACTCAGTTGCAGCAGGATTCTTTTCAATAGGATTTAAAGGCGATTTAGCAGATGGTGGACCAGGTGGAATTATTCCTGCTTTTGAAGGAAGTGGTTTATACTTAGATTTTCACAAGATGTTGCCTCAATTAATTTTTCAAAAAGGATTAAAAAGACTAAAAACATCTACTCAAATTCAAAATACCTTAGTACAACGTCAATGGAATATGAGTGGGTGGATGTTAAGTCATTCATGGGTGACGCTTCATGTCAATACGTTTATTCAAGAAGCTATGAAAGGGAGCAATACTACTAGTAACTATCAACACAGCAATACCATTTCATTTATTGATAGCATTCAACCTTTGGCGGCATACAATTCCATTCAAATGCATCAATTACATCCTTTAGTAGAAAATGCCAGTTATACTGTACATATCAGTCACGAAATTAAAAACTATAATAACAATAGCTCTATTCGTTCTGTAGTGATTGAAGATGCTACTAATAAAATTCAAGTATTAGCTTGGTTAAAAGCATAGATTATAAATTGATTCATCATAAAGAGTTTAGATAATTATCTATCTTTGCAAGTATGAATGAAAAACGTACAGAAATAGCAAGCTTAGGTGAATTTGGACTGATTAAACAATTGACTCAACAATTTCCCATCAACCAAAAATCTACGATAAAAGGAATTGGTGATGATGCTGCAGTAATTAAATATAGTATAGATAAACATACTGTGATCAGTACTGATTTGTTATTAGAAGGGATTCATTTTGATTTGATGTATTGTCCTTTAAAACATTTAGGATATAAATCTGTAGTAGTAAACGTTTCTGATATTTATGCCATGAATGCCATTCCTCGTCAAATTACTGTATCTATTGGTATATCGAATCGTTTTTCAGTAGAAGCTCTAGAAGAATTTTATGATGGCGTACGTTTAGCCTGTAAAAATTATGGAGTAGATCTAATTGGTGGAGACACTACTTCTTCGCAAAAAGGCTTTATCATTAGTATTACTGCTATTGGTGAGGTAGAAGAATCAAAATTAGCTTATAGAAATACCGCGAAAGAAGGTGATTTGATATTTGTTACGGGAGATTTAGGTGCTTCTTATTTAGGTTTACAGATATTGGAAAGAGAAAAGAAAATATTTATAGAAAATCCTGGGGTTGAAGTAAAATTAGAAGAAGATCAATATTTAGTAGAGCGACAATTAAAGCCGGAAGCACAACGTGAAACGGTAGAATTATTTCATGAATTAGAAATTACTCCTACTGCTATGATTGATATTTCTGATGGTTTATCCTCCGAATTAAAACATATCTGTGCGCAATCAAATGTGGGTTGTCATATATTTGAAGAACAAATTCCCATATTTCAAGAGACTTATGATGCGGCATTGAAATTACATTTAGATCCTATCACCTGTGCAATGAATGGTGGTGAAGATTATGAGTTATTATTCTGCATGAATAAAACAGATGCACAAAAAATATATGGTCGACATGGAATTAAATGTATAGGAGAAATTAAAAACGCATCCTACGGTTTAGTATTAGAAAGCAAAGCAGGATTCCATCACGAAATAACTGCACAAGGCTGGAATCATATATTATAAAAGTTATTTTTATCTAAACGGATTTTGAAATTTCGGATTCACAACTACAGTAGAATCTGTCATGCTCAACATAAATGCTACTAAATCATCTCGCTCGCTATTCGTTAAGTTCAATCGAATATTTCCGGTATGAATCATTACTGCATCTAGAGTTGGCGACATGTGTACACTATCCGCATAAAAATCTACCACTTCACGTAAGGTACTAAAACGTCCATCAAATCCATAAGGTGCTGTATACGCTAAATTGCGTAAGCTAGGTGTTTTCATTTTTCCGTTATCTGTCTGCACATTAGTAATAGCTCCTCTACCATTATCCGCAAAATTAAAACTACCATCATTGTATTGTATACCGTCATTATGAAATTGATTATCTGTAGTTAGAATATTAGTGAAATGACAATGGAAACAATCTGCTCTGGCAGAAGTAAATAATAGAAAACCGCGAGAAGCAGCTGGGCTAAGCTGTGTATAATCATTGGTTGTAAAAAATTTCTTATCTATTTCTGATTCGCCACTTGAAATAATACTTCGCATAAATTGCGAGATAGCTTTTAATACATTTTCTTTTGTAACAGCATCGCAACCAAAAGCTTTTTTAAAGTTAGCTGCGTAGAAACTATTATTTTCTAAATAAGGCAATGTTACTTCCCAGTTAACCTCCATTTCATTTTTGGTTGCATCATCAACAGCCTCTTCTATACTAGCACTTCGACCATCAAAGAAAAATTTATTTTGAAAGCCCGCATTTAAAAGTGCCGGAGTATTTCTTTTAGTCATTAAACCTTTGCTATTCGTACTAAATTGTTTGCCTCCATCACTAAAGCCAAATTCAGGTTTATGGCAACTACCACAAGAAATTTGATGATTAATTGAAAGTGTAGTATCAAAAAACAAAAACCTTCCTAACTCCACTCCCTCCTCTGTCATAGGATTATCTGTTGGCAAATTCATTTCCGGAAATCTAAATGGAGAGGTTAAATTAAAGGGAGTTGCAAATTCAGGGTCGCATTTACTATCAGGTACACATGATGATACAATACTAAACACGGAAACTATAATAATGATGATAGCGATGATATGAAATTTATTAAACTTTTTCATTATTCTAAGGTAATTGCAGCTGCGTAATTATTTAACAATTTATTTGCGATATCGGGTTTATTGGTGGTATGTGTTTCTAGTTCTGTTTTAAAGTTGATTGGAGATGGGCCATTCCAAAATTTTAACACATCGATATTAAATGGAATCTCTACCGTTTCTTTTTCTTTTAAGGTAAAAGATTTATTAAAACTTACTTCTTTAATATAACCATTATCACCGATATGATATACATACGAATAAGTTAATGGTGCGCCTGGAGTATTTGAAGTATCTACAAATCCTTCTAGTTTAGAGAAAATATAACTATTGTTCATAATCCAATAATTACCACTATTGGTGCCCATTGGATGATTGGTATTATAGTCATCAGGAACTGTACTATTTAAAGTATTATCAAGTCCTATGGTATATGTTATTTGTGTATATTCACCTGCAGGAATGGAATAATTAGCTGTTTTTGCATAAATATCTTTCCAATAAAATAATCTGACAGCATCTGCACCACTTAGGCTCACCACAGAGTTATCTTTTTTAGTTAACTTAATAGATGATATATAAAATTCTAAATGATCCATTCTAAAACGAACGCCTTGAGTAGGATCGGTATAGATGGTATTTGCAATATCAATATCACTTCCGTTAATGGTAGGATGCATAGATAAAATTAAAGTACCATTCCCTTTATATTTAGTACAAGAAAATGAAATAAAAACCAGAACAATCAAAACGCTGAATAAAGAAACTAGTTTTTTCATAGTATAAATATTTTAATTAATCGGCATCTGCAACCACTTCTGTTACTTCGGGTATCATTCTTTTTAATAAACCTTCTACACCATTTTTTAATGTCGCATTCGAAGAAGGACAACCACTGCATGCACCTTGCATACTCAGTGTTACAATGCCGTTTTCAAATTTTTTGAATTCGATATTTCCTCCATCCATTTCTACAGCTGGCTTCACATACTTGGCTAATAAGGCGATAATTTTATCATCAATACTCGAATTTTCATTCGTAAGTACAGGAGGTAATTGATTTAATTTTTCGTAAAATGCTTTAGTGAAAATCTCTTGACCACTAGTGATATAAGTACGTATACATTCTTTTAACTCAGGAATGATTTCATACCAATCATACTCAGGTTTTTTAGTGAGCGTAATAAAATGACTCGAAATAAAAACTTGTTGTACAAAAGGTGTATCAAATAAAAATTGTGCAATAGGACTTTCAGATGCACTTTCTTTGGTTTTATATTCTACTGAAGAATTTTTCAACAAAAATTTCGAGGTCACAAATTTCATCGATTCAGGATTAGGCGACGACTCGGTATAAATTTCTAAAATAATTGGATCCATAAATTTTAATTGCGTATAAAGTTAGTAACTAAAAATCTTTTCAATATGTTCCATATTGTTAAATTTAGTTCGTACTAAATAAAATCCTTTTTGAGGCAGCCCAATTTTATATTGGTAATTGCCTTTAACTTGTTTATAATCATTCAACAAAGTCTCCACTATTTGTCCAGATGCATTATATAATTGTATAGATATGGTTGTGGGTTGATTCAATTCATAACTCAAAAAAGTTTCATTTTTAGCAGGATTAGGAGCTAATGAGATATGGTAATTCGTTTGCATAGCCGCTATTCCTTCTCCAAAAAAACGTACGCCTTGAGATGTTTTTTTCAAACAGCCAAAAGAATCTAATACGTTACAAGTGATCGTATCGACTATCATAGGAACATTTTCATGAACAATTTTTAAGTGAAATCTGCTAAAAGAATCAATGGATATGTATTGTTCTCTACTCATATCAAAATGGATTTCTTGAATATGTTGAGTAGAATCCGGATAATACAAATCACAATTTAATCCAGTTGATGTAAATAAAAAATCTGCATTACAAGTATCGCTTATGTCTGTATGTACTAAAATAGTTATAGATGTACTATCGCTACAAGCACTATTATTACTAGTTGTTAATGAAACATGCAACTCAGTTGCATCATTAAAATTAATAATGGGGAAAGGTGTAGTATCTGTTTGTCCATTGCCAAAATTCCATAGCCAATGATCGGGCATGGGTGTGGTTAAATCGACAAACTGATAGATATTTTCATTATAGTTTAACGTGTCAATTCTAAACTTTGCATGGCAACAATTCGGAATTTGTTGTTTTAATGTAATAGGCACTATACTGATATTATTGCTTCTATCTCCATCTAAGAAACGATTATTTGGATCGAATTCTGTCACCAAAAAATAATTGCCATTACATATCGAGTCAAATCGAATTTCTTGCCCTGCTAAAGACCAATCATAGATATCGGAATAGCCCACTGATAAGCCTTGTATACTGGTACCACAAGAAGTAAAACCATTACCTAATCCATTGTTTGGTAAGCTAGAATACAAATGCATATCCGAACCATATTGACAATTGGCAAAAGTGCCACCACAAATTAAATGATCATAAATACAAAAAGAGACTTTTGTGCCGGTACCTATTATTGGCCAGGTGCGAATATCTGCTTGTGGTCCACGAATACGAATGGTATTCACCGCCCAATCATCAATATGTAAATGATTATGTCCTAGGTCGGAATGAAATTGCATATTGCCCACCAGTGTATCTATAAAATCAAAAAAACCGACTCCTGCATTCTTAATAAATACCCGTTGTTTGACCCGTTGTTTGGCAAATTGTCCATCGGGACAAAGACCTGGACCACCTACAATAGAATCGTTACAAGTCCAAACACCCGTACCAATTAATTCCATAGGGCCGAATCCTACATTTGCACATGAGTTGGTGACCATCAATTGATTAAAAGATTCGCGTTGCCAAAATGTATCTTGCAACATACTAGTTGCTGTGAGAATATCAGGTAATAACCAACAGCTGCTATCCCCATCTGGACATTGACAAGCAGTAGGTGTATAATCGTCGCAAGGCCCAATAGAAATAGATATAGGTGGAGCAGGACTATATCCAAAGGTGAGCGTAAAATCAATAAGTGAACCTGTATCACCTACTACATAATCGGTAATGATTAAGCGCCAAATTCCATTCCCCATTTGCCCATCATTAAAGCTACCAAGACTATGTTCGGGTATAAAATCGCCAGTAAAAGGAGGCGTGCCAGCCGAAATTAATTGAGTAGCGTTCATATCAAAACAAGTAGCTATATAATTATCATTCAAGCCACCATTACCGCTACAAAGTTCTACTGTAGTGCCGTTAGGACTCATAAGGTATATGGCTAAATCTCTATCTGCCGTATGATTAATATTGATGCAAACATGTTCAAGTCCGTAATTGGTAGTTAATGTAGCTGAATCTAAAGCACTGATTAAAATAGGTATTTGAAGAGGCGAACCATGGTCTGGAATAGATGCACCAGAGCTTGTATAGCTTTGAGCTATAGAATGGCTATACAATAAAACGATCAGTAAAAAGAAGAAAGAAATCTTTTTCATTCTATAAAATGACGATGATTGGTAGTACAAAGATGCATGAAAAAGTGTGAAATGATGAATCGAAATAAATCCGTAATAAAATTTTTCATTTCCCTATCTAATGTTAAAAAAAATTATACTTTTTACTACTATCAAAATAGAATAGTAAGTTTGTGGTAAGATTTTTGCAGTGAACTCTGAAGTTATATGAAAAAACCCAATTTAAAATCAAATATTAATCCTTTTATATGGTGTAAAGCAATTTTTAAATATTGCTTTATGTTGTTATTGCTTACTTTATTTGTGGGTGCCTCTGCGTCAAGTTTTTATAAAAATCATACAAACGAATCAATAGCAATTCCAACTGTTCATATACCTTTATCAACTAGCATCATATTAAATGAAGGTGCTCCAAACCATCAGTTACTTGCAAACTATCCTGTTTCAATGGATATATTTAGTATCAATGAAGACTTGATTGATGAAGATGTTGATGACCATTGCCCAAATGATATTATAGGCGATTTACGCGAACAATTATTTCAATCTGTAGCTGAAAAACTTTTTTCGGCTGTATCGAATACCTCAAAGGATCGTACGTCGATTCCATATTTTATACTCTACCATTCTTGGAAGAGTTATTTGTCATAATCATATTATAGTACTCATCAGCATTTATTGGGTACTTATTTAATTCCATTGCAGGTCTGGTCTTTGCGTGGTTTTTAATCCATTTAATATTCAATCATCTAAAAAATAAAATTATGAAGAGGATCATTATTCTCCTAAGTCTGACTAGCGTATTAGCATATGTAGGCTGCAAACAAGAAAAACACGAAAAAGAGGAAGAAGCCAAATTTATGGTTACTAGTCCTGTATTAAAAGACACTATGATTTATAAAGATTATGTATGTCAAATTCACGCCATTAATCATATAGAACTTCGTTCGCTTGAAAAAGGCTATTTACAGAACATTTATGTAGATGAAGGTCAGTTTGTAAAAAAAGGTCAATTGATGTTTAAGATTATGCCAATTATTTATCAGGCTGAAACGCAGAAGGCACAAGCTAATGTAAATTATGCGGAGATTGAATATCAAAACACCAAGAGTTTAGCTGATAGTGGAATTGTATCAAAAAATGAACTAGCACTTGCTAAAGCTACTCTAGATAAAGAGCGAGCAGAATTATCTTTATCGCAAGCACATTTAGCCTTTACAGAAATTCGTGCACCATTTGATGGCTATATGGATCGATTTTATGAGCGACTTGGGAGTCTAGTGGATGAAGGAGAATTGCTTACCACCATTTCAGATAATAGTCAGATGTGGGCCTATTTTAATGTACCTGAAGCAGAGTATTTGAGCTATATCACCAATACTAAAAAACAAGATGTACAAAAAGTAAACTTACAAATGGCGAACAATGAAATTTTTGATCAAACAGGAACTGTTCAAACGATTGAAGCAGATTTCAATAATGAAACTGGAAATATCGCATTTAGAGCTACATTTCAAAATCCTAAACAAATATTACGACATGGTGAAACAGGCAATATTTTAATGCCTGTATATATTAAAAATGCCATACTAATTCCACAAGAAGCAACATTCGATATTTTAGATAAAAAATATGTATATGTGGTAGATGAACATGAAGTAATACACTCCCGACAAATCACTATTGGCCAAGAAATGTCGCATTTATATGTAGTGACAGAAGGATTGAAAGCAAGTGATAAAATTCTTTTAGAAGGATTAGGTAAAGTAAAAAACAATGAAAAAATCGAAACAGAGTTTGTGCCGTTTGATAAAGTAATGAATGAATTAAATAATTTACACGCCGAGTAGGCATAAACAAAAAATAAAAAAATGTTTGAGAAATTTATAAAAAGACCAGTTCTAGCGATAGCCATATCTGTGGTTATCGTTTTCTTAGGACTACTGGCCATAAAAACTACGCCAGTGGCGCAGTTTCCAGAGATTGCCCCACCTAGGGTAAATATCTCGATTGAGTTTCCAGGCTCAAACGCCGATGTATTAGTCAAATCTACTCTTACTATTATTGAACGAGCCATCAATGGAGTTCAAGGGATGCAATATATGTTATCGGATGCTACTAGTGCCAGTGAAGCAAGTATTGATATTGTATTCGAACCTGGTACTGACCCAACTATTGCTGCTGCTAGAGTAAAGTCGAGAGTGGATCAAGTAATGACTAATCTACCAACTTTAGTACAGCGAGAAGGTGTTATTATTAAACCTTTACAGCCGAGTATGTTGATGTATTTGAATCTATATAGTACAGATAAAAAAGCTGATGAAAAGTTTTTATTCAATTATGCAAACACCTACATTTTACCAGAAATACAAAGGATTAGTGGTATGGGTATGGCTGAAGCTATTGGTAGTCGTGCATTTGCAATACGTGTCTGGTTAAACCCAGATCGTATGAGAGCATATAATATTTCTCCTGAAGATGTATTGAAAGCCATTGATGAACAAAGTGTCTTGGCTCGTCCAGGTAGAGTAGGATTAAGTTCGGGTATAAAAGCACAATCGCAAGAATATGTATTTACGTATAAAGGATGGTTTAATAAACCGGAACAATATAACGACATTATTCTTCGAGCAAATCCGAATGGAGAAGTACTCAAATTAAAAGATGTTGCTAAAGTAGAAGTTGGAAGTGAATTCGTAGATATATATTCTAATAAAGATGGGTATCCTTCTGCATCGCTAGTATTAAAACAAAATCCAGGAAGTAATGCCAATAAAGTAATTGAAGATGTTAAAGTAAAATTAGAAGAATTAAAAAAAGATTTCCCTCCAGGAATGAATTATGAAATCAATTATGATGTATCCAAATTTGTGGATGCCTCTATTGAAAAAGTACTTCACACCTTGATTGAAGCTTTTATTTTAGTGGCGCTAGTGGTGTTTATATTTTTGGGCGATTGGCGTTCTACACTTATTCCTATTTTGGCGGTACCTGTATCGCTCATTGGTACTTTTATTTTTATGCAAATGTTTGGCTTAAGTATCAATTTGATTACATTGTTTGCGTTGGTACTAGCCATAGGAATTGTTGTAGATAACGCCATAGTAGTAGTAGAAGCCGTACACGTGGCTATGGAGGAAAATAATTTATCTCCATTCAAAGCCGTTCAGAAAGTGTTAGGTGAAATCAGTGGTGCTATTATCGCTATTACATTAGTAATGACAGCTGTATTTATACCTGTAGCTTTTATGACTGGACCAGTAGGTGTATTGTATCGACAGTTTTCTATTACGATGGCTACTTCTATTATTTTATCGGGTGTTGTAGCGCTAACACTAACGCCTGTTTTGTGTGCTATGATTTTAAAAAACACACATGGTAAACCAAAGCGAAGAACACCTATCAGTATGTTCATTGATTGGTTTAATAAAATATTTGAAAAAATTACTGGAAAATATACTAATCTACTTACTTTAATTGTAAACAGAAGAGTGATTACGTTTGGATTACTTATTGCATTTGCATTTGGAATCGTTGGTATCAATAAAATATTGCCTGCAGGATTTATTCCAAATGAAGATCAAGGTCAAATTTACGCAATCATTCAAACCCCTCCTGGTACAACCTTAGAGCGAACCAATGAAATTTCAAAACAATTACAACATTTAGCAAAAGAAGTTGATGGAGTACAATCTGTAACAGCATTGGCTGGATTTGAAATTCTAACAGAAGGTAGAGGTTCTAATGCGGGTACATGTTTAATCAACCTAAAAGATTGGTCGGATAGAAAGCATAATGTAAAACAAGTGATTGAAGAATTAGAAAAAAAATCAAAGGATCTACCAGCAAATATCGAATACTTCGAACCTCCAGCAGTACCTGGATATGGCTCATCTGATGGTTTCTCACTTCGTTTATTAGATAAAGGTGGTGATGTAGATTATCAAGCATTTGATAAAGTGAATCATGATTTTGTGGAGGCATTGAAAAAAAGAAAAGAATTAAGTGGGCTCTTTGCATTCTATTCTGCTAAATATCCGCAATATGAAATTACCATCGACAACGCATTAGCGATGCAAAAGGGTGTTTCGATTGGAGAAGCGATGGAAAACTTGAATATTATGGTTGGCAGTACTTATGAGCAAGGATTTATTCGATTTAATAATTATTATAAAGTATATACACAGGCGGGTCCAGAGTTCAGAAAACAACCTTCAGATTTATTAAAGATGTATATCAAAAATGATCAAGGTGAAATGGTACCGTACTCTGCATTTATGAAAATTAAAAAGACACAAGGGCCTAATGAAATTTCTCGTTATAATTTATATATCTCTTCTTTAATTAATGGTATGCCTGCATCTGGCTATTCATCGGGTGATGCCATTAATGCGATAAAAGAAGTAGCCAAAGAATCTTTACCAAGAGGCTATGATATTGCTTGGGAAGGTTTATCTTATGATGAGGCTAAAAGAGGAAATGAAGCAGTCTATATTTTCTTAGTGGTGTTATTTTTAGTGTATTTGATTTTAGCATCGCAATATGAAAGTTTTTTACTCCCTTTTGCAGTATTATTATCCATTCCTCCTGGAATATTTGGATCCTTTATGTTACTAAAAATGATGGGCTTGTCGAATGACGTGTATGCACAAGTAGGCTTGATCATGCTTACTGGTTTATTAGGTAAAAATGCGGTATTGATTGTAGAGTTTGCAGTGCAACGTCAACAACAAGGGTTAACGGTATTAGAAGCTGCGATTGAAGGAGCTAAAGTGCGTTTCCGTCCAATCTTAATGACTTCGTTTGCATTTATCGCAGGCCTTATTCCATTGGTATTAGCAACTGGCCCAGGAGCAGTAGGAAACCATACGATTGGTGCTTCGGCTTTGGGAGGTATGTTGTTTGGAACTGTGTTTGGGGTGATATTAGTACCTGGACTCTATTTCATATTTGCTAAACTTCAAGAAGGTCGACAACTTATCAGAGATGAAGATGTGAATCCATTAACTGAAGATTTTGTATCCAATCAATCTGATGTTGCGATGAATCTAACAATCAGAAAATTAATCACCAAATATTTAAGGAGAAAGAAAAATGAAAAATAAAGCAATAATGAAGTATCTGCTTATAGGTATTGTACTTCTACAACTAAGTGCTTGTAAGCTTTTCAAAGAGCCTATACGAACTGAAAATAAAAAAGTACCCAATGCCTATACGAATATCATTGATACTACTTCTGGCAATGTAGCTAAAGTAAAATGGCGTAATTATTTTACTGATCCTAATTTGGTTGCATTGATTGATACTGCCTTAAAAAATAATCAGGAGTTGAATATTACGATGCAAGAAATTAAAATTGCAGTGAATGAAATCAAAGCTAAGAAAGGAGCCTATCTTCCAAACTTAGGTGTTGGATTAGCTGCAGGTGCTGATAAATCTGGTAAATACACCTGGGATGGCTTAGCTGAAGAAGATAATAAAGCACATCCAGGTGTAAATCCAAAGTATATTGGTGATTTTAATTTAAGTGCTATTTTTTCTTGGGAATTAGATATTTGGAAAAAACTACGCAATGAAAAAAATGCAGCAGTATCCAGATATTTAGCGAGTGTAGAAGGCAAAAATTTTATGGTAAGTAATTTAGTTGCTGAAATAGCCAATACCTATTATGAATTGGAAGCGCTCGACAATCAATTAGCGATTATACAACAGAATATTAGCATACAAGAAAATGCCTTGCATATTATCAAACAACAAAAAGATGCAGGACGAGAAACCCAATTAGCGGTAAATAGATTTGAAGCACAATTATTAAACACAAAGAATTTGCAATATGATATTTTGCAACAGATCACCGAGACAGAAAATGAAATTAATTTTTTGACTGCTCGTTTCCCTGCACCTATTGTTAGAAGTGATGTGGCATTCAACAGTTTAGTATTCGATTCAATTTCAGCAGGTGTGCCTAGTCAATTATTAGAAAATCGTCCAGATATCCGTCAGGCCGAACAACAATTAGCGGCTGCCAAATTAGATGTAAAAGTGGCGAAGGCGAATTTTTATCCGAATATTCGAATCTCTGCTGCATTAGGTTTTCAAGCCTTTAATCCGGCTGTATGGTTTAAACCTGAGTCTATTTTGTATAATATTATTGGTGATTTATTTGCCCCATTGGTAAATCGAAATGAAATTAAAGCCAACTATCAAAGTTCTAGAGCTAAGCAAGTACAGGCTGTTATAAGCTATGAGCAAACTATATTAAAAGCGTTTTTAGAAGTAGAAAATCAACTTTCAAGTATCAATAACTATACAAAAAGTTATGAAACAAAATCTAATGAAGTGGAAATTTTAAATAACTCCATTACTATTTCTGATAATTTATTCAAATCTGCAAAGGCTGATTATTTAGAAGTTTTATTGACACAACGAGAAGCCTTAGAATCAAAAATGGAATTGATTGAGATTAAGAAAAAACAATTACATGCAGAAGTGAGTATATACAAAGCACTTGGTGGTGGTTGGAACTAATACTTAAATAGCACTACACAAAAAAACCTGTTATAATTAAATAACAGGTTTTTTTATATATTATATTAACTATATACTACTACCATCTAGGGCAGAATAATGTTTTAGCTTTTCTACCTGGGAAGAAACCTTGATAGGCTGCAAATATTTCCCATGCACCTTTTGAACGTGAGGCAAGTTTATCGTGACCCACATTGATATCATATGAAATACCAAGAGTAATATGTTTATATTCTAATTTTGCAGGTAGAATAACCGATTCAGAATTGATGACTCTATCTTTCCAAACTGCTTTCGTATCACCACCATTAATACGATATAAAACACCTAATGAAAAACCATCTTCACTTTCATCATCAAAAAATTTCACTTTGACATCAGTACCTATATTAGTTTGCCATTGAACACCTTGATAAAGCACTACAAATTTGGGACTTACACTAAAAAAATCTCCAATTGGAATAGTAACTCCACCATGACCTACAAATTTGTAAGGCACTTTTGCCTCTGTTCCACTGCCTTTATAAAATGATTCATCATAACGATTTACGTGATGCATAGCAAAGCCTAAATAAGCATTTCCTCTATCCATCATTTTCATGTACCATAATAAACCAAAATTAACATCGTACATTAAAAATTTATCATCAAATTGCTGGTATAATGAAGGATCAGTTGGCAAACTATAATTACAACCTGTGCCATCATAATTGGTTCCGAAACATAATAATGATGTATTTAATGATCGTTGCCACACGCCCCCTTGAAAACCTAGAGTAATAACTTGAGTAGCTCGTCTATTTAATGCTTTATGATAGGCTAATGAACCTAGAATGCCTATAGTTCCGAAATTAACTGCACCTGCTTTATCAGCTTGCATAGCCAAACCGAATCCAAAAGCATCACCATCCATAAATGCTTTATTAGTTCTAAAATCTACTGCTGCAGAATAGGTTCTAAAAGTAGGTGTACCTTTTTTATCTAGGGCATTTCCAGCTAATACGCTACCCCATTGACCTCTAAATATACCTGATACACGATAATTGCCTGAGAAAGCACCCGTCATAGCAGGATTTAAGGTAAGTGGTGAAGCATAAAACATACTATATTGAGGGTCTTGTGCTCTGGAAAGCATAGTAACACAAGTAATAAAGCTAAGAAGGAGTATAATTCTTTTCATGTATTATATCTTATAAATTCCTGTTTTGTTTTAATTCGACTTTAACGCTGTTTACAGAATGTTTATTGTTATAAACAGTTTGTAAACATACATATCTTTTATAAAGATACATCAAATTTTTTTAGATTTATACAATTCTGCCCATAAAAAGCTTATTATTTGGATATTTGCAATCTGAAATAATAAAATATATATAAAACATGAATGCATCTACACATTATCGTTCTCATAATTGTGGCGAACTTACAGAAAAGAACATTGATAAAGAGGTAACTATTTGTGGCTGGGTAGCCAAAGTGCGTGATTTTGGTGGTCTTACCTTTGTAGATATTCGAGATCGATATGGCATTACTCAATTGGCATTTAATATAGAAACCAATGAAGCTTTATGTTTAAAAGCTCGTGGTTTAGGTCGTGAGTATGTGGTGCAAGCCAAAGGAAAAGTGATTGAGCGTAGCAATAAGAACAAAAATATTGCAACCGGTGATATTGAAATTGAGGTTACTGATTTACAGATACTTAATGAATCTATTACTCCTCCATTTACAATAGAAAACGATACAGATGGTGGAGAGGAACTTAGAATGAAATATCGATACTTAGATATTCGTCGCCCTATTTTAAATGAACGATTAGTGACTCGTGCTAGAGTAGTTAAAGCTATGCGTGCGTATTTGGATGAAAGAGATTTTACTGAAATTGAAACCCCTGTATTGATTAAAAGTACTCCTGAAGGAGCGCGCGATTTCTTAGTTCCTTCACGTATGCAACCAGGTAATTTTTATGCCTTACCTCAGAGCCCTCAAATATTAAAACAGCTATTGATGGTAGCAGGGATGGACCGTTATTACCAAGTGGTAAAGTGTTATAGAGATGAAGATTTTAGAGGAGATCGTCAACCAGAATTTACGCAACTCGATTGCGAAATGAGTTTTGTAAATCAAGAAGATGTTTTACAAACCTTTGAAGGATTGACCAAATATGTATTCAAAGAAATTAAAAATATTGACTTACCTGATATTATTCGATTGCCTTATGCTGATGCGATTAAATATTATGGCAGTGATAAACCTGATTTACGATTTGATTGTAAAATCATAGATATTGATGCATTAGATGCTATTAAAAACAATAGTTTCCCATTGTTTCAAAATGCAAGTACTGCTAAACATATGGTATCTGCAATAGTTGCAAAAGGTTGTGCTGCTATGAGCAGAAAACAAACTGATGAAATGGTAGATTATGTAAAGATGCCCAATAGAGGATTAAGCGGCTTGATTCAAATTAAGGTAAATGAAGATGGAACCATCAAATCTACTATTGATAAATTCATGAATGAAACACAGTTGCAAGAAATTGCACAAGCAGTTCAAGCCGAAAAAGGCGATTTGATTTTGATAGCAGTAGAGAAAGAATCAAAAGTGCGAAAAGCATTAGGTGATTTACGATTGGAATTAGCGAAAAAACAAAATTGGATTGATAAAGACAAATGGTCTTTATTATGGATTGTAGATTTCCCTTTGTTTGAATTAGATGAAGAAACAGGTGCCATCATATTTGTTCACCATCCGTTCTGTAATATACATCCAGAGGATGTTGCCTATTTTGATACTGACCCTTTAAAATGTAGAGCACAACAATACGATTTAGTCATTAATGGTGCTGAATGTTTAAGTGGAAGTATACGTATTCACAATAAAGAATTGCAAGACAAAGTATTTCAAAAATTAGGATTTAGTGAAGCGGAGAAAGAGGAACGATTTGGATTTATGGTCAATGCCTTTCAATATGGAGCACCTCCGCATGGTGGCTGTGCATTTGGGGTTGATAGATGGGTAGCATTATTGACCGGAGCAGAGGTAATTCGTGATGTAATCGCTTTCCCTAAAAACAATTCAGGTAGAGATTTAATGATGGATGCACCAAGTGTGGTTGATCCGAAACAGTTAAAAGAGTTAGGGATCAATATTCAATAAAAAAATACTGATTATAAGAAAGGCGATTCATTAATGAATCGCCTTTCTTTGTTTGATTAAATGCAATTATGGTCTTACGTATACTTGAATGTTTTTAGTGGTGGTTGCTTCATCATGATCTTCTGCGCTTATTTCAACAGTTACTGGAGTAAGAGTAGTAATTCCTGTGAAAGAATAATGTTCATGATAGTTATATGATTTTAAATCATGTACACTAGTAGTAGTATCAGCAAAATAAGTAGTAGAAGCATCTTTAATTTTTACCGATAAATAATGTAGTGCGTCGTCATCTGAAACGGTAAATTCGACATGTAATTCAGGATCGCTAGCTATAGTAATCGTATCATTATTACTAGGTTCTAGTATAGCAATTTCTGGTGCTTTATTTTCTTTCTTACATGAAGAAGTGAGCGTGCTGATAAAAAAGATACTGATACTTAAAATGCTTAAAATTAAAATTGATTTGAATGATTTCATTTTTTTGTTTTTGTTTTTATGATTAAGAAATATTTTAAAAATTGATTAAGAAATTAGCCATCCATCTAGGTTGACTAATGATTTGTTTATTTGCATAATTTTGATAAAGTGGTAATAGTGATTTCACACCAAATCCGAACCGTGCAATATAAATATCTAAGCCAGGAAGGGCATACAAGGCATTCCCTCCACTTTGTGTTATGATTGCTTTCATTTTACTATCGCTTTGTGCCTGTTCGAATTGAAGGCCTAATTGAGGAAGCAGTGATACTTTCTTTTTCGAAATCCAGTAAAACAAACTTACTGTGCTGGTAAATCTGTTGCCAAAATGATAGTGTAGATTATTTGATAGATTGTATTTGTAATTTAACTCTGTATTGAATCCAATACTTTTTCTGCGCAAGGTATAAATCATATCTATAATAAAATCTGCACTACCGGTTCCGTTTTGCAAATTAGGATTAAAATCTGTTTCGCCTTTATGCACTTTTTGATAAGTACCTAATGGCAATTTGATTCCTGCTCCTGCCAATAAGCTATGTTTTATAGGGCTTGTAGAATGTTGTGCGGTATTTACAATTACATAGTTCGCTATAATTGTTGGGTCGCCCATTCCATTGGATTGATAGCTTGTATTTCCTTCTTTTTGTGAAAAAATATTATATGGTAATATTATGAAGAGTTGTACTTTTTTAGAAGGATAGAAACGTGCAAAAAATTCTAAGGTGCTATAATTTTCTTTCGAATAATTTACTCCTTTTAAAGTACTATGTGTCATATACGACGTAAAACTTCTTTGATACAAACGTATCCCTACAAAATGATTATTATATTGGGGTAAAATTCCTATTGAGCTTCCTCCTGCTGAGCAACCACAGGTACTGCAGGCTTTTACCTGTAACACTTGTAGCAGCCAAAGAGAAATAATAAATACTATTTTCTTCATGCTATTTTATTTAATAATTATATCATTCATCCCATATAATGGAATGTATCTATATGGCTATTAAATTAAGCTTGTGGTGGTGGAGAAATGACCGGTATTGATTGTTCGGTATAAGGGATTAAAACAAAGTTTGAGAACTGTTTTGTTGTAAATATTATCTGTTTGTCAAACGTAAAGCGTATTAGCGAAACATTCGTATAAAGCTCTGAGTTTATCGTAATGATGGGTGTTGCAGATTTCTCGTCGTTGCTTGTTTTGGATAATTGACTTTTTAAATGACATTTTCCGTTACAATGCAATTGAGGTTTATTTTTATTGATACAGTAGGTTTGAGTAATATATTGCGTATTGAGTAAATAATTGCTGAGTACGAACGATTGAATAATCGTTTGACTAAATAAGGTACAAGCAAGCAATATAACTAGTATTTTTTTCAATATACAAATGTACAACTAACTTGAAAAAGATACTAAAATAAATGCATCTATTTTAATTGATCTTTATATTCTTTTCTAAACTTCTCAACTTTAGGACTGATTACATACACACAATATCCTTGATTAGGATTGGTTTTATAATAGTTTTGATGATAATCTTCCGCTTTATAAAAAACACTTAAAGGTTCAAGTGTTGTAACGATTGGATTAGGCCAAATTTTTTGAATAGAAGCTTCTAATTTAGATTTTTCAGCAATTTGTTTTTCTTCTTCATTTGCATAAAAAATTACTGATCTGTATTGCGTTCCGGCATCGTTTCCTTGTTTGTTTAAAGTAGTGGGATCATGCACATGCCAGAAAATATCTACGATATCTTTAAATGTAATAATCTTCGGATTGTAGGTAAGCTTTATCACTTCAGCGTGTCCGGTGGTACCTGTACATACGTCTTTATAACTCGGATTTTTCATACTACCACCACAATAGCCACTTTCTACTTTTTCAATTCCTTTTAAATCTTGATAAACAGCTTCTGTACACCAAAAGCAACCGCCACCAATTATAATGGTTTTAAACGTTGTTGTGCTATCAGTTGCAGTAACAGAAGGAGTATTAGAGGTTTGCATAGTAGTCGAATTTTTAGTTTTGCAAGAGGTGTTGAATAACAAAGAGCTTAAAAAGATAATTATAAATTGATACATGTTTTTCATTTGAGTGGCAAGGTTAGCAATAATTAGGATAACAAGTATTTATCTTAAATGTTTTTAACGCTTTATTGAAAATGAGGCATGTACTAGATTTAATTGCTCAAATAATTTTCATATGGCAATCTTCCAGAGAAGGAACGAGCCAATGTTAAATCATCGGTATATTCGAGCTCTCCACCAAATGCAATACCCCGAGAAATAGAGGTGATACTGATATTTTTGTCTTTGCTCAGTTTTGTGATATAAAATATAGTGGTATCTCCTTCCATGGTTGGGTTTAAGGCCATGATTAATTCTTTACAAGCGCCTTGTTCAATTCTACTCATTAAGCTTGCAATATTTAATTGGTCGGGACCAATGCCATCAACAGGTGAAATAATACCTCCTAATACATGATATAGTCCGTTATAAACGCCTGTATTTTCTATCGCAATAATATCCCTTATATTTTCGACAATACAAATTTTTGATTGGTCTCGTCTGTTATCTATACAAATGGTGCAAATTTGTTCGTCAGATACGTTATGGCACGTAGAGCAGAATTTAATTTCATTACGCATACGTTCAATAGCAGTAGAAAAAGAAGAGACCTGATCCTTCTCTTGTTTCAATAAATGCAATACTAAGCGTAATGCTGTTTTCTCTCCTATACCTGGAAGTTTTGAAAAAGATGCCACAGCATCTGCTATTAATTTAGAAGGGAATTGCATCATAATTTCTTTGCAAAATTATTTCATTCTAGTACAACATCCTCAACTTTATATCCTTTTTTTCTCAACAAATTAATCAGTCCGTTTTCTCCTCCTAAATGTCCGGCTCCAACAGCTACTAAAGTAGGCTTATCAGCCAATAGTGGTATCATTCGAGCCAACATACGTTCATTTCGTTCATCTAATAAATTTTGTATCTCAGTAGGTGACATTTGTTTGATGAGATAATCATATAAAAGTGCCACATCATTTTTCATATATAAAGAAGTTGAAAGATCTACTAGCTTTATTGAATCAGCATGAATAAATTCTTTTAAAGCTTGTACTTGTTCTTCTAATGGAATACTCAATAAAGAAGACATTTGTTCATTCATAGTTTCTAATCCTTCTACCTTCAATTTCTTTTTTTTCGCTTGTGATTGTAGGGCTATATCCATATAAAGAGCGTCGGTACTATCTTTATTATCAAGTGTATTCATCTCGATGAAAGCTTGAATGATAATAGGTTGAAATTTTTTTACAAAATCAATGGGTATCTTTGCATTTTGATTCAGGTACTGAGTTAAACTGATATATTCTTCTGTGCTTAAATAATCTTGAATACTTTTATTATCAGGCAACGTCATTTGATTCACCATACTTAACATCGCCAATGAGTTTTCCATTTTTACTTCTAGTGCATAGGTTTTACAATGTGGTAATAAGGCTTTTGCTTTTTCAAATATAGGTACTGAATCTTGATATAATATATGAATAGTTCCAAGTAAATAGGAAGGGTCTTTCACATTTTTTCCGCTTATTTTAAGTAGAAGTGATTGGGCGAAAATGGCAGAAGAAGATAAAACTAATACGATTAATAACAGGATACTTTTTTTCATGAATAATTTTTATGAAAATAGATAGGTATAGCTATAACACCCATCAATAAATAGATATGGTAACTTAAAAAACGCCAAATCAAAGTGGCTACCTGAATTAATTTATTGGGTATAAATTGACATAGCAATGCTAAGAAAGAAATTTCTGCAACACCAATTCCTCCTGGAGAGAGAGGCAATATGCTTAAGGTTCTAATAAAATATAATTTAGAATATACATCTAAAACATTAGGGAATTGTTTCATCATAGATGCAATCACAAAAAACGCTAGAATATAACGTGCGCTCCATGAACAAAAAGTAAAAAATATGGCTTGTAACCAAAAGTTAATACTTTTTGATTTTGCTTCTTTAGAAGCGATTACGATATCTGTTCCGGCCTGATTTAATTGGGTTTGCCATCTATTAATCAAGGGTAAATTCCCTAGTATTTGATAGGCTTTTTGCAAACTTTTGGCATTCATAAAAAGCCCATAAAATAAAACCAAATACACTATCAATAAAAAAGTATACACTATTAAAATCAAACTTTTGAAATAAGGTATTAATTCTAAAAAGGCTTTATTATCAATACAAGTAATATTAATCTGAAAAAAGTTTGCTCCTACTAAAATATATAAAACTGGCAGTAGAATAATAAAAATTAATTCATCTAAAAAAGCTGTTATAAGAATAATTGATGTGCTTTTTCCTAAGGATATCTTTTCCTTTTGTAATAAAAAAACTGCAGCAATGGGTCCTCCGAATGCACTTGGAGTAACAGCACTTGCAAACTCCCACAGAATTACAATTTGTATCAATTTACCCCATGAAATAATTCGATCTGTAAGTAAACGTAATCGAAAGACATAATTTGCGTCACGAATGATAAACAGCAAAACAGCAAATACCATAAAAACAATAAATCGAGTATTTATTTCGATAGATTGAATTAAAGACCAAGAAATATCTTTTCCGATATACAGGGCAATGAGTACACTTAACAATAAAGGCAAAAGTGCTTTGTATGCACTAAAAGAAAAAGTCTTAGAGGAATTATTCGGCTGGGCTTTCACTTATATCAATCCAAAAATTATTAAAGCCTTCACCTACAATAATTTTGAGTAGTTTTTCTTGTACTAACTCTAATATTGATAAAAATTGATAAATAGCATGAACTCTATTTTCGCACATATCAAATAAATTTTCAAAAGCCGCTTTTTCTTTATGAGTAGAAAAATATCCTATTATATATTCTTTACAATTTTGAATGGTGTATTTATAAGTTACAATCTGGTGTACTTGTTTGTTTTTTTCTCTTTCAAATCGTTCAGTTACTTTTTGAAATGTTTTCATCAACTTAAACAAACTTAAACTTTGCAAATCGGTTTCTGTACTGAAATTTTCACCAATTTTTTTAAGTTCAGTAGGAATATTACCTCTTTTAATCATCAACCAACGTTCTTCCTCCATTTTACGAAGTGTATCTTGAACTTCTTTATAACGTTTATATTCTAAAAGTCTATTTACCAATTCCTCTCTAGGATCTATCTCTATACCAAGTTCATTTACTTCTTTACGAGGCAATAACATTTTAGCTTTTATACGCATTAAAGTAGCTGCTACTAATATAAATTCACTAGCCAATTCAATATTCATATCTTCCATCCCTTTGATATATTTCAAAAATTCATCTGTGATGGTAGAAATGGGAATATCATAAATATCTAATTCGTCTCTTTCTATAAAAAACAATAAAAGATCGAATGGACCTTCGAAAACGGGAAGTTTAATTTTATATGTATCTGAAATATTCATTGTAAATGTAAATTTACATAATAATTTAGATTATCAGCTTGAAAATAAGAGATCTAATCAACTAGATTTTGTCTAGTTATACGAGCAGGAACACCTATAACTACTGCATTATCAGGAACATCTTTAGTAACTACAGCTCCGGCACCTACAATAACATTTTGACCTATTTTAATATTGGGCAATATTTTAGCACCTGCACCAATATGCGAATATGCACCGATTTGGCAATTTCCAAGCAAAATTGCACCAGGAGAAATTTCTACAAAATCATGTATTTTACATCCATGTGTAAGGATGGCGTTGAAATATATTAAACAAGCTTTTCCTATTTCGACATGATTTGAAATGACTGCACCAGCTAGTATATTACAACCTATACCAATAGTAGTATTTATTGTACTAATCATTGCTTGTTGACTAATGCTAGAACTACAACTTGCACCTGTAGCAATAAACTTTTGATAGAGCATTTGTCGTTTGTGAGGACTACCTATACCTAATACAAACTCCTGTTCAGAGCTCTGAATTAAAGCACTTAAATCGGCTTCGTTTTGTATGATAGGATATTTTGAAAGTAGCTTTGGTTCTTCGTAGGTATTGATATCATCATAAAAAAACAAGGGAATATCCGACTGATTTTCTAATATGATTTCAGCTACTTCTAATGCAAATCCTTTAGCACCTACTATGATCATTTGGAATTAATTATTTTACAAATCAATGCTAGATCTGCTTCTGCTAAACCTACAGATAAAGGGATACACATGGTACGAGAAACAATATCATCAGAGTGTTTCATCGCAACATTTTTTATATAATTCAAAGTATTTAAAGCTGGAAAAAAATTTCTCCTTGGAAAAATATCAACGGCTTGTAATGCATTTTCTACTTCCAACAAATGCTTTTCACTTTGAAATATTAATGGATAATAAGTATAATTTTCAGTTGTGTCCTTTCTCCATTTGAATTGAGAAACTTTTGTAAAATCTAGGTGATGATTGTAATAATCTACTGCTTTTTTCCTTTCAGAAGTGATAAAATCCATATAAGGCAACATAGATATTCCAATCGCTGCTTGCAATTCTGTAATTTTACCATTTATACCTAAGCGATGAAAATCTAGATAGCCATTGTGGCCAAAATTATGGCTATAATAAACTTGCTTAATAAAATCGGCATTGTTACAAAAGGCAGCACCTCCTTCACCTGTATGAAATATTTTCGTTGCATGAAAACTACAAGTACTAATATCTCCATAATTAAAAATGGATTGATTCTTATAGTTTATTCCAAAACAATGTGCCGCGTCGTAAATTACCTTTAAATCGTGCTTTTTAGCTATCGCTTCAATAGCTTCAATATTACAGGCATTACCATATAAGTGTGTTGCTAAAATGGCTGTAGTTTTTGAAGTAATACTATTCTCAATTAATCGTTCATCTATGGTAGCATATTCAGGGTCAATATCTACAAATACGGGCGTACAATTTTCCCAAACAATAGTTGAAGTTGAAGCTACATAGCTGTATGGAGTAGTAATTACTTCCCCATTATTAGCCATTAATTTCAATGCTATTTGCAATGGAATGGTACCATTGTTTGTTATTAAAATAGAAGAGACACCTAAATAAGATTTTAGTTTATCTTCTAGTTCTAATACTAATTCACCTCTATTAGTGATCCATTCATTTTTCCAAATTCTTTGTAGTTGAATTTGATATTCTTCTAAAGGAGGGAAAAAGGTCTTAGTGGCTAAAATCATTAGTTAATAGCTAATTAAATTTGAACGACAAAGCTAAGTATATTATTAATAATTTGTTAATTATAGCTACTTAATTATGTCAGAAGATTTATTTAAATGAGGGAATGAATCATAACAAGGTTTTTTGTCTAGGAATACACAAAGATCTTGATAGGCTTGTGGATTAGAGACATCTAAAGCTAAAAAATGAGCTTTATTTCTAAAAAAATGGAGTATGGAGTCATTATGTAATCTATATTGATCTATGAGCAGTTTTTTATTATATATATCATTTTCAGGAGTGTTCCAAACGGCTCTGTTTTCCTCCCACATAAAGCCCTGATACCTATATGTTGCTTGTTTAAGTTCTGTTGCTGTAGGTGGACTAATTCCGTCTGACGAAAACAATTTAGTATGAAAAGTAATAATGGATTTATACCATTCTTCTTCATCACGTAGCGTTAAAATAAATTTGCTTTCAGGAAAATAATGGTGAAGTATTAACCATGTATAGGGCGAACTAAAGGGTACATCTTGAAAAGCTTCGGCTGTTTTACAGTAGTGTATGATTGGATTCCAGTTTGCTTTAGCATAATCTCGTAATAATAATTCAGCTTGAGCTTGATCTCCTAATTTATAACCAAAATCTTGCAAGGCTTTGCCTATAGAAGTAGTTCCTGTTTTATTTCTACCGATACAAAATATTTTGGGTTTAGAAGTAAAAAACATAGTACAATATTAATTAAATATACGTATACAATAGAATAATATATTGCATCCAATCTAATATGCTATATTAATAAACAATAAAGCCTGGGTTTAATAAATTTTCTTTGTTATAGACCAATTCTATTTCCGTATTTTCTTGTAATACTTGATAATTCAAAAAATTTAAGATGGCATGAGCGGCGGCTGTATCCCATTCCATTGTAGGAGCATATCTTGGGTACAAATCAGCATTAGCTTCTGCAAGTATCATAAACTTTAAAGAACTTCCCATACTCACTAAAACTGGATCTGTTAAAGATTGAACCAATGAAGTAGTTTTATCATCCATATGAGAACGAGAAGCAACTACCCGAAGACCGCTTTTTTTAAAATCTAGTGCTGATAATTTTACAGGTAAAACTATTGTATTGTTTTTCTCTCGTAAAAGCACTTGATTTTGTTCGTCCACATAATATAGTTTATCTAAAGCAGGAGCATATACCACCCCCCAAATAGGTTTATTATTATGAATAAGTGCTATATTAACGGTAAACTCTCCATTTTTTTTAATAAATTCTTTCGTGCCATCAAGGGGATCTACCAACCAAAACAAATCCCATTTTTTTCGTTCTTGGTAATCAATATTTTTACCTTCTTCACTTAATATAGGAATTCCTAAAGAGCTTAGCGCTTTCACTATGATTTTATGAGATGCTTGATCAGCAATTGTTAGAGGTGATTGATCAGATTTTGTTTGTACTTCAATTGGACCCTCATTATATATATTCATTATTGCATGACCAGCTTCTACAGCAGTAGATACAATAAATGGTATATGTTCTTTCAGTTGAAATGTTTGGTTCATACTAGATTATCATACCGGCTGCAACCGTATTATTACTTACTTCTTCAACTAAAACAAATGATCCTGTAAAACGATTTTTTCGATACGAATCATGCATGATTTGTGAAGTCGTTTTTAATTTTATACGAGCGATATCGTTCATTTGCAAGTTCGTTTCATTTTCTAAACGATGCAAAGTACTGATTTCAATTTTGTACACTATTTCTTTAATAATAGATTTAGCTTCTTTTGTAGTATGACGAATGGTGTATTTAGCCCCTAAATTCATGGGTTTATTATCAAGCCAACAAATCATGGCGTCAAATTCTTGAAGTGCTAATGGTTGATTATTTTCTTTAATAATCATATCCCCCCTACTAATATCAATATCATCTGCAAGTTCTACTACAATTGATTGAGGTGCAAAAACTTCTTTTACATTCTGTTCATTAGGTGTATGAAGCGCTTTCACTTTTGATGTAAGTCCGGATGGAAGTACCATTACTTCATCATTCTGACGTAAAATACCACTTACTAATCTTCCGGCATAACCGCGAAAATCATGATATTCACTATTATGGGGTCGAATTACCGTTTGAATAGGGAAACGAGTATCTAAATGATTATAATCATTAGCTACTTGAATAGTTTCTAAGGTATATAATAGAGTTGCACCACCATACCAAGGCATATTTTCAGATTTATTTACAACATTATCTCCTAAAAGTGCAGAAATGGGAATAAAATGAAAATCTTTAATATCTAATTTTGAGGCAAAATCTCTATAATCTTCCACTATAGATTCATATACTTTTTGATCATAGTCTACAAGATCCATTTTATTGACACAGACTAAAACATGAGGAATTTGAAGTAAAGAAGCAATAAAACTATGTCTACGAGTTTGTTCGATAACTCCTTTACGTGCATCAATTAATATTAGTGCAAGATTGGCTGTTGAAGCGCCCGTCACCATATTTCTTGTATATTGTATATGTCCTGGGGTATCCGCTATAATGAATTTTCTTTTTGGAGTAGAAAAATATCTATACGCTACATCTATGGTTATACCTTGCTCACGTTCATCTTTTAATCCATCAGTAAGTAAAGACAAATCAATATGTTCAAGACCTTTTCGTTCACTCGTTTTTTTAATAGACGAAATTTGATCTTCAAATACACTTTTAGAATCATAAAGCAAACGTCCTATTAATGTGCTTTTACCATCATCTACGCTTCCAGCAGTTGTAAATCTTAATAAATCTGATTTTGTTGCATTCATAATTTGGTATAATTAAAAGTATCCTTCTTTTTTTCTATCTTCCATGGAAGACTCTGAACGTAAATCATCTGAGCGAGTACCTCTTTCTGTTTGACGGGCAGTAGCTACTTCATTAATAATAAGTTCTAGTGTATCTGCATTAGATTCTACTGCACCTGTAATAGTTAAATCGCCAATTGTTCTAAATCGAACAATCATTTCTTCTGGTTTTTCGCCTTCTTTAAGATTTAAATAGGAAGAATAAGCTAAAATGGAGTTATCTCTGCGTATACATTCTCTTTTATGTGAAAAATAGAGAGAAGGTAATGGGATATTTTTTTCTTTGATATACATCCAAATATCCATTTCTGTCCAGTTACTAATAGGGAATATTCTAAAATGTTCACCCATTTGTTTTTTTCCATTAAAAATATTCCAAAGTTCAGGACGTTGATTTTTAGGGTCCCATTGACCAAATTCATCACGATGTGAGAAAAATCTTTCTTTAGCTCGTGCTTTTTCTTCATCTCTTCGAGCTCCTCCAATAGCCGCATCGAATTTATATTGTTCAATCGTATCTAATAAAGTGGTAGTTTGAGCTCTATTTCTACTGGCGTTATGGCCTTTCTCTTCTACTACTTTACCTTCATCAATAGTTTGTTGAACAGAACCAACAATAAGTGAAGCGCCAAACTTCTCCACTAAAGAATCTCTATAATCTAAGGTTTCTTGAAAATTATGACCCGTATCGATATGAACTAAAGGAAAAGGAATTTTGGCAGGATAAAAAGCTTTAGCAGCTAAGTAGCTTACTACAATTGAATCTTTACCTCCTGAAAACAAAATACATGGGTTTTGAAACTGTGCAAAAGCCTCTCTGAGAATATATATGGATTCAGATTCGAGTTCATCGAGATGAGATAATCTATAATTCATGCAATTTTAATTTTTCTTTTAAAAGCTGATCTATTTGTTTGACACAATCCTCAACACTTTGTAAATTAGATTTTACATGTATTTCGGGATGCAAAGGTACTTCAAAAGGACTACTAATTCCTGTAAAATTTTTTATTTCATTATTTCTAGCTTTGGCATATAGTCCTTTTACATCTCTAGATTCGCATACTTCAATAGGGCAATCTACGAATACTTCAATAAAATTTTCAGGCCCTATAATTGCTTTTGCATGCATTCGATCTTCTAAAAAAGGGCTAATGAATGAAGCAATTACAACGGTTCCAGCATCATTCATCAATTTGCAAATTTCTGCTACTCTTCGGATATTTTCTTTTCTACCTAAATCACTAAAATCTAAGTCGGAATTAATACCTAAACGAGTATTATCCCCATCTAAGGTGAAACAATGTATTTTGTCGGTAAAAAGTTTGTTTTGTAATGCATTAGCAATGGTAGATTTACCCGAACCTGATAGGCCTGTAAACCAAATAACTATTGAATTATGGCCATTTTCTTTGTTTCTATCAATTTTATTGATTTTAAAGTTTTGATATATAATATTCTTATCTGTTTGCATTTATTTAGGCTAAAGTAAAACCAAAATTTGTTCTAAAATCTATTTATATCGAGTATTAAAAATTGATAATTAGACAAATTTACGATATAAAAAGTAAACTTAAAACCTTTTTCAATTGAAGTATCTACAAAATAACTATTATATTTGTTAATCATATGAAAAGAATTGTATTTGTATTTTTAATATTTATTATAGTCTTTTTTAGTTCTTGCAAGATTTTATATCCTGGCATGATGTTTCAACAAAAAGATTATCAAGTTTTTGAACTTAAAGAAAAACTCATAGATGAATATATTATGAAACCAGGAGATGAGCTTTTGGTAGATTTTTTCACTAGAGATGGTCAATCTCTTATAGAGAAACATATTTTATCTAATGAAAATAACTCTGGAACGGCACTAACAAGTTCTACAACTGCCTATCAGAACAAATATATAATCAAACCTAATGGATATGTTTCACTTCCAATTATAGGTGAGTATTATGCGCAAGGGTTCAATGCATATAATTTGAAGAAAGCTCTTGAAAATGAATTGAGCAGGCTTTATGTAGATCCTTTTGTAGTTGTAAACGTAACGAATAGAAGAGTTTTTTTATTTAAAGGTTATACTGGTGCCGTAGTTCCGTTAAATCAAACACCCACTCATTTAATTGAAGTTCTTGCTCAGTCAGGAGGAGTTGACAAAGATTTAAAAGCTTATAAAATTAAAATTATAAGAGGCGATTTAAAAAACCCAACCGTTTACAATATTGATTTATCGACAATAAATGGATTAATTACATCTGATATAATTTTACAATCTAATGATATTGTTTATTTAGAACCTAGGAGAAGAATCTTTACAGATTCATTAAGAGAAGTTACAACCATAGTTTCGTTATTAACCTCACTAATCACTACAGTAGTATTAATTACTTCGTTTAAAAAATAATGGAACAAAACTCAAAATACGAAATTAGTAATCCTTTAGAAGATGTCAATTTAAATTTACTTCTTCATATCGTTAAAAGGTCAGTTATACCTACGATTATTTTTGTAATAATTTTTTCTACTCTTGCACATTTTTACATTAAATATACACCTAAGATTTATCAATCAAGCTCAAGCTTAATTGTACAAAAACAAGAATCAGAACAAGTTTTTGGAATTCAAGATATCACCCAGATTGATGATAATAGAACTGTAAATAGAGAAATGGAATTGATGCGTTCAAAACCATTTATCAATAGTATTATTGATACTATTGATTTGCAAATACAATATTTTGAAAAAAGCAGATTGGATATTTATAATACGGAGATATATAAAAATAAACCATTCATTGCAAAATTAAATATTATAAATAATGAATTTTATAACAATCGTTTTTATATTCATTTTATCAGTAAAAATAGATATGAACTAAGTTATAAATACAGAGAAGTAGTTTATAAAAAGATTATTAGTATCAATGAAAATTATATTGACAAAAACTTTAGTCTTTTAATTGAAAAGCCTACCAATTATAATATAGATGTTAGTAGAGATTACTTTATAACAAAAATGAGTAAAGATGAACTTGTAAGTGATATTTTAAGGAATCTTACGGTCAATCCTATCAATGAAAAATTTAACACAATCATTATTACATATAATGATGAAGTATCAGAGAAAGCTCAAGATATATTACGATTGATATTATTGAATTTTATTACATATAATAAGACAAGAAAAGCAGAACGATTTCAAAATGTAATAACATTTATTAAATCTCAAGTAGATAAAGTAAATGCACAATATGGTTTAGTAGAAGATTCTCTAGAAAATGCAATAAGGGAGAAAGGTATTATTAGTGCAGAAAATGAAATTGTAGAAAAAACAAAATCGATTAATGAATACGATTTAAATGAAGATGTTTTAAACGAACAACGAAAATCATTAATTATCATCAATGATTATCTTAAAAAAAATAATGAAATTACTAGCTTATTAATTACAGATATAAAAGCTAGAACCGAATTAGAATTAGATGAATTAATAGAAATTCAAAAATTACAGGAAGAGAAAAGAAATAAGATGCTTGACCTAACAGTATCACATCCACAACTTCAATTAATTGATGAAAAAATTCAATTATTAAAAAGACAATTGGGTGTTCGAATAGAGAGCATGATTAATAAAAATAAAGATGAATTAGCTTCTTTAAATGCTAAAAGAGGGGGTGCTAAAACCGAACTAGTGAGTCTTCCAGTGTATAATAATAAAATGATTGCTTTAGAAGATAAGAAAGAGGCATTGCGTGCAAATCTTCAAGACATTAGTGCTAAACAATCTGAATATGAAATATTAATTGCTTCCGTATTATCTGACTTTTTAATTTTACAATATCCTACAAAAGCTGGTAAAAGTATTAGTCCAAATATTCTTATGATTCGTTTATTTGGCGTTATTATTGGTGTTTTATTGGGTCTATTATTAATATTATTACGTTATTTAAATATCAATTCAATAACAAGTATTGATGAAATTAAGAAGAAAGTGCCAAATAATATTTTAGGAGCAGTTCCAAAATATAAAGAGATTATGGAATATTCTAAGGTAGTGGTGGTGAAAGATCCAAAATCTTCCATTACGGAATCATTCCGATCTATACGTGCGAACCTTCAATTTATTATTTCAGAGAATAAGAGTAAGGTAATTGCCACTACATCAACAGTGCCGGGAGAAGGAAAGACATTTATCGGGTTAAATCTTTCTGCCATATTTAGTATGTTAGATTACAAAGTTGTAATCATAGATATAGATTTAAGAAAACCAAGGGTGGCAAGAGTATTTGGTATAGAAAATACGATTGGTATGAGTACTATATTATCAGGACAAAACACTTTAGATGAATGTGTTTTCCCTTCAGGAATAAAAAATTTAGACGTAATTCCATGTGGACCGATACCCCCAAATCCTTCAGAGCTTATTTTATCAAATAGAATGAGTGAAGTATTAGAAGAATTACGCGGAAAATATGACTATATATTTTTAGATACACCGCCTGTAGGAATTGTAACAGATGCCCTTGATATCATGAAAAAAGTTGATTATCCAATCTACGTAGTACGTGCTGGATATTCAAAAAGAGAATTTTTACAAAACATTAATAAACTTCGAAGCGAAAATAATATCAATTTCTCTATCGTATTAAATGACTTTGGAAATGGTCCATCGGAGTATGCTGCTAAATACAGTAAAAACTATGGCTATGGATATGGATACGGATATGGGTATGGGTACGGTTACGGGTATGGGTATTATTCAGATTCTAATCCGAAAGCAAAACAAACTTGGTTTCAAAAACTAAAATATAGATTACGTATTAAACCTAAAACTTCAAGTAAAGAATGGAACACTTTCGATTAATTGTTTATATCGTCTTATTCATACTATCCTTTGGTTTTTCTGTTTTAATCAATTGGTTGTTTTTAAAATACTATAGAAATTTTGGCATTCGAAATGAATCAGAGGATATTAAAGAAATCAGATGGTCTAGCACTAAAAAGCCTGCTTTAGGTGGTATTTCCTTTTTCATTTCTTTTTTATTATCTTTTTCTATGTTAGGTATTATTCCTGATACGATAATAAATACAGTTAATCCATTTAATATAAAACTATTAGGCGTTGCTGGTGCTTCATGCCTAGGCTTTATTATTGGTTTAGCTGATGATGCTTATAATACAAATCCATTAGTGAAGTTAATTGGTCAATTTACTTGCGCTTTCATTCTAATTGCAACAGGTGTAGTATTGCCTATTTCTAATTTAGATTCTATCAACTTTATTTTTACTACAGTATGGGTTATTGGATTGATGAATTCTATCAATATGTTAGATAATATGGATGGTATTTCTACATCTATTTCTGCCTCTATTATCATAGGTATATTTACTTTTTTATTTACTAAGAATCTAATCTCAAACGATATATGTTTTTTATTAATTGGAGTTTTAGCAAGCTTACTAGGTTTTCTATTATTCAATTGGAATCCTTCTAAAATGTATATGGGAGATACAGGTAGTATGTTTTTAGGCGTCTTTTTAGCATCGATTAGTATATTAAGTATCTGGAATGAACGTGATCCTTATGGTGGAAATTTTCAAGTACGTCAGTTTGTTATACCTATGTTATTATTTATAATTCCCTTAATTGATACTACTACTGTAACGATTCGAAGATTGTTAAGACGACAATCTCCATTTGTTGGAGGGCGTGACCATATCACACATCACTTAGCATTTTTAGGGCTAAAAGATAATTATGTAGCTATGATTTTATTAGCACTCTCATTAATATCAATTCCTATTGTTATTATTTTTACCAAGATAGATTGGCAATTACCACATACAATCATAGCATTTGTTTACTTCTTCGGATTGTTTGGTGTTATACAATATTTATATAATAAAGGAGCTGCTTTAAACAAGCAAAAAAATGCAGCAAAAGTCAACAAAGAAGTTCCAATAAAAAAAATCTCTTAGTATTAATAAGCTGAATCATCTTGACTATCCAGCCAAGCAGTAATGTTTTCAATTGTATTTTTTATTGTTTCTTCTTGAAATGGAGATTTTAATTTTGCTAATTCTACTAATTCTAAAAAGGGTTTACTTCCTCCAGCTTTACAAAGTGTAACATAATCTTTCCATGCATCTTTAAAATCTTTTTGCATCCGAACCCAAAATTGAAAAGCACACACTTGAGCCAATACATAATCGATATAATAAAATGGAGAAGCATAAATATGACCTTGTTGTTGCCAAAAGCCTCCATTATTTAAATATTCAATACCCTCATAATTTCTAAAAGGCAAATATTTTTTCTCAATATCTCTCCAAGCTTTGTTTCGCTCATTTGGAGTCATCTCTGGAAATTCATAAATCACATGTTGAAATTCATCCACAGCTGTACCATATGGTAAAAAGTTTAAGGAACCTGCTAAGTGTTCAAATTTATATTTTGCTGTATCTTCTTTGAAAAATAATTCCATCCAACTCCAAGTAAAAAATTCCATACTCATGCTATGGATTTCACTTGATTCACTGGTGGCCCAATAATATTCACTCACTTCAAAATCACGGCTATTATATGCTTGAAATGCATGACCAGCCTCATGAGTAAGAACATCTATATCGTGAGATGTTCCATTGAAATTACTAAATATAAAAGGTGCTTTATAGGTTGGTAAAAAAGTGCAATATCCTCCTGATTGTTTACCTTTTTTATTCACTAAATCCATTAATTCATATTGAGTCATAAAAGAGAAAAACTCTTTTGTTTCTTCAGATAATTCATCATACATACGTTTCCCATTTTCTAATATCCAATCTGGATCACCTTTAGGTGTTGGGTTTCCGCTATTATACATAAAAGATTGATCATAATACTCGAGTCGGTCTAAGCCTAATCTTTGTCGTTGACGTTCTTTTAATTTTACCACTAAAGGAACTATATTTTCATGGATACTTTTTCTAAAAACAGCAACTTCTTTTGCTCCATAATCTGTTCTACCCATTCGGGCATAAGCTACTTCAATAAAGTTTTTGTATCCTAATTTTAATGCGATGGTATGTCTAATTTTAACTAATTTGTCAAAAATAGAATCTAATTGTTCTTTTTTAGACGCATACCACAACCATCTTACATCGGTAGCGTTTTTACGCATGGCTCTATCTGTACTTTGCATAAAAGGAGCAAATCCACTTAAATTACGTTCTTCTCCTTCAAATAATATAGATGCTGATGCAATTAGTTTATCATATTCACTCACTAATCTATTCTCTTCCTGTAACTCTTCAATGATATTTTCGTTGATTGTTTTAGTAGTTAATGCTGCCTTATCAAATAATTGTTGTCCAAAAATGTCAATTAATTCTTTTTTAAACTTACTTGTTGTTAGTGCCTTATGATACATCAAATCTAAATTTTGTATCATAGGACGCATATTATCTAATGCAGTTTGTTCGGCTTCATAAAAAGCATCATATGTATTTACACTATGTCGAATATAAACTAAACTACTATTCGTAGAAAATTCATCTCCCAACTTATAAATTTCACGCATAGCATCTCGCTGCTCCTCAACAGTTGTAGCTTCTTCGAAAGCTTTTAAATGTTTTTTGAATGCTGTCTCGTAGGTATTATAATCTTGTTTTTGATAGCTTAAAGCAGAGAATTTTTCTGAAATCATAAAATTTTTTTTAATAATTATAAATCTTCTAACATTGCCTTTTTACGCATTCGGTTAGCTGTAAAAAAGGAACTAAATATTCGGATACTTAAAAATAAAGCAGCTACACAACAAGATATTCCTGATAATAAAACTACATTTTTAATATAGTTTAAAAAATCAACTGTATCATTTATACTTACTACTCTTTTTACATGATATAAAAACTCCATCAAAGATTGTGTTTCCCATAATGGTATAATGTCCTGAAGTTTACTTAAGCTAAAAATAATCAATTGAAAATTGAATAGGAATATGCCAATTTTCACCCATTTATTTTTCAAATAAAATAAGTCATTAAAAAACACTAACCATCTTGCGTATAAAATAGCAATAGAGATGAACATTATAGTTGCCCATAAAAATTTATAGGTGCCTAAGTTAATAATTGGATATAAAATAACAAAGTTGATTACTGCAATCAGCAAAAGCCATAATAGTTCTTGTAAAGTTATCTGTAAATATTTTTTTGAATTTGTCATCTATCTATTCCGTTATTTCAAATGAATTAAAAAACTTATCGGAAACCTCTTTTTTAGGGTATTCTTTTTCAGTAAACATTCTTACTTGATATAAACGATCATTAACCAACACTAATTCATAGATTACACATAATCCATTTTCGAATTTTGCATTAAAGATGATTCCTGGATGGTCATTTACAATAATATCTTTTTGACTTTGCACCACATAACTTCCCATATTGCTTGCTAAACTACCTAATGCACCTTCTTTGGCACCACTCAATACTTTTTGAGCATTGTTATCGGTACCTTTTAATATCCCTTTTGGATAATCGGCATAAATAACCGCTGTTTTAATAGGTGTTTCTTCATCTAAAAACATATGAATAGGAATGGTAAAATTACCAGTTGAATAAGGAATCACTTCACTACTAGCTTTTGGTGTATTAGGAAAGCTCACTTTAAATTTACCTTCTTCTGAAACAAATTTTTTCTCTGTACTAAATTTATTTTTAAATACATCTTTACAAGCAGCTAAAGTAATTACTAGTATACATAAAGAAATTCCTATTGCAATATATTTTTTCATTTAATTATGATTTACGAACTCGTCCATTTAAAAAATCTTGATACGCCAATTTTAATCCTTCTTCTAATTTTATTTTATGCATCCATCCCAATTTATGTAATCTAGTTACATCCATTAATTTACGAGGTGTTCCATCAGGTTTTGTTGAATCAAAAACTAAATTTCCAGTATAGCCTACTATATCTTTAATAAGTAATGCAACATCTTTTATACTAATATCTTCACCACTCCCAATATTGATAAACGGCTTATCGTTGTAGTTGTTCATTAAAAACACACATGCATCGGCTAGATCATCGGCATGTAAAAATTCTCTTTTGGGCGAACCCGTACCCCATATTTCTACACTTGGATTTCCATTTATTTTAGCTTCATGAAATTTTCGAATCAAAGCTGGCAATACGTGTGAATCTTGTAAATTATAATTGTCGTTCGTACCATATAAATTGGTTGGCATTACACTAATAAAATTACACGCATATTGATCTCTATAAGCTTCACACATTTTAATTCCGCTTATTTTAGCTATGGCATAAGGTTCATTTGTTGGCTCTAATAATCCTGTTAATAAGGCATCTTCACACATTGGCTGAGGTGCTAACTTAGGATAAATACAAGAGGATCCTAAGAACATAAGCTTTTTTACATGATTTATATAAGCTGCATGTATGATATTATTCTGCATGCTTATATTATCATAAATGAACTCCGCTCTAAAAGTATTATTAGCTACAATTCCGCCCACTTTAGCTGCTGCTAAAAAAACATATTCCGGTTTTTCTTTTGCAAAAAATTCAAATACGGCAGCTTGATTTTTAAGATCTAACTCTTGAGAACTTCTCATTACAAATTGAGTATATCCATCTGCTAATAACTTTCTATGAATAGCAGAACCAACCATACCATTATGTCCAGCAATATATATTTTGGCTTGCTTTTCCATTAATCTTTTTCGTAGTAATTCATGGTATGATGACCACCTTCTAATAAATATTTATCTCTTTGGAAAAGTTTTAAATCAGATTGGACCATCTCTGTTACCAATGATTGCAAATTATATTTAGGTTTCCAATTTAATTTTGTATGTGCTTTAGTAGGATCACCTATTAATAAATCAACTTCTGTTGGTCTATAATAGTTTTTATCTACTTTTACTACCTCTTGACCAATTGCTACTTGAAAATCACCGGTACAATTTACTACTTTACCAATTTCGTTTTCACCAGTGCCTTCAAATGCAATTTCAATTTTCAATTCTGCAAATGCCATACGAATAAATTCTCGTACACGTGTTGTAATACCAGTTGCAATTACAAAATCTTCTGGTTTATCTTGTTGTAATATCAAGTACATGGCTTCAATATAATCTTTAGCATGCCCCCAATCTCTCTGTGCATCAAGGTTTCCCATATACATCGTATCTTGCATACCTAATGCTATTTTGGCAACAGCTCTAGTAATTTTTCTTGTTACAAAAGTCTCTCCTCTTAATGGACTTTCATGATTAAATAGTATTCCATTACAGGCATACATGTTATATGCTTCTCTATAATTAACGGTGATCCAAAATCCATACATTTTAGCTACACCATAGGGTGAACGAGGATAGAAGGGCGTTTTTTCACTCTGTGGAATTTCTTGCACTAAGCCATATAATTCAGAAGTAGAGGCTTGATAAATTCTAGTTTTATTAGTTAATCCTAAAAATCGAACCGCTTCCAATATCCTTAATGCACCTAATCCATCTACATTGGCAACATATTCGGGCATATCAAAACTTACTTTCACATGGCTCATGGCCCCTAAATTATAAATTTCGTCAGGCTGTACTTCTTGAATGATTCGAATAATATTAGTTGAATCGGTCAAATCACCATAATGCAAAATAAAATTTCTATTATCTATATGTGGATCTTGATATAAATGATCAATTCTATCTGTATTAAACAAAGAACTTCTTCTTTTTATACCATGTACTTCATAGCCTTTTTTAAGTAAAAACTCAGATAGATAAGCTCCATCCTGACCAGTTACTCCTGTTATCAATGCTTTTTTCATTCTCTAGGTCTGAATTAATTTTGAATTAGATGTAAAGATATTGATTATCTATTATAGTTTTGCTACTCATATAAGTTTTCACCATATTTAAAGGTAAATCATGAAAAACATAGCCATTTTTGCTTCTGGAAACGGCTCTAATGCTTTAAAAATAATCGAATTTTTTAAAAAGCATCCATCTATACAAGTGGGTTTGATTGTTTCGAATAACGCAGATGCAGGAGTGCTTTCAATGGCCAAACAACACCATATCCCTACAAGTATTATCAATAAAAAAAACATTATTGATTCATCCTATATACTATCATTATTAGATTCTTACTCAATAGATTTTATTGCACTAGCAGGTTTTATGATATTAATACCTGCCTATTTATCTGCTGCTTTTACAAAAAAAATGGTCAATATTCATCCCGCTTTACTCCCCAAATATGGTGGCAAAGGAATGTACGGCCATCATGTTCATGAAGCTGTATTTGCAAATAAAGAAAAAGAATCCGGTATCACTATTCATTATGTAAACGAACAGTATGATGAAGGTCAAATTGTTTTCCAAAAATCAACTTCTATTGAACACTGCAAAAGTGCTGAAGAAATAGCTATGACAGTACTTCGTTTAGAGCATGAAAATTATGCTCCCGTGATTGAGAAATTATTACAATAAGTTTCTTTTAAATATGTAATGCTCTTTTACCAGTAGCATCTAAACAAGCTTCCTTAAAGGCTTCTGTGTAAGTTGGATGTGGATGACTCATTCTGCTAATATCTTCGGCCGAAGCTCTAAATTCCATAGCCACCACTCCTTCTATAATTAAATCTGCTATACGTGGTCCGATCATATGTACTCCTAAAATTTCATCCGTATTCGCATCCGTTAAAACTTTTATAAATCCATCAGTATCCATACTTGCTCTGGCTCTACCACTTGCTTTAAAAGGAAATTTTCCACTTTTATACGCTACTGCTTTTTGTTTTAATTCTTGTTCAGTTGCACCTACACCTGCCGCTTCTGGCCATGTATAAGCTACACCTGGAATTAAATTATAATTGATATGTGGTTTTTGACCTGCTATATATTCCGCTACCATAACCCCTTCTTCTTCTGCTTTATGAGCCAACATAGCCCCTTTAACTACATCACCTATAGCATAAATACCTGCCACATTGGTTTCTAGATGATCATTTGTTACAATTCTATTGCGCTCATCTAATTGAACACCTACTTTATCTAATCCTAAACCCAATGTATATGGGCTTCTACCAACTGCTACTAAACAATAATCGCCAACTATATTAACTTCTTTACCTGATTTATCTTCCGCTGTAACAGTTACTTCTTTTTTATTTACTTTGGCTCCTTTAACTTTATGACCTAAGTTAAATTTCATTCCTTGTTTTTTCAAGATACGTAGCATTTCTTTACCAAGTTCTTCATCCATGCTTGGAATAATCGTATCTAAATACTCTACTACGGTTACTTCACTTCCTAAACGTTTATATACCGAACCCAATTCTACACCAATAATTCCGCCACCTATAACGATTAAATGTTTTGGTATTTCTTTTAATTTTAAGGCTTCTGTCGATGTAATGATACGATCTTTATCTACAGGTAAAAATGGCAATGCAGTAGGTTTTGATCCTGTTGCTATAATTGTTTTATCGGTTTCTATCTCTTCAACACTTCCATCCTTTTTTTGAATGGCAATATTATTTTTAGTAACAAAAGAACCTAAACCATGAAACACATCAATCTTATTTTTTTTCATTAAAAAATCGATTCCATCACATGTCTGTTTTACAACTGTAGCTTTACGCTCAATCATTTTTGTAAAATCTACTTTAGGTTTATTTATAATGATACCATGTGCCTCAAACTCATGTAATGCTTTATGATAGTGTTCGCTAGAATCTAATAATGCCTTTGATGGAATACATCCCACATTTAAACAAGTACCTCCCAAAGTATCATATTTTTCTATTAATGCTGTTTTCATTCCTAATTGCGCGCATCTTATTGCCGCTACATAGCCACCTGGACCACCACCAATGATTGTTATATCATATTTCATAATTAAACCTTTTTTAAGTGTGCAAATTTAAGGAAACTGAACTAGTATAGTTTAAATTATTCGCAATAATTAAAGAAAAAGCACATTGAAAATAGATCTTCAATTAACTTTGTCGAACTTATGTTTCAAAAAGGATTCATTTCGATCTTATTGCTATTACAATCCCTTGTAATGACCGCTCAACTATTTAGTGGTAATGTAAATTCTTCAACTAAAAAATTAGATCATGTTATCATTGATGTTTTTGATTATTCTCAAAATGTAAAAAACTTCTATACAGATTCGATTGGCCGATTTAGTTTTCCCTTAGATAAAAACAAAGAATATATAGTAAGTTTTTCAAAAAATGGATACAAAACACAAGTGTTTAGTATTCTTATGAGCCAAAATTTTACAACAAATATCAACTTAGAGATTGATGCTGACCAACCGAATGGACTCCTTTCTACTGCTATTCAATATAGAGTACAATATGCCTTAGTAGAACAGAAACCCATAAAGACCCTATTTGATTATGATAAAATAAATTCCTTAAAAAAAGCAGATAGTATCAAAGTGATATTTAATAAACTACAAGTAAATCAATACCGATACTTCTCTGATTATTTATATGATCAAGAAAAAAACGAAATACAGCATTTAACACCTACCCAAATTGAGATACAAAAAGAAGAAACAATCACCTCATTAGAAAATATTAAAGAACAACTCAAACAAAATATAATTCAGATTACGGAGCTCACTAATGCTGAAAAGAATAGTATTGAGATTTCTAAAAAAACAGAGGCTAAAGAACAGCTCAAACAACTGGTGAATGCTCAAGAAAATTTATATAAACGAATTTATGAAATAGGGCAACAATATCTATTAGAAAAATCAGAGAATTTGCTTTTATATAAATTAAAAATGTTTGATTATTATAATGATTTAAAAGCTGAAAACAATGCATTAGATTTTGAAACTAAAACTTATTTTAAGAAAAGCAGATTGAATGCGCAAGCCGCCGCATTAAATTATTTGTATATGGCAAATTTCAACTATAGTAAATATGAAAACCACTTACTATATTATCAAAACGCTTATCAAGAATATATTGAATTACTAAAATATTACAACTCACAAGTAGATAGTAACAAATTAAATCCTGTAGTATATCAAACCAAAGTTTCGTCATTTGAACCCATTCATTTTCCTAAAATTGAAGCCAAAGATACACTGATGAATATGGAAGATAAAAACAGAGAAGCCATTATTGAAAATGCTTTGATCGAAGAAGAACGATTTAAAAATTATAGTAAAACAGAATCTACTGTATTTGTAGATGGAGAGGAAGTAAAACGAATTAGTATTAAAGTAGCTGATGATATCTACGAACAAACCACTACGAAGAATGGGATAATAAAATATTATAAAAATCACAAACCTATTTCTGCCACTACGTATACCTTTGAAACGACTAGAAAATACAAAAACATTTTAGACAGTGTAAAATAATTTAGGTTATTGTTGATTTGTAAACCAGTTAGGATTGTAAATATAGTTTGCTATTCCATCCATTTAAAACTAGTATAGATAAAAGTGTAGCATGTAGATTTGATTTATAAATTTTTTCTGTTTGAATTATTTATCTAGTTTATACTAATTAAGTTCATCAATATTATGACTTGTTACTTATTTACAACTTCATTGATTTTGAAAAAAATTCGTTTATTAAGAAAAAAAATCCCTGATACTAAAAAAGCATCAGGGATATAAATATTAATAGTAAAATCTATTTACTTACAACAATTTGTTTTTGAACAATTTTATCATTTATAATAATTGTAGCTATATACATACCACTTGCAAGGTCGTTTGTTTTTACCTGAATCTTATTGATCCCTTTAGCTAAATATTTATTAGTATCTAGTACATTTTTACCTAATGCATCTACTATAGAAATAGAAACATTTGTTTCGTTTTGTGTGAAAATTTCTAAGGTGCTAATATCATAAGATGGATTTGGATAAAAATTGCCTACTATCACTTCTGATGTAGCATTGAGTATTGCTGACACTATCGGTGTTTCTTCATTTTTTCCATCAAAATCTACTTGATTAAGTTTATAATAATACACTACTCCTGGTAATACATTTATATCATCAAAAGTATAATTTAATGAATTCGTGCTATTACCATGACCTTTTACTTCACCTATTTTTTCAAAATTAGTAGCGTCTGTACTTCTAAGTAATTCAAACTTATCATTATTAATTTCTGTAAGTGTGCCCCATTTTACTTTGATGAATTTATTTTCTATTGGGTCTGCTGTTAAATAATTCATCTCCACTGGAAGTGCCACTGAATGTTCACTACCATGAAGCCAAAACTCGCTAAATTCATTTACAGATAGTTCTACATAATGATATCCTAATGAAGTATTGTATATAGGATCAAATCCTCCAATACTTTTCACAAGTGGTCCATCAGTAGCAGTTAGTGTAGTATTGCCATATACTTTATATAATCCAGAACCTGAGTTATTATTAAAGTTACCATCTTCATTAATACCTGTATATTTAGTTACATATAAATCTGATATAGACAATACATCATCATCATCTGCACAACCATCAGGATCATGTCCTCCAGGTCCCGTTCCAGTCATACCACCAGAAGAAATAGAAGCATCTATTAATTGATTTAATTCAGTATTGGTAAAATACAATCTTATAGATACAGGGCTTGTAGGAGCATTGTCTGTAGTGATTTTGAAATGACGCTTCATGGCAGCTAATGGTGGCATAGGGCTACAACCAATACCTGAACCAGGAACTAATCTATTTAATAATGGAGTAGATGCATCTACATAGTTGGTTACATTTACATTCCCTATATTATTCCCATTATCATTGATTGAAACTAAAACTATACTTTGGTCAGTTGTAAATCTATAATGAACCCATTCATTGAATCCTCTAGATATACAATTAGCAGAAGCAATACCGCTACTTCCTGCATATGGTATATTAATCGGTAAATTTGGTAAAGTATTGATTGCAGTATCATCTATACATCCAAAAGTATCTGTCACTCTAAAGGTATGAGCAGCTCCTGTTGATATTACTTTCATAATCGGATTGGTACTGTCATTATATACAAAACCTCCAGCTGGTCCTACTGATGTAATACTGCTAAATATATATTTGCTTCCAAATAATGCTGTACCACCTGTAGAACTTAGTAATACATAATCATAATTAACTGCTGCACCTCCAGAACCATTTATGTAGGCACAGGTATCAAGTACTGCATTTAGAGTAGGATTTGGTTTCGTTTCAACTACAACAGTATCTTTCATCGTACAAAATCCAGCAGTAGGTACTCTTAAAAAACCATTATCAGTTACTGTAAGATAATAGGCTTGGATACCTACCGTACTAGCCGTAATGGTTTCTGTAGTAGCAGTTCCACCACTTGACCATAAATAAGTAAGAGGACCAGTACCACCAAAAGCAGATGGAATATTTCCTAGCGTTGTAGAAGTATTGTGACATACTAATCTATCTGTTCCAGCATTAATACTTATTTGACCATTAACAGTCACTTTTATAGTATCTGAATATACTATTTCCGGGCAATTGCCGCTACTGAATTTTCTTCTATACCAAGTACTTTGTGTCAATGCAGGAGATGTATATGTAGATGCATTAGAGCTAGGTATATCTGTCCATGTTCCCGCATTATCCGTTGATTTTTGCCATACATAAGTGCCGGTACCATAGCCTCCACTTGCATCTGTAGCACTTGTAAATGAAGCTGGTGCAGTATTATAACAAATCGCTTGAGTATCTGGTGCTATATCGCCTGGTTTTACACTTGATTTTACGCGTATAGTGTCATATACATATACACTCCATCCACAGCAGGCATCATTGGTTCTATATTTTACTTGGTATAAATCAGTGTATGCAGTTGTATTAGTAAATGAAATAGTACCTGGATCTTTTACTGCAAAAGTATTGACAGGTACAGGCGAACTAATACTTATTACTGGTATTTTTTGGATACTCCAATCAAAGTTTACATTTTGTTCTGGGTTATTGGTGGTTGAACCTAGATTAATCGTTTCACCAGAGCAAACTGTATCATTGATACCAGTAATAACTGGTGGAGTACGAGTAATTTTTATATCTACAAAACTATTATGTACATAAGTGCCAGAACCAAGAGTAACTGTTTTGGTACCTGTTGTATTATACCAAACTCCTACGTTTTGAGTATTTGTTGTATTATTCGTAGATGCACCATTGGTACCAAAGGATGAAGTATTTGGATTAATATCCAATACAAATTTTCCATCGGTACTATTAAATGCACTTCCTGGATAAACTGGTGAAGTAGCTCTATCTGTAGTAAAACTTATTTGAGAATTCGTACAACCTCTGTTGTAGGTTGCTGTGAGGGTATTGGCTGAGATTGGTGTAGCAACTGATGGGTTAGATGCTCCTGTGCCTACTACATAAACTGAGTTTGAAACACCAGATGCTCCAGTTTCACCAGATCCACCTCTTGCTCCATTTCCTCCTGCTGCTCCATTTTTTGCAGATCCTCGTTCACTAGAACAAGTTGTTTGTCCTGTACCTCCTGCACCTCCAGTACCTCCATCACCTCCTATTCCCCCAGTACCCCCACTTCCTGCAGTACTCGATACAAATGTACTTTGAGTATATGTACCCGACGTACCATTAATGTATAAAGCAAAAGTACTTCCCCCACCATAACCTCCAGTTCCGCCTTGACCTCCACCTCCGCCTTGACCTCCACCTCCGCCACCATTACCACCATTAGATACACAAGAAATAAATGAACCACTTTGTCCACGTGTAGAGCCAGCACCACCGCCACCGCCACCTGCTCGTCCATGCCCACCTTGGCTTCCTTGCCCACTAGGGGTATAGTACAAACCAAAAGTATGCGATGCAGCAGCTACACTACCATTGATTCCAGTTGTATTTGCTACTGTAGTAGTATAGCCAGTACCTGTAGCAGGTATAGAACCATTTCCACCATTTGTACCACAGTTTCCACCAGCATCTGTAGATGCACTACCTCCAGAACCACCAGCACCACCAGTACCACCACCAACTGCTCCAGCACCACCAGCACTTGCTCCACCACCATTACTAGGTGAACTAGCGCCTCTACCCCCAATACCTCCATTATTTCCCCAAGTATTGCTATTTGCAGCGTTTGCTCCATCACAGCCCGCAACATTTTCTCCTCCTCCACACCCTCCTTGGCGACCACCATCATTACATGCAACTCCATTCACATTTGAGCCAGGTCTACCCACATGACCAGTAGCACCATTGCTTCCATTTGTTCCATTACTAGCATTGCCACTTGTGATACTACATCTTAAAATCGTATACCCAGTGCATGTATTTATATGTACTGCATAATTACTACATCCTCTACTGGATGCATCTACTCCTGAAGCATTACTAGTAGTGATTGTTAGGTCTTGTAGTTTCCAATTATTTGCTGATGCTGCTTTAATGCCTACTGTATGACAAACTCCTGATACTGATTCTGAACCGCTACAATTGATAGTGGTAGTTGCTCCTGTAGCGTTTTTAGTCCATACCGAACCAACTTTGCTAAAGCCTCCTTCGATTATTACATTAGAACTTAAATTTAAAATAGAAGTTTCAGCATAGGTACCTGCAGCAACTTTTATATGTTTTCTTGTAGAACCTCCTGCATTAGCTACAGCCAATGCATTCAAAATGGTAAGTTTTGGTGCATCTACTGTACCTGCATTGGCATCATTACCACCATTAGCTGCTGTTGCAACATATACATAACCACAATCGGGTGATGTTACTGTGACCGTACATACAGAGCTAGCATCTGCTCCTGCACATACATCTTGATAGGTAACTGTAATCGTATATACTCCTGGTAATGCTGGAGCTGTCCAATTGGTAGTACTCCCCGTAGTTGAAGAAAAACTACCTGCTGATGCAGCCCATGTATAACCACTTAAATTAGCTACCCCATCTACATTAGGTGGTTGTAATGTATTTAAAACATTTACCGAACTAGGCAATACATTACTACCACAAATAGCGCTTTGTATGGGTGGTGGATTATCGCCAGTGCCATAAGGAAAACCTCCCGGTGCGCTAGATAAGCCACCCATAGGATTGTACGTAACTCTAGTACAAGTAGAAATAGTAGTGAAAGAGGTGAAATCTGCTGTACAATTAGAAGTAACTAAGCATCTATAAAGTCTTGTACCTTGTATTTGATTTGGCGAATAAGTGGATGAAGTGGCGCCAGGTATATCAACCCAAGCTGTTCCATCACAAGCTGTACTTTCAGATATTTGCCATTTAAAAAATTTACCAAGTGTATTGCCATTTGCATCGCTATTGGCCGATACGGAGAGTGCAGTGGCTGCAGTACCCCAACAATAAGAATAATTGGTAGACGTATTTAAGGTAACAGTAGGTGCCGTTTTAAATTCCCATTTGTATCTAAACCTTACTCTAAAATCACCATACCATGACGTTATTCCCGTCTGCCAAGTACATGGTGGTGTACTTCTAAAGTTAGTTACTGTATATACATTATTTTGTGTTCTTCTGCTATCTCCATAAACAGATGGAAAACAATCTATAAAATTGTAGTTATAAAAATTAAAATAGTCATTATTACAATTATTTTCCCAAGCATCATATAATTCAACATTGAAATTAGTAGCATCAGTATTAGAAGTATTGATGATATAACCTCCACACCAAGTGCCCCCTGTACATCCAAAATCACTAATAATATTCCATAGAGTACCACTCATTTCTCCATAATGCCTAGACATACTGATTGCACCTGTGCCAAAAGTAGCATTGGAGGAACCTCTTACTTTCCATGTTGGATCTGGGTTTCCACAAGCTCCACAATCTCCATACCCTGACCTTTCTAGATCTGTGATTTCGACAACTAAGCTCACATTTTGTGCATGAAGTATTCGACTTATAAATAGAAAACTTAGTAATAATAGTATGTATTTTTTTTTCATATTATATATGTATTAATATCTTATAATGTTACAAAAAAAGTAGTTGATTTATTTTCTAGTAAATGTATATGATTCTTTAAATTTTGGATCTGACCTTTGTATTGTAAACTTATTTTTTGATATCTCAAATTCATACTCTGTAAAGCTTGATTTGCCCTCCATATCTGCATAAGTTATCTTCAAAACATCACCAATGATTTCAATTTTTGCTTTGATAGGATAATTATCATTATAGTGCATAAAACTACCGTCTTCATTTATTTGTAGTTGATTTGCTCCATCAATATAAGCACTCCAAGGGCAATTGACTTTTGTAAGATCTGAACTCTGAGGATGTTCAATGTCTACCAATTCATATTTTGTAAGAATCCAAGTTCCACTTATTGAACTAGTACTATTTTGTGCTTTTACATGAGCATAAAAAAGCATTACTATAACGAATATTGTAATTATTCTTTTCATATTAATAGATTGATATTTATTTGATAACTAAGATAAGTATAAAAAATGAATGAAACCAGAAAAATCAAACTTTGTTTGAATAATATTTTATAGTAAATATATGACTTATACAAATTATTAAATTTGATAGAATTATATATTTATAGAACTTTATTGCTAAATAGATTGAATAACTATAAAATCTAGGTGTTTTTTGATAAAATATTACCTATTTTTCCATAATATAAAGTATTAAACTACTTTTTTTATTTTAGAAGTATAAAAAAAATCATAATTGTACATTTAATAAAAACCATAAACTCAAAAAAGTAGAATGTACGTTTGATTCTATTTCTGTTTTTCGTACTGACCACCCTCCATCATTATTTTGTAGCTCTAGTACATTTTTGATTTCCGATTGGTAACCTTTTACATTATCAAACTCAGTTAAAAAAGCCAATGTTTCAATGTATAAATCTAATTCTATATTATTTGAATTTGCATACTCTTTTAATTTTTGTGTGAGTTGTTTGATTATTTTTTTAGATCTTATATTAAGCAGGCTTTCATCTGTACGTTCTATCATTTTTAATGCAAAATAAAGATGTGTAATTGTATATTTATCAGAAGATTTATTAAGTTTATAAAATAATTTATTGGTTGTTTTATTATTAATTGCCAATGGGTTTAATCCAATAATAACCAGTGCAGAAACAGTATCATTAAAATTTAGCAAAGAGTCTATTATATATTTTGGATTTATTTCACATAACTGTTTTTTTGTATATAATGACTGTAGTAAACAGATAGCATTATCTTTAATTACTTTATTATAATAACTACTATCAATATCTATTTTAGCCCCTTTATTATTGTTTAAAAACTTGAAAAAAACTTGTGAATATGATGGTTCTTGATATTGATTTTGTGTCAAATAATTCTGAGCTTTCTTAATAGAGCTATTTAATCTCACTTGTAAAGAGTCGTTCTCAGCATTACAATTACTAATGGTATACAATATAAAAAAAAATAAACTTATTATCTTCATCTTTTTCAAAAAAACCAAAATTAAGTGAATTCTATTATTGAACTCATATAAAATTTGAATAGCAACAAATTGTAAGTATTTTTGATAAAAAACTATTATGTATAGAATTCTATTATATTTTATTTTATTCTTTTCTATTAATAGGAGCATTGCTCAATCCTATGAAACACAAAATTTTACTGTTGCAAAAACTGGCAGCGTTAATTTAAATGAAAAGCATCTTTCAAATGATTATTTCCCTCATTTGCAAAGTCTTGAGGCTCCAAAACCAGGAGGTAATTCTTATTCAAGTTTTTTATTAGAGGAAAAAAATAGATTATTTTCAACAACTAATAACGCCGCCAATAAAAATAAAATCTCTTCTCAAAAAAATACGAGTGTGTCACAACCCATCTTAAATAGGGGATTTGAAGGAAATGAATTTGATGCAGGTGTACCTACAGATAATAATATTGCAATCAGTAATGCAGGTAAAATAATCTCAGTAATTAATTCTACTATCTATTTTTATGATGAAACAATTGCTGATACGCCTACTTTTAAAATTTCTTTAGAAGCATTTACGGATACTGCAAGTACTCAAGCATACGCTCGCAAATTTGATCCTAAAGTTAGTTATGATCCTAAACAAGATAAATTTATTTTAGTATACTTAGCTGGAAGTACTAGTGCAGAAACAGATATTGTAGTATGTTTTTCTGAAACCAATAATCCAATGGGTGTTTGGCATCAGTATGCATTACCTGGAAATCCTTTTGCAAATACTACCTGGAGCGATTATCCAATACTAGCACAAACAGATAGTGAACTTTTTGTTACCATCAATTTAGTATATGATGATTCTAGTTGGCAGGCAGGATTTGCTCAAAGCTTAATTTGGCAAGTAAATAAAGCAGATGGATATATCGGTGCAACAATGTTGCATACTAAAATGTGGAGCAATATTAATTTTGGTGCAGGTAGAATTCGGAACTTATGTCCGATGCAAGGAGGTGCAACTACATACGGACCAGAAATGTATTTGATGTCTGATCGAAATTTTAGTGCTGCTAACGATACCTTTTTTGTTTTAAAAATCTCGAACACCCAATTTAATAGTCCCACTTTAACTATCACACATGGTATTGCAGATCACACCTATGGATTGCCACCTAATGCACGACAAAAATTTGGTTTATTATTACAAACGAACGACTCCAGAATTTTAGGTGGATATTATGAAGAAGGTAAAATACATTTTGTTGGAAATACAGTGGATGATAATAATTATAGATCTGCTGTTTTTCATGGAATTGTAAGTGACCCAATTACTAGTAATTCTATCCAATTATCAAAAATTCAAGATACAGCCTTTGATTTTGGATATCCTAATATTGCTTATACAGGTAGGTATACAGGCGATGAACAAGCTATTATAGGTTTTGATTATACCGCTGAAGATACGTTTCCAGGTGTATCTGCAGTATTCTATGAAAAATGGACTGGATATAGCAATCCGCTAAATGTAAAAAGTGGGTTGAGTCAAGTGAATGTAATTCCTGGACTACTTGAAAGATGGGGAGATTATTTTGGAATACAACGAAAATACAATGAAGCCGGGAAAATTTGGTTAAGTGGTTTTTATGGCAAAAAACAAGCTGGTGTAGGAAACCCTTATGCCAACTATGCTTGGATAGCTTCACTAAATAGTCCTTATAGTGTTGGGCAAAATATTGAATCGACAACTAACACTACTCATAAAGCTACTGTTTATCCAAACCCTGCTGAATCTCGTTCACAAATACTATTTGAGCTTGCTCAAAAAGAATGGATAGATATTTCAATATATGACTTAAATGGAAAACTCATTCAAATATTATTTCAAGACGTGGCTGCATCAGGACAAAACATGTTTTCGTTTATCACAACACCTTTATCAAATGGAAGCTACGTCATTCAAGTAAAAAACAAAAAAGGAATTTTATTTTCAAATACATTTATAGTGAATCATTAATATGGCACTGATTAAAAAAGTAAACGGACATAGTCCTCAATTTGGTGAGGATTGTTATTTGGCTGATAATGCTACAGTAATAGGTGAAGTAACGATGGGAAAAGAATGCAGTGTTTGGTTTCAGGCAGTGGTGAGAGGAGATGTGCATTACATAAAAATAGGTGATAAAGTAAATATTCAAGATGGTGCTATTTTACATTGCACCTATCAAAAAGCTCCTCTAAATATTGGGAATAATGTATCCATTGGACATAGAGCTTTAGTACATGGATGTACCATTGAAGATAACGTACTTATCGGAATGGGCGCTATTGTTATGGATCATGCCATTGTAAAAAAGAATACGATTATTGCTGCAGGTGCTATTGTATTAGAAAATACCATTTGTGAGGAAAATAGTATCTATGCTGGTATTCCCGCAAGGAAAGTTAAATCACTTGATGAGGCTACTTTCAAAAATCAAATAGAACGTATCTCTAATAATTATGTGATGTATAGTGGTTGGTTTAAAGAAGAAAACTAGATCGTATGTTTTTTTCTTAATTCGAAATTTTTACCTAAATAAACTTTTCTAACTTGTTCATCATTTGCTAAGTCTTCTGCAGTGCCTGCTTTTAATATTTTACCTTCAAATAGCAAATAGGTTCTATCGGTGATAGATAATGTTTCTTGTACATTATGATCGGTAATTAATACGCCAATATTTCTATCTTTTAGTTTAGCTACTATACGTTGAATATCTTCAACTGCAATCGGGTCAACTCCTGCAAATGGTTCATCTAGTAAAATAAATTTTGGGTCAGTAGCTAAAGCTCTTGCAATTTCAGTTCTTCTTCTTTCTCCTCCACTTAATACTTCCCCTAAACTTTTACGAACATGATTGAGTCCAAATTCTTCAATTAATGTTTCGCATTTTTCACGTTGCTCTTTCTTACTTAGTTTGGTCATTTCCAATACTGCCATGATATTATCTTCAATAGATAATTTTCTGAACACACTTGCTTCTTGTGGCAGATATCCTATCCCTGCTTGCGCTCTCACATACATGGGTGCATCTGTGATGTCCTGATCTCCATATATAATTTTCCCACCTTCTGCTTGTATCAGTCCTACAATCATATAAAAAGTAGTTGTTTTACCAGCACCATTTGGTCCAAGCAAACCAACTATTTCTCCTTGATTAACTTCAACACTCACATTATTTACAACACTTCGACCTTTGTATTTTTTGATTAAATTTTCTGCGAAGAGTTTCATACTTTATTAATTTCTGGTATTAGATTGAGTTGCTAAAGTACAGCTATTTATTGAATAAATAATAAATGCCACTAGTGATGTAGTGGCATTTAGTGCAAGTGTATTACTTGTTTATTTTTTAGCTTTTAATAGCGGTTTTTTATATTTTCTATATTCTCTAAATGAAATCATTTTTTGTTCTTGTTCATCCCATAAATTAGCAAATACACATTTGAAACTTTCCCATAGAGTAATTTTATTAGTATATTTTTCAAATACTGGATACTCTCTGTTACAAGCTTTTAAATTATAATTAGGAATCGTAGGACTTAAATGATGAATATGATGATAGCCTATATTTCCTGATAACCAATGTAAGTAAAATGGTAAATCATAGTAAGTACTTCCTTTTAATGCAGACACCACATAATTCCAGTTATCTTGTGTGCTTTTATAGGCTGCTTCATATTGATGTTGAATATAAAAGAACCATAAAGCATAGGTTCCGAAAAAGAATAAATTAATCAATTGCAAAGCAATGAATTCTTTGTATCCAATAAAATATCCTGCTACGATATATAATATTGCATAAAATAAATTCGACCATCTTACAGATTTCCATACTTTCTCAAATGAACCCTGGCGCATAAAAGCAAAACGATTATAAACAGTCACATAAATCAATCCTCCTATGGTAAATAAATAAAATGGATTTCTATAAATTCTATATCTAATCTTTGCTTTCCAACCTAATTTAGCATATTCTTCCGTAGTAAGACATTCTACATCGCCTACTCCAGAATATTCTAATTGACCATTATGCGCGTGATGAAAATCATGACCAGTAGCCCAATATTTATAAGGGATAAATGTAAAATAACTACTAATGGTACCAATGATGTCGTTTGCTTTTCTACTTTTAGTAAATGATTTATGTCCGCAATCATGTTGAATAATAAATATTCTTCCTAGGATTAGTCCGTTAACAGCACCAATTAATATAGACCATACGATAGAATATTTAAAAAGGATAAATTGTAAAACCCATAGTCCAATAAAAAGTCCATAACTATTGATTATTTGTATAACTGCTTTGGTAGTATCAGGCACTTGATATTTTCGAATCATTTTGTGCCAATCTTTGAGGTCGTTGATTAACTCCTCTTTGTTAAATTCAGCCATTAATTTTTTTTGTTTGGTTTGTGGCGCAAAGTTACGACATATTAATTTTCTATCCTACAATCTAAAAGATTAAATAATCATAAATAAAGTTCAGATTGATTGTTAATTGTATACTATTCAACACAATACGTTTTGGTTATTATTTAATAAGTGTACGTTTTGATATAATGAATGATGAATATTCGAGTAAAAAACTATTCTACGATATTCTTTTTTAGTGAAAATAAAAAAAAAGGTCTTGATTGCTCAAGACCTTTTTCATTTTTTATGCTTGAAGCATCCTAAAATAAGTTGACACATAAACCAACTTATATGAATAACACAAG
>JBAXTO010000020.1:0-15680 GCA_037130135.1 Bacteroidota bacterium
TTGAATAAAGGATGGTTTTTCTATTTTATAGCATGTGTGTACAAATGATTGTATGTAGTAAAAAAAATAAGTTATTTGATAAATAAATAGTCGCAGGTTCTCACGCCAAGGCGTGACTGCTACCCCGACAACAAGTGAAAAGCCTTCTGAAAAGAAGGCTTTTTCTATTTAATGAACTCTTTCGGATTTGTATCCTAAAGTTTCGTGACGGAAGTTTATTAGTAAAATTCCTATCTATAGCATTTGGTTTCGGATTACAAATCCGAAACAGTGGTAGCATATTATAAAAATGGGATAGCCTGTTTATATTTTATAAGTAATAAATTACATGCTATCCCTTTATTTTTATAAGTAATTATTTTCTTTTAAGTCTGTAAAACGTAAATAAAACATATAGCATATCACACAACCTAAGGTGCGGTGGTAGGTCAAAATACCTGGAGGGATTATCCCGAAGCTTCGGGATGACTTGTCTTTTTTGCTTCTCACGCCTTGGCGTGAAAAAAAAGGAAGTCGTCGAAGACTAAAACGTAAATAATATACTAACGAGAATAAATTGAATGAATAATAATCAATGTAATTAGAATAAAAATCTTGTTGGTCATAAGACCCAACAAGGGCTAAGGTTTGAATGTGGTTGGTGAAATCACTCCAAGGCGTGACAACACCAACCACAGGATAACGTTCAGTAGGCCTATCCGCCCACCCAGTCATTCAGTCCCGAAACTTCGGGAGAAACTACCTTATTTTTAATATGATTTAGCATGCATTTAAATTATGATTAGAAGTAATAATAAAATAAAAAATCTTGTTGGTCATAAGACCCAACAAGGTCTAAGTTTTGAATGTGGTTGGTGGAATCACACCAAGGTTTGACATCACCAACTACACTAAAAAATCATTTCAATTTAATTAAAAAAAAGTCGTCAGACTATATAGTATGACGACTTTTTATTTGATCAATAATTTTTTACAAATTATTTTTTACTACTTGCTTTTGCCATTTTTGTTGGAGCTTGTTTTTTAGCAGGGCTTTCTTTGCTGGTAGTACTCATACTTTTACTGTGATGTGGTGTATGATCTACTTTTACAGTATTTGCTTGTACAGCTAATGAGGATAAAGTTACTAAGGATGCGAATCCTAACATTTTTAATGATTTCATTGTTTCTTAATTTAAATGGTTTAAAATAAATTCATAAACAACGATTGTACACTCCGGATATGTAGCTTTGCTGTTTATGAAAACAAATGTAAATAGCAATTACACCACCTCCTAATTCTTTAACGTTCCTTTAGATATTTTTACGATTATTAACTACTGTAAGAATGAATGATAAATGTTGAATTCTTAATTCTTTCACGCCCTAGCGTGACTTAATTAATACTTATCTTAATAATTTTCTCCGTAGAGTCTTTAATTTTAAATCGTTCGTCGATGCCAATCGATTCTACATATAATAATTTTTCATTAGAAAAAAATAAAAGCAAATTTGATTTCTGTTGCTTCGCAATTTTTTTATTAATCAATAAATCGCTTACTTTTTTCTTCTTCATCAACATCCCTAAAGGATACATATAATCGCCTTCTTGCCAATGACGAATCGTAATAGGGAATTGGATATCTTCAGCATCTAAAAATATTGCTAGATTTTTTTTATCAAATGATACACTTGATTTATCAGTATACTTGATCTCTATATTTTTTTGATTGATAGTTGACTGATATGGAATTTCATTTACCATTTTATATACAACTACTTTAGCTTCGATTGCTTCTAAAAATAAAAATTTTCGATCTACAAAAACTTGATAGAAAATATTACTGAATTTTTTACCTGAACTGCCTAGTTTTACATGTGTATAAATATCATTCAACTGTTCGCTGTTAAATCCATAAGGATGTAACCATTCAAATAATAAGTTCAATCCAAAGCCATCATGTGCAAAGGATTTCGCAGCTGCTTTATACGATTGTTCACCAATACGAATCACTAATTTATTCAATCGTTTTTGGATATAAGATTGATAAATCATTTCTACACCATTCAAATAATGAGTGGTATGAAAAATAGATTGATGCAGATTCGGATTAATCGTTTCCAATACAGGAACTACTTGATGACGAATTTGATTTCGTTCATATTTGTCAGAGGCATTGCTACTATCTTCTCTATACTTCAGTTTTAATTGCTCCGCTAAATATTGAATATTGTTTTTGTCGATACATAAAAATGGACGAACAATCTTATTTTGTTTGGGCAACATGCCTCGTAAGCCAGCAATGCCAGCGCCTTTACTGATATGTTGCAAAATCGTTTCACTTTGATCATTGGCATGATGAGCCACTACGATATAGTTTAATTGATGTTCCTGAACTAATTCTTGAAACCAATCATAACGTAATTGACGTGCGAGCATTTGTGTAGAGCCTTTATTTTCTAGAGCAAAAGTTTTTACATCAACTCGTTTTGTATGAAAAGGTATTTGTAATTTTTCGCATACTTGTTTTACAAAAGATTCATCGGCATTCGATTCCTCTCCACGCAATTGAAAATTGACATGAGCTACCTGAATGGAATAATGGAGATGGTGTAGAATATGCAGTAATACGATAGAATCAATACCCCCAGATACGGCTACCAATAATTTATCTTTTTTTAGAAAAAGTTTTTTCTCTTCGATATACGAAGAAATTTTATGTAAGGTATTATTCATCATCCTCTATATATTGATTATATAAGCCCAGTAATTCGGCTAGTGCATGTGTATCGCCAGCTTTTTTACAGACCTCTATCCCTTTTTTTATAATGCGTTTAAATTCCTCTAGATTATTATTTACTTGCATTACTTGCGCATAATGATAGTAAAATCCCGTATTTTCAGGAAAGTTTTTTTCTAGTTGATCGTAATACTGAATTGCCCTTTCAAGCTCACTCAGTGCTTCATATTCTTTAGCTAATGCAAATAATGTAAAAGCGTTAGAGCTTTTACTATTCATTTCCAATAACTTATTTAATCGTATAGGCATCAAACAAACGTTTGGTAAAATTGTTATAAAAATTGTAGCTAGGTGTAAAATACAGTAATTTTGCACTCTTAAATTTAAAAAATCAATTTTACTAAAAATAAATTAGATAGATATGAAAATATTAGTTCCGGTTAGTAAAGTGCCCGATACAACTTCGAAAGTTGCCTTTACTGATGGTAATACCAAGTTTGCCACAGATAATGTTACGTATATTCTAAATCCTACAGATGAGTGGTATTCATTAGTGAGAGCGCTTGAGATTGTAGAAAAAGAAGGCGGTTCTGTAACGGTTATTCATCAAGGGGAAGCAGATAGTGAACAATTTATTCGTAAAGCCTTAGCGATAGGTGCTACGGATGCAGTACGTATTGATGCTCCAGCTACTGATGGATATAATGTAGCTTTAAACATTGCTGAATATGCGAAGGATAAAGGCTTTGATTTAGTGATTACCGGGAAAGAAACGATTGATTATAATGGCTCTCAAATGGGAGGGATGATTGCAGAAATGTTGAATGTACCTTATGTTTCGTTGGCCTCTTCATTAGAAGTAGCAGGTGGAAAAGCAACCGTGAGTAGAGATATAGAAGGAGGTAAAGAAATAGTAGAAGTAAGTATGCCATGTGTAATTAGTGCACAAAAAGGAATGGCTGAGCAACGTATACCCAATATGAAAGGTATTATGAGTGCTCGTACGAAACCATTAACAGTAGTTCCAGCCTTAACAGAAACTTTAACCAGTATCAAAGTATATGATTTACCACCTGCGAAAACAGCTGTTAAATTAATCGATCCAGAGAATATGGATGAATTAATCAATCTATTACATGTTGAAGCGAAAGTAATCTAAACCATTAAAAAAAAATTATCATGTCAGTTATAGCATATATAGAAAGTAATAATAATCGAGTAAAAAAAACCTCTTTAGAGGCAGCCTACTATGCAGCACAAACTGCCAAGTTGTTAGGTACTGAAGCGATAGCAATCGCATTAGGCACGCATGATGCAGCAGAACTAGCGGCATTAGGTCAATTAGGAATCAGCAAGGTATTACACGATGCGAATCCTCGTTTTGATAGCTTTGATTCTGGGGCTGTTTGTAAAGCCATTGCTAGTTTAGCAGCCAATTCAAGCGTAGTAGTTTTATCCTACAATCAAAATGGAAAAGCGATTGCACCCAGAGTATCGGTTCGTATGAAAGCAGGATTAGTACCAGGGGCTACAGCATTACCTGAAACGAATGGAGATTTTGTAGTGAGTAAAAATGTATTTAGTGGAAAAGCGATTGCACATTATCAAATTAAAACTGATAAAAAAGTAATTGCAATTACTCCTAATTCATTGCAGATTGTAAGAGGCGAAGGAAGTGCAGCAATAGAAAGCGTTTCGAGTGGTGTTACAGATGCCGATTTTACAACTGTTGTTAAATCAGTAGAAAAAGCAAGTGGTAAAGTAGCTTTAACAGAAGCCGAATTAGTAGTAAGTGCTGGAAGAGGCTTAAAAGGTCCTGAAAATTGGGGTATGATTGAAGAATTGGCCAATTTGATGGGTGCTGCAACAGCTTGTTCAAGACCAGTAGCAGACGTACATTGGAGACCTCACGAAGAGCACGTAGGACAAACCGGATTTACGATTCGTCCGAATTTATATATAGCAGTAGGTATTTCTGGCGCTATTCAACATTTAGCGGGTGTAAATGGAAGTAAAACAATTGTGGTTGTGAATACTGATCCTGAAGCACCATTCTTTAAAGCTGCAGATTATGGAGTAGTAGGTGATGCATTTACAGTTGTACCTAAATTAATTGAGTCGTATAAAAAATTCAAAGCAAGCTCTCATTAATTTTCACAGTCATTTTATAAAAAAATAATTGTGTTTTTATAAAATTGTCATACATTTATACAGAGATATCTATTAAAAGATATCTCTTTTTTTTTATTTAGGAGTTTTCCTTTAAATGATTTATGAGTAAAATAGAATTAGAAATTATCACCCTTTCGCATAGTGTTACACAATCTCACTCGTTTGCTGTTATTTTAGGTGAAAAACATGGAAATAGAAGAATTCCTATAGTGATAGGAAATGCTGAAGCACAGGCCATTGCTATCTCTTTAGAAAATATTGTTCCTACTCGTCCCTTGACGCATGATTTAATGAGGGATATGTTATTTTCTTTTGAAATTAATATTGAAGAAATCATCATACATAATTTAGTGGATGGTATTTTTTATTCGACCATAATATGTAAACACAATGGCGAAACCTATGAATTTGATTCAAGAACTTCTGATGCGGTAGCCTTGTCTACACGTTTTAAATGTCCCATTTATACGTATGAATCTATATTAGAGCAAGCAGGAGTATCTATTGATGCTTCGGGTGATGAAATGAGTGAACCTGCTACTAGTACTTCAGTTTCTAGAGCCAAAGAAAGCGATGAAAATGATTATACGAAATATACGATTGCTGAATTAGATAAAATGTTGGCAAAGTTTATTGAATCGGAAGAATATGAAAAAGCGGCAGCGATTCAAAAAGAACTAGATAGCAGAAAATCATCTTAAATCTATATATCTTGGCTAAAATTAAAAACTTAGAAGGATTAAGCGATCAGGATATCAATTATGAACTCGCAAACGGAGCTAAATTCGTAACATTCAACTATTGTATTTCTATAATAGTGATGACATTTAGAAGAAGTAGTGATGTCTATTTTATTAAAGCAGGTGAATCTACATTCAAATATAGTATTCCTTATACCTTATTAACTTTAGTTTTAGGCTGGTGGGGTATACCTTGGGGACCAATCTTTAGTATTGGAGCTCTATTCACTAATATAACAGGAGGAAAAGATCTTACTCAAGACGTACTTAAGAACCAAAAATAATAGTATTTACACTTTTTCCATGCATTAAAAGACCTTTTAGTCCTTTATAGACGGGCTTTTAGCCTCATTTTTCTTATTTAGAACTAGTCTAAAATAACTATATTTGTGAAAACTAATTAGTGCTTTTATACATTATAGTAGTATAGCAAAAAACAATGAGTGAAAATAATCAAATATTAGAAGACCATACCAATAGTGAGTATAAATGGGGATTTGTCAGTGATCTGGAGCAAGAGTTTGCACAGAAAGGCTTGAATGAAGAGATTGTTCGTTTTATTTCGCGTAAAAAAAATGAACCTGAATGGCTTTTAGAATGGCGTTTAGAGGCATATCGTATCTGGAAAAACATGAAAGAACCGATGTGGTCGAATGTACATTATCCGGCGATTGATTTTCAAGATATGATTTACTATGCATCTCAAAAAAAGAAACCTAGTTTAGAGAGTTTAGATGATTTAGATCCGGAGATAAAAAAAACCTATGATAAATTAGGCATTCCCATTAAAGAACAAGAAATCTTAGCGGGAGTTGCTGTAGATTATGTGATGGATAGTGAAAGTGTATTCACTACTTTTAAAAAACAATTAGCGGAGAAAGGCATTATATTTTGTGCTATTTCAGAAGCCGTGCATGAATATCCAGAATTAGTAAAAAAATATTTAGGATCGGTTGTTCCTGTTAGAGATAATTATTATGCTGCTTTAAATAGTGCTGTATTTAGTGATGGAAGTTTTGTATATATTCCAAAAGGTGTTCGTTGCCCCATGGAATTATCTACGTATTTTAGAATTAATGCAGAGAATACCGGTCAGTTTGAGCGTACCTTAATCATTGCCGATGATGATAGTTATGTGAGTTATTTAGAAGGTTGTACAGCACCGAAGCGTGATGAAAATCAATTGCACGCGGCTATAGTTGAATTAGTGACCCATGATAGAGCAGAGATCAAATATTCGACCGTACAAAATTGGTATCCAGGTGATAAAGAAGGCAAAGGAGGGATTTATAATTTTGTAACGAAGCGTGGTTTATGTAAAGGCGTTCATTCGAAAATCAGTTGGACACAAGTAGAAACAGGTAGTTCGATTACCTGGAAATATCCGAGTTGTATTTTGAAAGGCGATTATTCGATTGGTGAATTTTATTCAGTAGCGGTAACCAATAATTATCAGCAAGCAGATACCGGAACGAAGATGATTCATATTGGTAAAAATACCAGAAGTAGAATTGTATCAAAAGGTATCAGTGCTGGGAAGAGTCATAATTCGTATAGAGGATTAGTACAGATTCAAAAGACCGCTGAGAATGCGTATAATTATTCGCAGTGCGATAGTATGTTGATGACCAGTGAATGTGGGGCACATACCTTCCCGTATTTAGAAGTAAAAAATGAAAGTGCAAAAGTAGAGCATGAAGCTACTACCTCAAAGATTGGAGAGGATATGTTGTTTTATTGCAATCAACGTGGATTGAGTGATGAAGAAGCAGTCAATATAATTGTGAATGGTTTCTGTAAAGAAGTATTTAAAGAATTACCCATGGAATTTGCCGTAGAAGCCCAAAAATTATTGCAGATTAGTTTGGAGAATTCGGTGGGTTAACGAAATCAATTAGCAGATTAGCAAATTTGATAATGAGCAGATTAATTTCGAATCAAAAAAAATGGTAGACAATATTAATGAAATATTCAATATAGAAATTTGGTAAAATAGATTACATGCAAAGCAGCTATAAAAAAGATAATTTAATTCTAGAATTAACTTTTAGGTTTTCTTTAAAGGTAATTGAGTATGCTGAACTGTTAGAAGAAAAAAAGAAATTTATTATAGCGAATCAATTATTAAGATGTGGTACTTCGATTGGAGCAAATGTTAGAGAAGCGCAAAATGCAGAGAGTAAAAAAGATTTTATACATAAGTTTAAAATTGCAGCAAAAGAAGCAGATGAGTTAGAGTATTGGTTGGATTTATGTGCGGAATCCAAAAATTATCCTAGCAATGAGGAATTAAAAAGTGATTTAATAATTATAATAAAAATAATAAATAAAATAATTTCAAAATCAAAAATAGATATAGCAGCAATAGAACATTAGCCATTTGCTAATTGTCCAATCTGCTAATTTGCTAATTAGAATATGATAAAGATAAATAATTTACATGCCAATATAGGCGAGAAGGAAATTTTAAAGGGCTTTAATATAGAAGTGAAAGCCGGCGAAATTCATGCGATAATGGGTCCGAATGGAACGGGAAAAAGTACCTTGGCTTCTGTGATTTCTGGTAAAAAAAATTATGAAGTGACTGCAGGTAGTATCGAATTTGATGGTCAGGATATTCTGGAGATGGAAGCAGATGAACGTGCACGTGCAGGGATCTTTTTAGCCTTTCAATATCCAATCGAAATACCAGGGGTTTCTACGACTAACTTTATGAAAGCGGCGATCAATGAAAAACGCAAAGCACAAGGTTTAGCTCCTATGGAAGCGAAAGAATTTTTAGCACGCATGAAAGAAAAAATGGCCTTGGTAGAAATCGACAAAGCATTTATGAGTCGCTCGTTAAATGAAGGATTCAGTGGTGGAGAGAAAAAAAGAAATGAAGTTTTTCAAATGGCAATGTTGGATCCAAAGCTTTGTATCTTAGATGAAACAGATAGTGGATTGGATATTGATGCGATGCGTATCGTATCGAATGGCGTGAATAAAATTAAAAGCAAGGACAATGCCTTTATCATTATTACACATTACCAACGATTATTAGATTATATCGTTCCAGATTTTGTACATGTAATGTATGATGGACGAATCGTCAAAACAGGTACTAAAGAATTGGCTTTAGAACTGGAAGAGAAAGGGTATGATTGGGTAAAAGAATTAGTATAAGACATGACAGATACAGTAAGTATAAAATCAGTATTTAATCATCATTTAGAACAATTAAATGGTTCGGCTGCTGCCTTGAGTGAACTTAAAAAAGCAGCCTTAGAATCTTTTGTGGAGATGAAATTCCCAACTTCTAAACATGAAGAATGGAAATATACTCCTACCTTATTATTTTCGAAAAGTGAATTAGATTATTCCAATACGTATACGATTCAAGGGAATGAAACGCTTTTGCCTAGCGCTTTTGAAGCCAATATAAAAATCGTTTTTATCAATGGGGTCTATTCGAAAGCTCATTCAACAAGTAGTGATTTGATAGAAGTGCTATCGATTACAGAAGCCTCCACGAATCCTTGTTTTCTAAATTACTTCAATACCTTAGCGAATAATATTACAGAACCCTATACGGCGTTTAATACAAGCTTTTTTAAAGAAGGCGTATTTATTACCGTGAAAAAAAAGGCACAAATAGAAGAAGCGATTGTTATTGAATATCATGAAACGGAAGCGGCTACTCAGTATGTGCAACAGATACGAAATCTAATCGTAGTAGAAACGGGAGCCATAGCCTCTTTTATTGTAAAGCATTCCATTAATCATGCTAATTCGAGTTTGAGCAATACCTTTAATGAATTAATCATCGAAGAAAATGCACAAGCAACGATTTATTTAGTACAAAATGAATTGCATCAAATACATCATATCAATACTTGGGAAGTAGAACAAAAACGAGACGCTCGTTGCAATTTTTTTACCTATAGTGATAGCGCGGCCTTACTCCGAAACAACTTGCATATCTTGATGAATGCGCCAGGTTTAACTTGTGATACCAAAGGGATTTATTTAGCCAGCAAAAAAAATATTATCGATAATCATTTAAAAATCGAACATAAACATCCGCATTGCAGCAGCTTCCAATTATACCGAGGCATCATGCAAGAGGAAGGAACAGGAGTGTTTAATGGAAAGATACATGTACATAAAGACGCCCAAAAAACAGATGCCTATCAATCGAATAAAAATTTATTGTTATCTTCTAATGCTTATATCTATACGAAACCACAATTAGAAATTTTTGCGGATGATGTAAAATGTAGTCATGGGGCAACGATAGGTAACTTAGATGAAGCGGCTTTATTTTATTGTACGGCTAGAGGAATACGAAAAGAAACGGCGAAGATGATGTTGACTTTAGCATTTGCCAATGAAGTGCTAAACGAATTAGATAATGAAGCGGTGCAACAATATATAGAACGTGCTATTGAACAAACATTACTAAAAGATTAGAGATTATTATGTAGCATTTGTTTGCAAAAAATACATAGAATAAAAGATAGAATAGTAGAAGTGTATTCCCTTTAAACTCTAAACTTTGAACCTACCTAATGGCAGGCAGGCTCTAAACTTTGAACTTTAAACTAAGAACTCTAAACTAAAAACTTGGAACTAAAAAAAATAAGAAACGATTTTCCGATACTAAACGAAGTAGTTCACCATAAACCACTCGTGTATTTAGATAATGCTGCTACTACACAAAAGCCGCAAGTGGTGATTGATGCGATAAGTAATTACTATACCCATACCAATAGCAATATACATAGAAGCGCGCATACCTTGGCGAGTAGAGCTACTGAATTATATGAAGGAGCAAGAGATACCATTCAACAATTTATACATGCAGCCCATCGACATGAAATTAATTTTACCAGAGGCACTACCGAAGGAATCAATTTAGTATTGTATAGTTGGGCGATGCATCACATACAAGAAGGCGATGAAATTATTATTTCGGCCTTAGAGCATCATAGCAATTTAGTTCCTTGGCAACAATTATGCAAACAGAAAAAAGCCAAGCTATTGATCATCCCGATTAATGAGCATGGAGAGTTGATGATGGATATCTATTACAAACAACTCTCAACCAAAACGAAATTAGTTGCCTGTGTACATACCTCTAATTCATTAGGAACGATTAATCCCGTAAAAGATATCATTGAGAAAGCTCATTTATTTGGTGCGAAAGTATTGATAGATGGCGCACAAGCGGTGGCACATGCTCCGATTGATGTACAAGATTTAAACGCAGATTTTTTTGTTTTTTCGGGACATAAATTATTTGGTCCAACGGGGATTGGTGTATTGTATGCGAAAGAAGAAATTTTAAATGAGATGCAGCCTTTTCATTTTGGAGGAGAGATGATTAAAACGGTGACGTATGAAGAGACCACTTTTAATGAATTGCCTTATAAATTTGAAGCAGGTACACCGAATATTGCGGGAGTGATTGGATTAGGCGCAGCTGTGAACTATGTGCAATCGATAGGATTTGATTTTATTCAAGCGCAAGAAAATTCATTATTTACATATGCAACTGAAAAAATCAAACAAATACATGGACTACGTATCATTGGAACCGCGGTACATAAAGCATCTGTGATTTCTTTTGTGATCAATGGAATTCATACCTATGATGTAGGTGTTTTATTAGATAAAATGGGAATTGCCATTCGCACCGGACATCATTGTTGTATGCCGCTGATGGATAGCCTTTCCTTGGAAGGCGGTACTTGCAGAGCTTCTTTTTCTTTTTATAATAGCCAAGAAGAAGTCGATATTTTTATCGCTGGATTGGAGCGGGTGGTGAGGATGGTGTAGGGCTTACTAAAATTTATTTATCATTCATTTTCTCCTCAAAAACTAGTAATTTTGTTAGATAAGATTATTAAATGAAAAAAATTTTACTCGCTCTATTCTCGATTCTTTCTTTGAATAGTTTTGCTCAATCTCATTATTGTGCTGCCACAGAAAATCTAAAAGATCAATTACGATTAAATCCTTCTTTATTATTACACCTTCAAGAAGTAGAACAACAAATTCAAACTCAAATGGCTGAAGGTAGCCGTGCTGCCGTATTAAATATACCCGTGGTATTTCATGTTATTCACGATGGAGATGCCTACGGAACGGGTGAAAATATAACAGATGAACAAGTGCTTTCGCAATTGGATGCCTTAAATAGAGATTTTAATAATTGGAATGCCGATACGATTAATTTACCTACCGTTTTCAAACCTTTATTAGGTAATATGCAAGTGAGTTTTTGCTTGGCACGTTTTGATGAATCGGGTAATATTTTTAGTGGGATTGTTCGTCACGATTTAGGCGTGACCGCTTGGGATAGAACCGCTATGGAAACTACAGGTAAACCCTCAACGATCTGGAATCCGAATCAATATTTTAATATCTGGACAGCTCGATTTACAGGCGATTTAAATGGCGTATTGGGCTATGCGCAGTTTCCAGGCATGAACCCGACAACCGATGGCGTGGTATTACGTTATGATTGTGTAGGTACTGTCGGTCCACGTAATGTGGGCAATGAACTAGGTAGAGTAGCTACACACGAAGTGGGACATTGGATGGGCCTATATCATATTTGGGGCGATGATGGAGGAGATCCCAATGAATGTGCAGGGAGTGATTCAGTAGGAGATACTCCCAATCAACGAATAGAATATTATGGAAGACCGACGCATCCGCAAGTGAGTTGCTCGGCACAAAATCTATTTATGAATTATATGGATTATGTAGATGACTCTGCAAAATATATGTTTAGCAATGGTCAAGTGGCGCGTGCACGTGCTTCTTTATTATCGCAAAGAGGACAATTATTAGCGGCCTCTTCTAATTGTAATTTAAATTTAGATGCTGAATATATTGGTTTGTTTTCCCCTTCAGATACGGCTTGTACCAATAATATGCTGCCTATTATTCAATTTAAAAATAATGGGAAAGTGCCTATCACCTATTTAGAAGCCATCTATAGTATTGATGGAGGAACGAATAAAACTGCTCCTTGGTATGGCAATTTAAGTCCACGACAAACAGCCTATTTCTCCTTGCCCATAGAAGCAGTTAGTATGGGTGCACATACGATCTCTATCTTTTTGTATAATGCTAATAATAGAGGCAATGACGATTATACGTCGAATGACAATGGCAGTAAAAATTTTTATATGACAGGTCTAGGTACAATGGGTACTTCGACTCCTATGAGTGAAAATTTTGAATCTTCGGTATTGCCTACGAATTGGTCGATCGTAAATCCGAATAGCGATAGAACCTGGACCATCAATACAACAGTAGGAGCTTATGGTACGAGTGCACAGTGTATCAGCTTTGATAATTTTGATATATCTAGTAATCCCACCAATCGTATTGATGGATTAATTACGGCTACTTATAATTTAAGTGGAACGAATTTTCCTTATTTAGATTTTGATGTTGCCTATGCTCCAAGAACTAGTACGCGTAATGATACGATGAGTGTTTACGCCTCTTTAGATTGTGGTCATAGTTGGACGAAATTATGGAAACAAGGAGGTACTCAATTGGCTACTCAAACTGAATTAAATACCTTGTTTTATCCTACCAGTGCACAATGGAAAACAGTACGTATTGATTTAACCCCGTTTATGTACACCGATAATATCGAATTTAAATTTGAAAATAAATCGGGTTGGGGCAATATGTTGTATTTAGATAATGTCAATATTCGTTCGTATGGAGTAGGCATTCAACAAGAAGAAATCAAGTTTGATCAGGTAAACGTATATCCAAATCCTACGAGTACTTATGTAGAAGTACAAAGCGCTGAAGCTGCCTTTTTTCCTATGCAATACGAGATATTCAATACCTTTGGACAATTGGTATTAGAGGGAACGCTTACTAAAAATCAGGAGAAAATAGAAGTAAGCGCTTTACAGAATGCTTGCTATATTATTCAATTACAAAACAACAACGCATTTAAGAAAATTTCAAAAATTACGATCACCCACTAATTTAAAGTATGAAAAAGATTTATTTTTTATTTGTTCTACTTGTTTCTATTCAAGCGATACAAGCACAACAGGTAGTTCCTTGTTATACGACAGAAGTAGTAAATCATTATGAAACGATGCATCCAGGTTATAAAGATAAAATCAATCAAGCCTTTGCACAAAACAAAAACTTGCTCGATCAAATGCGTGGAAGCAGAGGTGTGAATGATGATACCTTATATAAAATTCCAGTGGTAGTGCATATTGTATATACTACACCCACAGAGAATTTACCTGATTCATTAGTCTATTCTCAAATTCATGTATTAAATTGGGATTATAATAGATGGAATGAAGATGCGGTACAAACCAGAGATATATTCAAACCGATTGCAGGTAGTATGCATATCGAATTTTATTTAGCAGATACGGATCCAAATGGAAATCCTACTACAGGTATCGTGCGTAAAGCGGGTACACCTGCCTCTACTTTTTTAGGATTCAATGCATTTCAAGATAATGTGAAATTAGCAGCAGAAGGTGATGCGGCATGGAATACCGATAAATACTTAAATATTTGGGTATGTAATTTAAATACCTTACCACTAGGTGTTTTAGGATATGCTTATCCGCCTACAGGCGCTAGCAATTGGCCAGCAGGTAGCGAAACAGATTCAGCTAGTCAAGGGGTGGTGATTGATTATACGGCCTTTGGTAGAAATAATCCCTATGTTATAGATCCGGGTGTGGTGGCAGGTAGAACTTGTGTGCATGAAACGGGACATTATTTAGGTTTGCGTCATATATGGGCCGATGAAGCGGCTTGTGCCGAAGATGATGGAATTGATGATACGCCTAAAGCAGGAGATCAAACTAATTTTAATTGTGATACTACTAAAAATACTTGTGTAGATGTAGGTATTGATTATCCGGATATGATTGAAAATTATATGGACTATAGCGATGAACGTTGTCAGAATATGTTTACGAGACAACAAACAGATATGATGTTACTGAATTTAATTACACTTCGTCCGAACTTAGCACATAAAGTAGTGATTGGTGTAGGTGTGAATGATACGCATTTAGAACATTCAGTAAGTCTCTATCCTAATCCGAGCAGTGATTTTATCATGATTCAATTTAAATCGTTATTAGCGATGGGCACACCCATCTCTATATTTAATAGTGCTGGTGTAAAAGTGAAAGAAGAAAGAATTACGGATGAGTCATTTAAAAAACAAATCGATGTAAGATCTTTTGAGCCGGGTATCTATTATATACAAATAGCAAATGCGACTGAAAATTATAGATTGAAATTTAGCGTATACTAATATTTCATTATCTACTTTATCGTACACTCTTAAGCACCGCTGTTGGTAGTATCTGCATCCGGTGCTACAAAATGTAACAAATTTGCAATTCAATCGTAAAAGATGTAGCATTTGTTATATGAAGTATATTATTATTTATATATTGTTTTTTTGCAGTGTTCAATCGTTGATGGCAGCAACTAGTTCAACGAATAAAGTGAATGTAGCCTATGATAAAAACGATGTGCGTATTCCATTATACTTACGTTATGGCTATACCGATTCTTTAAAATTTATCAGAGATCAATTAGCGTTGAATGCATATGCCTACGAAAAAGTGGTGAGTTATAAATATGGCGGCAATACACAAGAGGGTTGGGATTGCTCAGGATTTATTAAATTCATGTATGCGCAATTTAATATTCAATTGCCACGTACCGCTGATGAGATGTCAAAATTAGGTACATCAGTTACAAAAGAAGGATGGAATAATGGAGACTTATTATTTTTTGGTTCGGGAGATCATATCACACATGTGGCGATGATTTATCAAATAGCAGATGGAAGTAAAAAGATAATCCATTGTACTTCTTCTACTGGAGTGACTATAAATACCTTTGATGAAAGTAGTTGGACGAATTATTGGAGTAAAAAATATTTATTTAGCAAACGAATAATAGGAAGTTAGTTAATTATATGTAACGTCCTAAAATAAGTTGACGGATTAAATAATTATCCCTGCAAAAGTAA
>JBAXTO010000021.1:0-12072 GCA_037130135.1 Bacteroidota bacterium
TCAATCCAACACCTAGTGTTATATTTTCCATTGCGAATCAAACAATTTGTTCAGGAGAACTTACAAGTGCAGTAAATATTAATACGACAACTCCAGGTTCAATAATTAGCTGGAGTTTAGATAGCATTCTTGGAATCACTGGAACTCTGAATGCCGGTTCAAATATTATACCTGTACAACGAATTTATTCCAGTTTGACGAGTACTACAGTGCTTAATTATATTGCTAGTATAAGCTATGACGGATGTGCTGGAATTTCAGATACTTATCAAATAACAATCACCCCAAGACCTCATATAAATGCAATTGACAGGGTACAAACAATTTGTACTGAAGATAGCACTAGAAATATTCGATTATCAAGTGATGTCATTGGAACTACCTATAGATGGTATGCTGTAAGTGGTCCACTAATTACAGGTTTTATAAGTTCCGGAACAGGAAATGTTATTCCTGCTCAGGCATTATTCAATGCATCAGCTGCAAGAGATACCTTGAGGTATATTGTACAGCCAAGTTATAATGGTTGTAGTGGAGATAGCTTAGAATGCTTATTAATTGTCTTGCCTAGACCAAGTATTATAGCTATGCCTGATACTCAAGAATTGTGTAGTGGTTTAATGACAATACCGATAATAATCACTTCCACAATTAGTGGAACGAATTTAAGTTGGAATGCAAATGCAACAGATGTTGCAGGATATATTACATCAGGAACTTCAGATACAATACCATCTCAAGTACTAACGAATACGAGTATCACTGCAAGTCAGGGATTTGTCGATTACTCTATTTATCCGATAGCTGCTGGATGTACCGGTGATACTACTCATGCAACCATATTACTAAATACAATTCCAATTCCCAATTTTATGCCATCTGCATTTGATGGATGTTCGCCTCTTACTTTGGGTTTTGCAACAAATACATTATTGCTTGGTAGCATAGACTCTATTGTTTTTGATTGGGGAGATACCTCATCTAATTTGACTATGTATCCACGTATAATTGCCCCAATATGGCCTTCAGTAAATCATACGTTTTATAATAATACAACAAGTCCGATTACATATAATATAACTCTTCATGTATACAATGGTTGTGGTGATACCTTTATAACACGATCAATATTAGTTCGACCAAATAATGTAGAAGCTTTTTTTACTACCAATGGAGTCAACTCTGGATGTGAACCATTTACTTTAAACTTTACAGATCTTTCGTCAGGTGCAGCAACGACGAGTTGGTGTTTTGATTATCATGCATATAACGATTCATGTGCCCCAGGTACTTCAATTATTGCTGCTTCAGGATCAACTATCAGCCACACTTATAATGCAGGCTCCTATAATGTAAGAATATATGTTACAGATGGATGCTCATTTGATACCTTTTCGCAATTAATAAATGTTTATTCACGACCAGTTGCTGATTTTGTTTTTATAGATAGCCAGTGTTCGAGTAGCCTAGTAACTTTTAATAATACCTCGGTTCCATCTATCGGTTCGGTTTTAACTTCACAAAATTGGTATTTTGGTGATGGAGATTCATCCAATTCAATATCTCCATCACACATTTATTTAAATGGGGGCTCCTATAATGTTTGCTTGATTGTTTATTCAAGTTTAGGTTGTAGTGATACAATCTGTAAAAATGTATTTATTAATAAGAGACCAGAGATTTCAATTGTATCAAACAATACTTGTTTTAATCAACAACCTATTAGATTATTTGGTGTTTCAGTTCCTCCAGATACAGCATTTAGTTTGCGTTATAATTGGTCATTAGGTGATGGTAATACAAGTACTACAGCTAATCCAATTTATAGTTATACAAGTAGTGGAACTTATGGACTTATTTTGATAGCTACTGATGGTATTTGTATAGATACAGCATATTCATCAGTAGAAATATATCCAAAAGTGGATGCAGCATTTACATTATCTGATAGTATCTTTTGTGATGCACCTCAAACTATAAGTGTCACCAATAATTCTGTTGGGGCAGTGAACTATTCATGGGATTTTGGAAATGGAGATAGTTCTTTTTTAATAGCTCCAATTTATACATATTTGACAACAGGCACCTATCAAATACAATTGATTGCAGAAAGTGTTAATAGATGTCTTGATACTGCCTATAAAATGATTGAAATTGTACCACGTCCAATCATCAATAACATTGATATAATTCCTGCTGAAGGCTGCCAACCTTTATTAGTAAATTTTCATCCAGATGTTTTAAATGCTTCAACTTATGTTTGGAACTTTGGAGATGGTTCATTCCCATATTCAACAAGCACAATAAACCAGTCTAATCTATACAGTGATACAGGTGTATTTTCAATTGTACTCTATGCCTATGCAAATCCAACATGTATGGACTCCTTAGTGCTTCAGGATACTATCATTGTTCATGAAAATCCAATTTCAGACTTTAGTTATGTCACCGGAGATGCAATTGGTTCAAATGGGGGGCCAATTATTTTTACTAATTTATCTCAAGGAGCTATAGCATATTCATGGGATTTTGGAGATGGCTCATTTTCTAATGAGATAGATCCAATTCATCGGTTCATAGCAAGCAGCGATATTGAAATATTTCTAATTGCAGAAAATATTTATGGCTGTAAGGATACTAGTTCTCAAATTCTTTGTCGAAATTGTGGTGAGCTTTTTGTGCCTAATGCCTTCGCACCTGACTTCGGTGCAGGAAGTGATTTAGTGAGAATATGGAAACCAGCAGGATATGGATTACAAAGCTATCTAGCTCAAGTATTTAATACTTATGGCGAGTTATTATGGAGCTCAGATAAATTAGTATTGACTCAACCAGCTGAGGGTTGGGATGGAACCTATGATGGAAAAGCCATGCAACAAGATGTATATGTATGGAAGATTGATGCTGTCTTCATCGATGGTTCTCGCTGGAAAGGTATGTTATATAAAGATAGTAAAGTGCCTAAAACAATTGGTGACGTTACATTGATTAGATAATTCTTATAATGAAGTTATTGAAGAATATGAATAATATTAAACTAGGAATAAGACAAAAATTGACAAACATAAAGAGATATGTTTATTTAATTATTCTCTTAGTTGTTGCGGGTAATGTTTATTCGCAAGACCCAACTTATTCTCAGTATATGGGTAATGAATTGAATTTTAATCCTGCTTATACTGGAACGGCTCAAGATCTTCGATTTAGTGCCACCTATAGGACTCTTTGGCCAAATGTGCCAGGTAAATTAGTCCCTGGTCCATTATCTTCTTATGTTGCTAATTTAGATTTTATGGTGAAAATAGGAAAGCATTATAGATCAGGTATTGGTGCTTTTGCATTTCAAGATGTGGAAGGAAAAGGATTTTTAACTACTTCATCCATAGGTATTAGTTATTGCCAGCATATGCCACACATAAAATTAAAGGGGGACATGTTTGATCGATACAATATATTTCTTGGGTTTAGAACCTCATATAATCAAGTTAAAATTGATTATAAACGATTAGTCTTTAGTGATCAAATAGATCCTAATTACGGTATCTTGGACCAATCTAGTAGTTACAATAATTTTGGTATCACTCGTCGTGGATATGTTGATTTAGATTTGGGTATATTAGTACGTCACAATTTTAGAGGTACTGATAATTGGTCTAATGAAATTGGTTTTTCAATTGCCCATGTACTAGCACCAAGTATTGCAATTTCTGGTGCAAATAATGATGCTTCTACTTTGCCTCGTAGATATGTAATAAGTTTTAGATCTGCTATAAAAACAACTAAGCAATTTTATTTTGGTCCATTATTGTTATTTGAGTTACAAGGTAAGTATACTTCATTAAAAGCAGGTTTAGATTTTTACTTCAAATTAAATAATAATAAAAACCAAATTCCGTTGCTTTTTGGTTTATATCATCGAACAGGTGTGTATAATAATATGAATACAAGAAGTATTATTATAGCCATTGGGAATAGAGGAATCTTAAGGAGTGGAATGAATAATAAGTATATGACCTATGCCTTGGGACTAAGTGCAGATTTAACATATGGAGGTTTGCAAATGCAAACATTAGGTGCTTATGAACTCACCTTCAGTATAAGCATTCCAACTAAAATGACTAGGGATTATTATGACCAAAAGTGTATTTGGTAAATTGTACAGTTGCCAACCCTTTAAGTAAATACATTCTTTAGAAGAGTAAAAATAATCCTTCAAAATTAAATGAATCTTAACACCACTAATAATCTTAAAACAGCTGCCACACTCATTTCAAATGCCGAAGCCATATTGATATATGCCGGTGCTGGCATGAGCGTAGATTCTGGATTAGAACAATATCGAGGGCCTGATGGACTATGGACTAAACATCTTGAAATCGGAGGACATCAAGTAAAATACTTGGATCTTATGACCCATATAGCTTTCGACGAAACGCCAAAGCAGGCATGGGCATTAGCAGCATCATTAATGCAGCAATATGAAGAAACAATTCCTCATCAAGGGTATTACCAACTTCTTGATTTGGTTAAAAACAAAGAATATTTTGTGATGACTTCTAATTGTGATAATCAGTTTCAGAAGGCAGGATTTGATTCTACTAAAGTCTATGAATGTCATGGTTCATTCAGATATATGCAATGTATGGATATTCTGGAACGAGATACCTGGATTACTCCAAAAATCGAAATTCATATGGAAACGTTTGAAGCAAAAGATTTACCGAAATGCCCCAAATGTGGTGAAAATTGCAGACCTAATATTTATCTTTTTGGCGATTGGTTTTGGGTTTCCACCAGGTCTACTTATCAATTAATTGAATACCTAAAGTGGACCAAAGAAGTCACGGCCAAGAACAAGAATATTGTTGCTATTGAAATTGGGGCAGGAAATACAATAACTGCTATACGGCAAGCCTCTGAGAAATTTGTTGAAGACAAATATCCACTGATTAGAATTAATCCCTAACTTCGTCGTAGTCTCCCGACTACGATGCAGCGAAAATAAATCTTTAGATTTATATTGGCTTAAAAAATATAAGTCATAGACTTACTTTCATCACAGCTTAGTCAGAGACTACGCCGAAATGGGAATTGAATGAGTTATTTTTTTAGATATAAATTTTAAAATTTAAAATCATATCCATCAAATTTGTAAAGAATAAAAAATTGTCTAAGAAGTAAAAGACAATTTTAGAAATAGCTTTCCTTTTTTACTAGAAAATCTTTTTTTGTTTAAATGTTGTTTATTATCTACAAAATAACTATATTTGTGGATATTAATCTACAAAATGAACTCAAAAAAGCAAATCCTCTTCCCAAAACATCTAAAAATTCTACAAGGTCTAGGTGAAAACATTAAACTTGCTAGAAAGAGAAGGAAGCTAACAACTATTCAAGTCTCGGAAAGAGCAGGGATTGACAGAACAACACTTTATCTTATTGAGAAAGGAACGCCAAGAGTTTCTATGGGTGCCTATTTTAATGTGATGCGTGTACTGGGTTTGCAAGACGACTTTTTGAAATTGGCATCAGAGGATAAGCAAGGTAGAGATATTCAAGATTTAGAACTTTTAGGAGGTAAATAAATGGCGACAGATAAAATAGATATATTAGTGTATGCAGATTGGTTCGATGCAAATGGACAAAAACTCATAGGAACACTATCAGCACATCTAGGCAAGGCAAGAAAAACATTCAGTTTTGAGTTTCATGAAAAATTCTTGGAATCAGAGAAGCCATTCCTATTCGATCCTGAAATAAGCTGGAATAAAGGCCAACAATTTCCTGTTGGGAAATCCATTTTTGGTATTTTTAATGATGCGATGCCAGATACTTGGGGACGGACATTGATGAAAAGGAGAGAAGCTCAAATGGCAAAGGAAGAAAAGAGAGCTAGTAAAAATTTGTATGAGTTGGATTTTTTGATGGGGGTAAATGATGAGAGTAGAATGGGGGCGCTGCGCTTTAAGTTAGAAGAAAATGCGGCTTTTTTAAATAATGATAATACACGTCCAACACCCCCGTGGTCTTCTGTTAGGGAATTGCAGCATGGAATTACATTAATTGAATCTGAAAAAGATAATAAGGAGGTGCGTAAATGGTTAAGCATTTTATTGGCACCAGGATCTTCATTGGGAGGTGCTAGACCTAAAGCAAATATTCTCGATGAAAAAGGAAATTTATGGATTGCTAAATTCCCTTCAAAAGGAGATACCATTGATAAAGCAGCATGGGAATTTCTAGCCTATAAACTTGCTCTAAAAGCAGGTATTGAAATGGCGGAGTGTAAGATTGAAAAGATAGGAGCTAAGCACCATACCTTTTTCACCAAACGCTTTGACCGTATCAAACAAAAGAGAGTTCACTTTGCATCTGCCATGACAATGACAGGGAATAATGAAGATATCATTAAAAATACTTCTCCAAGCTATTTAGATATTGCAGAATTTATTCAATTCAACGAATCAAATAATAAAAGTGAATTGCATCAATTGTGGCGAAGAATGGTGTTTAATATTGCGATTTCGAATACGGATGATCACCTGAGAAATCATGGATTTTTGCTTCATAATAATGGGTGGCAATTATCACCAGCTTACGATATTAATCCATCCATTGATAAAGACGGACTCTCCTTGAATATAGATAGCGATAATAATGCTTTGGACTTTGATATAGCTATAAGCGTAGGCGAATATTTTCAGTTGAACGAAAAGCAAATGCTTATCATTTTAAATGAAATTAAAGGAGCTGTAAAAACTTGGAAAACACTTGCAACCAAAATTGGAATTTCGAAAGCAGAGATGAATTTGATGAGTGGAGCGTTTAAGTTTTAAGTATGCTGTAGATACCATAGCGTGCATACAGTTTGTGTTTTGAGGCTACTGGTTTTTATCATGTAAATAATAATTAATAATTTTATACCTGACAGGTTTCTTAAGAATCGTTTTTATACCTGATATATGACAGCCACTGAAGCGAAATATTTTATAATTAGATATTGCTTTAATGCATTCCAACAAAAATGACCAGAGATTATTAGGACCAAAAGTGCATTTGATAATTTTTATAACTAATATTTAGTCAATAAAGTAGCCAATTCTGCTGGAGATTCTACGTCTTGAAGCATATCAATGCCATCTGTAAGTTTTTCGAGGTCTATTTTTTTAGCTAAAGAATTTTTGGCTGGAATAATTTCACATTCCCCCTCTTTTATATCCATCTCAAAAATAAGTGTCAGCAAGGTTTTGTGCAATATCTCCGGCATTAAAAGCTTAATCTCTTTTTCAGATTTATTTATAAAATGTGTAATCATTACAAAATCATAACTAGGCTTTAAACGACCAACAAAATCTTCTATTTCGCTATAGTCGGTTTTTAAAAAGATAGCGAATATATTACAGTATATATAAGGGACCATATATACACGGGTTTTTACCCTCATTTGAAATTGCATCATGATTTCTGTAAAATCATGTTCAATGTCTGCAATTTTAATGGCACGCTCAGGTAATGATTTGTATGGACCCATCGGATCGTACATAGCTTGATAGCTAGATAAGTAGGTGAAATCATTCATGGAGGTTGCATGATTTTCTAATAAATATTCAAAACTTTGATCTTCAGGTAGATTTTCATCACTTGCTTTTCCTTTGCCAAAAACCACACCATGCCCACCAAATCTTGATAGCAAAAAATTCATTTCATTCATGTTTTATGTTGTTTTTATTGTAATTCTAATTTTAATATTTGTAGTTTTTCTAATGCTGATAACACCTACCACTTGGGTTAGTGGTCATCCTTTTACATCTGTTGCCAGACAATGTAATGCCAGAGCATTGAACCGCTGTTGAACTGCTTGTTGTTGAGGGTTTTGAATAGCTCTTTATGCTTACTGTATTATTGTTGTAGCCGCTGCTTTGCCCTTCATGAAGATAACAATAACCACTTTTATTCAGCGTTTTGTTTTTGCATCTATTTCCAGCTTTTGTTATTCCATTGCATGTAACTGATTCAGACGTTTTGTTTTTGTTATAATCAGTATTTGTTTTTTGGTTATTCCAAGTCCAACAGTTAATACAAAGTGTTTTTTCAATTAATGATTCTTGATCATTTTCTAATAATGGAAAGAAATCAATACCTGTTAATTTTTCTACACTATCAATGGATACAGCGAAATGCTGGAGTAATTCCTTTGACCCAGTATTTCGAAGGATAAAGCCAATACCTTTTATACTAGGTTCTCTATAATCTAAAATAACCTTATAATAATAATTTGGAATAGAAACTTTGTTGGGCCCAATTGTTGGAAGTCCGCTAGATAATACCGGACCAGTAACGATATAGAGATCATTATTTTCAATTGCCCAAGTTCTAACAAGTTCTTCTAATTTTTTCCATATTCCTCTGTTAAAGCTGGCAGTCTGCGGACTCATATTGCTATAGTAAAACGATTGAGCCATTGCAGCAGCCGACCAACCCATATCTGATGCGGGTGCTAAGTGACCTCTATCATAGCCAGAGCCCTTATAATCTGTAGCGTTTGCAGAACCTGTTTTTACCTCAGGATCAGTGATGAAATTATCGGTCCTCTCAAACAGTTTTGTGGTCTCTTCTCTAGTAAGTTGGTATGCAACCCAACTTGCTTGTTCATGCGTTTCATTATACAAAAGAGAATATCCTGTGTGTGTGATAATTTTGTCTTTAGAATTAGTTTTGGGAATTTCTAAGTTTGCAATTACTGTTGTGGTAACATTATTCAATGTATTGTTTAATGGAACATCCTGAGTATACTCTTTAGATTTTTTATACTTACCTTTTGTTTCATAGTAGTAGTGCGATTTACTATTATTTTTAATCGCATTCTTATTTTTACTTACCGGAAATTTTACATAGCCCTTATGATAGTTGCCTTTATAATCAATATATGATTTTACATAAACGGACTCTTTGGATCTATTTGAAAGTGGATCGTTATTGTTACTGCTGCATGCACTTAATAACAATAAAATAAAAGATACTATTATTGTTCTATGAATAGTTTTGTACATCATAATTTGTTTTAACTCATCCATTTCTTTCAACCTTTATCAACGTGGGTTATTGTTTTTATTTTTGCCTTAAATATTGCAGCTTTTTGAAAGTATATGATGTTTAATATATTGCTGACTCCCTTTCTTAATATAATTACTTTTAAGTGCATCAAGCTCGTCAAAACTTTTAGCCAATGCGATTTGTTGATCAAGTTTTTTAGTTAGCGATTGAAACTCATCATTTATGGATATCTTATTGTTACTCTTCGATAAATTTAACTCTTGCAAGCAAGCTTTTGCCTGAGTCAATTTCTGATGCGCACTATTAAATTGTGCGACTAAAAAATCATTGTTTGCCTCTATGCTATATTCTTTTATTTGTTCTATCATTTTTTGGTTGTTTTAGTATTAGATTTTGCGACCGAAGCAAAAGTAGTATAGCAAAACGCAATGTATTTGCGTTGATATTTTATACAGAAAATATTATAATAGCTAAATGCAGTTGAGGAGTTACTAGTTTATATTATACAGAAATAATTAACTCACTCTCCTTTATTTCTATATTGCTTTTAGCTATTTTTGAAAATGGATTATTTGTCATGCAGCAAAAAAAGTTAGGAAGTATCACTAAAGAATACTGTTTGAAAACATTTTAATAATTTAAGATTAATATACTACCATGAGCATCCAAAACATATTGAAGATAATACTAGCCCTATTGCTTTGTTTATGCTGTTTTGATTGGCCATATGGCTACTATCAACTGCTACGTTATTCAGCCACCATTGTATTCTTGTATCTTGCCTATGCTAGCCATCAAGAAGGCAATAAAATTTACCCCATTATTTTTATGGCCTTGGCTGGCCTTTTTCAACCCTTTTTAAAAATTGCCCTATGTCGTACCGTTTGGAATGTACTGGATATTGCTGTTGCTATATTATTGGTGTTAAGCATTTTTGTAGAAGAGCCAAAGAAAAGAATTGAATAAGTTAGGTTGTGGAAGTCTTATTTATCAATATGCAGTTTACATATTTCTCTTCAATTTGAACTCGCATTTTTGACTTCAGTTTTTTACATTCGACTCCTGTGATTTGAAATTTAAAATCTTTTGAATGAAATGTTTTGCAACATTGGGGAATGAATAATCATGGATAAAATGCACGAGTGAAAACATGTGACTATGACAAAGAAAGGTATTAAAGGTGTTGTTCTAATATTTGATGACATTTTCTCACACCGCAAACTAAAACTGTGAATTCAGCACAATTCATATGAAGCATCTTTGACAATTTAAACTTTCTTATGAATCAGACTAGTCAATTTATCCGACTCTTAAACAATCGACTTTATCTACCATCTTTTTATTTTTTTCATTACATTAGACGTACTAAAAATAAAGACTTATGATTTCACAAAAAGTAATAACACTATTTTCTGCAGGATTAAATGACTTTGACAAAGAACTTGAAGCCTATAAAAAGGAAAATAACATTGACAAACCTATCTTTCATCAATATTTCGCGACAGTCTGGATTGTTCCTCCTTATTTAATGGAATCGGGTCTTTATGTTGATCCTAAAGCTCCTGACTTTATTGTGCAGAAGTATACTCAAATTTATAATGCCGCAGTTATAGAAGCATCTAAACCTTGATAAATGAATTTGTATACTCTATCAAGGAGTTAAACAATGTCTCATTTTGCTAGACTATAGTTCCTTATTCATCAAACGCTCTCTCGTCCTCGTTTAACGAAGTGTAACGAGGATGCTATAAATTAGCGTTTTTAACTCTTTATAATAAGCAATATATTTTGGTTATATAACTACCTAAGAGCAAAAATAATAAAAGTCACTCGGCTGGATTTAATCTTTGACAAAACGAACCGAAAGTCCGCAATTTTTGCTACAATAACTTTTGATTCCATCGCCTGAGTCATAATGAAGGCTTCGGTCCCAAGCATTGTCAATATTAGATTGAGTGGAACTCCACCATGAACCACCGTACCCAAATCCATAAAACTTCCCATCCTCGTCACGAACTCCGCCTGGTAAACCTGTGAATCTGCTCTTGTTGTTGCCATTACCACCTTGTTGCCAACCTACTTCACTTTTCATTGCTGTTCCAGCAGTATGTTCACCCCCACAATTATCTATAAATATACTCCATTCCTCATCACTAGGAATATGCCAGCCACTCGGAGCTAGACCTCGAGGATCATTAACTGCATACCAATTATAAAGTTTACCATACTTGTCACCATTGCTGCGGTCATTATGAGTATAACACCAGACTGGGTTGCCCTCTTTTCCTGCTATTCTCCACTCTTTATCTGTTTTTGCCTCTGAAATGACATCGCCATTTTTGAATGTAGAAATATTTAAATTTGTACTTGACCACTCTTGATTGGCTTTATTATTTGAAGGTAAGAGTTCTGGTGAATTTTCTTTATCCTTATGCGAATTAATAATTTTCTCTCTGCCATGATTATTGCATGATATAAAGAACAATAATAGTGAAATAATCAGCATTATATTGTTTGTATTTATTTTTTTCACTTTGTTAAGAAATTAATATTTTTAATAAAGTTGTAGTGTTTTTATTGCTATAATGTTAGCTCACACATTCACGCCACTCTTTGATGTGAATAAGAGCCATGAATTCTCTTATAAATTTAGATTTCATTTTTTTATTATAACAAATATAATTTATAATTCAACTTTTCATAATGTGTACAAAGGAGTAATAATTTGCTTTCAGTATTTTGTAAACATGCCTACAAATTACTATTTAATCTAAGGAATAATCTTAAAAAATTATATCACAATTAGGCAACTTGTTTTTTAAATAAGCCTTCTGTTGATCTGATATTTCATTTCTGCCCAAACTTAAAAAAATCAAATTGGATAATGTAGCAAGCGATCTCATATCAGTTATTGGATTATTGCCCAATCTTAAAAATTTCAAATTGTATAATGCAGCAAGCGATCTTATATCAGTTATTTGATTATTGCTCAAATCTAAATTTGTCAAATTGGATAAT
>JBAXTO010000022.1:0-5423 GCA_037130135.1 Bacteroidota bacterium
GAAAGTTCTGATACATTTAATTTAGAAAATTATGGTCAAATAGGTGCTGTTGGTAGTAAGAATAAGGTTAGTCAATATAATTACTTACCTCAGCAGAAACAAGATTTAGCAGAAGCAGCAGCAGAAATTCAAAAACTTCTCAAACAGCTAGAGGAAACAAATCCTATTGCCACTGAATCAGAACAAATCGCTCACCTCAAAGATAACACCACGCCTAACTTAAGAAAACGTGCTTTTAGCGCATTAGAGGCAGGTAGTGAAACAGCAATTGATGAGTTTATTCTTGAGAACAAATTTCTAAAAGTCGGTAAAGCTGTTATCAAAGGTTGGTTACAACCAGATAGTTGATTCTATGCGACTGTCTGCATCTAAAAAGTAGGCGATTGCAAAGGTCTAATCATGTTTAGTTTCCAACCGTGCATTTTCAGGAGTAGAGAGGTCGTTAAATGGAGATTTAACGACAGCTTCATAAAGCGCGAACTATTGCTACTGGTAGAGTGCTGAAAGACTTTTTGAATCATTTAGAAAGTGAACCAGAGGATTTAATTGGCAAGGATGATGAGGGAGAAGAGTTAATTGATGAAGGACATTTGTATTTTGGATGGAAACGTAGGGAAAAGAAGTATAGATTGGTGGAATAAAAGTGAACTACTTTGTAGATTTATTTAAAATAATAGTAAAATACAGGTGGACTATGACTGTTTTTTAGGAGAAAGGATTGGTTTTGATTTTTTAGTGAATTTAAGGTTTTGTAGTTTTGACTACACCACTAAACCCGAACGTAAAGCCCTCACAGCAGCTTGGGTACGCTCGTCAGCGCATAACTTATTTAAAATATTGCGAACATGAGTTTTGACTGTACCTACGGTAATGTATAATTTCTCGGCTATTTGAGCATTACTGCAACCACTTACTATTAATTCTAAAATTTCTAGTTCTTTTTGAGTTAGGGGGTAGGTTTCTAAAACTTGTTCATATTCTATTTCTAATGCCTCAATTTTTACAGCTTTTGGCTTATCCAATGATTGATTATCATTGGAAATACCTTGACGCATTTTTTGTAATACTATATTAGCGATCGCTGGATCAATCCAAGAGTTACCATTAGCAGTTGTTTGTACAGCTTCAGTAAATTTATTAATACTTGTTTCCTTTATACAATAAGAATCAGCACCAGCCGCAAACGCAGCTAAAACTATATCTTCACTATTATTTATCGTCAAAATCAATATTTTTACCTGTGATTGTCCTGTTTCTGCCTGATAACGCTTAAATTTACGGATCAGTTCAATCCCGTTTATATCTGGTAAATTAATATCTATCACAGCCACATTTGGTTTCAGTGTTTCCAAAAGTTTTAGTCCCTGAGTTGCATTACCCGTTTCACCAATCACCTTAAACCCAGTGTGTGATTGCAATTCAGTTTTGAGTGCCATCCGGGTTAAATCATGATCCTCAATTAATACAATAGTAATTTCATTCATTATTAATAACACCTACAATTATACAAAATCTATTATCTAGGGGTAAATATAGCGAAGCTGTCATGAGGAATCGCCCATCATCCCAACAAATATGCGATAGCGAAGCGCTCCGTAGGAATCGCCTAACATCTCCAAAGGATGGTAAAAATTCTCATGTACATAAGCTTTTAGACACGTACAATACAGATTAAGAAATTTTAATAGTAAAAATAAATTTTTCTGAAATAGATTTTGTTTGATATACTATAATCGTAGTCAGTAGTCAATCTTGCAATCATGCTTTATAGCTCTTTGAAGAATAACAACTCTTGATTACCAGTATAAATCAAAACTCCCAAACTGTCTTGACAACAATTTGAGAGCTTAGAAAATCTAAAAATTAGCAAACCCAGCTTTTTACTTAGTTACGTCCTGAGAAAACTACCTAAGTGAAGTCTGGATCAACAAACCAGAAACCATGAGAACTAATTCATGGCAGTCTTATCCTTTGATTATAGACTGCAAAGTACAAAAGTGTAAACATTTTTCTTCTAATTCTTGCCAACCCATTGCAATTAGTGGGGGTGTGGCATGAATAAAATACTAGAAACCTTTGATATTAGGAACTTCCTAGACAGACTCACTCCCAAGAAAGGCAAAAATAGATATATTTGCCCAGTCTGTGAAGGTTCATTAACCGTAGATATTAAAACTGGTAAGTACCAATGTTGGGGAGAACCTGGCAACAAACAGCATTTAAAAGATATCCGAGAAGCTATTAATCCCTTAGAAGATGCTTTAAAACAAGCAGGTATTGACAATGGCAGAATCAACTACCAACAGATCACCCCTGCCAAAAAACCAGATCCTTTACCAGCACCATTACCAGCACCATTACCCCAAAACATTGAACTAGCCAAATTACCTGCTCCTGGTGTTATTCCGCAAAAGAAACATAACAGTAGAGGATCACAAATCATCTATACATACTCAGATGCACAGTATGTAATTAGATACGAATTTACAGAAGATGGTGAACAGAAAAAACTCACCATTCCTTACCATCTGGATATTCTTGGTAACAGTGTGAAAGGAATTGGTGACCAACCCTGGCCTGTTTACCATCAAGAAGAAATCATCAAACATGGTAAAAACCAATTTGTCTTCGTAGTTGAAGGGGAAAAATGTACTGATGCTGCTAGACAACAAAACTTACTTACCACTACCTTCCAGGGTTCACAGTGGACAGATACCAAACTAGAACAATATTGTCAATGCTTAAAATCTCATGATATCGCTGGTATTGTATATTATCCTGACCATGACAAAGCAGGTTATAACAAAGCTAACAAACTAAGAATAGCAGCCAATAAAGCACAATTACCATACATTGAATTAAGTCCCCAAAGATTAAATCCAGACAGTACAGACGGCTATGATATCGCTGATTTAATAGCAGATGGATTATACAGTAGACAACTACTAGAAAATGAAATTCAGACAGCTTATAAAGAACATCTGAATACATACATAGATGCCATATTAGCAGTAGGAAAACAACCTGTTAATCAGGAAATATCTGGGGAAGATTGGGAATGTAAACTATTTATCGAAACCCTACTCAAGCAAGCACATATACCACAATCTATACCAGCATCTATCCCACTTCAACAATCATCTAGGAATAATTTAGATGTTGATATATGGTTTGATTCTGATAATAGATTAAAAACCTACAATCAGAGTATTCAAAGTGGCAAAAAATATATATTAGATATGTCCAGTGCCGGGGCTGGTAAATCTAATTTTGTAGGAGAAATTATACCAGAATGGTTACAAGTCAATAAATTGTGGTACATATCCAGTGAACACCGCAATCCGACCACTAAATCAATAGAAGAAAACTATACAGATTTACCAGTTAGAAATAATGGAATGTATGCAGATGAGAACAACTTAACCCCCTTGGGTAATCCCACCATTAACTGGCCTCAAAATCAAGAAGCCAATATTTCCGGGAATTGTCACAAAACACCTTTATTTCATAAATTAGCATCTAAAGGCTATCATCAAGAATCAAATAGTGAATCATCATTAAATCCCATTTGTCATACTTGTAAATTCAAAGCCAATTGTCAAGGTGTAGATTTTGAAGGTAATATATTAGATAAAATAGCTGGTGCAAGTTTTAGGAGAGATCGGCGTGAGGCACTGATGAAAGATAGAATCAGATGCCATATTGATTCATTACCATCAGAAATACCAGAAAAATCCCTAGCTTTTGTAGATGAATCTAGTCGTCAAATTAATCTAGTGGAAACTACAGAATTATCATTAACAGAGTACCAAAAGACTTTAGGAGAAATTGCTAGACATTTACCTGAAGTATGGAAACAAATCAAAGATTTTATCTCACCATTGGAGCAATATTTATCTTCCCAGCATAAAGAAAATTACTATGGTTATAATCATAATCAAGTAATGGAGATATTGGACATTGACCATAACATTATCTCCAATATCATTGAGGATTTAAAGGTGCTATCACCTGATTTAGAAGGTATCTTTCAAGCTGCTGATAGCGTATCCTTAGATGGAATTGACACAAGTGAAAGGAAGGGGATAAGCCGCAAAACCTTGAAATATATTCGTTATACATTCGGTAAAGAAGCAAGTCAAGAATCCCATGAATTATTAGATAACCTAATAGTGAATTGGTTAACACCATTATTAGAAATCATTGCTAATATTAGTCCTGGAGCATTGAGGATTAAACATCATAAGTTAATCATTACCACAAAAAACACCAGGCAATTAGAGGTACTAAGTAAATTTCAAAATGTATTTTTACTGGATGCAACTGCTACCCGGAAAACAGTAGCCTTTGAATTAGGAATAGATGCCAGTGAGATCTTAGTCATCTGTGAAAAATTACCTAACTACTCAAATCTAAAAGTGGTACAAATTACTGATTTAGGATTATGTGGTAAAGACAGAAGTGAATCAAAAGTTAAACAATTAGATGCCACAAAAGCAGCATTAGCATCTAATCATCAAAATTTAGGAGTGATTGACCACCTCAAACATAAACAAGATGGTGAAGGTTACTGGTTTAAGGATAATCGCGGTACTAATAAATACATGAATCACGATGCTTTATTTGCGATCGGTTCACCTTATCAGGATATAGGGGCTGTAGCTTGCAAATACGCAACTTTAACAGGGGATTACAACACCAGTAAAGATAATCCCCAATTTCAGGAATATATAGAGCATTTAGTGAAAGCAGAGATTATTCAGATGGGAGGCAGACTCCGAGCAAACCGCCGCCCTGATGAAGCACTAACAATTTATCTCACCAGTGACGATGATCTAAGTTACCTACTGGATTATTACCCCGGTGCAACTCTAGAAAAAACCACTGCTTTTGAGATTACACCAACAGCAGGTAACAGAGAACAGGTAAGCAGATATTATCTATTAGAAGCATTTAAGCAATGTATAGACACAGGAATTAAATGTACACAAAAAGCCGTTGCTAAAATAAGCAAATTATCACAGCCCTATATTTCTAAAATAGCTAGTAAATTTGGTGGGTTCAATGCCCTCAAAAAAATATTACTAGTCCTAATAAAAGCTCTATATAGGGATAGTAATATTTTTTCTGAACTCTCAGAAGATGAAAAATTCTTAGTCAATGACTATTTACCCCTAATCAAAGACAACCCGCCTCCAGAAGTTGTCCAGGAACTGCTAGAAGTGGCTAAAACTATTGGTTATCAGGTATTTAGCAGGATTATCAGGGAATTAGCACCGGATATTTTAGGAGCGTTTATTGGAGCAATAGTAGATATAGCTATAGTGAAAGATGGGAGGGATGAAGTTATCGAAGTGGGAAACACAGGCTAGTCAAGATTTTAAACGTTCTCGATTACAATATAATCAAGATTTATTACAGTG
>JBAXTO010000023.1:0-3141 GCA_037130135.1 Bacteroidota bacterium
GTTATTTGATTATTGCTCAAATCTAAATTTGTCAAATTGGATAATGCAGCAAGCGGTCTTATATCAGTTATTTGATTATTGCTCAAATCTAAATTTGTCAAATTGGATAATGCAGCAAGCGATCCCAAATCAGATATTTGATTGTATCCTAAATCTAACTCTGTCAGATTAGCTAATGTGTTAAGTGGACTAAGATCTGATATTTGATTTTCATGTAAATCTATACTTGTCAATTTGGTTAAAGCGTTAAGCCAACTGATATCTGATATTTGGATATCATCCAAATTTAGTTTTCTCAAATTGGATAATGCAGTAAGTGGACCAAAATCTGATATTTGATTATATCCTAAATCTAATTCTGTGAGATTGGTTAATGTGGTGATTGGGCTAATATCTGATATTTGATTAGCACCTAAAATTAGTTTCATTAAATTGAATGATGCCTTAAGCGGTCCCAAATCTGATATTTGATTGTATCCTAAATCTAACTCTTTCAGATTGGTTAATCTAGTAAATGGGCTAAGATCTGATATTTGATTATCACCTAAAATTAGTTTTATCAAATTGGATGATGTCTTAAGCGGTGCTAAATCTGATATTTGATTGTAACTTAAATCTAACTCTGTAATATTGGTTAATGCGGCAAGTGGGCTAAAATCCGATATTCCATTGCCCATCAGATTTAGATATGTCAAATTAGTTAATGTGGTCAGTGAACTAACATCTGATATTTCATTTGATCGCAAATGTAGTTCTGTCAAATTATTTAATATTCCTAACGATTTAATGTTAGATAATTTAAAATAATTTGCGTTGAGTAATTTTAATTTTAATATAGTCTTTATAGTTTCAATGTCTATTTTTTTTATAGATTCTATTTGTTCTTCTAGCAATATTCTCTTATAATATGAAAACTCACTTGCATCATCCACATATATAACTTCTTTAATGTGTTTTATGTTGGCATACAATACCATTTTCATGTCATCATCCACGCTTTGCCACCACTTCAAAGGGTCAAATCTTAGCTGTATCTCGTTCAATATTTTTTGAGTAATCGCCAAGCTATTGCTCACTCTCACTATTTCAGTAGAGCTAATCGGTATTAATGAGTTTTCTTTTTTATTGTCGTCTGTCATTTTTATGTAAAACGGTACTTTTTAAAAAAACTTTAACATGTAAAATTGTTACAGGTAGTAGATTTTCATTCTTTCGTTATATTGTTATTCCTCAATTTCAAGTTGCAATTCTTCAAGCTCTCGCTGTAATTTTTCTTTTGTTAGGTTGAAATACTCGTCCCAATCTTCTATACTACTTATGGTCTGGAATGTATCGCTTTCCTTTATGGTAATAATTTCTGTTTCAAGTATTTTAACTTTAACCCGTAATCTGTTTACGGTTGCCCTTAGTTTGTCCTTGTCTAAGATTTTATCTCCTTTGCTAGTAGATAATATACCCTTTTCTAGATTAGCTAATATTTCATTTACTCTTTCAATATCTTTTTTCTCCCTGGCTGCGAACAATTCATTGATAATTTCTTGCGCTTGCTTTTGGATTTCTATTGGCTCATTTGCAAATTTGTCGGGATGACATAATAAAGCAGCTTTGCGATATTTTTTTTTCAATTCATTTTCTTGCTCCGGTGTTAAACTAAAAATTTCTTTGTTTTTTTCAACCTCTACTTGTTCACGATATTGTTTTTCGTCATTTTCAGCTTCTTCATATTTTGTTTTGTCTTCTTTGAATTTCAGTTTACGCAATTTTAAAATATCAAGTATAATTTCACCTAATTCAATCGCATGGCGATGATGAAACTCTGAGAGCAATTTTTCTAATTCTATTCTTTCATTATCAAAGCCCACAAGTTGATTTTCTAAATTTTTAATTTCAAGTTTGAGTGCGGCAATTTCAGGGTCTGTCCAGATGGAAAGTTGCTGATTTTTTGAAATAAAACTTTGAATTTTACTAATTGCTGATGCAAATTCTTCTTGCTTTACATCATTAATAATATCTTGTAAGTCGGAGTTAAAATCGTATTCCTTCAGTTTTGAGGTTTCCTTGTTCAACTCTTCAATATCCTCGAGCAGTATATAGTTGTTGAGAATTTCTAATCGTTTAATGATCTTGTTTAGTGGAAAAACAATTTCTTCATTAACTACATCTGGATAATACTGTCTACGTATATTATTAAACTCGGCGATAAACTGTTCTGCTAGCGTTGTATCATTACTTGTAATGATTACATTCTCAAAATTATTTTCTGCTTTATAGCTCCAGTTGTAAGAACCTGTAATGACGGTGCTATAATCAATAACACAAAATTTATTGTGCATTAATTCTGTATCACCGTTGCCGATTTTATAAACTTTCGATTTGGCAGTAAGTAACTGATCAAAATCAATCTTTGAATTAAGGTTAATATCATCATTAGAAATAATGAGCGAAACGGTGCAACCGTTTCTTGCTTTGATTAATAATTCATTAAAAAGATTTTTGTTGGTAAACCAAGCAACTGCAATAAAAATAGATTTCTGCGCCTTGCTAATTTCCTCTTGTATCCGTTCTGCTATGTTTTCAAAGATGGCTTCTGTTTGCATTTATTTACTAATTTTTTAGTTTATCGTACATGTTTCTATCTTCTTTAGCGCCTTCAATATCTCCAATACTTTCTTTTGCTCTTGCTCTATGCTCATATGCCAGAAAAAAATTAGGACTAATCTCAATAGCTATGCTGTAATCTTGAATTGCGCCTTCGTAGTCTTTTAAACAATACTTTGCTAATCCTCTACCTCCATATGCTCCTGAATCTTTGGGATCAATTTTAATGCCATTGGCGCAATCTTCAATTGTGCCTTGATAGTCTTTTAAACAATACTTTGCTAATCCTCTACCACTATATGCTTGTGAATTTTTAGGATCAATTTCAATGGCATTGGTGCAATCTTCAATTATGCCTTGATAGTCTTTTAAACAATACTTTGCTAATCCTCTTTTGACATATGCAGAAACATATTTAGGATCAATTTCAATGACTTTGGTGCAATCTTCAATTACGCCTTGATAGTCTTTTAAAAAATACTTTGCACTTCCTCTTCTGAAATATGCAGATACATATTTAGAATCAATATCAATGGCTGTAGT
>JBAXTO010000024.1:0-2867 GCA_037130135.1 Bacteroidota bacterium
GTTCGTTGCAATTTGACCAAGTTTACCATAGAAAATAAAATCCATTACACTATTAAGGCGTTCAACAACATTTAGTCCTTCATTAACCTCAATACGCAACTCTTCCGAAGCTAAATATTTACACAAGAATATAGTTTTATTGGCTTTACCCAGTTCTACCAATGCCTTATACACTGGATGAGTATAGTTATTATTACTGAATCTTTTGATTAATACAGATGGTGTAACAATCCCTAGTTTTAGGGCAACCATATGTTTTACGATTTCATCGTAATTATCTTCTATTAATTGCCAATTAATGCTTCCTTTTAGGATCTCTGCAAGATTTTTATATTTGTTTTTGTCTCCAGAATCAACGTAATATAATTTTTGCTTATTTATTGCCTTTAGTCTTGGATATAAGGCAAAATCTAGTAAATAACTAACAGCAAAACCTATCACACTTTGTCCATGTGTATCAACAAATACACGATTCATATCCATGTCTGTGTCATGATCAATAATGCCTTTTATCATGCTACCTACTTCTGACGAGCTGCAATCTTTTAACTGTGAGTAAATACATAATGATTTCTTATCAACATGCCAATAAATCATTACTCCTTTTTTTCTATAGCGAAAATGCCATTCGCTCATTAGATTTTGATCCCAAGCAAACAAGTGAGTCGAATCGCATGCCACCGTTGTAGTGGCTTCTCCCCAAACGTTAGGATCGCGTATTTTTAGAACGTTATTCACCAGTATACGAATAGCATTTCTAATGTTTACAGCATTAATATGGCGTTTTTTTATGTAGCGTAAATCACTATAATTAACATCATCATTAGCGATACTAATCCTTTTTAATCCAGTGTTACTGCCGATACCAAATATACATAATAGTAATCTTTTTTGTAGATCAGAACTATTGAGGTTACTGCCTTTTCCAATAGTTTCAAGCGTCTTGGTAAAATTAATTCTTAAATCACATTCTTTTAAAATATCAATTAAGTGTATGCTTGAGTATTTATTGTTTATTTCTTGCTGTAGCTTAACAATGTTATCAGGTTCATCCTGAGGATCTGAAGGAGTCACTTTTATATTGTTACCAACCTTGCTTTTTTTGATTTGTACAAGCTTATTATTAGGGATATTAGTATTTAATGCCTCTAAGTTGTTTGCCGTTGAAGTCTTTAATTTTACTACAAACTCCTTAGCTTCTAGCGGTAACCCTAGTAATTCATAATATGCTTCTCGTTTTTGGCTAAAGTCCTTTGGTAGGTCTTTATTTGGGTTTCTGTAACGGTAACTTTTATCAACCCAAATAGCTTTAAAACCAAGAAATTCCTTAAGCTGTTCTAGTACAGCTAGTTCATAATTATATTTGTTTATCCTTAAGCTGCCTTTTTCTACTGTAACTGTTATATTATACCAATTCTGGGGTATAACTCCACTCAGTGGCGGTATATTAATATAGTAAGCTAAATCTGATTCATTCCAGTATTCGTTGATAAAGCGAATCGCGTTTAAGATAGGTTTGTAATCAATCTGATCTTCTGACATTTGTAATGTTCTCAAAATGCTAAGTAAACTGCCTCTATTGCCATAAGCATAGGTTGTATGCATTTTTTCTCGCACTTGATCCTGATACCACTTGCTACCTCGATGTTGTAGATCCTCAATTACTGCTTCTAGCTTATCCTGTGACACTACGGGATAAACCTTCTCCTCAATAATACCTTTTGGATTCTTTGCATTTAGTACAGCCAACTTTTCTAGAATATCAAACTTGCCGTCGACACGCTTAACTTCTTGAAGAATATAACGATCCACACGCTTTTCTGCGCTGGATCTCATCTTTTTAACTAGTTTAATCATTGTATCTGCTAAAGAATCCAATAAAAGCTCGAGTCTTACACGACAGAATATTGCCATGGTGGCATATTTTATAGTAGGGGTGAAATCTAGAATATTGCTAGGGGCAAACGCCATCACACGTTCATAATATTTAAATAATAATTTCCTGTCTACCGAATCTACAATAGAGTCAGATAATTTAATCTGACCTAATAAATTAATTTTATCTATGGCGTCTTGAACATTTTTAATTTTTGCTCCGGCAATATCTTGTTTAAGTTCAGATAATTCTATAACTCCATGATCTTCATCACTATCTTTGCTAAGAATGCGATCTATTAGAAGAAGATCTTCTTGATTTAAATTATTGAATATTTTACCAAGAAATTGTTGTTCAAATTTTTGGTTAGCTAACAAGATATAATGTTCTAATTGTTTGGTACTAACAATTTCTATTTTATTCTTAGCAAAATATAAGCGTGTTTGCTCAAGTAGCACCGAATCAGAAAGATGACGTGGTATCAAATTATCTACAAGATAATTTATTGTTAACGCAATATCTTCAGTATTTGTTACACGATATCCTAAATATTGCCTTATATCCTGACGATATTTTTTAGCGTTGCGTCCTGACCAATCGAATGTAACAATAAATACTGGGTCAATACCTAAATTGTTAGCAACTTGCAAGATTAGTTGTGATGAAATAGTAAATTCCTTATCTAACGGAAATTGAGTATATATTTTAAAGAAGCTTAACATAACCCCAAAAGCTAGCTGGTTACTTTTAGCATTCTTGGTTTTGCATAAACTTACATCTTCTAATGATAAATTATATTGCATTTTTATCTGTTCCTAGAACTCTCAATGTCGGTATTTATTTATACCAATCTAGCCTACAAAACTAATTATTGCAACTTTTTCTTTTATCAAAAATGTATAAAGTATCTACATTATGTTTTTCGGCACTTCCCAATACTAACAAATTTTAATCCCGATGTCCCAAATGCCCTCGTTCTTAACACTGGTCC
>JBAXTO010000025.1:0-2654 GCA_037130135.1 Bacteroidota bacterium
TAACCTTAAACTTAACGGTGAATCCTACATCAACAGGATTAATCAATGCAACTATTTGTTCAAATCAAACGTATTTATTTAACGGAGTAAGCAGAAATACGACAGGAACATATTTAGACACATTTGTAAACTTTAGAGCATGTGATTCAGTAGTTACCTTAAACTTGACGGTTAATCCAACAACAACAGGAACAATTAATGCCACTATCTGTTCGAATCAAACCTATTTATTTAATGGAATAAACAGAAATATCACTGGTGTATATTTAGATACATTTATAAACTTCAGAAGCTGCGATTCAGTAGTAACTTTAAACTTAACAGTTAATCTAACCTCAACAGGTACGATCAATACAACTATTTGTTCAAATCAATACTATTTATTTAACGGAGTAAACAGAAATACGACAGGAACATATCTTGATACATTTGTAAACTTCAGAGGCTGTGATTCAGTAGTTACTTTAAACTTAACAGTTAATCCAACTTCAACTGGAACTATTAATGCCACCATCTGTTCGAATCAAACTTACTTATTTAATGGAGTGAATAGAAATACATCAGGAACCTATTTAGATACTATAATAAATAGTAGAGGTTGTGATTCATTTTTAACATTAAACTTAACTGTGAATCCAACCTCAACAGGTACGATCAATGCAACTATTTGTTCAAATCAAACGTATTTATTCAACGGAGTGAACAGAAATACAACAGGAGCATACTTAGATACATTTGTGAACTTCAGAGGCTGTGATTCGGTAGTCACTTTAAACTTGACGGTTAATCCAACAACAACAGGAATAATCAATGCCACTATCTGTTCGAATCAAACATACTTATTTAATGGAATAAACAGAAATACAACAGGAGTATACATAGATACATTTGTAAACTTCAGAGGATGTGATTCAGTCGTAACACTTAATTTAACAGTATTGCTAACTTCAACAGGCATTATAAATCAAAGTATATGTGCAGGAAGTAGTTATTTCTTTAATGGAGTAAATCGAACATTAGCTGGAAGTTATTTAGATACTTTAATTTCAATCAATGGATGTGATTCATTTTTAACATTAAATCTTACCATTCGAAATGTAACAAGCGGAAGTATAAATCAAGTACTCTGTTTTGGTTCAAATTATTTATTTAATGGCGTAAATAGAAGTGTAAGTGGGATTTATCAAGACACATTAATAGGAGTAAATGGTTGCGATTCATTCCTAACATTAAACTTAACAATAAGAGGTAGAATAAGCTCAACTATAAATCAGACAATATGTTATGGAACTAGCTATTTATTTAATGGAGTTAATCTGAATATTGCAGGTACGTATGAAGATACTTTAATTAGTAATGTAGGATGTGATTCATTCTTGACATTGAATTTAAGTATTGGTTCATTTATTTTTTCAAATTTACAACCTATTATTTGTGAAGGCGATGTCTTTGTAGTAGGCACTTCGGTATATAGTATAGATGGCTCATACAGAGATACCTTAATATCAAGTACAGGATGTGATAGCATAGTGTTTACCAATTTGATGGTGATACCAAGAGTGTATCAGACACAATCATTTGTGTTATGCCTAGGACAAAGCATAACTATAGGCATACATACATACAATACTAGCGGAGTCTATACAGATACTTTTGTTTCATCTGTTGGATGTGATAGTGTATTAACTACAAATCTTATTTTACAAAATCCAATAATACAACGATTAGATACTACTATATGTTCTGGTTCCATGTATGATGGTGTAGTCTATACTAGCAATACTGTTTATAATGATACAGTATTGTATTCAAATATTGGTTGTGATAGTATAATACTAAATATACACATTGTGGTATTACCAAATATACCAATTCAAGTTAGTACAGATACGATCATTTGTGATGGGATGAATGTGTTGTTAGATGCTTATGGTGGATATACAGGAATATATACCTGGACACCATCTTCGTATTTAAGTTGTGGAATTTGTCCAAACCCAATTGCAAATCCACCAGTTGGCACTTTTAATTACATAGTTAGTAGTACAGATTGTGAAGGGAATATAATATCAGAAAATGTGAATGTAATAGTGCAATCTTTACCTTTAATTAATATATTAAATCAGGATACATGTATTTATCTAGGCCAAGTTTTAGATATAGTAGCACAAACTGATTCAATAGCTAATACAGATGTAAATTGGTCTATAGGTAATTTAAATTTGTGTCTAGATTGTTCTACCTATCATTTTCAGCCATATATAACAGGATCTTATATTGCAATGGCGTATGATACATTTGGTTGTACAAATGCAGATACATTTGATATTTGTATTATCAATGAATGTGGAGATACAACTATTCAATTACCAAATTATATAACTCCAAATAATGATGGATTCAATGACATATTTAGAATGGAAAACCCTCAAAATTTACCTATAACATTTATGAGGATTTTTAATAGATGGGGAGAGATGATATATGAAGCATTTGGTAACAATGCAACATGGGATGCAACATATATTAATAAGCCTGTAAATCCAGGAGTTTATGTATATTATATCGAAGGAGTTTGTTCTTCAGGTGGAAGATTTGTAAAAACTGGTAACCTTTCTGTAATAAAATAGTATAAAGAGATATGAAAAGAATAA
>JBAXTO010000026.1:0-1798 GCA_037130135.1 Bacteroidota bacterium
CAAGCCAGCAGTAGGATCACAGATTATCCAAACTGCGCAAAGCCTGGGACGTTGGTGGCAAGGCTATCGCAGACTTCACTACTGAAATTAGACTAAAAAATAATTTGAAATGATTAAATTTATTGTACTCTTTCTCTTGTTCGGACAAGTTACCTTGGGACAACAAAATCTAACGCTTAACAAAAGCCAGATGTATGCCGATTTTGACACTTTAGTTAATACAATATATCAAACATCTCCACAAGTTCAAGTGAAAAAGGACGTATTAAATTATGACTTTATTAAGGAAACAAATTTGCTACGCAGACAAATAGATACAATATCAAATGACCTGTCCTTTTACAGGTTACTGTTAGGTGTTTTAAACTCATCCCAAGACTTACATACTAGTGCGTTAAACGAACAAATAGGTTGGGCTGAAAAGCAAGATAATGATTATTGGACTTGGCGTAACAGTAAATTTAAATTTACAATACCTTTGACTTATGGCAATGGCAACTACTATATAACAAGCCCTGTTATAATAAAAAATGATACCATTCCCATTGGAACAGTAATGAATAAGTTTAATGGTAAGGACATAGATAATTATGTGAATCAAAAAACTTGGACAAGAAATGGCTTTTCCATTGATTTTAATAATAAGAAATTCTACAATGATAATTTTTATAAAAATTTAGAAAGTATTTTTAAAGATAGTTTAATCATTTCTTTTACTTTACCGCAAGGAACAAAAAAAGAATTTCATTTACCTAGTTTGTATCAACCTAAATATTTGCCAATAAAAAAATATGTTGATACCACCAGAGTTGAATATTGGGAAAGTGAAAGAATTTTATATATACGACTAACTGAAATGAGCGAAAAGTACAAAGACTATCTAAAAATAAAACTAAATGACGTTAAATCTGAAATAAATAAAATTGACAAAATAATTGTAGACATTCGTAACAATCCAGGTGGTAATGATAATGTATGGACAGATTTATATGCTGATTTGATAGATTTGCCAATAACCTACAAGCTCAAAATGGCAGTTACTGAACAAATAAGCCTAAGAACGGAATTTATATCAAAGAGGGAGAAAAATAATGATAAAATTATAAAAAAATATAACTTTTACAACATTTCAAATGAAATTGAAAGCATAGAGCCTTCAAATTTATCTATTCATTTTAAAGGAAAAATATTTGTTCTTAGCGAAAATGTTTATTCATCAGCAGGAAGTGCTGTTGCAGTTGCGAGTGCAAATAATAATGACAATTTGATTTCTGTTGGTAGGTATACGGGACAGTTTTTAGGTATAGGCATACCGCCATTAAAATTTGAGTTAGCAAATTCAAAACTAAAATTTAGAGTAGCTCCATCTATTGAAATTACAAATGTTAAGAAAGCCAAAGACCTAATGCAAGATAAAATTGAAGTTATTGTTCCTTTTGACCTTAGCTATTACATAGCTAAATTTGAAAGCAAAATTTTACCGACAGACAAAAACTTTTTAATAAAGTTTGACCCATTTATTAAAGCTGTTATAGAACAATAAAGCCCAGCCACCAACATGGGGTTTGCCAAAATGGGGGCGGACGGAAGCCGTGTTTTAGCTTTTTGTTTTTCAATTTGGCTTCATATCCAGCAGGACCTTATTAATTTAGCTAAGTACAAATCATCAACTTTTATTTATAAATTTAGCTTCAGTTAGCCGGGCGGATGGAATTCTATTGCCCCCACTTCGGCAAGCCCTGAACGTTGTGTGCTATTTTTAGCCAACACCATATTAATAAAAAATGAATGAAAAATT
>JBAXTO010000027.1:0-1560 GCA_037130135.1 Bacteroidota bacterium
TTGAAGGGAAATTAGAAGAGAAATTAGAAATTATACCCTTGCTATTACGTTTAGGTTTAAGTGTGGAAGCGATCGCATCTGAGTTGAATTTAGATGTAGAACTAGTAAGGAATGTAGCACAAAAACAGTCAATAATATCCCCTTCTACGGAAATAACTGATATTGATCAACAAGAAGATTAATTCTTGATAATTATTGAATTTGGGGATCTGAAACTGACAAGATCCCTGATTTTTTCGATTAAACAATATAATGGTTCTTGTGTGATGGTTATTGTTCTCTCGCTAGGGTGTCTTCATAACGTTGTTTAATCAATTCAAGCTCAAAGATATTGTTTCAAGACCTCAACTGTAGCTTTTCCAGTTTTTTCCCAACTAAGGACATGACGATAAAACGACAATTTGTATAAAGAGGTGCTTCAGGAATGGGGGAAAATAGGAGATTAGATTTGAGGCTTTGATATATTTTTGGGAGTTGGAATTGTGTCCATAGTAAGCGGTTTAAATGTCCTTTTATTCCTTGTTCTGATGTTTGGTTAGGAGGAGTTGGATAGCAATTATAGTTAGGGAAAGATTGGGAAGTTAAAAGTGTCGGTTGAAGTAGTTGCAAATGAGGTAAAAGATTAAGAGCGTAAGTTGTAGTACCTGTAGGTTTTGTTAAGAGAAATGATAGGTTAATGAGTAATTGCATTTTTCATTTTTAGTTAATTCAGTTATTAATTTTTTTTATTTATACAGTTTCAATTTCAAATAATTATATATAATTTTTATTTGTTTTTTTTATTATAAAGATTACAGAATTTTAGGAATATTACCTTGATTTAGCCAATTAATCATTAAATAAGGATGAACGATGTGAAATTCATGGATAGGAGAATGATAAATACTATGTCTTTCAGGAATGATAAGTTCAATATCTTTATTTAAAAAGTCTTTAAAATTAGCTGTCACTAATACATTAGCTCGACCAGCTAAAGTTGTTTCTAAAACGTGCTGATCTTCTATATCATTAATGGGAATAATACCCGTTCCTCCTAATATTAATTGAGGCTGAATTTGAGAATAACTGCGGATAATATCCACATAAAAAGACGCATCATTTGCTAAGAGAGTTAATCTTAATAAAACTTGCTCTAAACGATTTAACATTCCCCAAGAAATCACAAGTTCTACTGTTCCCATGTAACAGCGACCATAACGAACTGTATCAACTATACTTTGACAAGCTGATAGCTTGTGTGGTGTAGCAATATTTTCATTTCCTTTAATATCAGCTAATAATGCCGCACACCAAATATTGAGATCAAGACATAAGCGTAAAGGATTAGACATCACGAGTTAACTTAACTGAAGCATAGAGTATATCATCTTCAGTTTCTAAGGAATTTAACCACTTTTGATCTATATTTTGGGCAATTCTTTGTTGAGCGAGGTTGTATTGGTGATGCAATAAAACTCTTGTAATTTCTTGACTAATTTCTTGCCACTGTGCCTCAGAAGCAACCCCATTTAACTGTAAGAGTGCTGACCAAGCATTATGAGGTAACATAGCTCCTAGCTT
>JBAXTO010000028.1:0-1368 GCA_037130135.1 Bacteroidota bacterium
TAGTAATATTATCGATAGATAAGAGTGAAAAAGAATTGATTGAAAGTTTAGTAATTCAGTTAACAGAAAAAGAAGTAACCATAAAAATCGTTCCAGACACATTGGATATACTTGCAGGATCCATAAAAACGAGTAATATACTTGGTGCTATTTTGCAAGACATTCAAACCTCTGCCCTTTCCCCTAAAGAAGCTCATTTTAAAAGGTTACTTGATTTTATGTTTTCATTTTTGGGAATCATTTTATTGAGCCCCATTTTGATCATTGTATATTTTAAAACATTACTAAGCTCAAAGGGAGGGGCATTTTATATGCAAGAAAGGATCGGATATAAAGGAAAGCCATTTACCATATTTAAGTTTAGAAGCATGTTTGTGAACGCAGAAAAAAATGGCCCAGCATTGTCAAGTGACAACGACAGCAGAATTACATCCTGGGGGAAAACCATGCGAAAATGGCGATTGGACGAACTTCCTCAGCTTTGGAATATATTAATCGGAGATATGAGTCTAGTTGGACCAAGACCCGAAAGGCAAGTATACATTGAATTATTAGTAAAACATTCTCCTTATTATCGTTACCTATTAAGAGCAAAACCTGGATTGACCTCTTGGGGTATGGTACAATTTGGCTATGCATCATCCATTGAAGAAATGGTTGAGCGGATGCAATATGATTTAATGTATATAGAAAATGCATCATTGATTTTAGACTTTAAAATAATGATGCATACATTAAGAATTATCTTATCTGGTAAAGGAAAATGATATCGATTGAAAAAAAACAGCATTCATATTATTCCTTCAGCAGAAATAGATTCTATCAAATGGAATGAAAAAATTGCGTTAGAAAAAAGTGGACTAATTTATTCAACAACCACCTATTTAAATACACTCACCGATTATTGGTGTGGTATTGTTGTTAATGACTATGAAGTAATAGCTGCGATTCCGTTTAGAAAAAAAGGGTTCATTCACTATTGTTATACCCCCAATTTTATTCAACAACTTGGATTAATTGGATCTGTAAATAAGGAAACAGTAAAAGAAATCGTCGGCATAATTAAGAAAAAATTTCGCTATGGTAGCTTACAATTTAATTTTTCGAACAATCCTGCTTTGTTTTTTGAAACCTATTCAAAAAAAACAAATTTTATAGTACAGTTAAATCAACCATTTGAAGTAATCTCAATGGGGTTTAGAAAAGATTTAAAAGTAAATCTTGAAAAATCCAAATACCAGCTTTTTGATTATATAAAATCTATCGATTGTAAAACCGCAATTGAAATGTATAAAAGCCAAAATGGCGCCAAGATGAAGAACATTAGAAATAAGGATTATCAAATGCTGATCGAATATTGCAATACAA
>JBAXTO010000029.1:0-1197 GCA_037130135.1 Bacteroidota bacterium
CAGGTTGAACGCACCTAATAATCTTAATTTAGGGCATAGGTCAAAAATAGCCATATAATTGTTGTTGGTTGTATTTTTGAGGATGGAATGGAAAAAAATATTTGACGAAGTGCCTGATTACAGAAAGAATCATCCCTTCAAGAAACATCTACTGAGTGATATTTTGATGTTAAGTTTATGTGCAAGCTTATCCGGTGCAGAAAATGATGAGGAGATAGAAACCTATGGTAGAGAAAAAGAGCCCTTTTTAAAAGGTTTTCTGATTCTCCCTTGTGGCATACCATCTCATGATACGATTACACGCGTATTTCGTTATCTTGATAAAGATAAATTCTCGGACTGTTTATACAGGCATACAAAAGAATTGCTGGAATTTATTGAAGGACAGCATATTAGCATTGACGGTAAAGTTTGTAGAGGCACTACTGAAGGCGGAAAGAAGAAAAGTGGAATTTGCATCATTACCGCTTGGGCCTGTGAGCAAAGTCTATGTTTAGGGCAATTAAAGACCGAAGCCAAATCCAATGAAAAGACAGCAATACCTATCTTATTAGAAGAAATAGAGTTAGAAAATACAATTGTCAGCATAGATGCCATAGCCAATAGCCCAGTCATAGCTAAACAAATACTCGGCCGAAGAGGAGACTATATCTTGTCTTTGAAGAAAAACCAGAAAGACACTTTCGAGCAAGTATCAGATTATATGAGAGCTAATGAAGCCTTTTTTGAAAAGGATAAGAATGTGGATTTTGGTAGTGGAAGGATTGAAACCAGAATATGCTATGTGGCTAAAAATCTTGACTTTATGGAGAAGGTGTTAGGATGGGAAGGTATTAAAAGTGTCATTATGATTTATGCAAAGCGTGAGATTGGGGATAAAACACAAGAGCAATACAGATTCTATCTAAGCAGCAAAGATCAAACTCCAAAATACTTCAACAACACTATTAGAGCGCATTGGAGTATTGAAAATAGGTTGCATTGGCATCTGGACGTAAGTTTTGACGAGGATTGCAGTCGGTCAAAGATGGGAAATGGAGCTGAGAATCATAATACCTTAAGGAAAATCTCTCTCCAACTATTACAACAGCAAAATGACAAGCATAGTATCAAAGAAAGGCGTAAAAAAGCAGGTTGGAATGACCAGTACTTGCTCAATATTATTAAAAACAACACCATTTAGGTGCGTTTAACCTG
>JBAXTO010000003.1:0-316473 GCA_037130135.1 Bacteroidota bacterium
AAACTATTTGTGCTGGTGCTTCGTATTTATTTAATGGAATTAATAGAACAACTACTGGTACTTATTTAGATACTTTAGTAAATAGTACTTCATGCGATTCTTTTGTTACTTTAAATTTAACGGTTCGTCCTACTAGTGCAAGCACCATCAATCAATCTATATGTGCGGGTTCTTCTTATTTATTTAATGGCATCAATAGAACAACTACTGGTACATATTTAGATACTTTAGTAAATAGTACTTCATGCGATTCTTTTGTAACGCTCAATTTAACTGTTCGTCCAACTAGCTCTGGCACTATCAACCAAACTATTTGTGCTGGTGCTTCGTATTTATTTAATGGAATTAATAGAACAACTACTGGTACTTATTTAGATACTTTAGTAAATAGTACTTCATGCGATTCTTTTGTTACTTTAAATTTAACGGTTCGTCCTACTAGTGCAAGCACCATCAATCAATCTATATGTGCGGGTTCTTCTTATTTATTTAATGGCATCAATAGAACAACTACTGGTACATATTTAGACACCTTAGTTAGTAGTAGTTTATGCGATAGTATACTAACTCTTAATTTAGTGGTTAATCCAATTAGAACTAGTACTATTAGTCAAAGTATATGTAGTGGCTCCACTTATTTATTTAATGGTGTATTATTAGGCATAAGCGGTACCTATTTAGATACATTTACGAGTAGTACATCTTGTGACAGTATAGTTACCTTAAATTTAATTGTAACAACTTGTGGCTCCACACCTCCAAGAAATGATAATATGTGCTATCCATTAAATGTAACCCCTAATGTTTTAAATACGACTCCCTATTCTATTGCTGAATATGCTAATTTGAATACCCATTCAGATACAATCTATCAATCAAATAGTTTATCATCTATGCAAATTGGAGAACCAATTGGTTCATGTGGTGGATCTGGTTTAAATAATAAAACCATGTGGTATAAGTTTTCAGCACCATTCTGTTCTACCCCTCAAATACATATATCTACCGATGATAGAAGTACAACTAATTTTAATACTCGTGTTTCTGTATATAGAAGAATAACTCCAGGAAGCTGTAGTGGTGGATATACTGAAATAGCATGTAATGATAATGGTACTTACTATTTAAACTTTGGAGCAACAACTAACTCAAATATTGTATTAACTCCAAACAGTTCTTCTCCATCTACTAATGAATATTCACCTGGTGAAGATTTATTTATTCAAACTTCAGGTGTAAGTAATGAAAGTGGAAACTTCGGCTTAATTATAGATGCAGAACCTTACATTCCAACTAGTTCTTCTGTTGGTTCAGGAACTGCTATTCTAGATTGGACTCCAGCTATGAGTATTGGTGGAGTTTCGGGCACTTATATTCAATGGAGACCAGTAGGATCTGCTTCAACAGTTGGTGGTACTTGGAGATATTTACCAGGACCAATAAATTCATATACTATTACTGGATTATTACCAGGGACTGCCTATGAATATTGGGCATCATATGTTTGTGGAAATGGAGGAAGATGGTATTCCAAAAAAGGATATTTTACTACAAGTGTAACTTGTACAGGAGGTGTTTCTCCTAGTATTGTATCTATTATTGCAACAACACCATGTAATACTCCTACTATTAGTTTTAATGCAAATTCATTAGCATACTCAAGTTATAGAATAATAAGAAAACAAGCTGGATCTAGTACCGTAATGGTATCAGCGGCTTATTATACATCTCCTAGTATACAAACTTTTACTAGTCCAGCTTTAGTACTTGGAAGAACTTATCAGTTTTATGTTCTAGCATATTGTGGAACTGAAAGAGTTGATTCGAGTGCAATTAGTAATTATACCGTATGTGCTTCTTTACGAAATGCAAATCCAATAAATTCTGATAATAATGATAATGATAATGATGTAGCATATCTGATGCCTAATGGTACTGTTATATATGGTTTACCATTTAATTCTATTGACCTACCTATAGATGTAAATAATCCTAACGAACAGATAATAACGTTACAATCAATAGATATTAATTCGTATTTAGAAAAAGAAATGAATAATTCCATTAATCTAACTTCCACTAATGAAATCTTCATTTATCCTAATCCAGCTTCAACTGAAGCTACATTAAATTATACGCTTGAAAAGGAAAATGATATTTTATTTATAGAATTATTAGATGCACAAGGAAAAATATTATTGAATGATCAAATTGCAAATCCAATGTTACAAGGAAGCTATACAATTAATTTAAATAAGTTTAAAGCAGGAGTTTACTTTGTAAAATTATTTACTGACGATTATATACATACTTCTAAACTATTTGTAGATAGTCATTAGCCTATTAAATAACAAAAAAAAAGGGAATCTGAATAGATTCCCTTTTTTTATAGCTGTTAATGTATAGATTATTTAATAAATTTGAACATTAAAAAATATACTATGAATTTTCAATACATCCTTGTTACACCTCAATATGCAAATGAAATTGCACTCATTCAAATAAATAGACCTAAAGAATTAAACGCATTAAGTTTAGAAGTAATGGGCGAAATTCGAGATGCCATCAAAACATTGGATGCAGATAAATCGGTTAAAGTAATAATACTTACAGGTAATGAAAAAGCATTTGCTGCTGGTGCAGATATAAAACAAATGCAAGGGAAAGGAGCCATAGATATGTTGGCAATTGATCAATTTACTACTTGGGATACTATTAAACGCACTAAAAAACCTTTAATAGCAGCTGTTTCGGGCTTTGCGCTTGGGGGAGGATGTGAACTTGTGATGATCTGTGATATGATTGTTGCAAGTGAAACAGCCAAATTTGGACAACCAGAAATTAATTTAGCAATTATGCCAGGAGCAGGAGGTACACAACGATTAACCAGAGCTGTTGGAAAAGCATTAGCAATGGAAATGGTACTTGCTGGAAGATTTATTACGGCTCATGAAGCATTGGCTGCAGGTTTAATCAATAAAGTTGTACCCGTTGAGTTGTACTTAGAAGAAACAGTAAACTTAGCTAAACAAATTACAAAATTTTCTCCTGTAGCAGTTCAACTTGCTAAAGAAAGTGTCAATCAAGCATATAATAGTACTCTAGATGAAGGTCTAGCTTTTGAAAGAAAAAATTTCTATATGTGCTATGCAAGTGAGGATCAAAAAGAAGGTGTGCAAGCATTTGTAGATAAAAGACCTGCTAAATTTATAGGTAAATAAATATAGCAATAGAGTAATAAGTGCTTCGATTAAATTATTATATAAGATTGCTTATTAGTATTTTTGTACCCACAAATTAAAAATCAACAAATATGAATTACGATATTATTATATTAGGAAGTGGACCTGGTGGATATGTTACTGCTATTCGTGCCTCACAATTAGGTATGAAAGTAGCCATTGTAGAAAGAGAAGCTTTAGGTGGTATCTGCTTAAATTGGGGTTGTATCCCTACAAAAGCATTATTGAAAAGTGCTAATGTTTTTGAATATATAAATCACGCTGCTGATTATGGTATTAAAGTTGAAAAAGCAGATAAAGATTTTAGTGCAGTAGTAAAAAGAAGTAGAGATGTTGCGGGAGGAATGAGTAATGGTGTTACTTTCTTAATGAAAAAAAATAAGATAGATGTTATTATGGGTACTGGTAAAGTAAAACCAGGTAAAAAAATTGAAGTAACTGCAGCTGATGGAACTAAAAAAGAATTAACTGCTAAAAATATTATTATCGCAACAGGTGGAAGAGCTCGTCAATTGCCTAACTTAACTATTGATGGTAAAAAAATTATCGGATATAGAGAAGCGATGTCCTTACCTACTCAACCTAAAAAATTAGTAGTGGTAGGTAGTGGTGCTATTGGGGTAGAGTTTGCTTATTTCTATAATGCAATGGGAACTGAAGTTACTATTGTAGAGTATTTAGATACGATTGTACCTCGTGAAGATAAAGAAATTGGTAAAGAATTAGAAAAAGCCTTTAAGAAAAAAGGCATGAAAATAATGACCAAATCTAGCGTTGAAAAAGTGGATACTAGCGGGAGCACATGTAAAGTAACTATTAAAACGCCAGTGGGTACCGAAGTGATAGAATGTGATATCGTATTATCTGCCGTTGGAGTTAGTCCAAATACAGAAAAAATTGGCTTAGAAGAAGTAGGTATTAAAACAGATAAAGGTTTAGTTGTAGTAGATGAATATTACAAAACCAATGTGGAAGGATACTATGCTATTGGTGATATCACGCCTGGTCCTGCCTTAGCTCACGTAGCTAGTGCGGAAGGCATCACTTGCGTAGAAAAAATTGCAGGTCATCATCCTGAACCTATTGATTATACTAATATTCCAGGTTGTACGTATTGTTCACCTGAAATTGCCAGTGTAGGGATGACAGAAGAAGAAGCTAAAACCAAAGGTATTGCGATTAAAGTAGGTAAATTCCCTTTTAGTGCCAGTGGTAAAGCTAGTGCTTCGGGAGCCAAAGAAGGTTTTGTAAAAGTGATTTATGATGCAAAATATGGCGAATTATTAGGAGCTCATATGATTGGAGCAAACGTAACTGAAATGATTGCTGAGTTAGTTGTGGCGCGTAAATTAGAAACTACTGGTCACGAAATATTAAAAGCAATTCATCCACACCCTACCATGAGTGAAGCTGTAATGGAAGCTACAGCTGCTGCTTATGGCGAAGTGATTCATTTATAAAAATTAACTTCTTACATCATAGAATCCGTTTACATTTGTGAACGGATTTTTTTATTTTATGATTGAATTATATACAGAAAACCCAAACTTAAAATATATCTCATTACCCTTTGAATGGAAAGGGACTCCTATAGATAAAAATGGCAGATTTCTGAATCACGAACACATTCACAATCATTCATTACAAGCATTTTTAAAATGGCAAACCACTCGGAACATCTACAAAACAGAAAAGAAAAAATCTACTTGGAAACATGATGTAGTAGAAGATAACTTTATGCAAAGTACTGAAGATTGTATTGTATGGTTAGGTCATGCTTCATTTTTTATTAGACTCAATCAAAAGAATATTTTAATCGATCCTATTCTATTTGATATTTCTTTATTAAAAAGACAAACTAAATTTCCCATTCATCCTGAAAAATTAATTGATATAGATTATATTCTTATATCGCATGACCATCGAGATCATTTAGATGAAAAAAGTATTAAATACTTATTGAAAAAAAATCCAAATGCTCAATTTCTAACAGGATTAAAAATTGATTCCCTATTACAATCTGTTACTAAAACTTCAAATATACAAGCTGCAGGATGGTATCAACAATATACTCTTGCTGATGATTTAAAAATTACTTATGTCCCTTCTAGGCATTGGGGTAGAAGACTGTTGCGTGATACGAATAGTAGATTATGGGGAGGGTTTTTAATTCAGTTTAATGCAATCTCTATTTATTTCAGTGGCGATACGGGATATGGTTCTCATTTTAAAGATATCGCTGAAATTGTCCCTCATTTAGATTTTTGCATCATTGGTATTGGTGCATACAAACCAGAATTTTTTATGGCTCAAAGTCATATCTCTCCAACGGATGCTTTAAAAGCATTTACTGAAACGAAAGCCAGATATATGATTCCAATGCATCATAGTACTTTTGATTTATCTGACGAGCCTTTACATGATCCTCTTTTTACTTTACAAAATGTAAGTAAAATGAATAATTTATCTGAAAGAATTATTACTCCTAAAATAGGTGAAATGATTCCTATACATTAATTATCTTTTTTAAGCATCTGGTAAATGGCTGCAGCACCAATAAAAACCCATACTATATTTAAAAATGCAGGTGCATATGCTTTGTGAAATAAAGTATTTACTATAAAACAAATAGCACCTACTAAATTTAATAATTGATAGGTCCACGAATTTGAATTTATTTTTTTAAAGGAGAGTAGAGCGTATGCTGCTATTAAAGAGAAAGTGCCTATCCAACCTAATATTTCTATGACTATATTCATAATTTTTAAAGTAATTGTCTTTAATAAAAAAGGACTAATAATGGTAATTTATCTTTTAATATTGTTTAATTTTATACTAAAATATTGTGTTATATGAGAAAATATAAAATCATAAAAATAGTATCTATAGTGCTCATATGTTGTAGTATTTTACAACTTACTACACAATGTAAAGATAAAGATCCAAATCAAGTATCTACTAATTATAATACAATTGATAATACTTTAGGTTTTGGTATCTTAAGCAAGATTAAAGGAATATGGAATGGACCTGTGAATTCGACTACTGCATTAGGAAGTTATCCTGAGTGGATAGTAGATTTTAGACCTATTGCTGAAAATCAAATTTCATCTAAAAACGAATTAGACACATTAAATAATATTCAAATGTCATTATTTATAGTAAAATACAATAATGAATATAGAGTTTGTTTTAGAAATGGAGGAACTTTCAATGGTCTAACTCGCATCTCGTATTTTTTAGCCGATAGTGTTTATGAATCCTCTAATGTAAACTATTATAAATTTGTTGAAATTATTAAAGGGAAAAGTCGTGCTTATACAGAATTCATTTTTAAAAATGATAGCTTAACGATGAACTCCTATACAAATAAATATAATGCTCTCGCTACTCCTACCCTACACTCTTCTTGGAAAGCTAGATTAGTCGATAATACTTCTTCTCAAGCAGCTGCCGATTATTTTACATTTCCTAAAAAATCACTAACCAAAGATTTTAGTAATGCTTTTACAGGAGTTACTGAAGCAATCTTTTATAATACCATAGGTGGTGATCCATATGATGATGCCTCTCAACCATACCTAGGGCAAGCTTCAATTAGTTATAATTATGCAGGTTCTTATATACCTAACTCTTCTAAGAATGTATTACTAGTTATTACTACACAACCTTTAATTAGTGGCTTTAGCTTTAATACAAGCAATTTAAAATATCGTTCGCGTTATGTGATATTAAATGCATTGAATCAAAATTTCAATTTCAATTTGATGCATCCTGGATTATATTATTTATATGCTTTTTATGATACAGATGGAAATAATACCATCAGTAGTGGTGATTGGGTAAGCGCAACGAATACTACTTTTACAGTACCAAATCATGGTACAGTTTCTGCTACGACACAAATCAACTTTACTATTCCATAATTGGTAAAGACTTATAGACTGATTCCATATGTTAAATTATACTAACAAATAATTTAATTATATGGAAAATAGCTATTTCATGCATTGTATGAAAAACTTTATACAATGAAACCAACAAACTCTAAAAACTTAATAGTTCCAATTCTTGCATCACTTACACTTATTATTATCATTGCTTATGGAGCACTCAAAATATCTCCATTATTTGCACATCCTATAAACCCTAAAACCAAATACCCTATTAACTTTCAAGCAGATGATGATTATTATAATATTCCTGATGGTGTTAAATATCAGAGTAATTTAGTTAGTCAAAAAAAGGGCTTAATAACTTTTTCTACAGAAGCGGGTCATAATTATTACTTAAGTGGTAATGATACAACAAATACTAGTTTTCTTTATTCAGAAATAATTGCTGACAATTATATTCCTACCACTCAAAAACGTTTACCATTGAATATTTCATTAGTAATCGACAGAAGTGGTTCTATGCATGGCGATAAATTAAACAATGTAAAAGAGGCAGCAAAATTAGTGATTGATAAGCTGAGTGATAATGATTACATTTCTATTGTGGTTTATGAATCTAATGTAGGTGTATTACAAAAATCTATTGCAGTTAAGGATAAAGAAGCATTGAAACAAATAATTAATAATATTACTGATGATGGTGGTACCAATTTAGGTGGAGGTATGCTTGCAGGTTATGAGCAAGTAAAATCAACTTATCATAATGGATATGTAAATAGAGTTTTATTATTAAGTGATGGATTAGCAAATGAAGGAATAACTGATTTCAATATACTTACACAAACCTCTAAGAAATGGTTGAATGATGAAGGTATTAGCATTAGTACATTTGGTGTAGGAAATGATTATAACGAAAACTTAATGACTGCCTTAGCAGAAAATGGAAGCGGTAATTACTATTATATAAAAGAAGCGAATCAAATGTCGAGTGTAATTGAGAAAGAAGTGAATGGATTATTGAGTGTTGTTGCACAAGAAGCTGTGTTGAAATTTGAACTTCCAAAAGATATTATCGTTACAAAAGTTTATGGAGGGAATTACGAAGTTGATAATAATATATTGGTAGTAAAATTAAAAGACATTTTTGCCAATGAAAAAAAATCAGTTTTAATTAAATTTAAAATAAAAAATACTGCTCAAGGTGAATTAATATTTAATACAAATCTGTCCTATTTAGATGCCACAAATAACAATCAAGCATGTAGTTTAAATAATCAAAATAGTATAAAACCTACTATAAATAATGAAGTTTATCTATCCAATTTTAGTGAACGAGTAATGCAACAGTGCATTGTATACGAATCGAATGATATGATGGAAAAAACCTTACAAGAAGTAGATGAAAAGAATTTTGATAAAGCTAAAGTATCAGGAAGTACTAATAAAGATTATTATTATATGAATTCCTCTAAAGTAAGTGCGAATGAAGATATGGTAAAGCAAGAAGCAACCATTAATAAATATGATATTAATTTACAGACCATTGAAAAAGTAACTGAAGAAGAACTTAAAACGATTCAAAAAGAATCTAAATCAGAAAACTATACGGTTCGTAAAAAGAAATAAAAAGTAAAAAGAAAAGCCATCATAGATTGTATGATGGCTTTTTTTTGTATTATAAATATTTTATTTTTTATTAGTTGTAGGAGTCGTTGTATCTATAGTGCCTACAATAGGTGCATTATTAGAAGAATCTTTTTTAGCTAATGAAGAATGAGCATAAGCTGCATTTCTTTCAGGACCAAATCCGAATGCTTCAGGTACTAAATAATAACCTTTTTCATTAATTGGTTTATCAATTTCTGTAATAATCGGATATTTTAACGCCGTTTGATCGTGACGAACACCAGTTACTTGCCAACTAATTTTCACATTAGGTTTATCGGTTTTAATTACAAATTTATTATCTGAAATTTCATTTAAAACCATCGCTTGAGCAAATTGCCCAATAGGTGTTAATTGGTATTTAAAATCCTTATTTAATGCTGTAAAATAAGATGGTAATTCGATTGTTGCTTCACCATTTGCATCTGTAGTAATATTACCATTATAAATGTTCATCATATCATTCGATTCAACAGAAGAATGAACTAAATATTTATTTTCTGGATCTAGTGGGTGATCTATTTTAAATGATTTAGTACCTGCAGCTGAATATACACTATAAGTTCCACCTGAGAAATATCCTGCATAGTTAGTAGAACCACCACTAGCATAGGCATAAATTCCATAATTATTACTAGTCGTACCATAAAGTGCATAAGATTCTGTAGCGTAGTTATCTGATGTACTAGAATCTGCCAAAGCTAATAATCCTGTATGTCCAATTCCAAGTGTTCTGTGTGAACCAGCATATACACCTATAGGTCTACCTGAGATTATAGTTCTTGATTCTCCAACAACTCCGGGAGTTATTGTTATTAAAGTTGTAGAAAAAATTGCCCCACTTCCTGTATTATTTCCTAATACCCCACAAGAATTTCCTATTCCATAAACACCAATATTATTTCCGGTTGATCCTGAAGCTAGACCATAAAGACCATAATTATTAGGACCAGTACCCGTTGCATCCCCTCTAACAGCATAAGCATTCGTATAAGAACTTCCTTCAGTTGTACCTAATACGCCAATTGCTTGTGTACCTGCAGTAGTACCTAGATTTCTACCATAAACACCTCTCCATCCTCCTTCACCATATACTCCTGTAGCATTTGCGCCGGGCGAGTTTAAAGCAGCTATGCCTGCTTGATACCAAGGAGCTACTCCATATGTACCAGCACCATTTACGTGTAATTTGGATTGTGCATTTGGTGTTATAGTACTAATACCTACTGCACTTCCGTTATCAAAAATTTGAGAATTACCTCCACTAGTAGCGCCAGTGAATTTTATTACATAGTTCGTAGTTCCCGAAATATTAGCACTACCCGCTGGACCAGTTGGACCTGCTGGACCTGTCGTTCCTGTTGGACCTGCCGGACCTGTAGCACCCGCTGGACCTGTTGGGCCTGCTGCTCCAGTTGTACCTGTTGGACCAGTTGGACCTGTTGGACCAGTTGGACCTGCTGGGCCTGTAGCACCTGCTGGACCAGTTGGACCAGTTGGACCTGCTGGGCCTGTTGGACCTGGTGTTCCTCCATTGGCTGCATATAAAGCGAATGGTACACTCACCAATTCTTGGGTTCCCATATCTGTATAACTTGTTCCTCCTGCTGGATCTAATTCTACTTGTAAAAATTTACTTCCTGTACTCCAATCGATTCCTGCAAAAGTGCCTGATAATACCGTTCCTCCTCCTATTTGTACACTGAATAATCCAAATTGATTTGTAGTTACTCCATGACTTTCTTTATACACTACCGTTCCTGAGGAACTGCCATCGTGTACACTTAAACGAACTGATACTGCTTGTGTAGCTAATATGGCACCTGAGGTGTTTCTTGCCACTGCTTGGTAATTTATTTTTTGAGGGACTTGTGCAATACTTATACTACTTATAAAAAGCAATACTACCACACTTATTATTGATGTAATCTTTTTCATTATGTTTTGGGTTTTATTGTTTGATAATTATTAATTGTTTTTGAATTGTATAACTGGTTACGCCATCTTTGGATGTATAACTTAAACCTACTGTGTATGTACCTGCAGCTACCTGACTGCAATCATAGTTATTCACTGCATTTCCTGTGTTATACAGCTCATCTAGTATCGGTGTTACTATTTGTCCACTTGCATTAAGCAGAGTAGCTTTGACTTGACCACTTTCAGGAAATTTATAGCCTATCGTAAATGTTTTATCCGCTGGGTTAGGATAAATAATTATTGAACCTTGTGGATCTGTTTCATGACTTAAGATCGAGCTTCCTTGATTTATATCTGCTTGTTGAAATCCTTGAGTTAAAATAGATGTACTCGTGGTTAAAGTGCTAACAGCCGACATTTCGCCTACTGTATACGATAAACTTCCTGCTGAATTGCTTGTATATTTTCCTCCACTGGATAGTACAGTTGGACTAAGACTTTGGGCATTCGCTAAAAAGCTTATAACTAAAAAGGTAAAAATGGGTATGAGTCTTTGTATATTCATATGATTGAGTTTTATCAAATCTAGTTATAAAGTTAAAGCACTGCTAATAAAAAGATAAAATAGTTTTTTATCTTTTTTTTGTTCATAAAAGAGGATTATAAAAATCTACCTAATCAATTAAATTTCAGTAGCTTAAAATTATCATAAGGACTATTGAAATCTATAAGTAAAACGATATCAATTAGATGTTACTACATATAAATTAAAAATGCCCTTATTATCACAAGGGCATTTTTAAACATATTATATTTTATTAGTAAGTAATAATTACTTGACCATTGCCTGTTTGGTAGCCAGCTGTATTAACTTGACTAGTTCCAATACTATAAGAACCACCACCACCACCATGTGTAGGATCAGTTCCTCCACCACCACCAGAGTAGCCACCACCGCCACCGCCACCACCGTAGTGATTACCTCCACCGCCACCGCCACCAAATCCACCTACACCGCCACAACCACCGCCGCCGCCACCGCAGAATCCAACACCACCAGTCCAAGTAGAATAACTACTTCCACCATAAGGTCCACCACCTATACTTAACCATCCTGCACCACCACCAGAACATGCTACACTTGAAAATAAACCAGCAGCACCACCTGCACCTGCTGTTCCACCTAAAGCTGCTCCATCAGAAGAAGCCGCGCCAGAAGTAGTGATTTGTCCCGCAGCACCTGCATGTAATGGGGCTGAAGAAGTATAATTACATTTTCCGCCACCACCACCAGCTGCAACTAAAAGAGTTGGACCAGTTGTAGTATAAACAAAAGAACCACCACCTCCTCCTGAGCTATTTTGAGCGTCACCACCTACTTGTAATTGACCTTGTTGACCAACTACAATATTTAATATTTGACCTGGTGTAACTGTGAAATTCCCTGTCATACGAGCTCCTAATCCACCTGCTGTTCCACCAAAAGATCCTCCACCTTGAGCACCACGAGCATCAATAGATATTGAAGTAACACCAGAAGGTACAGTCCATGTAACAACTGAGCCTGTATAATTATATGTATTAGTTCCATGAGTTACTGGACATGCAACTCCATTCCAAACTACACCATTAAAAAATTGCAAACAACTATCAGTTGTATTGTAAATAACTAAACCTAGTGGAGTTGAAGGAATAGCATTTCTTTGAGTAGTGCTCATTCTAGGAGGTAAGAAACCTTTAGATGTAGATGTAAGATCTAATAATGCAGCTGCATTTGGAGATGCATTATTAATACCAACCGATGTTCCATTGTCAACTATTTGAGAATTTCCACCTGAAGTAGCTCCTGTAAATTTGACTACATAGTTGGTTGTTCCAGATATATTGGCACTACCTGCTGGACCTGTTGGGCCTGTTGGACCAGTAGCGCCCGTTGCGCCCGTTGCACCTGTAGCTCCCGTAGCACCTGCTGGGCCTGCTGGACCCGCTGGACCAGTTGGACCTGCTGGGCCTGTTGGACCTGTTGGACCTGGTGTTCCTCCATTGGCTGCATATAAAGCGAATGGTACACTCACCAATTCTTGGGTTCCCATATCTGTATAACTTGTTCCTCCTGCTGGATCTAATTCTACTTGTAAAAATTTACTTCCTGTACTCCAATCGATTCCTGCAAAAGTGCCTGATAATACCGTTCCTCCTCCTATTTGTACACTGAATAATCCAAATTGATTTGTAGTTACTCCATGACTTTCTTTATACACTACCGTTCCTGAGGAACTGCCATCGTGTACACTTAAACGAACTGATACTGCTTGTGTAGCTAATATGGCACCTGAGGTGTTTCTTGCCACTGCTTGGTAATTTATTTTTTGAGGGACTTGTGCAATACTTATACTACTTATAAAAAGCAATACTACCACACTTATTATTGATGTAATCTTTTTCATTATGTTTTGGGTTTTATTGTTTGATAATTATTAATTGTTTTTGAATTGTATAACTGGTTACGCCATCTTTGGATGTATAACTTAAACCTACTGTGTATGTACCTGCAGCTACCTGACTGCAATCATAGTTATTCACTGCATTTCCTGTGTTATACAGCTCATCTAGTATCGGTGTTACTATTTGTCCACTTGCATTAAGCAGAGTAGCTTTGACTTGACCACTTTCAGGAAATTTATAGCCTATCGTAAATGTTTTATCCGCTGGGTTAGGATAAATAATTATTGAACCTTGTGGATCTGTTTCATGACTTAAGATCGAGCTTCCTTGATTTATATCTGCTTGTTGAAATCCTTGAGTTAAAATAGATGTACTCGTGGTTAAAGTGCTAACAGCCGACATTTCGCCTACTGTATACGATAAACTTCCTGCTGAATTGCTTGTATATTTTCCTCCACTGGATAGTACAGTTGGACTAAGACTTTGGGCATTCGCTAAAAAGCTTATAACTAAAAAGGTAAAAATGGGTATGAGTCTTTGTATATTCATATGATTAAGTTTTATCAAATCTAGTGTTATTAAATGAAATTAAAAATATAATTAAGTTAAATTTGAATTAATAATCACTAATCCTTAATAAATAAAAAAACCCTTGCTATGCAAGGGTTTTCAAATATTTATAAAAGCTACTATTATTTTAGTACTACTACTTTTTTACTAAATTCTTTTTTAGCTGTTTGAAGTTTTACGATATAGGTTCCATTTGAAAAATTAGAGGCATCGATATCTAATACTTGTGCGCTAATATCCTCGTATGATTTACTATAAATAATTTCACCAATAAGCGAACTGATCGTAACTAACGTTTTCTCTCTATTAGTGAAATTACAATCAATTGTAATTTTTGAACTTGTAGGATTTGGAAAAACATTAATAAAATCATTAAAAGAATTAGATTCTATACCTGTTTCTTCTCTATACTGAGGTTCTCCCACTGTAAATTGTTGGTATACTTCATTACCAAAATCAGGATTAAATGTTTTGATCAAGGTATTATTGGGTTTTTGAAATTTAATTGTACCATTGCCTGCTGCAGTATTTGCCCAAAAACTTAATCCATCCCCACCATCATCTTTAAATAATAATGTATAACAACCACTAGTTAAGGAGAATGTATCTTTATAAGTGGTATTATTAGACATTGTACCAGCCGCTCTTGAATATAATACATTTCCTAAATCATCTTTAAGTGTATAGGAATTCTCTGAGGCTCGTAAATTAGTTCTATATGCTAACACAAGTGTACTATCCCATATAGGTACAACTGGAGCAGTACTATATAACGTATTATCAAAAGGATATTCATCTACAATAGAATTTGGATAAGATACAAATACTTTAAATTTATTTTCAGTTGAAGTTGGTTTAAGAATATTATGTAATGTTATTTCAACTTTTTCTTGAGGTACAATAATGCCACTCCAATATTGAGTAAATTCTGCTTGTCCTTCTATGCCATAAGTGATTACAAATTTCGTAACATTTGCTTTCCCATTATTACGAACTGTAATAACTGGATTAGTACAAATACTCCCTGTTCTTCCATAAATATATTCACTGCTAGGCGACTTGATTTCATATACTTCAATATCATTTGTTGTAGCAGGTTCTTTATAATTAATGATTTGACTGGTGACATCATAATTTCCTGCACCACCGGCAGTATTTGGATAAGGATCCATAGTAATATCAATATCATGTGATGAACTTGGTGTGGTAGTAAAATCAAAAGTATAAGGTTTAACCATCATACCTGGGCACCAATTTCCTCTATCGTATATCCAAGTACCCCCTTGAGGAAATAATGGAATACTACCACAAGGTTCGAATATTTGTTTTACATCTACTGTACCACCATCATAAATCAGCGCTCTATTGGGATAACAGAATTCTGCACAACCTGTAGTTCCATCTCCACCATGGCCTGTTTGATACATATGTAATCGAGTCACTTTAGTTTGTGAACCTGTACTAAAATTGATAGGTACTAGATGCGTTTCAATATCATTAGCTAAATCGCCATATCTAAAATTACCATTCCATAAAGGTTGAATATTTTCTGTTTCCATGATTGGAGTACCTTCAGTCAAAATAAAATCAAGCGTCACTAACCAACCTCTGTCTGTGTTTGTCTCATAACCTGAATGTTGATATTCTATTTCTAATGAATCATGTAATAAAGAAGAGAAATCTGTTAAGTCGGCATACCATTCAAACTTCCAATTAGATGGGAAATTATAACCATAAGGAGTTATAAATCTTGCTAATTCTAAGTTTTGATCACTACCACCGGTACCACCTTTACGACGAAGTACGATATGATTAGTATAATCCCATTCACCACAATGTAAACCAGTAGGGCATTTAAAAGTCATTTTGAGCATCACTTTTCTGTATGAAGTAGTATTGCTAGGAAATTGAGCCCAATGTGGGTATTCTGTATGACCTAAGCCTGGATCTGTTTGTATAAGTTGGTCTTGATGTGATATTACATGCAGCGTATCTCCATTTACTGCATATGCAGCATAAATAATAAAAGGTAAAAATAATGTAAGTATTAATTTTTTCATATTTCTAATTTAGCATTCAAAGTTAACTGAAATATTTAAACTATCGAATATAAGAAACAAAAAAAGCTGTCAAATAATTGACAGCTTTTAATATATATATTATATAAGTAGAAGATTATTTTTCTGCTAAGAAATCTTTTACTTTGTCTTTATGAATGATTTTTTCATTAAATGCATACGCTCCAGATTTTGGAGATTTAAAAGCTTTGAATACTCTAACATAATCTTTAGAACCTTCTTGAGCTTTACGGTCAGTACGCGCGTTTTTCGATACTTTAGCCATGATTTATATTATTTAATTTCTTTATGAATGGTATACTTTTTCATAACCGGATTGAATTTTTTTAATTCAATTCTATCTGGTGTATTTTTTCTGTTTTTTTCAGTTGAATATCTGCTTGTACCTGGTAACCCACTTTCTTTGTGTTCTGTACATTCAAGAATAACTTGTATTCTATTTCCTTTACCTTTTTTTGCCATTTTTTATTTCTCCTCTAATTATTTTTAGAAACTTATTTTACCTGCTTTTTCCAATTCTTTAAGGTAAGTAAAAATACCTTTTTTATTAATAGTACGCATTGCTGAAGTACTTACTTTCATTTCGATATAATCATCTATTTCAGGAACATAGAATTTTTTATTCTGTAAATTAGGATAAAATTTTCTTTTTGTTTTTCTGTTTGAATGAGAAACCTTATTGCCCGTCATCGGACCTTTGCCTGTTAAATCACAAAATCTAGCCATGGTATATACATTAAAAAATTGAGGTGCAAATATCATACTTTTTTTTCATTCCAACAAATAAAATTCATTGAAAATTTAAATAAATATAGATATTAGCGATTTGTTACATTCAAAACATAGCCTGCTGGCACTGAAAACTCTTTATCATCAAGGGTTTTAGCTGTTACCGATTCTGTTGAATATTGAAAAATAATATTTCCTGCTAATGATTTTGTAGTGCTTTCTAAAGGAAAACCATTCAAATCTGCAGTATGTAAACCTTGCATTTCTGCATTTGTTTTAAAAAATGAAGCCCAAGAACCATAATTCATATCAATTGAAGTAGTCACCCACATTTCAGTAATTGTATTAGCCGAATAGACTATATATTTAGTACAATCATACCCTAAAATACTTTTAGTTTCAGTTGTTTTTTCTGTTCTGTAATCTGTTTTAGCATGTTCTTCTATTTTATTTATAGGCACTTCAAAGTAAAAATTTTTACCATCTGCTGCAGGTGTATTACTATAGATAATAAGCGATTCATTACTTTTTACTGGTATAAATGAGCTATTAGTTACTTTGCCATTAGGGTCTTTCATAGATATAACCATTTTGGCTTTATCCTTTTTAAAGTACCAATCAACGTTTTCGACTTTAAAATCTCCACCATTAAAATTGGTATAATGTAATTTTATTTCACCATCAAAAGCAAAAATGGAATAAAAAGAAATACAAAAAATAAATATCAATATTTGTTTCATATATAATATAATTTATGGGCCAACAGTCCCTTTTACGAATGAGCTTGCGTATGATCCATCAACCAATCCAAAAAGCGGAAAACTATTACGTTTAATAGCTGCACCTGCCGGACCACTTGTGGGGCCATATGCGGGTACTATACCTCCTGGAATTGGAATAGGGACAGTAATCGTCCCTACGAATGGTATCGTAACACTAAGATCGATACTTAAGTCTAAGTATCCTCTGGCACCAACTTGACCAAATCCACCACCATTACCGCCTCCACCACTTGGTCTAATAGTTAAAGTAGCAGCAGAAATAGAAATAGGAATGGGTGCACTTGCCGTACCACCTAGTCCAGGAGCAGCTGAAACACCTGATCCAGCATCTGTACCATCTACAAAAATACCAACTCCACTTGGTACTGTACCTCCGGTACCATTTTCAGCACCTCCGCCTCCGCCTAAGCCAGCGCCGAGTGTAAAGGTTCCCCCAATAATAGGAATAGGAAATGAAAAGCTTACTCCAACACTTCCTCCACCACTACCACCACCGAATATATATCCATTATTAAGTAATGTTGTTTTACAGGTAAGATTTATTGAATTGCCTCCTGGGCTTCCTGGATTCCCTGGAATTCCTCCAGAAAAACTACCCCCATAGGCTCCATCACCTCCTCTACCTATGATATTACCATTATTAATAATACCTACATGTGAACGAGTATCTAAATTTCCTGAGGTATATGCTGCATTGGTTGTTGAAGTTGAATTAACCGTTACACCCGGTGCAATATCTACAATGACACAGATAGGTGTACCAGGTCCTGGTAATCCATTCACTGATTGAAGATTATAATTACTTGCATTGGCTGTTAAGTTGACGCGAATACATGGTTCTACAACTACATTATAAACTAATAAACGAATATTACTTCCACATACTCCTTGAATAATAATTGGATAAGTACCAGGAGTACTAAAAATAGAAGCGGTTACATGCAAACCTACCACCCCAAAACTATCTACTGCACTTGTATCTAATATGGCCGACATCCCTGCTGGCAGTCCGGCAATAGTTAATAAACTTATCGTTTGAGCTGTTCCCGATGTTTGTCTCACTTCAATATTCGTTGTAACTGTATCAACTAATGTTCTATCGATAATACCACTTGTTGAGCTAAGTGTCATAATAAATTCACATTCATTACAACTTCTTTGATAGGCATTCAACCAACATTCGCCTGTATAATATTGTAAAAAACTATCTGTTGTATTAAATATAATTAATCCTTGTGCGGGTCGAGTGATGCTATTTCGTTGAGCAGTAGTTAGCCTGGGTGGTAAAAATCCCTTACTCGAACTTTCTAAATGTAATACAGCGGATGAATCTGGATTCAATATATTGATACCTACCTGAGCATTGGAAATGCCCAACAGTAAACATAGTTGAATAAGAATGAGTACTATTTTTCTCATAATTAAAATTATACGTGGAATGTACAAATTTATAAATAAATTACGAAAAATAGCTATATATTAATTTTTGAATGTAATTTTTATTTAAATCGATTTTATGTTGCATGATATTATTTCAAAGTTTAGCTTAAATCTTTTGATAATGAATCTTATGTCTTAGAAAAAACATGATTCAGAGAAAAGCTTAGAAAAAAAGAAATTAGGATACAAAATGATTTTTAATTCCTCCTTTAATTTAATAAAAATATAATATCATTAACCATCTGGTGATCCAACACATCTGTCAATACTTCCGTTTCAAATTATATTTATACAGATTGACTATTATAGAATGTCCATATAATTTGGCATCTCTAAAAAATTTTAGGCATATAATAGGAAAAGTATAATTATAAAATAGCATTTAGATTAACAGATATACTCAATTATAAAAGCTTATTACTAAAAGATATAGATATAATTCATACAGAGATTATGAATGGAATAAAAAAAGATATTCAGCATGTATTTCTTTTTTTAAGCATAGAAAGAGTAAATTTGTGTATCTTATGTATACAAATCGTTTACTTCTATTTATAGTTATGCTATTTTTCTTTAGTGCTTGTAAGACTAAGAAAGTTATTATTGACGGTACTACTGCTTATACGAGTAAACAATTTGCATTAGCCACTGAATTATTACCCAAAGAATTATCGGCTTTAAAAACAACTGAAGAGCGATATACTAAAACGTTAATGATAGCTCGTGCATACGATGCATATAACAATCCGAAGGAAGCGGTTAGTTGGTATGAAAAGACCTTAGAAATGAAAGAGACTAGCGATATCTTTTTTGAGTATGCATTAGAGTTGAAAAAAAATGAAGATTATACAAAAGCGATTGAAGTATTTGAAAAAATTATTCAAAATGATAAGGATTATGAAGCTGAATGTAGAAGACATATCGAAATTTGCAAATTAGGTCAAGTATGGATGAACGAATCGCAAAGTGCTAAAACGATTAATTTAGAAGCAATCAATTCAGCTCAGAGTGATTATGCTGCCTTTAAATTAAAAGATGGTTCATTGGTATTTACAAGCGATAGAACAGATGCCAATGGAGATCAAAAATACACCTGGACACAAGAAAAATATGGCGATTTATATACCACTAAAAAAGGGAGCAGCATTTTTGAACTGCCTACAAAATTTAGTACTGTAAATACTAATTATTATGAAGGCACCGCTTGTTTTAATAAAGATAATACCGTGATGTATTTTACTCGATGTGGAAGCGCAGGAAGTAAAGATGATTATTGTGCTATCTATAAAAGTGTATTTGATGGAATCAATTGGAGTGAAGCCGAAAAACTTCCATTGTTATATGATAGTTGCAATGTTGGTCAGCCTTTTTTAAGTAATGATAATAAAACCTTATATTTTGTATCAGATGAGAAAGGCGGATTTGGAGGAAAAGATATTTATAGTGTCCCCATTTTAGCAGAAGGCTTAGGCGAAGTAAGTAATCTGGGAACATTTGTCAATACAGAAGCAGATGACATGTTTCCAACTTTTGATAAAGATAATAATTTATATTTTTCTTCAACAGGACATAGTGGCTTGGGCGGATTAGATATTTTTAAAGCTAGCAAAGAAAAAACGATATGGAAAAATGTAGAGAATATGCGTTATCCCATCAACAGTGGCGCGGATGATTTTTATTTGATATTAGATAAAACAAAACCTGCTAATACTAGTGACACGGTATTGAAGAGTGGTTATTTAACATCGGCTCGTAAAAACGGAAAAGGCTTTGATGATATCTATTCGTATGAATTATACCTGCGAAATAATTTTGTATTGATTGTAAAAGTATTTGCTAAAAAATATCAAGACCCAGAAGACTCGAAAAGTAGTGTAATTGGAATCGATTTACTGAAAGATGCTAAAGTAGAATTAAGTGGTGAAATCACTAAAGCTTTATTGACTGATGAAAATGGCTTAAGTAAATTTGATTTAGAAAAAGAAAAAAGTTACTCGATTGTAGTGACCAAAAATGGGTATTTGAAAAATACTGCCAGTGTGAATACGATAGGAAAAATTGATGCACAACGCAAAACAATAGAGTTAACAGTTGATGTTGAATTAGAAAAAATATTCACCAATAAGGATATTGAAATCTCGAATATTTATTATGATTTAGACAAAGCGACTTTACGTCCAGAGTCTTTCCCAGCGCTTGATTCATTATTGAGTATTTTCAATCAGAATCCGGATATCACGGTGGAGATTGGATCGCATACCGATTCACGAGGAAGTGATGCCTACAACTTAAAACTCTCCCAAGCTCGTGCACAAAGTGTAGTAGATTATTTAATCAGTAAAGGAATCGCTGCAGATCGATTGATTGCCAAAGGTTATGGCGAAACCAAGTTGATTAATAATTGTGGGAATGGCGTGACTTGTACCGAAGAAGAACATCAACGTAATAGAAGAACTACATTCAGGGTAGTAGGACAGAAAATTAATATTGAGAGTAAATAATTAGCAGATTATTCAATTAGCAAATTAGCAGATTTGTCAATTAGCAAATTATCGAATATTTGTTCACGCCTTGGCGTGATGTAATTAAAAAAAGGTACTACCAAACCAGTTTTTCTTTCGCTAAAAAAGAAGCGATTCCTTTTTTGCAATCATCTGATGCGCGTGCTTTAGCATTCATTTCCGAAGCGAAATTTAAAGCTTCTTCATCCGTCATATTTTGCACATCACTAATCATCGATTTAGTCAAACTTAACGATTCCGCACTTGTTTCTTTACATAATTGTTGAGCGAAATTAAATACATATTCTTGTATCGATTCTTTTGCCAAAGTATCCATGATAATTCCCATGTCTTTGGCTGTTTGCGCGCTGATCAATTTACCAGTCAATAATAATTCTTTAGCTTTGGTCTCTCCTATTTTACGCAATAAAAACACCATTACAATCGCAGGTACAAAACCAATTTTCACTTCCGTATATCCAAATTGAGCTTCAGGCACTGCAAAGGTAAAATCAGCCACCGTGGCTAATCCGCAGCCACCAGCAATGGCGTGACCTTCTACTTGTGCGATGATTACTTTTTTATGTTTATACATATGCTGATACAGCTCTTTCAGATGTTGTGAATCAGCCCAATTTTCTTCTAAGGTATTTTTTTGTAAGCTCTGTAAATATTGCAAATCAGCACCCGCACTAAACACTTCTCCATTAGCACGCAATACAATTATTTTAGTGTCAGTAGCTTCTTCTGCTTCAACAAAGGCGTGTTTTAATTCAGTTACAAATTGGTGGTTGAAAGCATTTCGTTTATCCACTCTGTTTAAAGTGATATAACGTACTCGTTCTTTCACTTCTATAGATATATATTCGTAGTTCATTGTACTTATTTTAGTAGTACAAATTTACCTTGTTTCACTATATTATGTTGCGAAATTATCGAATAATAATACATGCCATTTTGTAGAAATTGTAAATCGAGTGAACTACTTGAAGCAATATCCGTATTGATACGAGATTGTTCTTTTCCTAAGGCATCATAAATGATTGTTTTCATGTAGGATTAATTGGTGTATAAATCTAAGATATACGCTTTGTCTGATTTGGTTGCATGATACTTAAAATTTGACAAATCTTTTATCTTTTCAATATACTTCCAACTATTACTACTATCGAATATCCATTGTATGGGCAGTGATTTTAATCGCTCTAGATCTGCAATTACAAACGCATCATGACCCACGATTATATAATCTGCTTTACTTACTTCAGCTAAATTATATGAAGTATTATTGACTATATAAAAATGCTTTTGATGCCAGTCAATTTGCATATTACTATCTTGTATATAATGATAATATTGTTGCTGTATATGCTGATGTATATGAAAAGGACGTATTTTATATAGATACATTATCGTGTCTGGTGCTGAAGTAAAAACCTCTACATAGTTTGATTCAATAAATTCTATTCGCTGTAAATTGGGCGTATTATAAACAATAAATTTTTCTTGTTGTAAAACATCATATTTATAATAGATACTTGTAAATAAAAACAAAGCTATACAACACAAAAAACTCATTATCCATTTACTTTGTTTTAATTCAATTAGTATAAACAATAATAAAATACATATATACATCAGCAATACTTGACTGGTGTTCATACATAATGGACGTATTGAATTAAATGGAATTTTATCGAAATACATAATAATAGCATTGCATAAGCGAATAGTCCATTCGAGTGGAATAGCGATATAATGAAGTAAACTATCTGAGCCAAACAAACAAGCAAACATAAATAAAAAACCAATGGGCAAACTCAATGAAATAATGGGTATCACCAACAAATTAGCAAACAAAAACAAGAATGGAAATTGATAGAAATAATAAATACTTAAGGGCGATGTAACTACTTGTGCACTTATCGAAACACTTGTCATGTTCCATATTTTATCTGCTATATAATTTTTGAATACAGTTAGAGTATAGATGCGTTCTTGAAGATACACAATTCCTAAAACAGCTAAATAACTCAATTGAAATCCTACATCATAAATATAGGTAGTATGTAAACACAACAATATAAAACAAGAGGCCGCTAATGAATTATAAATACTAATTTTTCTATTGAGGGTAGTTGCCATGATAATACAAGTAAGCATCACAGCCGAGCGCAAAACAGAGGGCGACATTCCACTTAAACAGGTATAAAACCAAATCAGTAGTAAAGACATAAGCGCTTTAAACCACCTGATTTTCAAATTATCTTTTTGTATCAACTGAAATAAAAAATTAATGATGATATAAAAAATACCTACATGCAATCCCGATACTGATAAGATATGTATCACACCACTACTTGCATAGGCTTGTAATAATGCATCATCCACCTCTCCTACTACACCTAATAACAAAGCATTGCAAACGCCTTGTGCTGCTTGGTCTTGAATATGCATTTCAAATTTATGAGTGATATATTTTCGAATACTAAATATCCATTGAAAAAATAGATTCGCGTGTTGCCGTTGAAGCAAAGTATAATTGGTTGACGCTACAAAACTTTGATAAGCGATTTTTTTTCGATCGTAATAATTTTTCGAATCAAATTCAAAAGGATTTTTTACAGGTTCAATCTCGAGTATAGTAGCTTTCACTGCAATTAAATCACCATAAGCCAAACCTTTGATTGCTTGTGTATCTTGAATAAATAAATGGATTAATCCATGTACTTTATAACTACTAGAATCTTTTACAATCGAAACAATTTTTGCAGTAGTGCTCACTCCATTTTTAGTTGCTTTTAAATCTGCTTCTATCAACGCCTGATAATAAACTGCTTTATTTGTTGCGGGTAGAAAACTTGCAAACTGGGATGGTGTAATATATTGTTGTTGCAAACCAGTCAATAAATTGCCCAATACCAAAAGTATTATAAAAATAAATCCGCCTGTAAAATATCTAAACTTAAAGGCGAAATGATGTGCTTTTGTTAAGATTAAATACAATGAAATAATGGCAGCTAGTATAAATAGAATAATGGCTAGTATTAAAGGAATCGCTACTACTTGATAGGATATTATTCCAAGTATAAATAATAGCACAATCCGAATAAACGGTGCATGTCCGAGTATTGTTTTCATGGGTGTTTTGTTTAGCACTTTCTATCAATGCTCATGCATAAATACTCAAACAGACATAATTCTAGCACTTCAATTTTTCAATCGAATTTGAATATTTACATCTTGCTGTTATCGATTTGTATAAAGTGGCTTAGGTTTTATACACTTGTAGATTCATGAATGGGGGTACATTCATAGAAAGTATTTTTTCATGTTTATGTGAACTGTACAATCTTAATAAATACATTTATTTTGATTGTGCAGAAAATTTATTTCAATACACTTCGTGCAATTAATTCTTTCATAATTTCATTGGTACCTGCGTAAATACGTTGTACTCTAGCATCTGCCCAAGAACGAGCCACTTGATATTCCCAAATATATCCATATCCACCATGCAATTGTACGCATTCATCAGCTACTTCACATTGCAATTCACTCAAATAATATTTAGCAGCACTTGCACCTGCTCCATCTAATTTTTTCTCACAATGCAATTCTACACATCTATCTGCATAGGTTCTACCCACACTTACTTTCGTAGCTAATTCGGCTAATTTAAAACGAGTATTTTGTAATTCTGAAATGGGTTTACCAAAAGCTACTCTATCTTTTGTATATTGAATAGTAGCTGCCAAAGCGCATTCAGCCGCAGCAATAGCGCCTAAACCAACCACCAATCGCTCTTGAGCCAACTCTGTCATCAAGTAGACAAAACCTTTTCCTTCTTCGCCAATCAAATTTTCTTTAGGCACTTTTACATTTTCAAAAAATAATTCACAAGTATCTTGCGCATGTAAACCTGCTTTTTCAAATGGTTTTCCTTTCGAAAATCCAGCTGCACTTGCTTCCATTAATAATAAACTGATTCCTTTTGCGCCTAAGCTAGGATTGGTTTTTACGGCTACTACAGCAATATCGCATAAATATCCATTGGTAATAAATGTTTTGGAACCATTCACTAAATAATGATCGCCCATATCAACAGCAGTCGTTCGCATACTCTGCAAATCACTACCAGCGCCTGGTTCAGTCATCGCTACTGCAGCAATATATTCACCAGTCACCATTTTAGGAATATATTTTTCTTTTAAATAAGTCGAACCAAAATCTAATATATAAGGAGCCACAATATCGCTATGTAAAGGATAACTAATCGCAGGACCAGCACATCCACTTATGGCAATCTCTTCTGATACAATTGCATTGTATTTAAAATCTTTGATACCTAATCCACCATATTCTTCAGGTGCTTGCATACACAATAAACCTGCTTCACCCATTTTTAACCAAGATTCGCGACTTACCATCTTATCTTTTTCCCATTGCGCATTATAAGGAAGTATTTCTTTGGCTACAATTTCTCTAACGGTTTGTTTGAAAAGTTCGTGTTCTTCGTTGTATATATTTCTAGCTAACATATCGTGTTCTGTATTTAATATCAAATATAAGTAATCAAACTCAAATAGAAATGTTTTGTTTCGTATTCAAATAATTATATTCGTTTATACTCATTTAGCAGTGGGCTCCTAAACAAAAAAACTTCATACGAGGTATGAAGTTTTTTCAGATGAATTTATTTTTTATATGATTAATCTAATACTTTACTCGTAATTTTTTTCGCATTACGCTTAATCATATTCGCATTTTCACTTACTTTATCAGTAAAGGAATTAGCTGTTTTAGTCACTGTATTGGTCACTTTCAATGCTCCTTCAGTAACTTTCAAAGCGCCTTTCGTAACCATATCAGGATTTTCATTTAACATCAATGGATTCAATATTTCTAAAGCATGCTTCACCATGTTAAAGGCCTTACCTACATTTGATGGAGTTGGGAATTTGATATTATCATTCACTCCAAAAAAGGCAACGGAGAAGAAATGTTTTAATAAAGTGGTACGCTCTCTATTCACCGCCGACAATAATGAAATAGGCTCTTTATAATAATTTTCGCCTTTTTTCAAATATTCAAAACAAGCTACTTTCAATTGTGGATCTTGAACTACGCCATATAAAGCATCCGCTAAAATATTTACGGTTGCATTATTACTATGATGTTTTTCATAATATTCGTGAACCGTATCAAATAATGCTTTTTCATTATTCATATCAATTTGAAGCAATAATCTACCTAATGAATGAATATCTGTCAATGCTACGGTCATACCGCCGCCAGTCAATGGGTGACGCATATTCAACGAATCGCCTAATAATACGGCTCCTTTTTTTAATTTAGGTTGTGCAGGTACATATTGCGCAGGCATTACTTTAAACTTGCCTTCGTCAACAGCATCCATATAAGAAGGTAGAATTTCTTCCGGCAATTCTTTCGCTAATTCATTTTTTAAATAAGCAATCAACTCTGGACTTTTCTTAGGCATATTGGTTTCAGGAAATGAAATCAACATTCTACATTCACCTGTTGCAATTGGATAAGCCAATACTGGACCCGAATCGCATAAGATTACATGTCCGTGATCTGGATAAGGTAACTGTGGATTCTTTAAGACCAATCCTAAAAAATAAGAATTGATTGTATGTGTGGCATCCGATAATTTTTGACGGAAAAACGAAAAGGCTCCATCACAAGCAACTGTTAAAGGCGCATGTATATATTGCTCCTCTCCCGTTTTTTTGTCTTTATATTTTAATCCATAAATATGCTGATCATCTTCAATAAAATCAGTCACCGTGCCTTCAATCAAGGTTACATTTTCTAGTGATTGAATATAATTTCGAATTGAAGAAATAAATTTTCCATATCTGAAACCTCTTCCTTCATATACTTTCGCGGCGTTTTGAGGATAATGTAATTGAATACGTTCTTTACCTAAAAACAAACCATATCCTTTTACTTTTTGTGCATCTATGCCTTCGACTAAATGTTCCAGTTCCATATCACACAATTTTTCTACACCACCTGGTTGCAACAATTCACCGATGATACCATCTTGTTCGATCATCATTTTTTCAACAACGGCAACTTTCTTCCCATTTTTTCCTAAGTATGCAGCTAGAACTCCACCTGCCAAACCTGCGCCAATAATGCAAACATCAAATTCTTTATTAGTATTATTCATATTGAATCGGTTTTACGTTTAAAAAAATTAAGAAACCATTTTATAAATCATATGCTGAAAATCGTACGAAGGATTGTTCCAATCGATAGAACAAACACGTTTGATATACTCTACTTGCGATTTTATTTTTTCGTAATGTGGATCATTTGGATTGAGGTTATTCTCAATTTTAATCGCACATTTTTTAAATTCGAATAATAAATTTTCAAAGTCATTGGTATAGTACATCAACTTCGCTCCTAAGCCTTTTCTAATTTTTACATTTGATGTAAATACGTCTGGATTATTATACACTTTAGCAAGTGTAGCAATGGCCATTACTTGAGGTATGGCGCAAAATCTAAAGATTTGTTTATTCTTCAATTTGCTCATATACGTGATGCAATCAGGCACATGTTGTAAAGCATTTGATACTAATTCATTTAAACAAGCCAATGAATTGGGTTCGTACGCTTTCTTTTCAAAATTGCCTAATACAGGTTCGTATTTACTCCACACATCACTCGGCCAAAAGATTCTACCTGATTCTAAATCTTCATGATAATCGCGAATGATATTGGTTTTTTGTAAAAACAGCCCCATTGAATTAGATAAATCATCTTCTGTTTGTAGGAAACTTGATTCTAATCCAGATGCAGAAAACAATCCAGATAAACCAATACCCACTAATCCTGCCACGTAATGGCAATACAAATCATAATCAGCTAAACTATTTACTTTTTTCTCAGCAAAATCAGCCATTCCATTTCCCATACGTTTAGTGATATCTGAAATCACTTCTCTATAGGCTGGTTTTAAGCTTTTATAAAGATTAATTACTTGCTCGAAATGTTTTAATAGGACTCTGTAATCAGCCGAATCACCAACGTTTTCTATGTTCCAGCCGTCTATTTCGCATTTTTCATAAAAAGTACGTAATAAAGCTAATTTTGATTCTTGATCAAAATCCATATCATCTTCTATCGAATCTAAACCACGTAATACCAAATAGAATATACAAACAGGGTCGCGCAATTCTACTGGCAATTGCTGTATTACTACGGCAAATGAACGTGAAACTTTTGATAGAGATACATAGCAGAAATCTCTGTCATTCAATCCAACAACTAATGAATCAAGTGATTCTTTAGGTTGTTTAATTCTTTCTTTAAATTTTAGATTGTACATCGCCTTGATTTCCCAAGGGTGCATAAACGAATTAAAAAGCTCTTTAACCATGTTTAGTTAAATTAATATTTTTATTAATAAAATAATTAATTCAATAGTTATCCCAAACTATAGATAGGAGCATTTCGCTGGTGGTATATATATCACTAATCTAGGGGGAAAAGTGATATGTAGAGTTTCGTTTCTAGTGTAAAAGTAGAACTAATTTACGAGAATACAAAAACAATTATTAACATCTATTTTCTTTTGAAAACATGGCTATAAATCAACTCAATTTCAAGCAATTGTAAACAATTCAAAAAGATATTTTATTTTAGCTCTTATTGTGCTTGCATTATGCTATACTATTTAAAAAAACTATATTTGTTGGATGAATTCATTATTAGCTATTCACTGGAATCTAAATCCAGATATCTCTTTTTTTATATTTACTTTTCGTTGGTATGGATTATTTTTTGCGTTAGGAATTGCATTAGCTTTTGTACTCGTAAATGATTTATATAAACGTTCAGGAATTCCAGATAACTATATGATTTCTCTACTTTATATGGTTGTTATTTCTGCCATTATCGGTGCTAGATTAGGGGAAGTCCTTTTCTATGATTTAGATTTTTATTTGAAACATCCTGGTGAAATTATTAAAATATGGCATGGTGGATTAGCTAGTCATGGTGCTACCATTGCTATTGTAATCATCGTTTGGGTCTATGCTAAATATGTAATAAAAAAATCATTTTTTTACGTGGGCGATCGTGTGGTGGTTGGAGTGGCTATAGTGGCCTCCTTTATACGAATAGGTAATTTTTGCAATAGTGAAATTGTAGGCAAAGCTTCGAACTTACCTTGGGCAGTAGTTTTTGAGCGTAATTTTACCAACCATATCGCTGATACTCTTAGTAGACATCCTACTCAAATTTATGAAGCACTAGCCTATTTTATTTTATGTATCAGTCTGTATGTATATGCTCGAAAAAACATGGATAAACTGAAAGCAGGTACCATCTCAGCCTACTTTTTAATCGGCATGTTTACATTTCGTTTTCTAGTTGAATTTTTTAAAGAAGTGCAACAAGATTTTGAAAAAACATTACCTTTGGATATGGGCCAATTACTCAGTATACCATTTATTATTTTGGGCTTCATAGCTCTATGGTACAGTAAAAAACAAGTTACTGTAGAAGTGTATTTAGCTCCTACTACTTCAGAAACTGTAACAGAAACTTCTTCCGAAATCAATTCAAATCCGTCAGTATAATAATATGGAAAAATTTATAGGTATTTTAGGGATCATCTCAATATTAGGCATCGCCTTTTTATTTTCAAATAATAGAGGAAAAATCAATTACCGTTTAGTTTTTAGTGGCTTAGGCTTACAACTAGTATTAGCCTTACTCATTTTAAAAGTACCTATTGTGACTAAATTCTTTCAGTTATTAGGACATGGCATGGAAAAAATCGAAGAATTTGCACGTGAAGGGATGATGTTTTGTTTTGGGGGTGTTCTTCCAAATCCTCCTGCTTTAGCGCCTATTTTTGGAGGAAACAATGCTTTTATTTTTGCCTTTAATATTCCAGCTACTATCATATTAGTTTGTGTATTGGTAGCTATTTTATATCACTTCGGTATCATGCAACGAGTTGTGGCTATCATTGCTCGTGGGGTTCATTTTATTATGCGTGCCAGCGGAGCTGAAACTTTATCAAATGTTGCCTCTGCCTTTGTGGGTCAAGTAGAAGCACAAGTGATGATTCGTCCGTATTTAGAAGGTATGACTAAGAGCGAATTACTTACTTCCATGGCTGGAAGTATGGCATGTATAGCCGGTGGAATCTTAATAGTATATGTAAATATGGGCGTACCAGCTGAATACCTCATCGCTGCCTCTCTAATGGCTGCTCCTGCATCTATTGTAATTTCAAAAATTGTTTTTCCCGAAACAGAAGTTTCACAAACTCAGGGTAGCGTAAAAGTAGATATTAAAAGTAATTACTCTAATGTGATTGATGCAATCTCACATGGTGCGAGTGATGGAATGAAAATATCTATCAATGTGATTGCCATGCTGATAGGATTTATTGCTTTAATCGCCATGATGAATTATATATTAGGTAAAATTTCTGTTTTATGTGGTGCTACTACTCCTATTAACTTAAATACAATTTTCGGCTATCTATTTTATCCACTTGCTTATGTAATGGGCGTTCCGAGTGCTGATGTGCAAACGGTGGCTACTTTTATGGGACAGAAATTAACTATGAACGAATTTGTAGCCTATAGCAATATGACTGGTTTAACACATGCAAAAACCAATTTTATTGAGCTCATTAAAAATGCCAAAAATGTTACTCCAGCGATTAAACAAATTATTGATCATATTGTTAGTACAAATACCTTCACATACAATGAAGCATCACAATTGATACAAGCGAAAGTGATGGATAAACAAACATTAATTAGTTTGATAGGAAATAAAACAATATTATTTAATGAAGGACAACATACCTACACTTTAAATAATCCAATTAGCAAAAAAGGAATTGCTATCGCATCATTTGCTTTATGTGGATTTGCTAATTTTAGTTCGGTAGGGATACAGATTGGTGGTATTGGTGAACTAGCTCCAAATAGAAGAGTTGACTTAGCTAAATTAGGTTTAAAAGCTTTATTATGTGGTACATTGGCATCTTATTTATCTGCAACATTGGCTGGTTTGTTAATGGGATAAAAATATAATGTCAAATAAATAATATTTAATTACTATGGTTAAATCTTAAATGCTAAAAAATAAAAAAATAAAAAAATCATATGCAGTAACGAAAATTCGTTACTTTAGGTCTTAATTAATCATTCAAAATTTAAAAATTAAAATGCTCACTCCTTATTTCAAAAAAAATGATAACCTTGCTTATAGCATCATTGGTACTTTATCTGTAGTAGTTTTTGCTGTAGTAGTATTATTAGGTAGATTTAAATTAGTTGGTACTAATTTAGGTTTTTCTCCTCATTATTTCGCTACTGCCAATGCCTTTATTAATTCTGCTGTTACTATTCTATTAGTACTAGGTCTTTTTTTTATTAAACAAAAAAAATATACCGCTCATAAAAACACCATGCTTTTTGCCATGGTTCTCTCTACCTTGTTTTTGGTATCTTATATCTTACATCATCTTCTTACGTTAGACACCCATTATGGTTGTGATGGGGTTAAAAAATATATTTACTATTTCATCTTACTAACTCATATCCCTTTAGCAGCAATCGTATTACCATTTATTTTATTGAGTACCTACAGAGGTTTAACGGGTGAATATGAGCAACATAAAAAAATAGTGCGTATTACATTTCCTTTGTGGTTGTATGTTTCCATCACAGGTGTTTTAGTTTATTTATTTATCTCGCCATATTATTCATTTAGTTAGTATTTTTGCAAACCGTATTAAAACGGAATCCGTATAAATGAATCAAACTTCGACTGAACAACAAAAACGATTACGTAAACCAGATTGGTTGAAAGTGCCAATCCCTTCAGGGAAAGATTATGTAGGGGTAAAAAAAATCGTACACGAAAATAAACTTCATACGATATGTGAAAGTGGTAACTGTCCGAATCAAGCAGAATGCTGGACAGCTGGCACGGCAACCTTAATGATATTGGGTAATGTATGTACACGTTCTTGTCAGTTTTGTAATGTAGCCACTGGCAAACCTGAAGCGGTGGATATTGCTGAACCATACAGAGTCGCTCAAAGTATCAAAACCATGGGCTTAAAACATGTAGTATTAACTTCAGTAGATCGAGATGATTTGATTGATGGTGGCTCTAAAATATGGGCAGCAACAATTCGTGCTATTCGTAAACATGCACCCGGAGTAACGATTGAGACATTGATTCCAGATTTTCAAGGAAAAGAAGATCAATTGAATCGTATTATCGAAGTAAAACCTGAAATAGTTTCACATAATATTGAAACGGTAAAACGACTTACTCGTGAAGTGAGAGTGCAAGCAAGATATGAAAGAAGTATGGAAGTACTTGCGTATTTGAAAAAAGGGGGAATCGACAAAACGAAAAGTGGTTTGATGTTGGGTATGGGCGAAACTGAAGAAGAAATTTATGAAACATTCGACGACTTACGTAAAGCAGGTGTAGAAATTTTAACGATTGGTCAGTATTTACAACCTACCAAAAATCATTTGGCCGTACAAAAATATCTGCATCCAGATGAGTTTAAAAAATATAAAGAAGTAGCTTTAGAAAAAGGCTTTACTTATGTAGAAAGCGGACCCTTAGTTCGTTCGAGCTATCATGCCGAAAAACATATATAATCTATCATGTCATCTATCATCGAATTTACTATCAACGAAAATCAAGAATTTATTGAACTCAATAAGCTTTTAAAAATTACGGGATTAGTGGGTACAGGAGGCGAAGCCAATGTTCGAATCTTAGAAGGCGAAGTAAAAGTGAATGATAATATAGCCACCGAAAAAAGAAAAAAAATCCGCCACAACGATATCGTTGAATTGGATGGAATTACAATTCAGGTGAAATAAAATAAATTCAATTACGAATTAAGAAATTCAATTACAAATTACGAATTACGAATTACGAATTTGCTAATTTGCTAATTAATTCGGATTTAAACTCAATCTTAATTTAATACCCCCTTGCATATTAGTAATTGGGAAAGATGCGGAAGTATATGGTTTCGTTCTGCTATAATCGAAGAATACTCGCACATTCACACGTTTACTTACGGTATAATCAATCGATGGACTGATGGTTACCACTTTCGCACCTACCGTTGGAATATTACTGTTCTGATCGATACGATGTGATATAGTGATGTTATCTCTAATACTGAAATCGAATCTGAAGTTGAAATCATTATCCAATTTAAATGGTTTGCCTTTGATTTTGAATAAAGAGAATTTAATTCCTTTCAATTTATATCCAATACCAAATGTATAGGCCTCTGATTTAATTTCATTCAATTGATAATCGGCAAAACTCATCGTCATGATTCTTGATTTTTTGAAATCAAAATCAATCGTTAAACTATTTTTAAACGACATACGAATACCGATTAGTGGTTGGAACGACTCATTCAACACGATATTAGGCATACGATATAAGGATACATAGTTATTGTTCAATGTATCTCTTTTGCTTGAGTTTAGATAGGTTCCATCACCTGAATAATCAAAATTTGTTTCAAAACTATTAATACTCATCGTAGAGATATACGCATGCGTTAAAGAGAAACTAGTAAATATTTTTTTCGCCCATGCAAAGTTAGTCAAACCATTATACGTGAATCTCCAGTTAGGTAATGGCATTGCTTTAAATGGATTTAAACTAACCGTATTTGCATTTTTACCATTGTATGCTGCTAGGAATGAAGGGATCAATACATCTTGTGATTTTGGACCATAGCCTTCTTTGTAAGAATTTACAACTGTTCCATCTGGTGTCACATAACTATTCGTAGGATTAGCGTTAGGATTTATTTGACTGATACGATCTGAAATAATGGTTCTGTTTGCTTCAAAATCATTATACACTTTTGTAGTAAAATCGGCATTAATTTTATCAAACATGGTTCTAATTGGCAATGTAGTGATCGTGAATGTACCCATATCTTTCGGGAATAGATGTTCGAAATTTCCATCCTCCGTTTGTACTTTAAATAATTGTTGATGATTTACTGTATATGATTTATTCCATTCTAAATCAATTTTCACATCACGCCATGGCTCTAAATTAGCTTTAATATTTAATGCTTGTTGATAGGTTTGTAAGAATGGTCTATTCAAGAATGTATCATTACTAATCCAACCTCTTGCAGCTGCATTATCTAACCAAGCCGTTCGTTCTGCGGCATCTAATTCTGTAAAAGGTGTCATACCCGGTTGTTTACCAAATGCAAAATCATAACCTGGACTACCCATACTACTCACTCCTAAATATTTAGGTGTTTGCATAAATCCGGTTAAAGTAGTTGATCTATTTTCACTATACGAAATACTTACTTTTTTAAGCATTAATAGTGGTTGAAGTAAAATAGCTAAACCTGGTTTTTCACTTGGTTGTTTTTCAGAAATATCTTTTTTAAGTTTTGCAATTGTTTTTTTAGTCGATTTAATTTTAGCTTTATCAGCCTTAATAATTTCAGACTTTTGTTCTTTTGTTAATTTTTTATCTTCTTTGGTATCTTTAATATCTTGTTTCCATTTATTCAATTCTTTCTGTGCTTTTAATAAATCAGCTTTCAATTTATCCTTTGCTTTCTTTTGTGTATCATTAAACGTCTTACGTTTTTTTGGATCCCCTTGATTTGGATTCGGATTATTATATGTTTTTAAGAAAGGTAATTTATCATACAAACGTTTGATATTAAAATCACCGGTGGTATTAATATTCTGCGAATTACTTACAATATTACCTAATGGATTTTGTTTGTATTGATTAGTTACTGCATCTCGAACTTGCGCACTAGCTGTCCAATTATAAGTTGTTGCATAAGTTGCACGAACTTGTATCCAATCTAATAATGGAATTTTATTTATAGGTAGCGTATAAGAGGCATTTAAACTTTGTAAATAATTTGTATTACGTCCAAACTTCAATACATTATCCCAAACAATTTTCTTTTCTTCTTTGGTATCAATTTTCCCGTCTGGTTCATCAATACGTGCATTATTTGAAGCGCTATAATCAATATTCAACGATTTAAACGGACTCCATCTAAATACATAATCTCTATCCCAAACAAAGAATTTATTAAATGTTGGTGCAATAGGAAACTCATCATTTCCAATCACTCGTAAACGTTGCTCACCAAATCGTCTACGCATTTCTGTATTGAATGATACAGTAGTAGGAACTATGTTAAAGTTGATATCTTTAATAATATCAAACCATTTCGACTTACTCTTAATTGCTTTCTTGAAAGGATATAAGAACCATGGTTGTGGAGAATAATTATAAGTGAATGAACCATTATAATTTTTCACTCCATTATATTCCATAAATGGATCTGATTTAAACATTTCGGTATAAGCATAGGTAAAACTGAAATTACCTAAACTCCAAGGCCAAACTTTTTTCGATTTACTATCTGGAACGATACGTACATTGGTAAAGTTATATCCTCTTCTAGTTTCGATAGATTGAATTTGTTTTTTGTATAATGCAGCGCTATCAGCTCCATAATATTCTTTAATAGATGCAATATTATCTTTCGATTTCACATCTAACATATAAGGGTCATATTGTGGTGTACTAAATTTTTGTGCATAGGTACCATAGAAAGGGATTCTGATCCCTGCTTTTTTCGGGAAGAATTTACCTACTTCTACATTACCAGCTACATCATAATCTACATATTCATCTCTATAACGTTGATCCACTCGTTGCTCTAACTGTCCGAAGCCTATAGAGTGATAACGTGTAGATACATTGATATTGGCTAAATCTGCCATTTTTAATGCTACGTTGGCTAATGTAGCAGTACCCCCATTTTCAGCCAAACCATTGGTACGAAGCTCATTAAACCATACTTCTACACATTTAGCGGTTCCATCATCTTCTACATCTCTCGGATTAAATGGTGCATTTTGAGCTGGATTTTTTACCCCTAACATAACGGTTGCCGACATCCCTAAATCTGGATTCCCAACGATGGTTAATATATGACCTTTGCTATCAATAGTTGAGTAAGGAACTGTTAAAGGAACTCCTTTCAAGTTACGCTCTTGTTTTAATTTGATGAATGCATCTAAATCTAAATCGATATTATTTTCTTCTGGCCAAACTTTTAAACGATCAGCTTCAATATCGTTTTTATAAGTACCCGGAGGTGTTAAAGTTAAAGGCACTTCATACTGATAATAATTACTATTATAATCTGAACCAATACGTAAGAAACTTGTGATATCTCCATTCACTGCAGTTGGACTAGCCTCTTCAGCATGGATATACATTTTTAATGTTTTATAATTTCTTAAATCTAAATTTAAATTTTTAAATAATGCTCTAGCATCGCCATCTTGTAAACCACATGCTTTCACAGAGATTGCTTGCTCATTTAATTGCACATTGGTATTGGCATTTTGACCAGGACCTTGTTCTCTATATATACCTGGAGGAATCACATAATTAACAGGTGATTTTTCTGAGTTCTCTTCGATATTTACAGAGGTTTGGAAGAAGGTTGTAGGTTTATCAGGATCAGTAGGAATCACATCCCCAGGACGTTTTAAATCTCCATTATATACTCTCCATTGATTACGTATTAGTTCTAATTTAGCCAAACGCATTACGATAGGTTTTTCAAAATTAGTTAAGTACATACGCATCGTTTGTATAGATCTAAAATCGGAAATATCTCCAATTTTATCTTCAAACTCTCTTATTGGAATTCTGAATTGATACCAAGTGTATGGATCTAGTGGAATGTTTTGACCATTAAATGTAACTGTTGATGCAGGATTATCCACTTTAGAAACGATATATTTATTATTCGATTCATTCATTCCAGGGAATATTGGAATTCTATATTGATAATACTCTTCATTTTCATTTAATGAATTATCTCTATTTAAATCTTCTATATCTGGAATATTCGTTGCTGCATTGGAGAACCTTTCACTCTCATTTACAATGGGAGAGTTACCTTGCGGATTATTATAGTTTAAATAGTGATCGATTATTTTTGCACTCGTAGCATCATAGGTTTCATCTCTATAATATTTATAATCATCATTAGCGGGATCTAATGCTAGTTGATCTACTAAAGCAGTATTACTAGTTACTGTTGTACGTAAATCATTTATGAAATTAGCATATCTTATTTTTTCTAAATCATCGGTTAAACCATCATAGCCCACATCCTGACAAGCACGTATGGCTGGGTCATTATTAAATGAATTTACTATTGGAGCTACACGAGGCACTTGTCCCATAGTAGTTTGATCATTTTTAGTGACATCACAATCTAATCCATTTTCATAATTCATTCTACTATCGTGTAAAATATCTTCAGATATTGTACCTAAATTAATATATAAATCACCTTGTCTGTTAACTCCTCTATCATATATAAATGGATCTAACATCCAAAATTCGATATATTCTACATTGGTTTGTTCAAAATCTGTATTATCGATATTACGCATAATACCCGCCCATCTTGATTTTGGATTATTTAAATAGCCTGAATCATCGATACCTGAAGAGTAGGTAGTAGCAAACGGTTTCGAATCAAAATTATAAGGACCACGTTGACGAGGATCCAATTTCAAATCTAAAGTAGGTAATACATTTTGAAACGAACCATTCAATGATTTATTTGGATAAACTTCTGTTTGTTGAATTTGACGTGTATAATGATCGATATAATCTGCTGGATTATCTTTTACATAGGATGGCAAGAATTGTGAATTTTCTTGCATAAATGAAGGATCGATGGTATACCAACTTAACTTAGCTCTATTAAAGTTGCTAGTACTATCATAGTTATTTGCTTCAGGAAAAAGAATTGTTCCACTTGCATTAACTGCATTACGAGGAGTACTTGCTAACTTCCAGTTTTGAGCTGGTAAACGAATATCGAAACCACTATTTGTTCCTTCAAAATCATCTAAATAAATAACTCCATCTTTTCCAATCAATTTAGAGTGACCCGGTTGTAATCGAGCTACCTCACCATTGAATGTAAAAGTACTCATGTCTTTTGTTGAATAAATAGGTAATTTATCAAGTCCTTTAGTTAACCAAGGTAAATCAGTATTGTATTTAATATCAGCGCCAAAGATTGTATTACGTGTAGGATCTTCACCAATATTTACTTTTTGAGTAAATGGTCGTTCACTTAAATGCATAATTGTAGCACCTATATTTAATTTTTCACTTACTCTATAATCCATTCGTGTTCCATAAAGAGCTTTTGTTTGGAAACCAAATAAAGCATTATTTTCAAAATCAATTTTCACTTGATTCCCTGATTTAATAATTGCTTCATTAATGATTTTTACTCTTCCTAAACTATAATCAACCGTATAATCCACTCCTTCGGTTAGTTTTATACCTCCAGCAGTAACTGTTACAGAACCTTGTGGCAAATTAAATGCTCCTAATTGTATATCACCACCTGCTGATGATTTATAAGAACCTTTAATCACAAATCGATTTAATTCAGGAAATTGTTGTGCGATGGTTTGAGTAGAATCATATAGCTGATTGTATACATAAGAGGGAGCAATTGCCCCATCACCATATTGATCAAATTTAGCTTGTAAATTATTTCCAAATGGCTCTAAACATGGAAACATAATTCTACCACTGCTTGGTTTGATTGTTAAATCAGGAATAAAATCAAATACTCCATCGGGTTGAGGATCGGTTTGATTATTCGTATTATCTAAATTCAATAAGCGAATTAATTGTTTGCCTTTAATATTTCCTTCTGGTAAATAACGTTTCAAGCCATTCCCTGGATCATTATAATATACATCTAAGAAAAAATCTTCATTACTGATTTGGTATCCACCAATCGAGTATATATTTTTCATCATCAAATTCCATATAGGTAATTGAGGACGAGCACTTGTACTCTTCAACATTTTTAGATAAAGTACTTTACTTACATCATTTGAATCGCCTACGATTTGTGTAGAGAACTCCCCTACTTGATGTCTCACTCCATTGTAGGTATATTCATAGGCAACCGCTAATACTTCATTCGGGTTTAAGGTTTGATTTAACGAGATAAATCCTAAAGCTGCATCGAATGTAAAATCGCTAGGTGCTAATTTACGTGCATATATTTTTTCATAATCTTGTATCGGTTGTAGATTTAAATCATTTTGTAAAAATGGAATTACATTATCGATACCTCTTCTATCATCTGAAATACTAGGTGATCCACCGGTTAATTGTTGGTATAAATCATTAGAATAATTATCAGGCAATGGATTGGTAGCAATGCTATGTACATTCGTTGAATACGGAGTTACTTCCCCTAAATCGGCTAATGCTACTACATCACGCACATTTACGGTAGCACCATTTCTATTAGTTACCCATACCTCCACTCTATTAATTTGCAGCACAGAATTAATATTTGGAATAGTGCTTAAAGCGAAATCGAAATTGCTTCTGAATTTTTGTGATAAGAAATAGTGGCGATTCAAATCATATTTATCTGCAGCAATTTCAAACTTTTGAAGTTGAACACCATTATCTAAAGTGATACTTTCTTTTTTAGATTTTTGTTGCGACATTAAGGCTGAAACAGTAAAACGGCCAAAACGTAATTTGGTTTTAAAACCAAAAAGTGCTTGAGCTCCTGTAATCAATTGAGTATTTAAAGGTAAACTAACAGTACCTGCTGCTAATTCTTGAACGATGTCATCTTCTTCTCCCACATAATTCAACTTAATAAGATTATTAAAATCATTATTAAAACTGAATCCCCCTTGCGTATTATAATTTAAATTTAATTGTAGTTTATTACCAATTTTCCCTAATACGTTTAGATTGATATTCATATCAAAATCAAATCCGCCTGTTTTTTGAGTACGTTGAGGAAGGGTTGGATTGGCAATCTTAGTGCTATTGCCCCCTAAGGTTAATTCGATATTCCCAGAAGGTCTAATATCTACAGTTAATCCACCAAATAATCGATCTAAGGTTTTATTTTTGGTATTAATTGGTGCAACGATTCCTTTTCGTTCAACGAGTTCTGTTCCACTATTACGCCCTCTTACAAATTCATTTTTTTGTTGTTGCTCAATATATTTAGCATACTCTTCATAGGTTAAATATTGGGGGGGTCTAACACTAAATCCGCCTACGGTTTCTCGAACAATATACATTTTGGTTTCAGGATCATACTCAACTGTTTTCACCACATTGGATGGATCATCCAAATCAATTGAGTTATTTACGGGGTCAGTTATATAATCACCGTTTCTATCTTTTATGGGATATTTTAAGGAATCGGTAGCCATAGCCTGCGCCTGAGAAGCATATAGACAAACGAGCAAGAAAGTAAAAAGAAACGTACTAATTCTCATATAAGTAGCTAAGGTCCATTGGTTAGTTAATGTAATTGTATATAAACGCATATTATTCATTCTCATTGCCTTTTATCTAAATAATTGATTACAATGATTTTAAAGTTAATTTTATCATTTCCTCCACCCCTAAATCTTGTTTATTCCCAATTATTTTACCTAATGCTTTTTCAGCCATAGGCTTAGCGATTCCAAGAGCAATAAGTGCTTGCAGTGCTTCATCTTGTTTGCCCATATGTTGTTGCACCGCACCCATTGACGAATCGGTACTGCTAGTGCCACTAATTTTATCTTTCAATTCAAGAATTGCTCGTTGTGCTGTTTTAGGGCCAATACCTTTTATACTTTGAATCAAAGCTACATTTCCTTGTAATATAGCTCGTTCAATTTCACTTGGATTAAGTGATGATAGCATCATCCGAGCGGTATTCACTCCAATCCCTGATACAGAAGTCAATTTTAAAAATATTTCTCTTTCTGCTTCTTCATAAAAACCGAATAATTCTAAACCCGAAACATTCGAACCTTCATTCTTTACATGTAAGTAGGTGAACAATTTACACTGTTTCTGGGTTTGAATGCTAGAATAGGTATATAAACTAATATGTAAGCCATATCCAATACCATTTGTTTCTATAACCACAAGTGCAGGATTAATCATTACAATCTCTCCTTTTATAAAATACATCATATTTTTTTAAATCCTTTGGGCTTTATTAATGAATGCAAAAAGAGCGCTAAAATACTAAAATATTAGCTAAAAATACAGCCTAAAATGTAAGTCTTAAAAAAACATCCTTATTTGAGTTTAGCTACTTCTTTTTTATTATCTGTAAAATAGATAATTTCGTCGGCTTCTCCTTTAAATTTGGTGAGATAAATACACATAGAAGCCTCTGCTTTCCAATCAGTTACAAACCAAATTCCTTCTTGAATGGTAGCTTGTGAGATATCTTCAGTCTTATATACAATGGATGTGGCCTCCACTTTATTGTTGGTTATATAGATGCATTTAGACGCTTCGCTTTTATCTTCAGCAATATATACTACTTGTGCAGCTAGTTGAAAACGAACTAATACAATACTAATAAAAATAAATAAAACCTTGTGATTCACATCACTAAATTAGAAGTATTATTTTATATAACCAAATGAGGATTTTAAATTTTTGCCTAACCAGGTAGACAAAGCCCCTAGAATACCCCCAATTAATGCCGTTAGTATAAGTAATATCCACTTAGAAGGTAATTTAAATAAATGTGTTATTCGAGTTGATAATAGTGAATCATTTTGAAAATCTTTAAATAACATTAAGATGATCCAAGCACAAAACACACTTGCAAAACCCAATAAAAAAGCTTTTGTTGTTTTGGATGAAAACACAAAAGAAAAAAAGATTAACAAAAGTATAAATGCAAACCAAATAGGCACTAATATTGACAAAAGCAATACCGATAGAGTATAAATAACAAATAATAATTTATTCGAAAATAGCATAATTTAAGGTTTTAATTCTAGAATAGATGAAGCATGTTTTTTCATATCATTTAATAGTGCCGAATGATAGATTTCATAATATTTCCCTTGCGACCAATCGGACACAAAATTATCATAGTATTTACTACCCGGATTGCCGCTTTGTCCGCCTGGATATATAGCTACAGCATGAATATCATCTGTCATTTCTACAATCATTCTCCAACTCGGACCATGATATTTGGAGATTGCATTAACGATGCTTTTATTTCCACCACTTGCTACATAATCGATAGAGAACGCTGGAATTTTAGCTAAATGTTCGATGGATGTATGTTTGTAGGTAGTCCAATCTTGCTCTGGCATAGACGCTATTTTAGCACTGGCATAGGTAAAACTTAATGCAATCAAATCGTTTAACGACTCTACTTTTTCAGTCTTTTTAATATCATAAAAAATAGAAGCTTGATCTGCACTTATAAAATGTAAGGTGGTAATTTTTTCAGGAAATCGAACTGGATATTTCGTATGCATAAACTCATCCCACATTATTTTTTCAAGTGTATCTTCCCATATTTCGTAGTATACTGCAGCCTTACTATCTGCTTCATTATAAAATTTCCAAGCACTTAATTGTTCTATGATAGCTTGTTGTTTAGCATTTACATGCGATTTATCTAATTTATTTAACATCGCAGGTAGGCATTCACTTGCCATCCAATTAAAATTATCTAATTGTAAATGCTCTACATCTTGCAATTGAATATTCGACATACGAGTCAATTCTGTATTGATTCTTCTATTTCTAAAATATTCAAATACTCCTGTATAATAATATGGATAGGTGGTATCAGTCGGATGTTGATTGGCACTACTCACAAAACCTCTAGTTGGATTCACCATATGTGGATTATCTTCAAAAGGAATATAACTTTTCCAATCATTCGAGGTTAAGCTTCCATCTTGAATAAACACGCCTTGGTCTTTGCGTTGAATTGGAAACTTACCTTGTTGTTGTATGGCAATATCTCCATCCTTACAAGCAAAAACAAAGTTTTGTGCGGGGCAAGAATAATGTGAAATCGCTTCAAAATAATCTTGTATGTTTTTTGACTTATTCAATTTGTAAAAAGTCAACATTTCTTCGCTCAGATCATGTGCTGTCCAACGCAATGCTAAATTCATCGCTTGTTTTTCACTAAAATTTCTATCGTATACCACTGGACCATGATGTGTATATACAATGGTATCATAGAAATCAGCTTCTCCTTTTATTATAAATTGTTCTACTATCTTATGTGTTTTTTTATAGGTGCCATTTACTAAATATTCATTCATAGTAGCATCTTTAAAAGTAATTTTATACCAATCACGAATATCTCTTCCTGCATTGGTTACTCCCCAAGCAATATGATCATTAAATCCACTGATTACTCCCGGTGCTCCTGGAAGGCTTGCCCCTGAAGCATTGTAGCTAGGACATGACAACTGTATTTGAAACCAAATACTCGGTAAACTCAAACGTAAATGTGGATCATTCGCTAAAATTGGTTTCCCACTTTTGGTTTTTGCACCAGCAATTGCCCAATTATTTGAACCTAGCATATAATCATCTTCTTCTCTATCTATAGGGTTTTCTATAGACTGAATAGGATTTGAATTTGTAGAAAACAACGTATCTGCCGTATTCGTAATAGTATTATTTATATGTTTTTGAAAAGAAGTTCCTTTCGAAACGATTGGATCTTGCTCGTCCCACCAATCTCTATAGATTAAATTAAAATCTGTTTTACCGAGCATATTCAACGCATTGGTATGTTCGATATCATATTCTAAAGCAGTTAAATTTTCAGCCATTGCTTTTAATAATAAAGCTGTTTTTAAATTCGTCCAATCTTTAGGTTGATAATTTAAAAGTTTATATTCTACTGGATAGCTAGCCGCATTTAAGGAATGAATATATTGATTAATTCCATCTGTATAGGCCGCTAATAATTTTTTAGCTTCTGGATTATTTTCAATAGCTGCTAAAGTTTGTTCAGCTCCATATTTCATTCCTGTACGTCTTTTTAATCGATCAAAATCTAAGGTTTTAGGTCCTAATATTTCACTCACTCTACCACAAGCAGCGCGTGTTTGAATTTCCATTTGCCACAATCTAAATCGAGCCGTTACATACCCTTGAGCACAATATAAATCTTCTTCGTTGGCTGCATATATATGCGGAATCATATGCTCATCGTATATTACTGTAACTGGAGCATGAAGTCCTTTTAATTGAATACTTTCATTTTTTATGATATCATTATTCTCTGCATTTTTCCAAAACCCAGTGATAGGATTTAGAAATTTTCCTAGTGGTGGAATATTGGCCTTATCTGTTTTGATAGTATAACTATTCAAAAAATAGAGACCTATTAGTAATAAAAACAAGGAAAGAATAGTACGAAAATGATTCATAGAAGATATTTTTCGAGAATAAATATACTATGAATATTCCTATAAATAAAAAAATCATCTAGCATAAAAAAAGCTACTAATACAAATTAGTAGCTTTTTTATAATTATATTTTTATCTCAAATGACTATTCAATAATCACTTTTTTAGATATAAGTTCACCTGATTTCATAGTTACAGTTACAATATACAAACCTTTGGCATAGCCACTGATATCTATTGTTTGTACTGGACTTAAAGAGGCATTTTGTGCATATACCACTTGTCCATTTACATATTGTATTTTCAATGCAATAGCATTTTCATTATCGATTTGTATATTCAAATTAGTATTAGCAGGATTAGGATATACTAGTACTGCATTAGATGCTTCGATATCACTTACACTCACATTGCAAATATTACTAAGCCTAGGAGTAAGTGTGCTAGTTACTTGAAAAGTACCTGATCCATTCGGGCAGCGAGCCATGGATTGGTCTGTTACTTGCGATGTAAAACTCACATTATCACTTACACTAGTACCATCACCTAAAAGGATTGTATCAACGAGACTATTTAAATTAAAATTCGTATGAGCATCTACATAAGTGATATCATTATCATCTGCCCATGCTAAAACATAACCATTAGCAAGAATAAATGCAGTAGTTGGGAAATGCCATTTAGCGATATTGGCTGCATCATCAGATAAATAAATATTGGCTAATCCTAAAGCAGATCCTGTTTTATTATAAAGTTCTATCCAATCTTTATGTTTGCCTTTTTCATTAATAATATTGTTATTATTATCGGCCAAAAATTCATTGATAGCAATATCATTACTACTAGCCATAGTAATGGTAGGTGCTAAAGTATAAAATTCATGTTCGGCTCTTTCAGGTGAAAACATTCCTGCATTTGCATTTTCTGCATAAATATAATATTGTATTTCGAGTGAATTCACAGGAATACTAACCCCATAAAAATTATCTCCACTGGCGCCATCACCATGTGCTCCATCGTCATACATAGCAATTTTGATAAATTTATCAGACTTAGCATATCTATAACCTAATAATACACTTGTTCTATTTGTTACGGTAGCATTGATCGTTACGCTTGAACCAAAAGCGGGAGTGCTTGAAGAAGGGGTAACAGCAGTGATCGTTGGAGGAACAGCATTGAATTCGGATGTACCACTTAAATATGTTGCTCTACTATCCATCAATTCATAAATACCAACCGTACTTCCCATAGGGCCACCTCCTCCTGTGGAGGTTGAGGTAAGTCCGTTGGTAAAATTAGCATAGGTACTTAAATAATTCGCATCTGTTAATACGGCATTATCAATTAACGTATGTAAAGCATTTGCATTTGTTTTATACGTTACAGATACAAAATTCTCATTATTAATCGTACGAGCGTGAGCGATATACATTTTTTTGTACTGAGGGATAGCTAATAATTTACTAATCAATGGCCATGCAGCATCTGTTTCGTGAATCAGTGGAGACATATTTCGCATGCTAGTTAAATTTAATGCGCCACCAGTTCCTAACATCGTAAAGCTACCAAAACACATATTTAAATCCCATATAGTTGGTATCCATTGATTGTTATGGTCTTTATATAAATAATAATTTTGTCTGAATGATCCACTATAACTATCTAAATTTACTAAAACATCATTGAAAGCCAACATCCATAAAGTACGATCTTCATCTAATGTATTCTCAATTAAATTTGGATAATTTTTAAGCGTATCAATTAGTTGCATCAACGATTTCCAACTTCCATCTTTTAAATCATATTTGGTATAATATAATGTAGAGTCAGTACCTAATACTTCTAAACTACTGCCATTACCACTTCCTGGACCAGCATTTTCAGGATTACATTTTACAAAATCTCTACTACTAGTATAATAATGAGCTTCATTAAATTCGTCACCAATATTTTCATCATTGGTCATGACTCCGTAATAAGCCCCATTTACATATACTTTGGCAATATTGCTTTGAGGCGCATCCATATATTGGCGAAGAATAGAATAAGCTACTACTTCCCTACACATGGATGGATCAGAAAATCCATTCGCTAATTTCACATCGGTATAGCCTTGATAATCGACATTATTCGTAAAATCTAATTTAATGTGTAATGGATTTTTAGCACGAGTAGCGCTATATGAACTATTCCCTTTATATCGAACACCGGCACCAATAAAAGGAGTTCCGTTAATCACCACCGAATCGGCATACAAATAAGATTCATACCCAGCATTGGCAGTATCCATTCGATAATCCCAATTCGTCATACCAAAATATATACGTATATCTTGGATGGTATTCATGTCGTAAAAATTTTGTGCTGATAGTAGACTTGCCGAAATGCACAGTCCACACAATAAGATAATTCTTCTCATGCTTTAATAATAGTTAATGAACAAATTTAGACGATTAAATTTAAAAAATCCTTCACTTCTCATTTTTTTATAAGATATTCAATCCAGGTATTGAAGCCAATTTTTTTGTACATTTAAATTATGAATATTTACGTATTTATTACACCTATAGTACTACTGCTTTTAATAGCAGAACTACTGTATTCTAAATTTCAAAACAAAGGCTATTATTCGTATCAAGATACTATCGCAAATTTAGCCACGGGTATAGGCAATCAATGTATCAATTTAGGAGTCGCATTTTTTGTATTTAAAGTATATGGAATATTATATCAATTTGCGCCCTATAAATTTGAAGCCGTTTGGTATAATTATATTTTATTATTGATATTACAAGACTTTGTCTTTTATTGGTTTCATCGCACCGGACATAGCATTAATATTTTTTGGGCGGCACATATGCCCCATCATTCTTCTGAAGAATTAAATTTATCAGTAGGTATTAGAGCTAGCTTTACACAACGATTATTTCAATTTGCTTTTTTCGATTGGGTATTTCCATTATTGGGATTCTCGCCCCAAATGGTTTACAGTGTTGCCGCCGTACATTTATTATTAGCCTTTTGGCATCATACCAAAGTGATTAAAAATTTAGGCTGGATTGAAAAAATATTTGTAACCCCTTCTCATCATCGGGTGCATCATGGAGTAAACACCCAATACTTAGATAAAAATTTTTCGGAAGTATTTATTTTTTGGGATAAACTCTTTGGCACCTATGAAAAAGAAGAAGAAGAAATTTGTTATGGGGTAACTAAACCACCACAAAGTTGGGACCCAATCTTAATCAATATACAATTTTGGAAACATCTATGGGACGATATGCTGGCTGCTCCTTATTGGATAGACAAACTAAAAGTGTGGTTTATGCCATTGGGCTGGCGACCAAGAGGAGTAGGTGATGGAAGCATCCCACGTATTGGATATACCTTGCAAGAACAAGTCAAATTTAAAAGCAAACAAACCCCATTCACTACCTATTATTTAATTGTACAATTGATATTTGGATTATTAATTACTACGTTTACGATAAATCAAAAACTAACATTTTTATTCATTGACCGAATAATTTTATGTGTATGTTTATTTATCATGATTATCAGTTGGAGTAAAATCTTAGAAGGAAAAACCTATGCCATCTATGTTGAAATGATTCAACTATTGATTTTATATGGTTGTTTATTTTATGTATTACATCATTCTTTTTCGTTAGCCTTTTTAAGTTGGCCTTATGCTCTAAGCTCTTTAATGATGGGTATTTCTTTATTATGGATTTGTATGATTGAAATTCAAAATCGAACAACATTAAAAAATCAATCATGAGCAAAAGAAAAAAAATAATTTTCATAATTATCATATTTTTTACCATACCCATTAGTGCTGTTTTTTTAAGACCCTCCAACATTATTAGTAGAGAAAAAGCAATACAAAAGATTGCTCAAAAAGATTCTAAATTTTATACATGGAATGGAACTAAAATGCACTATGTAGATCAAGGAAAAGGCAAAGTGATATTGATGATACATGGCTTAGGCGGCTCACATCGAAATTTTGAAAAAATTGCCCTTGAACTAAGTAAAGATTACCGAGTTATTCGAATTGATTTACCCGGATTTGGATTATCTGAATTTCCAAAAGATAGTATGAAATTCATGGACGTTTATGATGGATTTTTACATTCGTTTATGCAAGACTTGCAATTAGATTCCGTTACTTTAGTAGGTAATTCAATGGGCGGAATGGTATCATGGGTATATGCGTATAAACATCCCGAACATATTGATAAATTAGTATTAATGGGCAGTGCTGGATATGATTTAGAAGCAGCCCGTAAACAAGCAATTCAATTTGCACGCTTTGGATTTGTAGAAGTATTAGCGCAAAAAGGTTTACCTCTATTTATAACCAAACAAGCTGTAGATAGATGTTATTATAATAAAGATTTTATCAAACCTGAAGAAGTAAAAAAAGCCAATACCTTTTGGAATATCGATGGCAATTTAGCTGTATTTTTTACTATTGCACATACCAAAGAATTTCCGGATGAAAAATGGATTCAACAAATTCATAAACCGACCTTAATTATCTGGGGAGAGAATGATCAAATAGCACCATTAAAAAATGCGAGCAAATTTGAACGAGATATTAAACATTCCAAAAAAATTATCTATCCGCATTGTGGGCATTTACCGCAAAACGAATATACACAGCAGTTGGCAAAAGACCTACGCGCTTTTATAGAAAATAAGTAAATGCATTTAGCTTACATCATTTTATAAACGATAGCTAAAATTTCTGCTTCCAATATTTCCGTCTGCGTTTTAATTTCTTCTGCTTGTTGGATTACTTGATTGACATACTCTTTATCTTTCAAGCCTGAAGCATTGATTTTTACATTTAAGTAAGCCCCAAAAATAGCGGTGCGAATACACAGCGCTCCTACCCCTGCATCGCTTACGCTGTTTGGGTTTCCATTAGCAGCCATCTCTTTAATCATCGGTAAAGCACTGAAAGCTGTTTGCATGACTTGAAACGGAATTTCAATCGCATATTTAGTCGCTGCTTGTATCGCTTGTGTGCGCGCTGCTTTCTCTTCATCAGTTGATTTAGGCAAGGAGAAGGCATCCATGATTTTATTGAATGCTCGTGTATCTTCATCTACTAAAAACAATAATTTATCTTTTATTTTTTGACCTTGATCCGCCCATTCACTAAACTCTTTCCAACGAGCATCCCAACCCGTTTTATGCGAAGACAAATTCGCTACCATCGTTCCTAATGCCACCCCCATAGCCCCTGCATAGGCTGAGATCGAGCCACCACCTGGAGCAGGACTTTCGCTTGCTGTTTCATTGGCGAATGCTACTAAATCCATATCTACTAATTTTTTAGTAGTCGTATCATGCATTACATATTCTATAATTTTTTTCTGTGGATCGAATGGAGTTAGTTCATCTAATCCCATAGATTTAATAGCGATTTTAATCAACTCTGCTTCGCTCACCCCAACACTTCTTTGTTGCTTTTCTAAAAAATATTTTCCTGCATCGAGCATACTTTGAAGGGGCACTAAACCCACTAACTCCGAACCTGTAACACGCATGCCTCTGTGGAAAGCACTTTTATTACACTCATCAAATGCGATATGCAATGGCGTATCTTGTATATTCGTTAAGTTCATCGATACTTGCGCAATGCCATATTCTTCGATAAACCAACCAATTCCTTTTACACTTTTACAAGTACCTGGGATACGCATATCTTCCCCATTGGCATCTTTCATATTTTTACCGGCAGCATCTTTTTGAATACGACCTTGTTCACGAATATCAAAAGCTACGGAGTTTGCTCTACGCGTAGAAGTAGTATTTAAATTGACATTGTATGCAATCAGTAAATCTCTGGCACCAATGGCGATATTACCGCTTCTTTCGTTGAATACCTCTGGACCAAAATCAGGTTGCCAATCAGCTTGTTTAATTTTATCGGCAATACCTTCATACTCACCTGCACGAATGCTGGCAAGGTTTCTACGATGAGGAGCAGAAGCCGCATATTCATATAAATAAACAGGAATATTTAATTGTTCGCCTACCAATTTTCCTAAGGCTTTCGCACAAGCGATACAATCTTCCATCGTAGCGTTGGCTATTGGTATAAACGGACAAACATCAGTAGCCCCAAAACGAGGATGTTCGCCTTTATGTTTACTCATATCAATCAGCTCTTGTGCTTTTTTAATGGCATTGAAGGCTCCTTTTACCACAGCTTGTTCATCGCCTACAAAAGTAATTACGGTTCTATTGGTTGCTTTCCCTGGATCGATATCTAATAATTTTACGCCCTCTGTATTTTTAATCACCTCAGCAATTTGTTGGATGATATTCATATTCACTCCCTCACTAAAATTGGGAACACATTCAATGATTTTTTTCATTCGTATAAAATTTTATGCAAAAGTAAAGGGGATTCCCTGATATTAAAACAAAAAATACAAACATAAAATCTTTACAAAAACATTATGTTATTTTAGTAATATCTCTTATTCTTTAATCAATGGTCGAGCAAATAATAATTGCTCTTTGTTTTTTGCAATTATGGTATAAGTGCCTTTGGTCAATTGTTGTAATCCAGATAATTTCAATTTACTTTCTGTTGTATGCCCTTTAAAAGTATAGACTAATTGTCCTTTGATAGTAAATAATTGAACTTCCAAATCTTTATTTTTAATTAAATCACTTTGTATTACTATTTCATTCGTAAATGGATTAGGAAATAATACTATTGCTTGGTTATCTGAGGTATTAATAATCCCCGTATTTTGAGCACTATACCCAACTCTAGCACAAATCGTAGTAGTACCACAATACGCATCGATGATGGTGACGCAATATTCGCCCGAATCAACTCCAGCGATATCTTTAATATTATTTGTATAGCCGCCTGGACCTGTCCATGAATAGGTATAAGGTGCAGTACCTCCCGTGATTGTAAGAGTCACACTTCCTGAACTAGAAGTACCAATTGTTGCAGTTGTTGTGGCTGTTACATCATCTGCAAAGGCATTTAGTTGTATACCTAAACTGCATATAAAAATGATAAGTATATTGATGCTATTATTTGAATTCATAATTACTTGAATTTTTTTGTATGAATATGGATATTATTATTTTATTTTCGTCTTCTACATTTGGTAAATGACTAAGTGCAGCAATTGCTTTAGTATCTTTATTAATCAGCATAAGTGGATACTTTTTTACTTCGATTATCGCTTTTGTTTTTTTACATTCATTACAATCATATTGTGCAATAATCATTTCATTATTATAATACATGTGATTGTATCCAATAATATGCGTTAAATTACTTGGATTGACTTCTATCTTCTCCCAATCTCCAGCTTCACTAGCAGTATATGTAGCAGTCGTATTTTTGTTACTCACATACACATATAATTTATCCGTAATCGATATATCAAAAACCAATTCATTGGTCTTTACCTCTTGTGCATATACATCTAAAAATGGTTTATTCGAGATATAGGTATTAGCCATAAAATCTGCCGTAGTTAATTTATAATTCAAGTCGCTAATCATATCGCTAATCTTTATTTTTTTGAGCGTTTCACTCAGTTCCATATTGGCTTGTTCCATTAAGTTAATCGTATAAAAATATCCATCTTTAATATCCCATACTAAATCTCGTCCATCCTCCATTTTTCTAACTGGTACAAGCTTATATGTGATTACATTCGAATTAGAATCTAGGTTTCTAATTTCTAAAATGATATTACGATTAGAACTTACAACGGTGTATATTTTTCCTTGATCAATGACTACTTTATTGCCTTCATAGTCTTGTGCAAAGATTGACTCTACTACGAAAAAGCAAAAACAAAAAAGGAATATATTTTTTATCATCGTTAACATAGATTAATAAGAGGCTACTGTTTGAACAAAATTACTCGCATTCACATTGCGTGTTGCCCGCATTTTATATACGGTAACACCCGGTGAGAATACAGAGTCGCCATTGATATCATAGCTTTCTGCACTTTCATTAGAAGTGATTCGAATAGACCAACCATCAATCCCGGCACGTATATCAGACAAGGTATTATACATTAATCCATAGGAAGGATCGAAATATTTACCATTGATAAAACAGATTTGATGATTCGAAAAATAAGAAGCTGGATTAGGGGCTGTTTGTCCGATGATACCCGTTTGATCACTTACTTCGGTGTACGAGAAAGGATAGTAAACATCATTACTCCAGAAGTTGGCATCGTAATAATTTTTATAAGGCATATCCGAACAAGCAATACTATCTGTTGGTGTAGAGAAAGTCCAGTTTTTCACTAAGAAGGATCCGATAGAACCACAAGAAGTGGATACCGATTGCGCGCGAATATTGATATAATTATTCGTTTTGATAATCCCTTGGATTTTCAACACATCGATAAATAAATGTGCCCAGCAATAACATTGACCAGTATGATCGTATAATAATTCATCTGTTTGTGAATTTGGGCTATATAATCTTTCATAATATTTAAGTGGAGAACCATCCCATGTTTTAACATCATTATCTTGAAACTCTCTGTAGGTTTGAGCGATGATACTATCCTCACTGGTAGCATTATTAGCGCTTTTACAACTCAATTCAAATAAAGTATGAAACCACTGATAACCTCTTCCTGCATTTTCAGGGGCAATGGCATGCCAAGTCACATAGAGTTTATTGGTGCTTGTTCCTGCTGGATACCAATGAACACCACCATCAAATGACATTTCCCAATTGATTTGATAGTTATAATATTTCACTTTATTGGCCTCAAACATTTTGGTACTATTAATAACTGGATAGATGATGGTTTTAGGTGCCGTAGTAGTAGAAGGTATTGCAATGGTTTGCACGGGAAAATTAAATGAATCCGTACCAAATCCACGAACTTGCACACTTGCTGGGGCATTACTACAATTCAATTCAAAAGTAGCCGTTGCATTCATATATGAGCCACTTTTGTAAGCGATAGGATTTGAGGTGCTTGGACTACTTTTCCATTGAGGTGTGCTATAGGCGCCAGTACTACTATCTTTTTTTACACTATAATAATCCGTACCCGAAAAAGATACTTGTTTAAGTGTGATATCATACGAGAAGTTTTGTGCTTGTATAAAGCCAAATTGAACAATAGAATATGCTACTAGTAATAGTTTTTTCATTTGATACAGATTAGTTCTATACCAAATATACTACAATTTGATTAAAAAAAAGAGGAGGCCTATTAATTAGGTCTCCTCTCTTCAAACATTATTATCACCAAAAAACTATAAACTAATAACGAATCAATCGTATTAGTATTATATATGAAGTGTTAAATATTCTATATCTTTTTCAATGTAAACTCATACGACACCCCACTTATCACCATGGTATATACCAAATTACTTTTATCTACGCTAACAATAGTATAGGTATCCGTGCCGCCAGTAGCATTATAAACACTCACTGTTTTGGCATCTTCACTTAATTCGTATTGAAAATTATTGGCTACTCCATTTAAAGATTGAACACCCCCACAACGTAGTACATTAGCCTTACATAAATCGAAATGCAAAGTAGCAGAAGTATAGCCTAAAGTGGCAGGATCTACAGTGATTCCTATTAATTTAATGGTAGTATATTGCCAATCGCCAGCTAATTTATTGAGTGTTACTTGTTCTTTTGAGCAAGAGCTAAAAAGCAAACAAATCACTAATAATGCAGAGAATGAGCTTGCAAAGAGTACTTTTTTCATATTTTTTTTATTTGTTTAAGTAAAAGTAATAAATTTTAATTGAATAGCTAAATATTCTATTGCTATATAAGGGGCTTTTTTAGGATAAAAAATGTAGTAACTTTGTCGCCAAATAAATTAAGATTATGGCATCAGTTTTAAGACTCCCAAGAATGAGTGATACAATGGAAGAAGGTGTAATTGCTTCTATGAAAATAAAAGTAGGCGACACTCTTAAGCCAGGCATGGTAATAGCTGAGGTAGAAACAGATAAGGCAACCATGGAATGGGAAAGCTTTGTAAGTGGAACCGTTTTGCATATTACTGCTAAAGATGGCGATACGATTCCAGTAGAAGGGATGGTGGCAATTTTAGGTAAACCGGGAGAAGATTTTCAAGCATTATTATCTGGCGATACAGCTAAACCAGCTGCAGCTGCAACAACTAGCAAAGTAGAAAATACTTCAAGCAATACGAATCCTCCTCAAGTAATGGTGGCTCCATCTATGCCAGTAGCAACAGCTCCTACCAGTGATGGAAGAGTAAAAGCTAGTCCATTAGCTAAAACCATTGCGAAAGAAAATGGTATTGATATATCATCTATTGCTGGTTCTGGTGAAGAAGGTCGAATTATAAAAAAAGATATTGAAGCAGCACTCTCTAATAAATCTGCATCTATTTCTAGCGCTCCTAGTATTGCAGGACAAGAAAGCTTTACTGAAGTGGCGGTTTCACAAATGCGTAAAACGATTGCTAAACGTTTAGCAGAAAGTAAATTTGGAGCACCACATTTCTATTTAACGATGGAAATCTGTATGGATGAAGCTATGCATGCGCGTGAATCGATGAATCAGACATCACCAGCAAAATTATCTTTTAATGATTTAGTGATTAAAGCAACTGCGATGAGTCTTAGACAAAATCCGGTGATTAATTCTTCTTGGTTAGGTGATAAAATCAGATATAATAATCATATCCATATCGGAATGGCAGTAGCTGTAGAAGAAGGATTATTAGTCCCTGTCATAAAATTTGCAGATCAGTTAAGCTTAAGTCAGATTGCAGCTTCTGCTAAAGACTTTGCAGAAAAAGCAAAAGGTAAAAAATTACAACCAAACGATATGCAAGGAAATACCTTTACGATTTCTAACTTAGGGATGATGGGTATCGAAGAATTTACAGCGATTATCAATCCACCTGATGCTTGTATTTTAGCAGTAGGAGGAATTAAAAAAGTATTAGCACTAAAAGACGGTGATATCATCGAATCAAACATGATGAAAGTAACTTTATCTTGTGATCATAGAGTAGTAGATGGTATGAAAGGAGCGCAGTTTTTACAAACCTTAAAATCGCTTTTAGAAAATCCAGTACGAATGTTAATCTAATTTATTGATTATTTAGATATAAAAAAGTCACGCTGTTGCGTGACTTTTTTTTTAGTTTTTTCGATGCACATATACACTTCGCTGTGCGGTGGGATAAACGATTATATTTTGAATATTGACATGTGCAGGTCTACTGGCTACAAATACCGCTATATCTGCAATATCCGATGCTTTTAAGGGCTCATAACCTTCATATACTTTCTTTGCATTTTCTTCATCGCCTTTAAAACGAACAATACTAAATTCTGTTTCAACCGCTCCAGGGTCAATACTACATACTTTAATATCTGTATCTACCAAATCTAAATTCATCGCCTCATTCAAGGCTTTTACGGCATATTTCGCTGCATGATAGACATTGCCTCCCGGATAAATGATATGACCAGCAGTACTTCCAATATTTAATACAACACCCGTATTTCTTTCAATCATCATGGGTAAAATACAACGAGATACATACAGCAATCCTTTTACATTGGTATCAATCATGCGTTCCCAATCTTCTATAATCCCTTCTTGAATTTTATTTCTACTTACCGCTAATCCTGCATTATTAATAAGGATATAAGGCACTATGGAAATACTTTCTAATTTAGTAGCGAAATCTTGTACTGCCTCAAAATCTCTTACATCAAAGGCATAATAAAGCACTATAATATTATACGCATTTTCCAATTCATCTTTCAAAGCTATCAATCGTTCTTCTCTTCGCGCAGTGATGATAAGGTTATAACCTTCTTTAGCAAATGCTATGGCACAAGCTTTTCCAATACCTGATGAAGCTCCAGTAACTAAAACATATTTATTTGTCGACATATAAAAAGTTTAAGCAAAAATAGATTCATTCCATGAATATTACTCAATTTATTTGCAATCTAATTATTTAAATATTATTTTTATGTAGCTAAATACTATTATATGAAAAAAATTATACTCAGCTTATTCATAATATATTCTTTATTTATGACTGTTCAAAGTCAGACTTATTTACAATCTACTACTTTTATTCGTAGTTATAATAAAACTCAACTAGATTCCATCTTAGATTTTAATGGTTTACCTAGTGCATTTTTAGGAACTACTTTTAAAATTGATTTATATAAAATGAATTATTGGAGTAAAGATGCTTATGATACGCTAGTAAATGCATCTGGCTTATTGATTGTACCACAAGATACTTGCGACTTGCCAATGTTTGCCTATTCACATGGAACAATAAGTAGAAAAAATGATGCTCCTTCACGTGTCAATGGTGCCGAGCCGTTTATCGGTATGGTGATGGGTTCGAATGGTTACTTGACAATCATGCCCGATTATTTAGGCTTGGGTGATGGTGCGGGATTGCACCCATATCAACATGCACGTACCGAAGCTTATGCAAATATCTATATGTTAAAAGCATTGAAAGAATATTGTACAGCCAATAATATTCATTTAAATAATCAATTATTTTTATCGGGTTATTCGCAAGGTGGACATGCTTCTATGTGCACACATCGTATGATTGAACAAGAATATTCAAGTGAATTTACCGTTACTGCCTCTGCCCCAATGAGTGGAGCTTATGATATGGATGGTACTATGGTAGATGTGATGTTGAGCGATTCTATTTATGCGGCTCCTGCCTATTTACCTTATTTAGTTTTGTCATGGAATCCTATTTATCATCTATATGCCAATATCAGTGATGCATTCAAAGTGCCTTATGATACTTCTTTACCCCCTTTATTTGATGGGACTAGATCTTTAGGTTATATAGAAGCACGTATGCCGAATGTACCTAAATTAATTTTTGATAGTACGGAATTATATCGTTTTACAACTGATTTAGCGCACCCATTTCGTTTAGCTTTAAAAGACAATAATAGTTATACGCATTGGACACCAGCTGCCCCTTTACGCATGTTTTATTGTACTGCCGACAGACAAGTGAAATACTTAAATGCCATTGTTGCCAGCGATAGTTTAAAAGCGAATGGATGTAGTACTTGTGATGCTGTTTTGGTAAATGCCGTACTCGATCATCAGGAATGTGCTCAATTTGCAGTCATCATGGCAAAGAATTTTATGGATAGCTTACGCTATGATGGTTGTAGAAGTAATGGCATCAGTTCACATAAAACCGTTAAGACAACGATCACCGTATTTCCAAATCCAACAGCTCAAGATATCAAAGTTGATTTTATGGAGAATAGAAGCTATGAGGTGATTATAACTGATTTAAGTGGCAAAATTATTTACGCTAATAAATCGTATGAAAATAATCAAGCTATTGCTATAAAAGACTTTGCTAATGGAATGTATACTGTTCAAGTTCGAATGAATGCAGTATTAGTAGATAGTAAATTATTTATTGTACAAAAATAATTGATTCAATTTACTCCATACGTTTGTCGTATGCAGCACCCATTGTTTTTTCGTTGGTTGATTTACCAAACAATTCTTTTACTATATATTGAAAGATTGCATGTAATGCCATCATATGTAAATCTTCGGTGATTTGCATATCATTTACGGGTGTGTAAATACATACATCAGCCATATCTTTAATTTTACCTCCTTTGAAACCACTCAATGCAATTGTTTGCAAGCCGCTGTCTTTAGCGTATTGCATGGCTTTTACGATATTCGCTGAATTTCCACTTCCACTGATACCTATGAATAATTCTCCTGCTTGAGCAAAATTTTTCAATGGCTCAATAAATATTTCTTCATACGATAAATCGTTAGATATCGCTAAAATCGAAGTGATGTTATCATTTAAGCAAATAAATTTAAATCGTTTATCTAATCCATAGGATGCTCCTTTGATATAATCGCCGGTGATATGGGAAGCACTAGCACCACTTCCTCCATTACCACAGATATAAATATTAGCTCCTTTATGGTAGGCATCTAATATTAAACGAGCTGCTTTTTCTAAAGCAACTACATCTAACATTTTTATGATCTCTATTTCTTTCTCAATATAATTTGCAAAGTGCGACATGGTATTCAATTTTATTATTATAACAAAGATACTAAAGCGAGATGATAATTTTTTATTCCAACATGTATTTAGCTTTTTTTATAAATCGCTTCTACCTAATACAACATAAATGTAAGCAGATAAGTTTCTTTACAAAGCTGATTCTTGTTTCGTATTTACTTGAAACATCTGTTGAATCAGTAATAAACAAGATATTAATATGATACAGGCAATCACATAAGGCATATGCAAATCAAATGCATAAAGCATACTTCCTAGTAATGGTCCTGCAAAACGTGCTAAAGCACCAATTGATTGATGCACCCCCATCAAGGAGCCTTGTTCGTTTGGTATCGCGGTTAAAGACAAAGTGCTCAATACACTTGGACCAATAGCTCCATTGGCGATGGTCATTACACCAAGCGCTATGAGTTGAAAAGGGATGAATAAATTTTTACTCATAAATGGAATAGATAAAATACTTAGTCCCATCAGAATAGAACCAAAAAAGATTAATTTTTTTTCAGTGAATATTTTTTTAAATGTAGCGATTAATCCCCCTTGAACAATAGCTGAACATAGGCCGATAAACATAAATAAATAGCCCCGTTGTTTTTCATTATAGCCATATTTATCTTCCCATAAAAGAGTAGCTGTAATTTGAAACATAGAGAAGGCAGTTACATATAAAAAGTTATAGATAAAAATAGAGGCGCGTTGTTTCACCGCAAAGTGATTTTTAAATTCTTTCCAAGGAATGATTTGTATTTTTTTAATTTTCTTTTCTACCAAGGATTCATCTAATAAAAAATAGGCGAGTATAAAATTTAATACACACAACATTGCAGTTATATAACCTATCCATTCAAAACCTAAATCGGCTGCGATAAATCCACCAATCGGTGGACCTAATATAAACCCCATACCAAAAGCAGCACCAATCAATCCCATGGTTTTAGTTCTTTTTTCTGGAGCGGTTACATCACTGATATAAGCTTGTGCTACTCCAATATTACCAGAGCCTAATCCAGCGATAACCCTCGAAATAAACAATATTAGTAATGTGGTAGAGAAAGCAAATAATATATATGCTACTATACTAAATAAAATAGTACCTAATAATAAAGGTCTACGGCCATAGCGATCACTTAAAGCCCCCCAAGTAGGTGTAGAAATAAAGGCACATAAGGCATACACGCCACTGATGATGCCAGTCCACATAGCGCTACCACCAAGCTCTTTGGCATAATTAGGCAAGATGGGTATAACAATACCAAAACCTAATAAATCAATAAAAATAGTGAGCAATAGGATAGCAATTTTTCTATCCATGATTATACAGTCATTTCAGTCACGTGATCAGACACTATAAGTTTCCCAGCTGTTTTAGATTTAACTTCGTCAATACTCACACCAGGTGCTGTTTCTAACAAATGGAATGCACCCTCTTTGATTTCAAAATAGCCTAGATCGGTGATTACTTTTTTGATACAATTTTTACCGGTAAGAGGTAATGAACAAGCTGGTAATAATTTACTTTCTCCTTCTTTATTGGTATGCATCATAGCTACGATGATATTATCTGTACCAGCAACTAAATCCATGGCACCTCCCATACCTTTGACCATTTTTCCTGGAATTTTCCAGTTGGCAATATCTCCATTTTCACTTACTTCCATAGCCCCTAAAACAGTTAAGTCAACATGGCGACCTCTTATCATAGCAAAGCTAGTAGCGCTATCAAAAATAGAGGAACCAGGCAAGGTCGTAATGGTTTGTTTACCTGCATTAATATAATCAGCATCTTCTTCCCCTTCGAAAGGGAAAGGTCCCATACCTAATAATCCATTCTCAGATTGTAAAACTACACTCATGCCTTCGGGAATATAGTTGGCTACTAAAGTGGGAATTCCAATTCCTAAATTTACATAATATCCATTTTTCAATTCACGAGCAATTCGTTTGGCAATTTGAAATTTATCTAAACCCATAAAATTATTTTTTTCAAAAATAGGTAGAAATTGTGATTACATGTAACCAAATTTTTTCAATACTTTTTCATTATTTCTCCAATTGTCCATCACTTTTACAAACAAATCGAGAAATACTTTAGTACCTATAAACTCTTCAATATCTTTTCTAGCTTCTGTACCTAATTTATTGATAGAAGAGCCTCCTTTACCAATGATAATATTTTTTTGTGAGTCGCGCTCTACATATATCAAGGCTCTAATTTTAGTAATATGTGGTTCTTCTTTATATTCTTCTACAACCACTTCGCAAGAATAAGGAATTTCTTTTTCGTATTGTTCTAATATTTTTTCGCGAATAATCTCCGTTACAAAAAATCGTTGATTACGATCACTTACATCATCTTTATCAAAATAAGGTGGATGTTCAGGAATATACGATTTGATGAGTTCAAATAAATCAGCTGTGTTTTTTTGTTGAAGTGCCGATACATTTACAAACTTAGCTGTCGGAAAAATTTGATTGTATTTTACAATCAATTCAAGCACTTCTTGTTCTTTGCATTCATCCATTTTATTAATCACCACAATTATAGGTACTTTAGTCTGTTGCAACTTTTCAATGAGTGGTTTTTGATCCTCGTCTTTAGCATATTTGTGAGTAACAAACAAAAACAAATCTGCATCTTCAAAAGTAGAAGCCACAAAATCATTCATGTGTTTCTGCAGCTTATATGCTGCTTTATTAATAAAGCCGGGGGTATCTGAAAATACGATTTGGTAGTCATCATCATTATAGATACCATATAATCGATGTCGAGTCGTTTGAGCTTTGGAGGTGATGATAGAGAGCTTCTCTCCTATGAGCGCATTCATAAGTGTTGATTTGCCTACGTTAGGCAGACCAATAATATTAACAAAACCTGATTTGTGCATAGTAAACAAAGTTAATGTATTCCCTAAAATAAAAAAAGACCGCTAAAGCGATCTTTTTTTAGTTGCGGGAGCCAGACTCGAACTGACGACCTTTGGGTTATGAGCCCAACGAGCTACCAACTGCTCCATCCCGCGATATATTGTATAAATGAATTGTATTTCTATTCCCTAATCGGTTTGCAAAGGTATAACTATATTTAAAGAATAACAAATATATTATGCACATAATTGTTAAAAACCTTTAGAATTCTATAATTCAAGGAATAGATAGTATAATTCATAGTACCTTTATCTTCGATTTGAAGCAATTAGTTTCCCAGCATGACAAAATATATTTTCAGTAATATTTTTACACGAGTACTTTGCAATGTTCTAAATTTTATTTTAGCCTTGATTATTACTCGTTATTATGGGGCTGTTGGCAAAGGTGAAATGACTTATATAGTTACACTTATAACCTTTGTAGGTTTCTTTAGCAATATATTTAGCAGCAATAGCTTGATTTACAGTTATTCGAAACATCAATTCAAAACTATCTATACCACAGCATTGGTATGGATTTTAATGGTCAGTTGTATTGAATTTGTATTATTAAAAATGTTTATTCCGGGGAATAATGAATATATCTTTCATATCTGCGCCCTTACAATTTTGCAATCTATTTTCACTCTTCTATCATCTGTACTATTAGCCAATAAAGAAATCAAGAAAAATAATATTCTATCTATTTTATTCATTGCTATGAATGTACTCATTATTAGTTTTTTTATTTTCGGAATACAATTAATGAGTTTAGGTTCCATTATTAAGATGCTCTATATTGCCTATATTATAAGCATTTTTGTTGGTTTATTCTACTCTATAAAGTATATTCAATCAAATCGATTAGCACTCGATATAGAGGAAGTTAAAATCATTTTATCGTATGGTTACAAATTTCAAATTTTTGATTTTTTACAATTTTTAATGCTACGATTTAGTTTTTTACTGCTCTTTCAATATGAAGGAAAAGTGTCTCTAGGAGTATTCTCTATTGGCCTATCGCTTATTGAAAGTATTTGGATTGTTTCACGAAGTATCGCCACTTTAAATTATATCAAAATAGCCAATTCCTCTGAACCTAAATCATATAGTCGATTTACTTTAAAATTAGTACGTATTTCATCAGTTATCAGCTTGCTATTAGTTGGTCTAGTCTTCCTGATCCCTACAGATGTTTATGTTTTTATTTTTGGCAAGTATTGTCAGGTGCTTAAACATTATATCCGCTGGTTAATACCGGGTGCAATCATTTTCCCTGTATTTATTATACTAAGTTCATATTATTCGGGCAAAGGACGTATGGATTATAATATTATTGCTTGTGGTTTAGGGAGTTTCATCTCGATTGTCTTAGGATTTTTACTTATTCGTAAATATGAAATGACAGGTACTGCCTTTACGATGAGTATTTCGTTTATAGTTTGTTCATTATTTCTATTCTATAAGTTTTATAAATCGAATAATTTTACACTTTCAGATTTATTACTCAACCGAAATGATTTTTCTGAATTCAATAGTTTTATAAAAAAATATTTATATTAAAAAATTACACTATGTCTAATACTACTTCTGAAAACACAACAACAGTTGAAACAGCAAAAGACTTAGGTTTACTACCTGAAGAGTTTGAAAAAATTAAAGAGGTAATGGGTCGTACACCTAATTTTAATGAACTTTCAATTTATAGTGTGATGTGGAGTGAACATTGCTCCTACAAAAACTCGATCAAGTATTTAAAAAAACTTCCACGAAGTGGCAAACATTTATTAGTGGAAGCGGGTGAAGAAAATGCAGGTTTAGTAGATATTGGAAATGATTTAGGATGTGCATTTAAAATTGAAAGTCATAATCACCCTTCTGCTCTTGAGCCATATCAAGGTGCTGCTACTGGTGTAGGGGGTATTCACAGAGATATTTTTACGATGGGCGCTCGACCCATAGCGGCATTAAATTCTTTACGTTTTGGTGATTTAAAAAATAATAAAACTAAACATTTATTAAAAGGTGTAGTAAAAGGTATTGGCGATTATGGAAATGCATTTGGTGTTCCTACGGTTGCTGGTGAAGTATACTTTGATAGTTGTTATCAAACTAATCCTTTGGTGAATGCAATGTCAGTTGGTATTGTCAAAAAAGGAGAAACGGTGTCTGCCACTTCTTATGGGGTAGGAAACCCTGTATATATTGTAGGCTCTTCTACTGGTAAAGATGGTATTGCTGGTGCGGCTTTCGCTTCAAAAGATATCAGTGCTGATTCTATCAATGACTTACCTGCCGTACAAGTAGGTGATCCATTTCAAGAAAAATTATTATTAGAAGCTACTCTTGAAGTGATTAAAACAGGTGCTGTGATTGGCATGCAGGATATGGGTGCTGCAGGTATCACTTGCTCTACCTCTGAAATGAGTGCGAAAGGCGAACATGGTATGAATATCTGGTTAGATAAAGTACCTACTCGACAATTGAATATGAAACCTTGGGAAATTTTACTTTCTGAAAGTCAAGAAAGAATGTTAATAGTTGTAGAGAAAGGAAAAGAAGCATTAGTAGAAAAAGTATTCGATAAATGGGACTTACATTGTGCTGTAATCGGTGAAGTAATTGCTGGTGGTCAATTAAATTATTTTATGCATGAAGAACTTGTGGCATCAGTACCTGCTCATTCACTCGTTTTAGGCGGTGGTGCACCTGTATATGATAAGCCTTTTAGTGAACCGGCTTATTTTCAAGCACTCAAAAAATTTGATATCAATTCTATTTCTATTCCATCTAACTTAAAAGAAACAGCACAAAAATTAGTGCAATCACCTAATATCGCTTCTAAACGTTGGGTCTACGAACAATATGATTCAATGGTTGGTATTGCCAATACTTCTATCAATGAAAAAAGTGATGCCGCTGTAATTCGTATCGAAGGCACAGAAACATGTTTAGCTCTTACTGTTGACTGCAACTCGAGATATATTTATGCCGATCCTTATGTAGGTGCTATGATTGCAGTGAGTGAGGCTGCTCGAAACATCACTTGTAGTGGCGCTATTCCAAGTGCTATTACCAATTGTTTAAATTTTGGTAATCCAAATAAACCCGAAGTATACTGGACTTTCGTTCAAGCACTCAAAGGGATGGGTGAGGCTTGTATTAAATTTGATACCCCAGTAACAGGTGGTAATGTAAGTTTTTATAATCAATCAAATGATGGTGGAGCGGTATTCCCTACTCCTACTATCGGTATGATCGGGACGATGAAACATATCGACCAAAAAATGACTTTACATTTTAAAAATACAGGTGATTTGATTTATCTATTAGGAGAAACTAAAAACGATATCAGTTCGTCACAATACTTAGTGAATATTCACGGTGAAGAAAATTCATCAGTACCATATTTCAGTTTAGAAGAAGAATTTTTATTGCAGCAAACTCTACATAGCCTCAATGCTCATAAACTTGCATTGTCGATGCATGATGTAACTGAAGGAGGATTATTTGTTACGATGCTTGAAAGCGCTATGAGTGGCAATAAAGGATTTGAATTATGTTATGGAGAAGATATTCGTGAAGATGCTAGTTTATTTGGAGAAAGTCAAAGCAGAGTAGTCGTTTCAATTGCTCCATCCAATAAAGAAGCTTTCGAAAAAATGCTAACTGACGCAAAATTAGCTTATATGCATATCGGAAAAGTAAGTGATACCAATATTCAAGTAAAATCTGAAAATTGGGGACCGATTCACGAATGGGCTACATTGTATAATAATGCCATCGAAAAAGAATTATTTAGTTAATCTTATTATTCCCTTATATCGTTTGCAAATAATTTTTATAGTAGGAGGCTGCATGTAATAATCGGCTTCCATACCAACTGAATATTTCGCCATCTACCAATTGTATTTTTGCGTTAGGACAAATTTTTTGCAACTCATCAATATGTCTTTGTTTGAATGGAAATGGCTCACTAGAAAGCAATATATACGCTGGGTTTAATGATTGTATTTGTTCCATACTCAATTCAGGATAGCGTTTCATATCAGCAGTCAGATTGATAAAACCTAATTCATGCATCATATGATGAATAAAGGTATCAGCACCAACCGTCATCCAAGGTTTACGCCAAATAAAATACAAAGCTGATTTTTTTTCAGCTACTTGAACAACTGCTAATGAATTACTAATTTGTTGCTGTATATGCTGTGCTTCCTCTTCTTTAAAAGTGATTTTTCCAATATCTATTATCATTTTATAAGCATCTGCTAGTGTAGTAATATCACTTACATAAACAGGAAATTGCTTTTGCAAGGTTTCAATATCCGATTGGGTATTTTCTTCCTTATTGGCTATTATTAAATCAGGTTGTAAAGATGCTATGATTTCTAATCGACAATTTTTTGTACCACCTACTTGAGTAATTTTTGAAACTTCAAGAGCCGGATGTATACAAAATTTGGTTATACCTACTATTTGATTTCCTAAATCTAAATCAAATAAAAGCTCCGTTTGTGATGGCACCAACGATACTATTCGCTGAGGAGCTTGTGTACAATTTATTTTATTATCTAATGGATCTATCACTTGCATGATGTAAAGATAATTTAGATTAGTCAGTATTTTATTATTTTAATAACCTATAATTCAATACTTTATAAAATATATAGTACAGAACAGAATTTATTTGTAACATAATTATATTAATTGCGTACTAGATGATGTTAGGTAGTTTTAAGGTTAGGTATCCCGATCATTCTAAGAGAATATCGGGATTCTTATTTTTAAGACATTTTATCTTTTACTATTGTATTCAAAATTTCTAACAAGCATTCCATCCCTTTATTTACAGTTTTTTCAAGAATAAATTAAAATCATTATCGTTTATTGTAACCTTATGCATTTATCTGCGTAATAGATGATGTTAGGTAGTTTTAAGGTTAGGTATCCCGATATTCTTAGAGAATGTCGGGATTTTTATTTTTAGGAAGGTTTATTTTAATGCTTTCACGCCTTGGCTTGACTTAATTCTTTGACGCCTAGGCATGACTTAATTCTTTGACGCCTTGGCGTGACTTAATTAAATTGTAACCTTTTTCATTTCTCTACGTAATAGATGATGTTAGGTAGTTTTAAGGTTAGGTATCCCGATCATTCTAAGAGAATATCGGGATTCTTATTTTTAAGACATTTTATCTTTTACTATTGTATTCAAAATTTCTAACAAGCATTCCATCCCTTTATTTACAGTTTTTTCAAGAATAAATTAAAATCATTATCGTTTATTGTAACCTTATGCATTTATCTGCGTAATAGATGATGTTAGGTAGTTTTAAGGTTAGGTATCCCGATATTCTTAGAGAATGTCGGGATTTTTATTTTTAGGAAGGTTTATTTTAATGCTTTCACGCCTTGGCTTGACTTAATTCTTTGACGCCTAGGCATGACTTAATTCTTTGACGCCTTGGCGTGACTTAATTAAATTGTAACCTTTTTCATTTCTCTACGTAATAGATGATGTTAGGTAGTTTTAAGGTTAGGTATCCCGATCATTCTAAGAGAATATCGGGATTCTTATTTTTAGGGAATTTGAATATACTTATGTACTTGTAAAGAGAGTTGCCAGGATGGATGCTCTTTGATATATTCAATAATAGCAGGTGTTACCAAGTCTTTATTATCCCATTCGGGTTGTAAGTATAATTTACAAGAAGTATTTTTTATTTTATCTGCATGAATTTGAGCCCAACGTAAATCATTTACATGATTAATCACCACTTTCAATTCGTTAGCTATTTCATAATAAACATCTAATGGTTTTTTGAATCGTTTAGGTGAATAACAAATCCAATTCCAAGTACCACTCAATTCATTAGTGCCAGATGTTTCAATATTACAAAGTATCTGTTCTTTTTGTAAGGCTGCAGTCAATACATCTAAATGATGCATGGTTGGTTCACCTCCAGTGATGACCACTAATTTAGCTTTGGCTTGTACTGGCCACGAAACAATTTCTTCTATACTGAATAATGGATGCGCAGCGGCATCCCAACTCTCTTTGACATCGCACCAAGTGCAACCAACATCGCAACCGCCTAAACGAATAAAATAAGCCGCTTGACCTTGATAAAAGCCTTCGCCTTGCAAAGTATAAAAATGTTCCATTACAGGTAATTGCTGACTCATACTTATTTTATTTCTAGGATTTTTTTATCATAACGAGCATTGGCAATATCCAATTTATCATCTGTAATCGGAATCATACAAATCAACTCTTGTGCATCTGTTCCATAATAAAATGTAATCTCCACTATTATATTCGAAAAATCTATGGATTTATTTTGTTCACTAATATTCATCAATGCGATACGTCTACCTTCATCAATACTTGTATATGATTTATTAGAAGTGCTCAACACAATTTTAGGTGTATACAAGGAGAAAAAATTATACAATTTTTCATCTAACACTTTAATTTGTAATTGTTGAATTTGATTCATATTAGAGGCATAGAATAATTTACCTACTAAATGTTTGGCTGCATCATCTGCCGATTTAAATTCAGTTTTAGTCGATTGAAAACCTATATATCTTCGCTCTTTAGAATTAGGTATAACCAAATCATAATAATCATTCGTAAAACTCAAAAGCATTTCACCATTTAATGGATTGTATACCGAATACCAATCTTCTGTTGTATCATTTCCATTTTTTTTTGCAAAAATACTAGCTTCTTTAAAACTGATTTCATCGGCATTTACATCCACACTATATTTTTTTGTATGAGCTGTTTGGGCTATAAAATAAACAGGTTGAATTTGAATTTGTGTAGTTGATTTCGTTAACGCTTTATTGGAAATTGTTTTTTTACAAATCTTTAAAACCCCAGCATTTTTTTCTTTATACAAGGAGAAATCAAAAGGGATATAATCTACACTTTCTCTTCTTATCTCATTGGCAGTAATATACATTTTAGCATAAGCTGAATCTTTGATGATAGCATCTTTACTAGCTGCTATGACTAATGTACTACCTGTTTTAGGTTTACAAGCATAGAAACTATAAGCGAAAAATAAAAGTGCTAGATATCGATACATTAATTGCTGTAAATTAATTTTTGAGAAGCTTGAAGGGTATTTAACAATAAAGAAACCACCGTCATGGGTCCTACTCCACCAGGAACTGGGGTAATAAAACTACATTGGTCTTTTACGGCTTCAAAATCTACATCCCCTACTATTCTATAACCACTTTTTTTAGAGGCATCTTCTAAACGAGTAATACCTACATCGATTATCACAGCACCTGGTTTTACCATGTCTTTAGTCACAAACTTAGGTTTCCCTAATGCAGCAATAATAATATCGGCACGTAAACATTCTTCTGTTAAGTTTTTAGTTCTTGAATGGCAAAGAGTAACAGTGCAATCAATACCAGAGCGACTCATCAAAACACTCATTGGTCTACCTACGATATTGCTTCTACCAATCACCACACAATGTTTACCAGCAGTTTCGATTTTATAACGTTCGAGTAATGTCATAATCCCCATAGGAGTTGCTGGAATATAAGCAGGTAGATTTAAACACATTCTACCGAAATTGATCGGATGAAATCCATCTACATCTTTAGAAGCATCAATTTCTAATAATATTTTATCCGCATCAATATGTTTTGGTAAAGGCAATTGAACAATAAATCCATCGATATCAGGGTCATTATTGAGTTGGTGAATTTGTTGAATCAATTCATTTTCAGTGATGGTATCTTCACAACGAATGAGTGTAGATTTAAAACCGACTTGCTCACAACTTTTTACTTTATGCCCTACATAGGTTTGACTAGCCCCATCATTGCCCACTAATATAGCGGCTAAGTGTGGTTGTTTATGACCTGCTTGAACTAATTGACTCACTTTTTCTTTTACTTCTTCCTTGATTTGATTGGAAATTAAATTACCGTCTATTAATGTCATGATTTGAATATTTTTACAAATTTAAGCTAAACGCATAAAATGTTTAACATTATTTAATGCCATAACTAATAGGATATGCACGAATAATCAATAAATTTGTGCTTACAATGAAAGGATTATTTTATTTACTATTGATTTATGGAGGAGTAGGTTGTAAAAGCTTTGGTACAGGCATAAACACGAATATGGCTGGCAATCCTAGCGATACAACAAAAACTCAAAATTGGAAAGAGTTAAGTCCCGAGCAATATAAAGTTTGTCATGATAAGGCTACAGAAGCTCCCTTTAGTGGCAAATATGATAATCATTACGAAAAAGGAATTTATTATTGTGCCGTATGCAAAACGCCTTTATTTAGTTCAGAAACCAAATTTAAAAGCGGCACTGGTTGGCCTAGTTTTTATAATGAAATTGATACGAATGTGTCAACACATACCGATAGTTCGTATAATATGATACGCGATGAGATTGTATGTAATAAATGTGGATCACATTTGGGTCATGTGTTTAATGATGGACCAGCTCCTACAGGTATGCGCTATTGTGTAAATTCACTCTCTTTAGATTTTAAGCCGAGCAAATAATAATCTAATGAATTGATAGATAAAGAATTCATCTATACACTCCTTAATTTTAAGCCATTAAAATAAAAAAAGCCTTGTATGAAATTCATACAAGGCTTATGTTTTTTTGATGTGCCCCAAGTGGGAATCGAACCCACACACTTTCGTACACGATTTTGAGTCGTGCGCGTCTACCAATTCCGCCATCAGGGCATTTAATAAGAACGTTAATTATTAAGTCCGACAAAGATAAGAAATAATCAGACTAGAAAAAAAATGTTCTTTTATTATAATGATTTTAAAAATTCTTTACCAACTCCACTTTTTAAATATTTCTCTCTATTTCTTGCTTCAATTCGAGTATCAAATTTTTCGAAATGAACTAGAATAAATGGTGCATAAAACTTAGTTGATGTGTTTTGTTTATTATTATGTTGCTTTACCCTACGATCAATATCGTTTGTCATTCCAACATAAATGTAATTAAATTGTACACTTTTAATTGCATATACAAAATACATAAGTAAAAATAATTATCGAGAGTTAAAGTGCCCGCCTGCCTGCCGTCAGGCAGGTCTACCAGTTCCGCCATCAGGGCATAAAATTTATTTAAATATGTCTGATCTCTAGCGTTCGTAATTGCAAAAAACTATTGCTTACCAGTTCCGCCATCAGGGCATAAATAAAATGAACGTTTCCCTAAATTAGGATTGCAAAGATAATTCTTTTCCTTGAATTAGTCAATGTATATATGTAAGTTTTTAGAGTCAATGCCCTCTACTTACTATGCTAAACCCTGTTCTAAATCGCTGATAATATCACCTATATACTCCAATCCTACCGACAAGCGAATCAAGCCATCGCCAATTCCAAATTGCTCGCGTTGTGCTTTTGGTACATTGAAATGCGTCATACTCGCTGGATGCTGAATCAGCGTATCTGCCGTGCCTAAAGAGGCTGTCAAAGTACATAATTGCACGCGATTCATCAATTTTATACCTGCTTCTAATTCTCCTTTTAATTCAAATGAAATCACTCCTCCAAACTCGCGCATTTGTTTTAACGCAATCGCATGTTGTGGATGTGTTTCAAAGCCTAAATAATTTACTTTACTCACGGCTGCATGTGACTCTAAATACATCGCCACCAATCGCGCATTTTCCACATGTCGGTCCATACGCAAACTCAAGGTCTTTAATCCCTGATTCAATAACCACGCATCAAAGGGCGCTAACATCGCACCTTGCAATTTTCGTTGCTTCCACACTTGTTGTTTCATAAAATCTATATCTCTTCCCACTAAAAATCCTCCTAAGGCAGTTCCATGTCCATTCAAAAACTTGGTAGTAGAATGCACAATTAAATCTACTCCCTGTGCAAATGGTTGTTGTAAATAGGGCGTTGCAAAGGTATTATCTACAGCCATCAACGCATTGTGTTGATGTGCAATAGCAGCTATCGCTTCTAAATCATAGGCATTAATAGTAGGATTAGAAGGCGTTTCGGCATAAATCAATTTCAATGTTTTAGTGTTAGATGCTAATTCACGCAATGCCTCTAAGTTATCTAAATCGGTATAAACTATTTGCACTCCTCGCTCTTGAATAATGGTATTTAATAATTCTATGGTGGTGCCATAAATATTTCCTTGTGCTATAATGGTATCGCCTGTTTTCAAGACACTATTAAATAGTGCCGCAATAGCAGCCATCCCCGTACTAAATAAATAACCTTTTGCTTCTATATTTTCAATACCATAACATTCTAATTGAGTGAGTTTATTTTCAACTAATTCTACATTTGGATGATTCCATCTGCCATAAATAAAAGCTTCTTCATTTCCTCGAAATACATCCATTGCTTTTTCGGCACTTTCATAAATAAAAGTAGAACTGGCAAATATAGGAGTAGTGTGCGATGTAGGAGCATATACACTATCGTCTTTGATACAAATGGTATCGAATCCTTTTTTAAATTTATCATTCATATAGAAAATACTAATTTTGTTTATTATACATTCAATCAAATATCATGAAAGAATATCTAGTAAAATTAGCGCATTATAATCTTTGGGCAAATCAAAATATATTGACGATGATTCCCGATGATGAAAAACTTTTTAATCATATAGTGAAAAGTAGCTTCCCTTCTATCAAAAGTACCTTATTGCATATTTGGGATGCACAAGATATTTGGCTCACGCGATTAAAAGATGAAGTAATCACCGATTTCCCTAGCAAAAATTTCAAAGGAAATGCGCAGGATATACGTAAAGGATTGATTGCCTCTTCAGAAGAATTTTATTTATTTCTCGACAAACAACTTCCTACCTACGATACCAAAATTAGCTCTTATAAAACAATTGCAGGTGTTGTACAAAGTTCTACTACAACAGAGATTGTGTCACATTGCATGAATCATAGTACATTTCACCGCGGACAAATCATTACTATTTTAAGAGAATTAGATTGCACCGATTTCATTGCAACCGATATGATTGCTTATTACAGACATATCAGTCAAGTGAAAAAAGATATTTTAGATTAACTTTATTAAGTTTAAAGCTCTAAGTTTTAAGATTTAAGTTTAATGAATTCGTAATTCTTAATTCGTAATTCGTAATTGTTAATTCGTAATTAATTCTTCTTACCTTTGTAAAAAATAGCATTCATTGTCAAATACGATACCATTAGACCATCCCATATTTCCTTATATCACACAAGCAGCAAGTGAGCTGGGTGTTGATACTTACGTAGTGGGTGGCTATGTGCGCGACTTATTAATGCATGGTCCAACTAAGAAAGATATTGATTTTGTTTGTATAGGAAGTGGTATTGAATTGGCTGAAAAAACCGCTGCGTTAATTGATCCCAAACTTAAAGTACATACCTTTAAAAATTATGGTACTGCAATGTTTCATGTGTTCGATACTGATATCGAATTTGTAGGTGCTCGCAAAGAATCCTATCAACGTGAATCGCGAAATCCTATCGTAGAAAATGGTACTTTAGAAGATGATCAAAACAGAAGAGATTTTACTATAAATGCACTGGCAATCTCTGTAAACAAAGATAATTTTGGTACTTTAATAGATCCATTTGATGGTATTGCCGATATTGAAAAAGGAATCATACGAACTCCTCAAGACGCTACTATTACTTTTAGTGATGATCCATTGCGTATGTTGCGTGCCATTCGTTTTGCAACGGTATTACAATTTAGCATTGAACAAAAAACACTAGAAGCGATACATACAAATAAAGAACGAATTAAAATTATTTCGCAAGAACGAATCACAGAAGAATTAAATAAAATTATCTTATCTAAAAATCCATCGATCGGTTTTAATTTACTTTTTGATACTGGATTATTAGCGATTATATTCCCTGAAATGCAGGCATTACATGGCACCGAAACAATTAATGAGTTATCTCATAAAGATAATTTTTATCATACCTTGAAAGTACTAGACAATGTATGTGAGATGAGTGATAATTTATGGTTACGTTGGAGTGCTATTTTACATGATATTGCAAAACCTCCAACAAAGCGATTTGATCCTCGACATGGTTGGACATTTCACGGACATGAATTTTTAGGTTCGAAGTGGGTACCGGGTATTTTCAAACGAATGAAATTGCCTTTAGATGCGCCAATGCGTTATGTTCAAAAACTAGTTTTATTACATCTACGTCCTATATCATTGACGAAAGAAAATATTACTGATGCGGCAATACGTCGCTTATTATTTGAAGCAGCCGATGATATAGATGATTTAATGATTTTATGTAGAGCAGATATCACTTCTAAAAACAAAATGAAAGTGAAACGATATTTAGAAAATTTTGATATCGTTGAAAAGAAAATTGTAGAAATAGAAGCGAAAGATCATATTCGAAATTTTCAACCCCCTATCAGTGGTGAGCTCATCATGGAAACCTTTGGAATCAAGCCATCTAAACCAATTGGTGAAATCAAAAATTACATTAAAGATGCCATTTTAGATGGTATTATTAATAATGATTTTGAGCAAGCGTATCAATTAATGTTAGAAAAAGGGGAAAGTTTAGGATTAATACAAGTGCATGGAAACAGCTAAACTTATAGTAATAGCAGGTGCTACAGCCAGTGGCAAAACATCTCTTGCGATTGCATTAGCACAACATTTACAAACTGAAATTATTAGTTGTGATGCACGACAATTTTACAAAGAATTAGAAATTGGAGTAGCTAAACCTAGTGCAGCACAACTTGCTATGGTACCGCATCATTTCATCGGACATAAATCAATTCAAGAAAATTATAGTATTGCTGATTTTGAAAAAGAAGCTTTAGCGTTAAGTGCATCATTATTTAAAAAACATCAAACGATCATCCTTTGTGGAGGCAGTGGTTTATATATAGATGCCTTATGCAATGGGATAGATGAAATGCCTGCTATTAGCGAAGAGATTAAGCAGCAAGTAGCAATATTAAATCAAAGTGAACGAATATCTATTATCCAAGACAAAGACCCTGAATATTATGCTGAATTAGATATTCAAAACATACGTAGGGTTCAACGTGCCTGTGAAGTCATTCTGCAAAGTGGTGAAAGTTTTTCTTCTTTTAGAACAGGACATAAAAAAAATCGTCCTTTTACGATTTATAAATTTGCGATAGATATTGAACGCGAGGCATTATATCAACAGATTAATCATCGAGTGGATGCCATGATTGAAGCAGGATTAGAAGCAGAAGCGAAAACATTATTTCCCTTATTGCCTAATAAAAACCTTGACACCATAGGTTATAGAGAGTTTTTCGATTCTTTTAATGGATTGCAAAGCAGAGAACAAGCCATCGATAAAATAAAGCAGCATACTCGTAATTATGCTAAACGACAAATGACCTGGTTTAGAAAAGATAAAAGCATTCAATGGGTTAAGTCTGAAAATATTGAAGTAATTTTGCAGGCTATTCAAAATTAGTGAAAGAGATAATTCAAGCATATAAACGTGTAGATAGTAATATTTACAAAATCATTTGGGCACAGTTTTTCTTCCAATTGATGAATGCATCCTTTAGTTTATTGCGCAATTATTTTATGCTTTCTAAAGGCTATAAAGATTTTGAAATTGCCAATTTTACGTCCTATAATTATATTGCTATTACACTGATTGCATTCCCCTTAGGCTTATATATCAAAGGAAAAAAATTACGAAGTTGGTTTATTACAGCCATGTGTTTTTTACCTGTAATAGCATTTTTAGAAATCTATTCTATCGATCATCGACTTAATGGACTTATCACTTTATCCATGTTTTGTTGGGGTATAGCCTTTGCTTGTTTATCTGCTACCGTTACTCCCTACTTATTATTAAATAGTAAAACAGAAACTCATACAGAAGTGATGGCACTTACTTTTCAAACCTTTACTTTCTCTATGATTATTGTAGGCATCACGCATTATTTAATTAAGTTTATGGTACCTGTTTTCGCTGTAGATAGAAATTTTTTATATGCGGTATCTTTTATTTCTGCATTTGGATTAATTTTTTTATTTAGAATTAATAATAAAGAAATCACCTCCGAACGAGTACCTCTTAGTAAAGCCTATAAGACTTATGATTGGCAGCGAATATTTGCAACTCTTATACCTACTACTATCATTGCTATTGGAGCTGGGTTAACGATTCAATTCATCAATTTATTTTTTGAAAATGTGCATGGAGTGCAATCGAGCACCTTTGCAGTGATGGGTGCCAGCACTTATATTTTAGTTGCATTAGGTACGTTTATTATTCCAACTGTAAAAAGAAATTTCGGCTATAAAGTAGCGATTACTTGGGTGCAAGTGGCTGCTATAATAATACTGGCTGGATTAGCCACAACCGAGTGGTATAAAGAACATTGGTATGCTGTTTACATCGCTATCTTCCTATTCATCATTCGTCAACCGCTTATGAATGTAGCTGCACCAATGACATCTGAATTGACGATGAATTATGTAGGAGAAAAAAATCGCGAATTAGTAAGTTCCTTAACAGCTTCTATCTGGAGTGGCTCTTGGTTTTTCTCGGCTAAAATATTTGAATTATTAAGAAGCTTAGATATTGGCTATAGTTATATTCTTTTGATAACTGCTTTCATGTATAGCATTGGCGTTTATGGGTATAATGTTTTGATAAAAAAATATTATGCGCAAATGAATAAATTAGCAGATTAGCAAATTTGTTAATTAGCCGATTTGTTGATTAACAATTCAAAAGCTCTTGTTAGATCAAATAATTGTTATCGACTCAGTAATTATCTGCCGACAGGTTTTAAACCTTATATGTTAAAAGAATTGCTTCTAATTCACTTAGTATAATGGCTGTTGCTCCCCATACAATTCGATCTTCTAAAGCATAAGCAGGTACATCCTTGATCAATCCTTTTGAGGAACTAATATCTGTGATAATTTTTTTTCTGTTTGTAAAATATGATGTAATGGAACTTCTAATACTTCCTTTACTTCATATGGATCGGGTTGAAATGCAGAAATAGAAGGCACATAAAAAACATAAGGAGAGACTAAAAAATGACTAGGTGGAATATAAATTGGGGTAAGTGCTAAACATACATTTGAAGAATCTAATCCAATTCCGACTTCTTCATATGTTTCGCGAATAGCCGTTTCTAAAATAGATTCGGAGGTTTCTTGTTTCCCTCCTGGGAAACTCACTTGTCCACTATGAGTCCCTTCATATTCATGTCGTTGAGTGAGTATAAAATGTAAATTTTCCTCTTTTTCATACAATACAATGGCCACCGCTCCTCGTTTAGGATTCAGTTCTAGTATCTTTTCGAGTTGTAATTCGCCTCGATAGCTAGGTGACATTTTCTTCTGTGCCTCCCATCCTGGAAGGGAAACCGCAGATTCCTGTCTCAACTTTTCTATAATATTATTCCCTATCAACCTGTATAAATATTGTACGAAATTATAAATAACATTAGTTTTGCACTCTATTTTTTTAAAAAAAGAGTAGGAATGATGATTAATAAGTAGTTTCACTAAATAAAAGTGAACCCACATAGCGAAGAAAATAAAAATATAATGATGAAAGATAGGTTTGTAACTTGGAGTAGTAGTAAAGAAAAAAAGAGAAAATTATTAGCATTACAGTTAGATAAGTCGGCTTTTAAAGTAGATATTTATGTATTTGAAGAAGCTGATATCGATAAAGAATTTGCAGAGAAACTGGAAAAAGAATGGGCCAAAGGGAAAGATTTAGCATTTCCTGAAACACACACTAAAATTGTACGTCCTTTAAGTGAGGATTCATTATTACCAGATGATATCAAAGTGGATGAAACTGGCAAGATTAGAAATCTTCAAAATGAATGGGCTTACTTATTATTGACAGAAAAATTAGTAGAATCGATAGTAGATGAATTATCCGATATTAAAGAAAAGGTAAATACATTTACTGCCTATAGCAAAGACGCTTTTGAACAAACTAAATCGTTATGGGAAAGAATTTTAGAGCATAGAAGAGAAAAAAATATTGGTCAAGATAAAGTAGATGAACTAAAAGAAGAAGTAAATAGCGTTTTTGAAAAATTAAAAAGTTTACGTGCCGAAGAAAATAAAAAATTTGGTGAACAAGCGGAAACGATCTATACAGAGCTTAAATCAAACATTGAACAAACTATTCAATCGATACAAAATAATGGCTCAGCAAAAGAGTTGTTTGAAAAATTAAAAGAACACCGTAATAATGTAATCAAACTTACTTTACGTAAACCTAGTAGAGAAGAATTACATAAATATTTAGATGAGGCATTTGATTTATTAAAAAACAGAAGATCCGACCGTGAAAATAAACATAATGAAAAACGAATTTATGATTTAACAGAAATCATTCAAAAGCTAGAGAAATCACAAGACTATGATAAGAAAGATTTAGATTATCAAATCAAAAAAAGAAATGATAAAAATGTAAATCAATTAGAATCGAAACTTCGTGAAGCAAAAATCACTATGCTTGAAGAAAAAATTGCTAGCAAAGAAGAAAAATTAGCTGATGTGCGAAACACCTTAGCTAGCTTACAAGGAACTAAATAAAAATCTCCCTTATTTATTTGCATCGGCCTGCATCTGGCTGAGCTTATCGATCACTTCTAAATATACTAAATCCATATCTTCTGGGTTTTGCATATAAAAATTATAGGTTTTCATAAACACTTCTTGATTTACTTTATGCGCCTGTAAAACCGTTTTAAAATTCATTTGATTGGTCATCACTAATGTATCTGCTTGATAGCCTTTATACTCGGTATAGGCATCTGAAATATGAATATCGCAGAGTACATCTATAAATTCTTGTTTGCTTAAAATATCTTTGGGACGAACTTTTTTATCCTTACAAGCTGTAAAGAAAATAGTAGTTACAAGAAGTACCAAAGCCATATAGTAGAATAGCGATTTCACCTAACAAAGGTAGTATGAAAATACCGCATGTGGTATAGGATGTATTATAAAATATTTATAACTTCGTAGAATCAACTACATTTGATTTATGAATATTGCTTTTTATAATGAATTAGCCCCTCAACTAAATACCTATCATGCAACGCTAATTGCTGTTACTAAAAATCAACCCTTACCGGCTTTACAAGAATTATATGATTTTGGCTTACGTCGATTTGGAGAAAATAGAGTTCAAGAACTTTGTGAAAAGCAACAACAACTACCTGCTGATATTGAGTGGCATTTAATTGGGCATTTACAAAGCAATAAAGTGAAATACATTGCTCCTTTTATTTCGTATATTCATAGTGTAGATAGTTTAAAATTACTCGAAGAAATAAACAAACACGCTGCTTCCAATCAACGAATTATTAAATGTATGTTACAGTGTTATATCGCGAGTGAAGAAACAAAATATGGTTTAGATGAAGCAGAATTAATGGATCTTTTGAATGCCCCTAATTTAAAAACGTTTCAACATATTGAAATTGTGGGATTGATGGGAATGGCTACAAACACTAAAAATACAGCGCTAATTGCAAAGGAATTTAAACACTTAAAAAATATATTTGATCGTGTACAAAGTCAATTTTTTAATACTCAAAATTCATTTAAAGAAATATCAATGGGTATGAGTAGTGATTATGAGATAGCATTAGAATGTGGTAGCACCATGTTACGAATAGGCTCCATGCTATTTACTCAGTAATATTTATTATATTTGAAATCAAACCAATTATTATATGAAAAAACTTTTTACATTATGTAGTCTAATTTTAGGAATTGGACTCATTCAAATGAGTTACGGACAATCAGTAAACTTTAAAGTATATGGTGGATATTCTTGGCCTGGTTTCTTCAAAACTAGTGGCATCAAAGGATTTCAACCAGGAAGTAATCCTGAACCAACTGCTGCAAGTATTGTAGATATGATGAATATTGTAGATACAGGCGTAACGAATAAATCATATCAAGCTATTAGAGGTTCTTATGGTAAAGGAGGTAATATAGGAATTAGTGTTGGTTATATGTTTAATAAATGGATTGGCGTAGAGATGAATATGGTTTATTTATTTGGTTCTAGCATTCAATCTACACAAGTATCAAATGCTTCAGCATTATTAGGACCAGGTGCGATTACACGTACCAAAACCAGTGCTAACGGATTAAGTTTATTGCCTGCTATTAATTTAGTGGCAGCAGTTGACAATTGGAAAGTATTGCCTTATGCACGTTTAGGCATATCTGTTCCGGTATATGGAAGCATTAAACATGTTATCGATATTGAAGCACCAAAACCGAATTCAGCATTTTTTGCAACGGCTAAAAGTATTAAATCACATGTAGAAGTTAAAACTGATGCGACTATTTCTTTAGGATTTATTGGCGCTATTGGAGCAACCTATCAAGTGCATAAAAACATTCGAATCTTTGCCGAAGTAAATGCACAAGTATTAGATGTGCGAGCTAAAAAAACTACGGTTGTAGCATATTCTATCACACAAACAGATGTAAATGGCGTAGAATCTGATTACTTAACCTTAGATAATTTTCCTAATACCTATAGTAGAGAAGTTGTGTTTGTAGATGAGTTAACCGATAAATCTAATAATGCAAATTATAATACAACTTATAATAGCTCAGGCTACAACTATGATAAAGATAAACCAAAAGATGAGTTAAGACCTACTGCCCCATTTCATAATGTAGGATTAAGTGTTGGTTTAAACTTTATGATTAGTACAGCTAAAGTATCAAAAATAACAGTAAATTAAATTAGTTACCTATTCAATAAAGCCTATAAATAATAATATTTATAGGCTATTTCATTTAGTACAATACTAAGACTTATCACAGAAGAATGGATTAATGTTATTTATTAGATTCAAAACACTAAGGATTTTATTAATATTCAGCAATTGATTTATCCTATTTATATAAATCGAAACACCTACACCGCCTCTTTAAATAATATTAAAACCGTCAAGGTAATTAAGGCAACTCTATGGAACTAATAAGTATGCCATATAAATTTCTACACTAAAAAAGGATTGTAGCACAAATATCCGCAAAAGGGATTGGCAGTAGTACCAGCCACTGATTATTTGGCTGTACTCCAGAAAGCCCGGTCTTGTCATGTCCTCAGGGCGAGACAAGAATTGCCAAAATAAATCAATAATTTTTTTTAAAATAAAAAAGCCCCAAGTAAACTTGAGGCTTTTATCGCGTGTGTGACCCGTAGGGGATTCGAACCCCTATTTCATCCGTGAAAGGGACGTGTCCTAACCCTTAGACGAACAGGCCATTTCCTAAAAAGGAGTGCAAATATACGTACTTTTTATCATCGATGTCAATAATTTGTTAATTTTTTTTATTAAAATTTAATTTACCCCTATAAATCATTGTCACAGAGCCTCAGAATACGTACCTTTGCACCCTAAAAAAAATTATTTCACCTAAAAATAAATTTAAAAATGGCAAATATTAAAATTGGAATTAATGGCTTTGGTCGTATCGGTCGTTTAGCTTTTAGAGCAGCTATCGAAAGAGGAAATATCGATATCGTTGGTATTAACGACTTAATTGAGCCTGATTATATGGCATATATGTTAAGATATGATTCAACTCATGGTAAATTTAAAGGAACTGTAGAAGTAAAAGATGGTCATTTAGTAGTAAATGGTAAAACCATTCGTGTAACTGCAGAAAAAGATCCTGCAAACTTAAAATGGAATGAAGTTGGTGCTGAATATGTAATCGAATCTACTGGTTTATTTTTAACACAAGCAGATGCACAAAAACATATTACGGCGGGTGCTAAAAAAGTAGTGATGAGTGCTCCTGCTAAAGATGATACCCCTACTTTCGTAATGGGTGTAAATCATACTGAATTAACAGCTAATCATACTATCGTATCAAATGCTTCTTGTACTACAAACTGCTTAGCTCCTATCGCTAAAGTATTACACGATAATTTCGGTATTATCGAAGGATTAATGACGACGGTTCACGCAGTTACTGCGACTCAAAAAACAGTAGATGGCCCTAGCGCTAAAGACTGGAGAGGTGGACGTGGTGGTTACCAAAATATTATCCCTTCATCTACAGGTGCTGCTAAAGCAGTAGGTTTAGTATTACCTTCTTTAAAAGGTAAATTAACAGGGATGAGTTTCAGAGTGCCTACAGCGGATGTATCTGTAGTAGATTTAGTAGTACGTTTAGATAAACCTGCTAGCTATGAAATGATTAAAAAAGCCATGAAAGATGCTAGTGAAGGTTCTATGAAAGGTATCTTAGGTTATACGGAAGATGAAGTAGTTTCTAATGATTTCTTAGGAGATGCTCGTACTTCTATTTTTGATGCTAAAGCAGGTATCGCTTTAACAGACAATTTTGTGAAAGTAGTTTCTTGGTATGATAACGAATGGGGATACTCTAACAAAATCGTTGACCTAGTAGAACATATGGCTACTCTTTAATAGTTTTAAATGAAGAATTTTTAATGATGAATGTTGAGTGTAGGATGAATTTCTAAACTCAACATTTATCATTTATAATATAAAAAAAGCAAGATGATAAATATAGATAATTATAATTTCAAAGGCCAGAAAGCATTGATACGTGTCGATTTCAATGTGCCTATGGATAAAGATTTTAAGGTGACTGATGACAGTCGTATCACGGCTGCCATTCCGACTATTCAAAAGGTTTTAAATGATGGTGGCGCGGTGATTTTAATGACACATTTTGGTCGACCTAAAAACGGACCAGAAGATAAATATTCAACCAAACATTTATTGCCAACGCTAAATAAACTCTTAGGTTTAGAAGTAAAATTTACGCCTAATTGTGTAGAAGCAGAAGCGGTTTTAGCTTGTGGTACGCTTGAAATGGGACAGGTATTGATGTTGGAAAATACGCGTTTCAATCCGGAAGAAGAAGCAGGTGATAAAGTATTTGCAGAATTATTAGGGGAATTGGGGGATGTATATATCAATGATGCATTTGGTACGGCACATAGAGCACATGCCTCAACAGCTATTGTAGCAGATCATTTTGATGAGATGCATAAAATGTTTGGTTATTGTATGCAAGGCGAAGTGAGTGCAGCAGAAAAAGTAATGAAAGATGCAGAACGACCATTCACCGCTATTTTAGGAGGTGCTAAAGTGTCGGATAAAATTTTAATCATCGAAAATTTATTGAATGTAGCCAATAATATTATTATTGGTGGTGGTATGGCGTATACCTTCTTTAAAGCCATGGGAGGTAATATTGGAAGCTCTTTATGCGAAAATGACAAATTAGATTTAGCCAAATCTTTATTGGAAAAAGCAAAAGCAAAAAATGTACAAATCTATTTACCGGTTGATTCTATCGTTGCTGATAAATTTGATGCGGCAGCCAATACGCAATTAGCTGACAATAAAAGCATCCCTGATGGCTGGATGGGATTAGATATTGGCGAACAAGCCATCGTTGATTTTTGCAAGGTTATAAGTGAATCGAAGACGATTTTGTGGAATGGCCCAATGGGAGTTTTTGAAATGGATAAGTTTAGTAATGGCACCAAACAAATTGCTTTAGCTATTGCAGAGGCTACTTCAAAAGGCACATACTCTTTAATTGGCGGTGGCGATAGCGTTGCAGCGATTCATAAATTTAATTTAGCTGATCAGGTAAGTTATGTAAGTACCGGTGGTGGTGCGATGCTTGAATTTTTTGAAGGCAAAGAATTACCGGGTATTAAAGCGATACGAGGATAATTTTATTCAATTACGAATTACAAATTACGAATTGTGGATTAAGAATTAATTACGCTAAAGCGTTAATTAATTACGAATTACGAATTACAAATTACGATTTATGGTTAAGTATACCAAGTCGTTAAACATTAAAAATTCGTAATTTGAAATTCGTGATTAATAAAGTCCTTTTAATAGTGTCAAAATTACATACTAACAATACGAAGGAGTATTAGAATTAAAAATTGATATCCCAAAGTACCGAACGTTCGGTATGAGACCTCATTCGTAATCTGTAATTCGTAATTTTTTTATTGTAACTGTGCTTTCTTCGATTTCTTTTTATGCCACCACCATATCATACCGACAGTGAACACTAAAAAGTAGGGTGCTACTAATAAATAAATGATGCCTCTGTTGATACTCAATAAATCTTTCGCTCCAGCATTGACACTGGTTTCAGCATTGGCTTTACACATCGCACATTGTGCATAGGTCGCTACTTGTATTCCTACTAATACGACTGAAAAAATATACTTTTTCATATGCCTGTATTTTATAGTACAAAGATAGTACTTATTAAAGTTCAAAGTTTAAAGTTTAAAGTTTTGAGCCTGCCTGTCGGCAGACAGGTTTAAAGTACAGAGTATTCTTAATTCTTAATTCTTTCACGCCTTGGCGTGACGTAATTAATAGTACGCGTGATCACTCTTCGTTTCCGCATACTTTTTCTCTTCCTGCTTTTTCACGATGCCTAATAACATCTTTTTAAATCCTGGAACATCCTTCATTTTCGGATTCTCACCATGTTTTTTAAATCGATCGAAGAATCCAATGGTAGCCATTACAGCAAATAACGCACAGGTATTATGATCTAACTGTGGACTTAAATTATTCAACTTAATATCTTTCTTTCCATTTTTAGTCATCTCTTCATACACCTTCTCCGAATTTTTGTATGACACTTCTCTGTCGCCCTGACAATAACACAATTGAACAGGCGCTTTGGGCATCCAGTCATATAAATTATTATCTTGTAATCGTGCTTTAAATGCAAAGTTTGGATCATTCAAAAACAAATTAATGAATGTATCTCTCACTACATCTTTAGGTACTTTCGGTAAAATATTATTCAAGTCCCATAAACCATGTAAACGTTCTCCTTCAAAATAAAATGGCAAAATAGAATCATAAGGTGCTTTAAATATCGAATAAATATTATTTGTATTCACTACGTGATATGCTTCTTGATACGACACTAATAAATAGGGTAAATAAAATGGTCGTGGATAGACTTGAAACATAAATTTCGCTTGATCTCCATTCATGTCATAGGCACCACTCATAGGCGAACTAGCCGTTACCTTGAAACGAGGATCATTCAATTGCTCTAAATATTTATGTGCAGCAAATGATGCATGTCCTCCTTGCGAATAGCCCGTCAAAAACAATTGACCATTGGTGGTGACACCAATTTTTTTATTCAACTCATCAATCGCATATAACATATAAATTATCGCATTGGCTTCCGATTCGGCATGCTGATAGATATGATTCCCATCCCCTGCTCCTATTCCAAAATAATCGGGATATAAGGCATTATAGCCATTCGTTGCCGAACCTAAGGCAATTCCTTGTTGTGCATCTTTATCAGAAATCTGTCTTCCTTTATGTATTTCAGTCCCATGACAAAAAACTAAATAAGGAGATTTTTCTTTGGTTTTTGGTACATAATAAATCCCGGATGCTTTTCTCATCGTGCCATCTACAAACTTCCCATAATAAGTGATTTCATATATATCTACATCGTATTTTACAGGCACAATAATACGTGGCAACTTATTGCTTTTCCATAAAGCTTTCAGTGTTTTCTTAGTATGTGTTTTTACTAAATTGTACGAAATTAGATATTGATCTGCGGCTTGTACATGGCTCATAATTACTACCGACATGAGTAGTAGGAGGATTCGTTTCATTCTATCGTTTTAATAAGTTGAAAAAAAAGGGTTTTCAAATCTACAACAATAGAACGAATTGCGTTATAGTTGCGAAAAATATTTTTTATTCCAAAGAAAATACTGCAGTACAATGCTTTTCGAATAGCTTGAAACTGCTACTTTTCTTATCGCCTTACGTTTCTGTAGTAGACTTGGTAGTGCTGCATAAAAATGAAAATGGGCTTTTAGTATCGCTTGTACATCCGCTATATTTCGCTTGATGAATAATGCTTGCACCCCAGCTAAACCATCCAATAACATACGAACAAAAATTTTAAATGGCATAACACTCCCTGCTTCGTTTTTAAACATCATAAATAAATTATTACGGAAGTTCAAGTAGGTTTTACGCGGATTGCCTTGGGGCAAAGTACCACCGCCCACATGATAAACCGTACTAGTGGCTATGCAATATATTTTATACCCCAGCATGCGCACACGCCAACATAAATCAATCTCTTCCATATGTGCAAAGAAATCATCATCCAGTTTACCAGCTTGTTCAAAGACTTCTTTACGAATAAACAGACAGGCCCCGCTTGCCCAATGACATTCGATATTAGAGGAGTATTGATTCGTATCTTTTTCAACGGTATCGAATATTCTTCCTCTACAAAAGGGATAGCCTAAATAATCGATAAAGCCTCCTGCAGCGCCTGCATATTCAAACGATTCAGGCGAATGAAAGGCTTTTATAATCGGTTGAACGGCACCAACCTCCTTATGTGTATCCATATACGAAACCAAAGGTTCCAGCCAGTTCTCACTTAAAGCTACATCGCTATTAAGTAATACATAATATTGGGCATTAATCTGTGCTAAAGCCTGATTATAACCACCCGCATACCCATAATTTTTTGCTAATGCTATCAGTTGGATTGTTGGATATTGTTGTTGCATAAAGTCTCTGGAATCATCCGTAGAAGCATTATCGGCCACAACCACTTCACACCAATCAAATGCACAATGCTGCAATACATTGGGTAAAAACTGTTCGAGCCATTTTTTACCATTATAATTGAGAATAACTATAGAAACTTTTTTCACTCAACAAAGATAAAAGGAATAAAATGAAAATGAATTGTGGTCTCGATGAAATGAATTATTGCATCTTATCATACAAGCAAGTAAAATTATATGCTATTTACATACCATTTCTTCCTAAACCAAAACGCCAATTTCACCAATAAAATCAAAGCGGGTACTTCTACCAAGGGACCGATAACACCTGCGAATGCTTGTCCTGAATTCATTCCAAATAAACCTACGGCAACGGCAATAGCCAATTCGAAATTATTGCCTGTAGCGGTAAAAGATATAGCGGTATTGGTAGGATAATCAGCTCCTAATTTTCGGGCAATTATAAAAGTAACCACAAACATCACGATAAAATATATCACTAAAGGAATGGCTACACGTACTACATCCATTGGTATTTGCACAATCATCTCGCCTTTCATACTAAACATCAATACAATGGTAAATAATAGTGCGATCAAAGTAATAGGAGAAATGAAAGGAATAAATTTAGTATTAAACCAAGTTTCTCCTTTCCATTTGATGAGAGCATATCTGCTGATAAAGCCTGCTAGAAAAGGGATGCCTAAATAGATAAAAACGCTTTGTGCAATCTGCCCCATGGTGATAGCTACTGATAATGATTTCATTCCTAAAAAAGTTGGAACAATCGTCAAATAAAAATAGGCATAACTCGAATATAATAATACTTGTAAAACACTATTAATACCTACTAAACCGGCCAAATACTCTCTATTGCCTTCGGCTAATTCATTCCAAACAATCACCATCGCTATGCAAGGGGCAATTCCTATTAAGATTAATCCAGTGAAATAATCGGGATACTCTTTTAAAAATACATAAGCCAATCCAAACATAAATAAGGGTGCTATCACCCAGGTAATAAATAAGGAGAACGCAATCAGTTTTATATTTTTAAATAGCGTTGGAATCTTTGCATAATTTACTTTGGCTAAGGGTGGATACATCATTAAAATCAAGCCAATAGCTAAAGGGATATTGGTGGTTCCCTTGGATAATGAATCGATAGAACTAGTAACTATTGGAAAAAAATATCCGATGGCAACCCCAATAAGCATGGCTGCAAAAATCCATAAGGTTAAATACCTATCTAAAAAAGTTAATCGTTTGGGTTTGGGTATAGTATGATTCATATTATGATTTGACTAATGAAAATGCGTATAATGTTTCTGTAAGTATTTGTTTAAAGCGATCTTGATAGGTTTGTTCTTGTAAGGCCGTGCCATCCGATTTTTTAGGATCTTCATAGGTAGTGCCTATACGTAATGACACCCCGGGTATCAAAGGGCAGTTTTCATCGGCATCCGAACAAGTCATGATGGCTGCAAAATGTTGTTTCGGATTCACTTCATCCTTATATATTTTCGAAAAACACGTGGTATATAAATCCTCTCCAAAGGAAACTTTATAAATCGGATTGGCTTGCTCTAATTGGGTTGTACTTATCTCAAAACCTAAAGTGCGTAATGCTTGAATGGCATTGGGATGAAAAGCAGTGGCTTCTGTCCCACCAGAAAATGTAGATACCTGATTGATATGAAAATAATTCGCCGCCAATGCTCCAGCTATCTGTCCGAAGTGCGAGCGACGAGAATTATGCGTACAGATATACACTAATTGAATGGGCTCATTCGAGTCTTTTTTCTGTTGAATAAAAGATGCAAGCTCATTCAAAATTTTTTTTCGTTCCATACTGATGGTATCGAATTCTTGAATGAGTGTATCTGCTAATTTCTTTAATCGTATATACATATAAGTTTAAAGTACAAAGTTTAAAGTTTAAAGTTTTGAGTTTTGAGCCTGCCTGTCGGCAGATATGTTCTTAGTTTAATTCATAATTTTTATCCCGAAGTACCGAACGTTCGGTAAGAGACGTAATTCGTTCACGCCTTGGCGTGACGTAATTCGTAATTTGTAATTCGTAATTCGTAATTGAAAAACTAACAACATCCCCCTCCCGGCGTACAACAAGCTTTATCAGTTTGCAAATCACTTAAATTTACTTTCAGCTTATCTGCTGGGATACCACATTTATCTGAAGCTAAACAATTGGTCTGTTTTGATTTCAAAATAAAATCGGTTCCATTAAAATCTAAATCAAATCTACCAATCGTATTCATTTGATACTCTACTTCTACCTCTAAATCTCCTAATCCTAGGGTCTTTTCAGAGAGAGCTATAATGTTTAATAATTTTTGTGGAGCTAAACGATGATCAAAATCATTAGCCTCCCACAATTGAAAATTGGCTACTTGCTCTGTACGTACCGTTCCACCGCAATCGATAAAATGCTTGGTAACCATACCGACTTCCGTCACATGAAAATGTACCGGTACTTTGCTTCCATCTTCTAATTTAAAATGTAAATGTTCTACTTGACTTAATGTATTTTTTACTGCGGATAATTTCATGATGTATAAATTTTAATAAATGAATGAATATAAATAAGCTGCTTTTCTAACAACAAGCATTTTTTTGTTTTTCTAATTGAGTGTGTATTTTGGAGAAATACTGATTTAATTGTGCCATTACTTTTTCGTCTAAGCAATAACAAATGGCAGTACCTTCAATATTCCCTTTGATGATTCCTGCATTTTTCAATTCACGTAAATGTTGCGATACTGTAGGTTGTGCGAGTGGCAATTCATTCACTATATCGACACATATACAAGCTTGTACTTTCAATAAATGTTCGATTATCGCAATACGTGCAGGATGTGCAATTGCTTTTAATAAAATCGCTAATTGATTTTGTTTGGCTGTAAAATGCTCTGTTTTTGTTGCTCCCATTGTTTGATTATAATATTGCAATATTACAATCTTTATAAGATATAAAAAAATATAGTTTGTTAAAAAGATAATTTAGAGGGCTTTTAAGGTTTCAGAAAGTAAATTAGTCCCTGCGGGGTCTTCCGCAGGAGAGACCGTAGCTTCTTTAAAATATAGTAAATGAATTATTTTCAATCAACAAATCTACTCTTTAACAAATCTACCTGTACCTATAAATGTATTATTATTTGGACTATATACCTTTACAAAGTACATGCCTACACTTAATTTATTGATATTTCCTTGATAGCTAATATTAGCCTCTGTATTATTTTTCAGTGTGAAATTACAATTGACTTGTTTACCCATCATATCATATACAAACAACTTGAAATCTTTTGTTTTTTGATTTTTAGTAGAAACTAATTTGATGTCGATGTTGATGATATCAGTACTTGGATTAGGATATATTTTTAAAGAAGCCGACTCATATGCTATAGGGTTTTGAATACCTATGCTTTTATCTCGTAAGCGACAAAATATAATACTATCACAACCATATACAGATGGCATAACTATAGTGAATGTGGTGTCTTTACCTGCAAAGATGCGCGACCAAAAATAAACGGTTTTAAAAGTATCAGTTGGCAAACCTTCAAAAAATAGATTCGTATGTGTTTCGGCATAGCTAATAGGCTGAATATATTTGCGATAAGGCAAGCCTGCAACCGTATCAAAATACAAGCCTGCATTTTTACGCCAAGCACCTTCTAAAAATACACTATCATTGAGGCATAGATGGACAGTGTCGATAAGGGAAGTGTCGATGACAGCTACATCATCAATATAATAAAAGATTTCCCCTGTGGGAGAAGTTAAATCGGCCCCATTATTAAAGCAATCAAAAATTTTGGTATGTGCATTATCATCAAAATTACCAATAATAAAATAACGTTCTCCTCCACTAGCTAAATAAGTACCTTCCACTTTTTGCCATCCTAATGTATCACTTAATGCATTTAAGGTATCATTTCTATATTGAGGAATTAATGGTAACTTATCTGAATTATTATAAAATATACTAGTATCCGAAAAATAAAAACCAATATTAGAAATACAAAATCTATAATAATTCCAAAATTCACTTTTACTTATATAATATTGTATACCATATCGTTTCCCTGCAACTAATGTATCTTTTAAAGTACCTTTTGGATATTGTCTATAACTATGCCCATCATTCCAATTCGCATAGGGACCGAATAGTGCATATGCAATACCTCTATGTGGTATTTGAAACCCAAAAAAGTTAAATGGAATTGTAGTTCTTTTTTCTATATCATTAAATTGATTGGCACAAATATTCAAATAAAACATAGGTTCAAGATTAGCACTTCTCCAATTATATGCTGCTCCTTCAATAATACCATCGTGTAATGATGTACAAAAACTATCCATTTCAAAACCGGGATTGAGTACTAAATTAGCTTGTGCTTGTATTTTAGAATTAATAAAACACAAAACACAAATAAAATAAAATAGAAATCTATATTTCTTTTTATTCATTATAACCTATTTAATATTTTAAAATTATATTTCTATCTATTAATTACAAACTTATACAATACATGCGTATTATCACTACAAATAAAATAAATAAAATATAATCCTTCCGGATATATACTAGTATCGATCTTACCACTATTAGTTATATTAGCACCCTCACTTTTCTTTACAGTCACTCCTCTAATATCTTGTAAAACAAATCCGATAACATCACTACATTTTTCTTTGTCTTTCTGTTCAATTTTATATTCTATATATTGATTAGCTGGATTAGGAAAGATACTTATATTTTCATTCACCACAATATTGGTATAGATTTCCTCATCAGTAGAACTTGGCGCTATTTTATAGTTAACTCCTGCAATACAAATTTGTTCATCGTCCCAACCCATGGCTTCATAACCTTTTTGTGTATTTATTAATGTACGTGCCAAATAAACCGAGGCACCATAACGTATAGGACAATAATTTGCAACCTCCATAAGAGCATTTAATTCTTCATTGGTACAAATAAAAGAAGCTCTTTGTTCTAATTCATTTTGGATACTATAAACTATTTTATCTGCTTCTTGTTCAAAGGTAGTCGGTTCTAATGCCTCTATACTTGACTCTACACTAGCATAGTCTTCATTACTCATATTTTCCTTAATGGCATCTATGGTTCCAACATAATCATCTTGTTTTATTTCATAATAATTTTTAAGGCTATCATCAAATTCTAATAGTTCAGGTTTGTTTTTTAATACATCATAAATATATTCTTCACTCATCTGTTTATCACCTGTTTCTAATTCACTTGATGAGGCATTGGTTGTATTTATCATCGACATCATTTTAGAGGCATCAGAGCTGGTATCAATACTTAATAAAGATAAGCCACCAGATCCAATACCACTAGTGGTGCATACTTCTCGCATTGTGAGGATTGTACTCAAATAACTGATACCTATAGGTGACAAAGTCGTTGTAGAAGGTGAACTTGGATAAAAATAAGTTGGTATTGTTCTCATTTCATACCATAATATATATGGGCTACTAATATTAATTGAACGAATAAGCGCTTTTTGATTCATTTTATTATTATGAAAAGTAGTAGGTCCAGATATAGTTCCATCATCAATCACTTGCTGAGTATCTATTTGTGGGGAAGTATTTCCAAAAATATGATAACTGGTATATCCAAAATTATTACTGTATAATCTGTTTTTCATATTACATGCTCCTTGGAAGAAAAATCCATAAAACACACTATCTATTGCATTACAAAATACTCTATTGTTTTTTGATGTAACTAATTTGATAGCAGATTTAGCTCTACTAGTTATATCTAATGTTGTTCCCTTAATATAATTATTTCCAATATTTATATTATTTGCGTTTTGAAGATAAATTCCTATATAACTATTTTTATTATCCTTACTAAAAATACTATCAGAGAGTATGCTATTTTCATAATATACAACAGTAGGTGGCCCTCCTAGTGGTAGGCTAGGCATTGTATCTATTGGCTGAGTTAAACTCTGAACATATATACCATACCTTCCATTATAAATTTTATTGTCATTGATATTAAATCTAGGATTTATTTTTGAACTTACTGATGTACCTGATATGTTTATACCTGTTTCTAAACTTAGAGGTCTAAGAGTGCTGTTTATGTTACTTGTAATAATATTATTAGTTATAATTGCCCATACTTTTTTACAAGCATTTAAATAAATACCTTTATAGGAATAGCTAGTGCCTTCTCCATACCTTGCATTACTACTACCATAATTAATAATATTATTTCTAATAATACTGCTACTATAATTTGGTTTTACAGTTGTATTGCCTAAATTCTCTCCTAGTACACCAAAATAACTTTTAGTCATTTTATTATATTCAATAGTATCAAAAACTAATCTGCCGTTTAGATAAACACCTGCATTTTCCATACTATCCATGGTACTGTTTTGGACATGTAAACCTACCACATAGCTAATACCGCTACTATCGCTGGTAAATTCTATGCCATTACCACGTAGGAATTCAATCATAAAACCTGAGTATTGATAATATCTTCGCATATTGAAAAAATCTATATTTTTTACTTGTAGTCCACTATTTATAGAATATATACCAGTATACATATCTTCGATTTTATTTCTAGTATAAATGCCATATATACTATCTCCAATTTGAAGATTCATATTATTTCTTACAAATACACCATAGTTCGTTTTTGCTCCCCGATATGGATACCACATTGTGCCGCTACTATCGGGATATACATTGCCATAGTAGGATGGGGTTTCAAAATGACAAAATAGATTACTATTAATAATTGTACTTGGGTTACTACTTGTAGTATTTGGATGTACACTTATACAAACCATATTTCGATTAAAGTTGGTGTTTAAAATATGATATTCGGCATTTTTCATACATATAATTGCTGTGTCTGCATCGTATATCCTTGATGAAACGGCCAGGCCTTTAGTGTATAATTTACTATATGGTTTGCATACTATACCTTGCCATATACTGGTATCACAGGCTACAATATCAACATTATCTAAAAACAATAATTGTGAATCTTGCATAATAATCTTACTGTTTTTTTCCATATAGAATTTGCACGTTCGAAATATTGTATTTGTATCTATAATAAATAAACCATTAATTCTAAAATCTTCTCCGACTATTAAAATTGTATCAGCACTTAATCTGGGATATCCTGTAAAAAACAAACTAGAACTGGTATTGCTAATAAGCCTTTCTGTTCTTAAACAACATTGTTCTATAGTTACAATCAATGTATCTAAACATATACTATCACTCACAATTATTTTTATAATAGCTCTATTACTATCACTAAGCATATTAAATCGTATGGTATTATCTAATCCTATAATGCCACTGCTAGGACTTGTATTTACTCCTAACCATGTGTAATTGAAACTTGAGCCTATAACACGTTTTATAACTATACTATCTGCTCTTAAATCACAGGTAGTATATGGTTGGTAGCTAATAGTTGGTAATTGAATTGGGTTAGTGAGTGCATTAACAGTAAAACTTGCAGTATCAGCACATCCATAACCATCTATTGCTGTTACAGTATAAGTACCCGCCACAAGACTATCTATAAAAAGTCCTGTATCACCAGTACTCCATTGATAATCTACAATACTTAACCCATCTCTTCGCATAGTATCTTTAATACGTATATATCCGTCATGCGAACCATTGCAACTAGCATGTTTTATACTATCTAAAAAGAAACTAATTATTGGACAAGTATTAGAAGCAGTAGTAGCAACTCTTATATTCTTTATACTATCAACAATAACATCATTACAATAACTAATTCCTCTGAGCCATAAATTAGGCTTAAAACTCGTTGCTATGCATGAACCAATTGTAAACCTAATTACTATTTCTAACTCACTTCTTGATAAAGAGGGAGTTCCATGTAAGGCAGTATCAGCATTGAATTCATAAAAATGATAAATACGTCCACCTATTATTGTTGTTGTAATAAAATTCATCGCTAGTGTGTCGCTAGGTGCTCCAGGCATCATATAAGCTCTATAAGTAGCTTGTTGCGACAAAACTCTTACACCTAATGGCACATCAATACCTGCTTGTAAATGATCTATCTCCCCTGCATTCAATATTCTAAATCTACATTCAATGGTATCCACTCCACATTTAGGGATACTAATAGTACTATCTTTTATATAATGCACAATTTGTATAGGTGCTTTTTCTAAATTAATAGCTAATGTATCACTAAAACAATTCATTCCTTCTATACAGCTATATCCGAATATCAGTTGAATACTATCTGGTGTTATACAGGTATTTACATCAAAGCATATTTGCAAATCGATATACTGATTTCTTGTTAGATGATTCACATTCGCAATGAGTCCATCAGCACTATCACTTACTATACTTGTAGCATCAACTCCTGCACTACTAGCCACTTCTGTTATACTCACTATTGAACCTCCTAAATTTGGACTTAGCGCATGTACCCATAAATTTTCTGCAAGTTGTGAAGTAGTAGCTGTATTGATTAATCTTACTGTAAAACAATTTACATCTGTACTATATACTGCTACCGGACCACTTACTAGTCTTAATTGTAATTTTGGATTTGGATTAGTTAGCGTATAAAACGGTTTGTTAATTTCTATTGTGTCAGTTATAGTGTCGCTTGGACAATATGTATATAGTAGTTGCGCATAGTTACTATCTGTATTTACTCGAATAGTACTATCGGGAATACCACATGTAATTGGTTCAAAGTTATACATAATCTCTATATGGGATCTTTCATCACTATGTACAAAACTTGTTGTGCTATCTATTGGCAAACTACCCTCTACTACCATACTTATAGCGTTAGGAACATGATAGTTATTAAAACTTCCATAGGAAGTAATACTACCTATAGTAGTGTTTTTTATTGTTGTATTTACTAATGTATTCCAATTAGTATAAAAACTAGTATTGGTTATATTCTGTAATAAATAATTAGGTGCTAGCATAGATGGTCTTCTATAAAAATCATTTGTGAATTCCAATGCTAATGGTCTATACTCATAAGTAAATAGATTCACTAAATTTTCATTTATTGCTTCTACTTTAATATTATATTTATTAATCAATTTTTTATTACATGTAATACTACTACTAAAATTATCATCTCCTTTGTCTTGCCAAATACAAGTATATTCTCGTTTAAGTCTGAATGCAGTAAGCATATCGCCATGCCCTTCACAATAATATATTAATCCAGGGCTCATATGTGCTTGCCTTGTTGCATACACACTATCTCTGTAAACAGTATTTATTTTACCGGCAGTGCTTGACGTATCGAATGAATTAAAAGGCATGGTGCTATCTCCACTCCACCATAAATAAGTACTTATATTACATTCCGCTGCATGACCATTGCCACATGCTTTTAAACGCATATTTATTGTATAATAATCTTGCATTCCAATACTATCTCCTATTGCTCGTATAGGTACTCTATAAAATAAATAATCTGCGCCATGCACTAAATAAGGAGCAAGGAGCGTCATACCACTTAAGCCTCCTGGTCTGCTCCAATGTAATGTATCACCCATCACTGTCCAATTAAATTCATCCGTTGCTGCACACTCGTTTTTGATAAAAATATACAAATCTGTATACTTAGTTGGATAGTTAATATCTGTTGCGTGTCTGCTTTGCCAATAGTTTTGTAAACTTTGATAACTAAATCCTAAACTATCTATCCCATCTGTTCCATAGCCTTCAAAAGACAAACTCATCTCATCTGATGGCATATAATATTTGCCTGCATATCTATTTCTGGTGATAGCATCAATACTACTATAGGGAGTAGTTCCATCTGCTATTCCATTATTATTTAAATCAGGATATCCTACTGTTTCTCTTCTTACTTTACAATTATCTGCAATAATACCAGGTGTAATACAACCTGGACAATGTAGTTGAATCATTCTTGTAGTAGAACCTATAGGTATTTTACAATCGACACAGGTACTTGCATGTCCTCTATTCGGTCTTAAATAAAATCGCACAGTTATAGAAGGAGTTGGTAAGCCATTACAACAAGGAGTAATTGGAATTCGTAAATAAGCACCATTTAAATAAGTCAATAAATTATGGTATGTATTTATACTTGTATCTGCATGTAATGAATCAACATTGAAATAAGCCGCAGTATTACCTCCCGATAATCCATAACTTGATGTAGCTGTAGTGGCATAACGAATGTTACTTCCTGTAAATACACTACCTTCAATATAAATAGGGTGACTAACACTGGTACTAGAGTTTAATCCCATATCTGTAATTACTTCAATTTCTAATTGACCACTTATTGGTCCACCATGAAAAAGCGCTAATAATGCTTCGTTTCTTGATTCTGCTGCTCCATTACAAAAAGCACCTAGAGGAATATCATAATATTGGGTAAGTGTAGTATCACAACTATTATTATGTCCTGTAAGATGTGCAGGACCCAGTATAGAGCCTACATCAATATCTGTGAGTACTATTCCTTGATTGATACTTGTTTGTAAACGTACATCATCCCCACATTCATCTCTTGCTACAAAATGGTCATCATTATCATCTATCGAATCTAAATAGCCATTCACTCCCCATGTATCAAAATATTCAGGATAGGTGAAATTACCAACATATTTATTAGTATCGCTTGGGCAACATCTATAACTATCAAAATGTATGATAATACTGTCATTAGGATTTAATACGGGAACTACCCAACTCATATTATAAATTGGAGTATACATATCTGTATCACTTGGCATTAGGTCTTTAAAACTTTCAATACAAATAGGCATAATACTGTCTGGTCTAGAAGGATTATGTATGTAATATGTAAGTTGGTTTGCATGAATAGTAGTGCCATTATACGATGCATCCACCCAAGATTTAGCAACTATTTCACTAGTTCTAACAGTAGATCGCAATATTAAATTCACGTTATAAGCAGTGCTTAATCCTTTGTTTTTAATTATATGTGTATGATGTATCAATTGACCTGTACTAGGTATTGAACTAAAACTAGAATTTTGAAAACAGGCCGTATCCCAATTTCCTAAAGATGTATACTGAGTATCTCTAATAATAGGTCTTTCAGGTCCTCTATAAATAAAGGCATTCGTGTGTAAATTTTTACATAAGTTAGTATCACATCCATAATTTACAGTTAATAAACTTTGTATTCTATTATCAGAACAATTATCAATACACTTTTGTAAACTATCACTTATAATATGAATGACTTCACCTATTTCTATATATTCTCCCTGTGCACTATTTAAATGAACGGGAAGAGTAAAAATAGAAGTACTACTTGGTAAGATGGGAGGTGCATAGTAGATACTTGAGATGCTAGTTCTACTCAATAAAATTGGATTAACAATTTGTACTTTTATAGAATCTATTTCATACATATCACAACCATTGGTTATTTCATCTATAAATTGAATAGTCCCATCAAAATCAGTTGATAATTTTGAATTACTCTCGAGTACTATTGTTATATTGATATATTCACCTACAGTACCAAATGCAGTAAGATGTGAATAGCTGATGGGTACAGCTGGTGATGGAACGATATATAAATTTGCATAACCTATAGTATTTACATTATAGATTGTTGACACAAAACTTAGTGAGGGATAAGCAGTATATTTTCTTTTATCTGTTATAGTATCTTTAAGTATCAAATTTCCTGACGATTCACCATCAATGATTAAACTACATGGAATATAATAGCTATAGTCGAGTACAATACTATCTGAAAAAGCATTGAAAGCAATTTTTGTATAACCAAAAGAATCTATTCTAGATAACCAACTACCATAAATTGGTACTACACGAAATCCACTTACTTGATTTGGATAATTCAAAGTTAATGTATCAATAAATCCGTCTATATCAATGCTGTCATTCTTTATTATTATCCTATTATGAATCGTATCGCAAGTATGTACACTATTAGTATCGAGTTGAAATACTTTAACTGTAGGTTTTAATGTACGTGCATGAATTTGTGTAATTGAAATAAAAAGTATGATAATACTTAGTAGGTAGTTATTTTTCATTAGATATTCATTGGTGGTGTATAGCTAATATAGATAGAATTAACAATATATCAAAAAAAAATAATATTAAGTTATTGATTCAATACAAAAAAAATACACCCTAAAACTTGACCACCAGCCGCACATTATACCGCCTATTCGATAAATAATTCGGTACCGCAAATTGTCGGTTTTGGAAATCTTTTATCCATAAATATGATACCGTATTATTGATTCCTAATATATTGAAGATATCAAAACTCAACCAGATCGATTTCAAACTTTTGAAAACGGTTTTATTGATATGATGTTTTTTCCATTCTGAATTGTATAACTGTCCACTGAATCCCACATCCACTCTCTTATACGAAGGGATACGTATGGTATCTGAATTCTTTCTTCCATCGGGTGGACCAAAAGGTAAACCCGTTGCAAAGTCCATATTTACATGTACTTTCAACTCAGGTACACGTGGGATATGATCTTGAAAAAATAAATTAAAACTAATTCGTTGATCGGTTGGCAATGGAATCGAACCCGGATAAACTATGGCACTATCAACTGCTGCATTAGCATTTGAATACTGTGGATAGGTTTTATTTCCGAGGGTATCAAAATACTCTTTATAATAATCATCTAAAATATTCATACGTGCATTCATGATATTCATCGATATCCACGATTGATCTCCTTTGGCTAATTCGCCATTCAATCTGAAATCAATACCATAGGCATAACCATTGGCATTATTGGTTCCGAAATATCGTATCAAAGTATTATCTAAATCATAAGGCACAATATCCCATAAATATTTATAGTATAATTCTGTGGTGAATTTAAAAGGTCGCTTCCACGCAGTGAATTCATAATCGGTTGTGAATACTGCATGATATGATTTTTGCGATTTTAAATTGGTATTCACTGTTCCATCCAATCGACGCATCTCTCTATAAAATGGGGCTTGCTGATATACTCCGGTAGATAATGTAAAAGTCAAATTATCTTTTTTGGTGCGTGGTTTAAATCCTATTTGAATCCGCGGACTAACAATCACATCTTTATTCAAGGACCAATACTGCATACGTACACCCGTATTTACCGTCCATTTATTATCGCCATTCCATTTCCATGTATTTTGTATATGTGCTTCAATACGATCGGAATTGATTTGTATTTGCGATTTTAAATAATAAGGAATATTGATTTGATTGGGATCATAAGGCAATGAATAGCCAGCCGAATCAAGTCTTTTCCATTCTTTTAATTGATCATCTACTATTTCATGCTTATAGGATATGCCCCAATTAATGGTATTGCTTTTAGAATAATACGAACCTAAAAGTCGTGCATTATAAATTTGTATTTGCAATTCATTTCTTCCAAAATTATGCGTCTCGCCTGTACCCAATGCATATTTAATCGTATTGAAATCTTCTCTATTGATATCGCTTTTCTCTACTTCTCCTATAAAATACGAACTGATTACATCGAAGGCTTCGCGCTCACTCGAGTTATACGCCGCCACCATCAATTTTAATTTTAGTTTCTCTACTGGTTCGAATGAATACGCTAATCCACCCATGATATTACGATAACGATTGCGTTCTTGTCCGTCGAAACCAACCGTAATACGTATGGTTTGATTGGCTAATCCAAACTCCGTCGTACGATTTAAAGGTTGAAATTTATAATCATTATAGGCATAATTCGCTAATAATTCAAGTACATGTGTTTTCTTAAATTTATAGGTCATGTAGGTTTGCACATCATAAAACACCGGTGAATATTGACCTTGCGTTTGTAGACTACTTATCAAATACTGATTCGATTTATTTCTAAATCCGAGTAAAAAAGTAAAGCTGGTATCTTTACTAGCCCCTTCTAAATGCGCCGAATAGCCTAATAAACTACCACTGATAGAACCTCCAAATGTTTTAGGTCGTTTATACGTAACATCTAAAACACTACTCATTTTATCGCCATACTTCGCTTGAAAGCCCCCTGCACTAAACTTGATATTATTAATCAAATCTGGATTGGAAAAAGATAATCCTTCTTGTTGGCCGCTACGCACTAAATAAGGACGATAAATTTCAAAATCATTCACATAGACTAAATTTTCGTCAAAGCTTCCACCACGCACTGCATAGGCCGAGCTAAGCTCCCCTCCTATTTTATTCGCTCCTAAATAACGTAATTGATCTTCTACAAATCCACCAGGACTAATCAAGGTTTCAATCGGTTTCATCAAAACGGTATTATTATCGCGGTCTTTGGTGCCATTGATATTTACTTCGCTGAATGTATTTACTTTCTCTACTAATACTTCTTTTATCTCGATGGTTTCATTGCTTTTCACCCGAATATTACGCGTATATTTTTCGATGCTTAAAGACGAATATTGAATGGTGAGTCGAGTATTGGCAGGGACTTTTAATTTAAAATTACCCGTTGAGTCGGATTGAGTGCCTAAACTGGGATCTTCTAAAATGGTAATGGTGACATTCGCTATGGGTTCTCTTTTTTCGTTCACTAAACTCCCTTGTACTAAGCCAAAATCTTGAGCAAATACGCTATAAGTAGACAAGAATAGAAGTAAGCTTATGAGGGTAGTTGAAAATTTCATAGTGTACTAACGAAGGATCTTATTATTTAGTATAATGCTTTGTTTACAAGTAATTAGATGATAAAGTTATGAATAAATCGAATAAATAACGATAATATGTGTAAACATTTGTATTAAAAATGTGTTTATTACTTTAAATTTGCACCATGTTTATTGAAGAAATCGTAAACTCTTATATAAGTAATACCGTAGAAACCTACCCAAAAATGCATACATCCGAAGAATTATACAAGATATATCAAGATACCTTTAGTACCGATCATTTCAATTTTGAACCCAAAGGATTATATGAACCGGTAAAACATATTATGTCAATTCCAGGTAAACGTATCAGACCTATGTTATGTTTAATGAGTTGCGAAATGTTTGGTGGCAATATTAAAGATGCTTTATATGCTTCTTTTGCCATGGAAGTATTTCATAATTTCACCTTGGTACATGATGATATCATGGACAAAGCCGATATTCGTCGTGGTCATCCAACCGTGCACAAAGTATTTGGGACAAATGCAGGTATTTTAGCAGGTGATGCAATGTTATCTTATGCGTATAAATATTTATGTATGACACCAGCAAGTACACTTGTTGATGTATTAGATGTATTTAATAAAACCAGTATCGAAATCTATGAAGGGCAACAATTAGATGTTGATTTTGAAACTCGTCTAGATGTAAGCGAAGAAGAATACATCAAAATGATTGAATACAAAACTTCGGTATTATTGGCTTGTAGCTTAAAAGTAGGGGCGATCATTGGGGGTGCTTCTAAAGAAGACCAAGAACGCATTTATAATTTTGGTTTATACTTAGGTTTATCGTTCCAAATCAAAGACGATTTATTGGATACTTTTGGTGAGCAAGCTAAAGTGGGAAAACGTATTGGTGGAGATATCTTAAATAATAAAAAAACATTCTTATTAATCAATGCACTGAAAAAAGCTTCTGCTGAAGATAAAGAACATTTATTGCATTTGATGGATGAGCCAAATGAAGATAAAAAAATTGCTGAAGTAAAAGAGATTTTCAATCTGTATCATATCGAATCGTATACACAAGAGCGTATCGAAAAATACTACCAAGACTCTATTACCTATTTAGATGCGATAAGCGCAGATGAATCTAGTAAATCAGTAGTTCGTCAATTAGCTGAAAAAATTCACGGTAGAGACTATTAATCTATAATCCTTTCTTTATTCTTCCGCATTGGTGAAGGCATCCATCTCGATTTTAATCGGTATATTTTGATGTGTAATGGTGATGGTAGATTCACTCAATTGCTCATTAGAATTAAACTGAAATGTAATGATTTTTTTAATCTCCTGATGTTTACTAAATCTCAAGTAAATTTCTTTTGAATGAATCACTCCTTTATCTCCTGATTGATTGTATTCGATGGTTTCATTTTTTATAACTTCCTCTTGTACATGCTTCGCATAATTTTTTTTATACTTATACGTTTGAAGCAGGTCTTTAATATCACTTTTGATTAAGGCCAGAAATAAGGCGTTATTCATCGCTTTCATGACATAGTTGGCTTTGCACTTGTTTTTAGTCAGTGTAAAATCAAATAAAGTAGAACCTGTTTCAGTGCTAAAAATAATTCGATGGGTATTGTCGATTTTTTTGATAGCCATGATTCCACTAAAGTGAAAGGAATAGGCATCTAATAAGGTATGATACATATAAACAGAATCTCTTGAATCAAATAAGGTGCTAGGCTGGTTTTGTGCGTTGACACTGATACCCAAGCACAGCATTATCAATAAAGAAAAGAGAGTTGTTTTAGGTGGATTCATCGATTTATTTTAATTCGAATTTACTTGCCTCAATAGCTGCATTTTGTTTTCTATTGACAAATTTAACAAGCGTATAATCATTATTACTTTCAATCATTTTAAAAGAGGCAACTTCATAATTCGTTTTATCAAAATTCAATTGAATCTTACTAAACATCGCTTTTAATTTTTTATCCGTCGGAATCATCTCTAACAGATAGCTAGTGCCTACATCAAAATATTTAATGGTATAGGCGGTATTATTCAATACATTTCCTTGTACCAACTGAATCATCATATCATTGATTTGTTTGAAAGCTTTATTAGAGTTCATATCATATTCACTTACTTTCTTATCGTCTTTGATTTGAATTTTACCATTCGATAAAACAATGATGTACTTATATGGCTCGGTATATTCCCAACGAACTTGATTTTGTTTTTTAAAATAAAACATCCCATTACTTTGAATCTTCTGACTCATCACACTCATGTATTTTTCTTGTGTAAAACTCGATTGCATCGTATTCATATTTTTACTACTCGTTGCAATTTTTTGTTTTACCAGCTCTATGTCTTTTGTAGGAAGTGCTGTTTGAGCCGTCATTACAAATGACATGAATAGTAATACCGATAAGGAAATAATTTTATTCATATGCTTTTTGTTCAATTAGTTTTTCTAAAGATACAATTTCAATTTGTTCTTTTTGACAATGAAGAATCAGTTTCTCCAATAATTGTGCCGTTGTATCTAATGAATCATGCATTAATACAATATCAGAGCCTTTTAACTTATAAGTGATTCGAGCTAAGGTTTTTTCAACCGAATCACCTACGGTATCGTAGCTACGAATATTCCAGCCAATTGACTGCATTCGAGTATTAGTAATAGCCGATGCAATACGTGGGTTGGTTACGCCATAAGGTGGACGAAACCAGCGCACTTTTTCATGAATGACCGATTCAATCAATGCATTATTTTTTTGAATATCCTGTACCAGTTCTTTCACTGGTTTAATACTATACCAATAACTATGTTCGAATGAATGATTGCCAATGCGATGACCAGCAGCATCTATTTGTTGGAGCGTAGATTCTTTAGAGGCAATGTTTTTACCTATTATAAAAAACGTAGCAGGTACTTGATATTTCGCTAATACGTCTAAAACCGCTTGGGTATTATCATGTGGACCATCATCAAAGGTAAGGGCTACACTTTTAGTCGTTAATACCCCTTTATTGATCGAACGAATAAAATAATTGAGTTGAATAAAATAGGCCCCTAATACAGTTATCGTTGTATGGATAACAAATAACCCAATGATGATGCTAATACAAATTGAAAAATGGATATATTGATATGAAAAAAGCACTACAGTCAACAGTGCTAATAAGCCTAGAAACATAGTATGTAATCTATACTTATTCATGTTTTAAAAGATAAAAACCATGATTGATATTTCTATAATGATTATGCAATAGAATATATTTAATCTGTTTTTTTTCTTGTTTATGTACTTGAAGTATCGCAGGAATTTCTTGTCGTTTTAAGATCATCGAAGCCACCCATAATCCGAATGAGGCAGCCGTGTAATACTCGCCACAAAGATGTTTGAAATAAAGTAAAGATGCTGCAGGTATTAATTTATCTGCTACTTCATAATAAATCGAATCCATGGTTGAATCGCCATTCAATCCACTTACATATACATCAATATCTGCTGCAGCAATATTATTTTTATCTAATAAAAGTTGAATCGTTGCTGCCACTTCCTCGTATGATTTAGGTTTATAAAGCATTGATACATCCAGCACTGAAGCATAGGTATTGGGTGTTTTATCGGCAGACAATACAAAGAAATTAGCTCCTTCACCTGCAATGGTTCCAATATTCTTATCTTCTAATAAAGCAAGTGATGGAATATGATTTTTTTTCCAAAAAGATATTTTATTGGTTACCTCAAAATGGTTTTTACTATTTTCTTCAAAGCCCCCAATTAATATATTTTTTTTACCTTCTTGTATATGAATCATGGCATCTATCATACTCGACTCAAATGATAAGCCTCTATGCACATAGGTATAATTATAGGCATTCGATTTCATATTTAAGGCGATAATACCACTTACTGAATTATGAGTCGATTGCATAAATGCTGTAGGATTCAGCATTTGTTCATTTTGATGCAACATCGAAAGTAAAAACTTTTCTGTATCATCTATACAACCATAACCAGTACCTGTAATAATGGCATCTAGCGAAGTAATGGCTGCATCTTGCATACAGTTTTTAGCACAGGTATAGGATATTTTTAAAATCCTACTCATTCTACGAATTTGAACAGGATTGATATATTTTTTATAATCGGCATCTAGCACCAATAAATAATTATCATCATAATTGATTGGATCGGGCAAAAACTCAGCAGTCTCAAACGTATGTTGAGGAGAAATGGCAGCGATGCCGTTTATGTATACAGCTTTTTTCATACTACTTTACTAATAATCACGGTTGAGTTATTTCCACCAAAACCAAATGAATTAGATAATACATGATCTACTTTATAATTTTCGATTATATCGGTAGTAGGCTGAATAGTTAATTCTTCCATTTTATCTTTGAAATTAAGAGAAGGAAATATTACTTGATGTTCTATCGCCAACATAGCGTATACTGCTTCTATACCACCACAAGCAGCTAGTGTATGTCCGGTAAATGGTTTCGTACTGCTAAACTTTGGAGTTTCCGTTGTTCCAAATAATCTTTCGATGGCTCGTCCCTCACTCAAATCATTATTTGGTGTAGCAGTTCCATGCACATTGATATACGAAATATCACTTGGTTTTAAATGAGCATATGCTAATGCTTGATCCATCGCCATATAAGCACCATCTCCTTCGGGAGAAGAAGCCGTTTGATGAAATGCATCATTCGTATTGGCAAAACCTGAAACATAGCAAGTAGGTTTTTTATGTTCATGATTCACGATACGTTCACTTTCTAAAATGATATAACCTGCACCTTCGCCTAAATTTAAACCCACTCTGGTATTATCAAATGGACGACAATGTTCTTTATCTAAAATCATCAAGGTATTAAAGCCATTGATGGTAAATTTACTTAATGAATCTGTTCCGCCACAAATGGCTCTATCTACAATGCCTTGTTGAATCAAACGCATCCCTAACATAATAGAATTAGCGCTAGATGAACAAGCTGTACTGATAGTTGTAACATACGAATGCACTCCAAAATAATCAGCGATACGTTCTGTACACTCTCCTAAATCATGTGTATCGATATAACTCTCCGATTCAGATTGTATATCTGGTTTTAATAAATCTAGATATACTTCTTCAGTATGACGCATGCCCCCTACGGTAGTGGAATTGATTAAGGCGGTTTTATATTTTTTTTCTAATGTATTATTTTTCCATTCAATACCCGCATCTTCTAAGGCTTCTTTTACAGCAATCATTCCTAATAATGCTGTACGAGTATAACCTACTGGATTTTCAATACCTAAAAGTGCTATTAACTCTTCGTTAGTCATATCGATTTCACAAACGGGAAATACCTCTTTATGAAAAGTATTTAATAATTGTGTATACTTTAATCCATGTTTTTTATGAATAAGACTCTGATAGTTTTCTTCCGCATTTTTGCCAATGGAAGAGATGACGCCTTTACCAGTAATAAATACTTTTGAATGCAAGCTAGATAATTTTTATTACGCTGAAAGTTGTTTAGATTGAATATACTCAGCCATAGTATCTATACTATGGAAAATTTTACGACCGTCTTTAGGATCTTCAATACGGATATTATAATGTTTTTCTAATAGTACAATTAATTCTAATGCATCTATCGAATCTAAACCTAATCCTTCTCCAAATAATGGAGCTGTATTATCGATTTCTTCAGGTTTCATTCCCTCTAAATTTAATGCTTCGATTAACTGTTCTTTAAGTTTATATTTTAAATCTTCCATAACGTTTATTTATATAGTAGTTCTATGTTTTTTGGGTGATGAATGAGTGCTCCTTTATTTTCTAAAAGGGATGTAAAAATAGGCATTTTTTTCAAAGCATTAACATTCAATTGCGGTTTTTGTTCAACTGTATATAGAAATAGCTCATAATCATTTTGAAAATACTCTACCCAACCACAAATACTACAAAGACTTTTAGATTCTTGGTGCAATATTTCAGTGGATGTATAGAGCTGTTTAGGCTGAAATTGCTCTGACACAAAGAATGCATTTTCGCCCATGATTTTATATTTAATGGCGATTTCGCCGATACAGATATTAGGTAATGTATATACAAATATAGCAGGGCTCGCTAATCCTGCATTTACGGCCTCTTGGTGCTTATAATCGGTATCTAAGCTAGCTGATTTATTGCTTAATAGAATACTTTTTTCATTAGCATCGTAGCTATCTTCCAACTTATCCAAAAGTATAGAAGCGCCTAAAATGGCTAGTTTTGATAAATCATCCATCTTATAGAACTTCGGGTAATTGATAGCTGTTTGCTTATATAAAGCTCGTATAAAATCGGCGAAATGAAGCTGCGCTTCGGTATCGAAATACAATTCGCCATTAAGCAATACCTGATTATTTTTGATGCGAATAAAAGATGTGATATAGGTGGTTGCCATTCAACTTCAAAGGTAAAACTTTTGCCGTAAATAGATGGACTTAATGTAGAATCTGTATTTTTGTTCGATCTACATTTCCATCGGTATGTTGAATTTCTAGTATATACATTCCATTTATAAATGAACCTAAATCTATACTGTTAACATGAACTTCACATTTATTTATAATTGCTCGTGTATCATGTTGCTTAAGTAAAGAACTACAGATATAGGTATTAACGATGGATGATGGTCCATTGTGCATATCTACTCATACAAAATAATCAAATATATAATCTCAACTAATTTTGAAATCGAATTAATTATTTGATTAAAGTAAGATTCCCTTTTTTCTCTCTTGTAATATTATCTGAATCTACTCCTTTCACATAGTATACATAAGTACCCACATCTTGAATTTTTCCTTTATAAGTACCATCCCAGCCTTTATCCAAATTATTTAATTCATCTAACATATTGGAGCTATAAACTAATTCACCCCAACGATTAAATATACGAATTTCATATTCTTTCATATTTGTTGCAAACACAGTAAAGTGGTCATTATTACCATCTCCATTAGGTGTGAATGCAGCTGGCACTTTAATTGGATCTTGACAATCTTTAATCGATAAAATTACCGTATCAAATGCCACACAATTAGTGAGTGGATCAGTTGAACTCAAAATAAACATCGTTGGATTTTGAATGTTTGCAATGGCATTTAATATGCTTGCATTATCTAATACATTTGTAGGCTTCCAGCTTACATTGCTTGATGTACTTGTTGCTTGCATGGTATATGGATTATTTGCACAGATAAATGTATCAGGACCCGCATTAATTACTGGTTTGTTTTTTACATTCACCTCTACAAAACCAGTTGTAGAACAGCCTGAAGAATCTGCAATTCTTACAGAATAAGTAGTAGTCGTATTAGGTGCTACTTTTATCAGTTGTGTTGTATCTCCCGAACTCCATGAGTAATATAATCCTCCTTTTGTAATATAATTGATTCGTCCATTCCATACACGAGGACCAATATTGGCACCAAACGACCCTGATACATTTTTACCTTCATATATTTCAATATTCCCATCTGTTCTGTATAAGGCTCCAATAGCTGTTCCAGAAGTAGTAGCTAAGTTATTTGTATTAGTCACTACAATATATATTCCATAGGTGTTCCCTGCGGTAATATTTTGGTATAAGTCGACAGGTATTCTAGTTGGATTACCTAATCCAGCAGAAGGCACAGCAAAATAATTTGCAATCAAGGTCCAATCTGCAGCATTCGTTTCGCTTCCAACAAATGAACCATCTTTATAATATACTTGCACATCTGCTGCTGCTGCAGTTTGTAGATTGATATCAAAATTCATAATAGTTGCATCATGAATTGCTTTAATATCAAACATATTTCCTTTTGCAAAACTACTTCCATCAAATATGGTAGTAATTAATTTAGTTACACCTGAATTATCTGCATTTAATTGTATAGAATCTCCATTACAAATACTTTTATCTGGTCCTAAATTAATATCTAATAATTTCGATACCACTGCAATGGTATCATTATTACTGCTTCCACAATCATTTAAAGCAAATACACGTACTTCATGATATCCTGTATCGAAGAATACGCAACACATTTCATTATTAGACACATCGATGATATTAGCACTATCTGCTTCCCATTCATAATAGGTTTCTGGTATAAATGGCACTGAGAAACAAACGGTATCACCCAAACAAATCTTATCAGGACCTGATAATGTAATAGGTGGAGTCCCTATAATATATAATCTTGCAGGATCTGAATAAGGTCCATAACATCCAAAGTTTATCTCTCTTACATAAAAAGTATAATCATCAATAGGAGCACCTGTAAAATCTACTCGTAATGGATTATAATCCCATATAAATGGAAACCCTCCGTTTACACCTGTACCTACCCATTCATATGAACTAGGTGGATGCATAAAAGGGACCACAAATAATTCTTGCACACCCACATTACATCCAACAGTATCATTCAATACAATGATGGGTGGATTAGATGCTGGAGCACCTACAGTGAATCGTATGATAGTTCCATGAACATCATTAGGAACAGTACTGCTATCTGCTACAAATCTTGCATAATAAGAACCTGGTGCAATGCCTGCCATTAACAATGAATCTAAATAAGGAATACATATCACTAATTGACGAGAGGTGGTATCATAATGGAAATAAAAAGTACCATCATTAACAATCGCAAAAGTTTTTTTATTGATGATTTGTAGTCTAAAATTATTTCCATTGTAGTAGTTACTAAGCGAATCAAAATTATTAATATCGTATTCAATACTATCACACATACCGCCACCGATGGTATCCCAAATACAGAAACTTAAATCCATGGTTGAATTCGTAGTGATATCACAATGTTTTAAACAGAAAGGTCCCCAAACTGTTCCATTCGTAACTGGACTTGTACTACGTACACGAATATAATAATTACAACCTTCTGGTAGAATTGGAATTAAGCCAGATACATTCCCCGGAGGTGAACCCAATGAAGGATCATAGGTATTAAAATCGGGACTCGCACCCACACGTGACCATCCAGCAGAGACATTAGAGGAATCAATAATTTCTGCGATGTATTGATTGCTGGCATTATAAACACCCGTTGACGTAAATGGTACATCAATCGCACTCTGCACACATGCTGTATCTCGATCGGTAAGCACTATTGGAGTAAGTGTAGTGATGACATTCGGACAATCACGGATTTCAAAACAACCACTAACTGTACTAACGATAGGTGGTGCTGGACTTAATCTTCGAATACGTACTTTATAACATAAGCCTGGTGGTATGGTACGTGGAATGATTGCACCCACTGCACCAACAGTAGTAGTAGTATCAATAAAGAAATTAGATATGGTGGTAAAGGTGGTGAAAGATCCAGCTGAATTAGAAAGTTCTAAACGATATTCACCAAAACATAAAGGAATACTTAAATTGTAACCCACAATTAAAACACCTAATTGACAAACTGGATTAGGAGCTACAGAGGTGATGGACATATTAGCTGCTAAAGAGCTTGTATCATATGTACCTACGGCTAAGATATCATCAATAGCCCATGAACTATTTTGTGTAGGTGCTGCGGCATCATTTTGCCATCTAAAGGCAATACGCACATCGTTTTTATTCGACCAACTCGTATCACTTAACACTTCATATTTCCAACGATGTTGATTGTTGTAACGAGTGCCCATATATACCCAAGGACCATTTTCTACACTATAATATACTTCGCCATATGAATTAGTTTCTCCTTCACATAACCAGAAAAATGTAAATTTTACATCACTCATTCCTAGTGTACAAAAACCAGGTGTTACGGCCATACGATCTGATGCTGTTGTTCCATTATAATTGGCATTAGATACGCCACCTCCTACTCTAGTAGCATCATCATGAATATGCAAATATTTACTATATGGCGCATTATTAATAGTACCACTCACGGTACTATCTTGTCGCAACGTATTCGTATAAGTTGGAATACCTGTATAATTATCGTTTACGATCCATTGATTATTACCTGTATTAGAACCTAAACCACCACTTATATTCGTAAAGATGGATGATCCAGTTTCAAAACCTTCTGTATATAATATAAAATCTTGTGCTTTTATAGTGAATGCACTACAACAAATAAAGAAGAACAATAATTTTCGGTAAAAGTATTTCATCGTATATCAATTTAAGTTTAATCTTATTTACATTAATTAAATGAGGTTTATTTATCTATTATTCGTTTGTCATCATATTGCAATACTCCATCTAACTCCCCAATAATTTTAAATTCAGTTCTTCTGTTCAATTGGTGACAATCACAATCTCCACTGCTGCTAGTAGGACATTCAGGCTTTTTACTACAATCTTCTAGAGGGGCACTTTCTCCATATCCTTTAGGCGTAATCCTATTTTTTTCGATTCCTCTACTAATCAAATAATCTACACAACTTTGTGCTCTTTTTTGTGATAAGTCTTGGTTGTATTCGTCAGATCCTCTCGAATCGGTATGAGAACCTAATTCAATAATAATTTGAGGATTTTCAACTAAAATAGTATATAATGAATCAAGTGTTTTTTTACTTTCTTCTCTTAAATTCCATTTATCAAAATCATAATAAATATTATTCAAACGATAAGCTTTGTTTTTATCAATTTTACTAAGATTCAGATTTTTCACTAAGGTATCTGATTCAGTAATTCCGTTGGTATTAAAAGTAATATTACTACTTAGATAACCTTGCTTAGCAGCCGTTACTTTATATTGCTTATCTAATTGCAACATACTAAAATAGGACTTTGGTTTTTCGGTTACTAATTCTGTAATAGGAACATATTCTTTGGCTTCTTCATCATAGATACTTAAAGTTACTTTAGCACCACTCAATTCATCCTTTTTTCCATCTGAGTTATCATACACTTTACCTCGTACTGCAATATTTATTACTTTAATAAATTCATACGAAAAAATATCCGGACAACAAGTTTCGCTTTTTACAGATAATATACCTGGGCGATTACTTACAAAATATCCTTTTTTAGAAATACTATTAGGTTGAAACCACATATCATTTGTAGAAGAATTAATAGGTGTACCCATATTTTCAGGCACACTCCAAGAACTTAAAGATCCTACAGAAGAATAGATATCATAACCTCCAAAATTTTTTCTTCCATCACTACTGAAGTACATGGTTTTTGAATTGAAATCAAATGCTGGAGTTACTTCATCTCTATCTGTATTTAATTTAGATCCTGCATTTTTCACTTCTCCAAAAGTTCCTGCTTTATCTAGAGTTGCATACCAAATATCTAAAGCGCCTTTTCCTTCAGGGCGATTACTAACAAAGTACAATACTTCTTTACCATCTCTATAAGTACCGATACAAGGCTGTAGTGCTGTAAATTTAGGTAAATTTATAGCGTCAGGTAGTTTTGTACCTGGGCTCCAAGTGCCATCTTTTAATTCACTTACATAAATAGCACAGATTGAATTATTCTCTTTATCTTCTCCACAAACATTATAATAAAATCTTTTTTTATCCGAAGAAAAACAACCATTTTTTACTTCTTTATCATTTACATTAAATGATTCGAATAAAGCTGCAGTAGTATAGGAGTTGTCCGTTACATTTGCTTTATAGAAATGCAACATATGATTGTTTGTTTTATTTTTTGTAATAACCGTATCTGATTGATTTGATGCGAAAATGATGGTATGATCATCCCATTGAAGCGGAGATAATTCTGCAGTAGATGAATTTAATTCTCTACCTGGGTGTTTCACTATCACATTTGCAGATTCATTGGTTTTATTCAAGGCCATTACACAACCTTCAATTTCTATATCAACCCATTTTTTATTAAAGCCTGGAATATCGCTTTTGAGAGATTTTTTAAAGGTTTCAAAGGTTTTTTTTGCTTCTGCATATTTGCCATTCATTTTTTGCATCAATGCAAAATAGTAAGCAGCTAAGGGTTGTGGATTTATCATGGATTCCTTAGAAGCTAATTCAAAACATCTTTCTGCATTTTTATAATCTCGTATATCAAAATATAACATACCTAATTTATAAGCAGTTGCGATATCATTATTCTTTAAAAGAATTTTTTCATAAATATCAATCGCTTGATATTTATCTCCAACTTCCAATGCTTTTTCAGCAGTTTTAACATTCGATTTTCCTTCCGATTTATCTTTATCACCTAATGCAAAGACACTGATACTGCTGAGGCTAAGTAAAAATATATATATAACTCTTTTCATAATCTATTTGGGTATATTAAATAATCAATACTATTATAACATTGGACAAGGTACTTGAATAGGTTTAAGCGTTTTAGCCATACCTCCTATTAATCCTGTATATGTTAAATATATCTCATAAGCTCCTCTAGAATTGCTCGCTGGTTTTAATTTAGAACTATTAATATCATAAGCGAAACCAGCTCTTATACGTTTAATCTCAGCTACGATACTAACCGAACCAGCATCTTTTAAACGATACCAACCTCCTACACCAAATACCATTGGGGTATTTTTCACTTGAATATGATATTCGATACCTGTACCTAAGAAAATTTCTTGTGCTTTATTCTGATATTGATAAATAAAATTAGGGGTGATATAAATTTTTTCAGAAGCTTTAATTTTTATACCCCCATGTCCTGTATATCTAGAAGATAAACGATTGGTAGATCCTAAAAAAGTTTCTTTAGGTCTATTCACATGGCTCCAAGTAAATCCAGCAAAAGCCCCTATTCGTTCACCTATTTGCGAATGCCACATCATTCCTACATTCATATCAATATAAGATGTTTTATTAGAAGTGAATGATTCATTATTAGGAAGTGTTACATCGAAATCAGTTCCATTATATTGAGAGGGGAAAGAAAGCAAATTATATTGCAATGATTTTTGCACATAGGCACCTTGTAAGCCAATACCAATATAATGTTTTCCGGCTTTATCTAGAGCTAAATTATACGCTAAGGATAATTGCGCTTGCATAAAAAACAATTTGCCCGAACCTGATTTATCTGCATTTACATTTAAACCTACACCCAGCACATGATTTTTTAATTTACCTGCTAATAGTCTAGAATCGAATGATACCCCATAGGTGGTATAAGGAACAGTAACACTGTGCCATTGATTTCTATAAATAGCAGTTGCTCGGTAAGTTCCTTCATTTACTCCTGTAAACGTAGGATTTAGCAATAATGGAGTGGCATAAAATTGAGTAAAGTGTATATCTTGCGAATATACTACTGTTAAAAACCCAAAATATAAAAGAAAAAAAAGTAGACTTTTCTTCATAAACATCAATTTTTTTTAAAAATATCTACTTTTTAGTTTAAAAACAAGCATTATATCGATTAATTAAAAAATTGTGGATACTATAAGGAATTTATATACAATTAATCAAAAACAAGCTTTCCTACTATTCTACCTATTAAATAATTACGTAACTTCGTCTTTGTACTAATTTTTTTATATAAAATATGATCAAATACATTCTATTTTTAAGTATACTTATTAATGCTTTAACCCTTTATTCGCAGGGAATTTCAGGCGTTGTGTATGACAAAAAGGATAAAAATGTTATGCCTGGTACTACCATCATGTTAGATGATTCAAAAAACTATACGACAGATGGAAAAGGGTCTTTTACTATTTCTACCAATAATGGTAATCATAAAATTAGTTTTAAATATTTAGGCTATACTAGTCAAAGCTATACTGTACAAGTAAAAAATAATGATCTATATACATTAAACATCTATTTAGAAGAAGAGGAAGCTTTACTCAATATGGTAGTTGTTACAGGTAGTCAATTTGAGAAAAAACTGACTGATGAAACTATATCTATGGATGTACTGGGCAAAGAAATGATTAAAAACATCAATGCTGTGTCATTAGGAGATGTTGTTGCTAAATCACCGGGAGTTCAAGTACAAGACGGACAAATTAGTATTCGAGGAGGTAGTAGCTATTCGTATGGAGTAGGTAGTAGAACAGCTGTATTGGTGGATGGATTGAGTTATATGAGTGGTGATTTAGGAGATGCCTTATTAAAATTTGCACCCATTGAAATGGCCGAGCAAGTAGAAGTAATTAAAGGTGCCGCATCAGTAGTATATGGTTCAAGTGCATTAAATGGAGTGGTGAATATGCGAACTGGTTGGGCAACGGAAAAAAAATATACAGAAGCCACTCAGTTTATTACACTTTATGGAAACCCAAGACGTAAAGAAATTAAGTGGTGGGGAAAAGATATTCCTTATGAAGCTGGGATTTCTCTTTTACATAAACAGAAATTTGGTGATTTTAATCTCATTTTATCTGGTAATTTTTATCATTTTGATAGCTATTTAACTGGAGCAGATGAAACACGAGGCAGAGCTTCTATCAAAACCAAATATGCTCCCAAGAAAATAGCAGGATTAACTATAGGAATAGATTATAATGTGATGTATGAAAATAGTGATCGGTTCTTTTTAGCACAAGATGCTGATGTAAATATTTATAAAGTAAGTAGTGGTTCTGATGATAAATATTTACGTATGGCCATTGATCCACATATTGTTTATTTGGCTCCAAAAAACAATAGACTTACCTTGAATGCTCGCTTTTTAAATGTATATAGATATGGAAATGGCTCAACTATCGATGCTTCCTCTTGGGTATATGCTGGAGATTTACAACATCAAAAGATATTTACTTTCAGAGGAGATAAGAAATTAATCATCACTACAGGAATTCCATATAATATTACTACCAATATCAGTAATCTCTACTTAAGTGATGGTAGATTAATTACTTGGAATGCAGCTGCATATTTACAGACAGAATTGAAATGGAATAAGCTTTCTGTTACTGCTGGGACACGATTCGACTTGAATAATTTTAATTTTAATGTAAGTAATTTGGGTGCTCCTTTAAAAATCACTTATCCTATTTTTAGAGCAGGTATAAATTATCAAGCAGCTAAAGCAACCTTCTTGAGAGCATCTTGGGGACAAGGATATCGAATTCCCAGTTTAGCTGAAAAATATTTGAATGCCAATTTGAATGCGGATGTATTTGTTTTCCCTAATAAAAATTTGAATATTGAAAAATCTTGGAATGCCGAAATTGCTGTAAAACAAGGTATTTCAATCAAAGATAAATGGAAAGCTTTATTTGATTTTAGTGTTTTCTTACAACAGTATGATGATTTAGTTGAGTATACATTAGGTTTATATCATAATCGATATGATAATGGCGATACCATTTTTAAAGGGCAAGCAGATTATTTATTCGGGTTTAAAGCCTATAATATTTCTAAAGCACGTATTTTCGGATATGAGGCTTCTTTAGTTAGCGAAGGAAAAATTGGACCTATTAGTTTGACTTCATTAATTGGTTATACCTATAATTTTCCTGGCAATGCTAGTTATGGTTCTACCAATCAAAAATTTGGAAAATTCATCGGAAATGCGATTGAGTATACAGTGAAAAATGTTGATACCAGCCAATTATACTTTATGGATTCGAATTCTATTCAACAAACCAATATCTTACAATATAGAACCCGTCATATGGTACGATGTGATGTTGAAATGAAATATAAAAAATGGATGTATGGTATTACGTTGAATTATAATAGTGCACCTGAAATTATACCTAACCAATACTATGCTGTTTTCAATCAGTTGGATGGCAATAAAAACACCTTAGCAAAGTTCATTAATGAAACACGAAAAGGTGCTGCAATAATTGATATGCGTTTTGGGTTTGCACCTAGCGATAAATTGAGTTTCACATTTATTGCAAGAAATATAACCAATAAATTGTATGCAACACGAATTGGGAAAGCTGATCCTCCTGTTAATTTTACGATACAAGCAAGATATAAATTTTAATATTTAGTAGAGAGATAAAATTGAATATCGTACAATTTATTTCCACGTAATTTTTTCATCAATAGGACTATTTCGTCTTCCTTTAGGCCATTCCATATCGGTGCCTCCAATAAATAATAAGCCCATCATTACATCTTCCACTTGTAATTTGAAATATTCATGCATAGCAGGTTTTAATACCATACCACCTGTACCCCAATACAAACCTAAATTATAATGTGCTGCCATTAACCATAAATTTTGTATGGCACAAGCGGTTGCTGAAATTTCTTCTAATTGAGTTATTTTTTGATTATGGCCACGTTGCATATAGCAAACTAATAGATGAGAAGCCAAATCTCCTCGATGTAAAATCTTTTGGTATGTAGATTCAGAAAAAGAAGTGGCTGCTGTATTCGTTTTATAAAGCATCGCATGATCTGCACAAAAAGCTTTTATTTGGTCTTGTTTATATATAATAAAACGCCAAGGCTCAGTTAAAGCATGAGTAGGAGCCCAATTGGCTGCTTCTAATAATTCTAAAATAATACTATCCTCAATTTGCAACCCATTAAAATCATCAGGTTTAATGAGTCGACGATGTGCTATGGCTTCTTTTATATGCATATTACTATTTTTAAAAATGATGATTAATAATCATCGTAATCATAATTGTATTTATAATTATCATATGAATAGGTATTGAAATAATAATTACCCTCTTTTTCATATAATTCATCATACGAATGATTGATAATATTTTCTCCTCTGGCTATTTTTAAAACTAATTGATTCAATTTATTTTCTTGTACACTGGGTTTATCATCTTCATCTAAACCTAAATATCTACTATCAAAATCAGTATTGTTTTCTACTAAATAATTAGGTGCTTTATCTGAAATACTTCCAATGAAATTATATTGCCACTCTCCTTCTGAATCCTTCGGTTTATAGGCAAAGAAATAAATATATCCCCTGTTAAATTGAGTATTCATCAATACTTTACGAATTAATTTAAAACTATCTGGTTCTTCATATCTATTAGCAAACATATAATAAAACATCGTTTTTGCTATGGTATCAGGTTGAAAGTAGGTACTGTCTACTTTATTACTAATTTTATTTTTTTGCAATTGTAAAATATAATAAGGACGAATATATTTCTCACTTAATAATGCACGATGAATACTATCTGGAACATTGATTTTATTTTTTTGCATAACTACAGCAAAATCGGCTTGTAATACTAAATCAAATGTCTGCGTTAATCCTTTTGTAAAAAATGGTTGTACGCTTTCTTGACTGTAAAAAGAAGCTAATAGTTTAGATAAATTATAAATATAAATATCCCCTTGATCTAATGCATCCATAGCATCACCCGAAATGTATTTACGTAAGGCTACTTTTGCATCATTCAACATCGTATTTTTAATGGACTCATAGGTTTTAGGAGTAATGATATTACTATCTAAAAAATAACTTAATAAATCATATAAAGCAGGTTTATAATCTTCATTACTAGATATACTTAATAAAGCAGGGATCAAATCTTTTTTACTTTTAAGTGAATCTTCTATTTCATAAAATAAATCATCAATCACAGACGATTCATTACTGAGTGGAAGTTCTTCGGTTAATAATTGACTAAATAAATCATTAGCACTTTTAGTATTCATTTTTAATAATGCATGTAATACAGCAAATTGATATAAAGACGAATCACTATACTGAGTATATATTTTTTTCAAAAAAGGTAAAATAGTCGTGTCATTCGTTAAGCCCATTTTCTGAATCAAATTAGCTCTTCTATAAATGTATTCATCAGTCTTTGGCACTTCATTTTCAAATACCTGTATTAATTTAGATGCATCTGTTTTTTTAGGTTGGAGTGAGGTAATTAAATCAAATGCATTTTCTTTTGTAGTTGAATCTTTGCTCATCGCATCTTCAAACCACAAATCGCTATGATTGATAAATATACTATTGCCTTTTAAAGCTGTATCAATAATTTGGAAATGACTATAAAATTGTTGAATATAATTATTTGGTATGATACTATCTGATTGAGCATATAAAGTATAACGGGTATTTTTGCATAATAACACCGTAATAAATGAATGTGCTTTAGAGGCAGTATCTGTCAATATAAATTCTTGATGTAAAATTCCTTTTGCATCTTGGTAACATTTTTCACTTTTTAAAATCATTTCGCCATCACGAGTTATACGTACTCTTTGATCTTTTAAATAAATTCCTGTATCTGCTATTGAAAAATATTTAGGATATTCTAAAGCATCAATAGCAATATACCCATTGAAATTGGTAGGGTAATAACCTTTTTCATCAGAGTGTGCATCTGCTGCATTTTTTAGTTTCCGTTTTGCTTTACGAATCATCGCAGTCTGATCTAAAATAGTACTCTCTTTATAAGGTATTACAGATGAAACATGTAATGAAGTATCTGTAAATGGTGTAAATTTAGAATAGGCATAAGGCTGTAAAAAATTCAATGAATTGAAAAAGCTTTGATCATATTTAGTGCTATCTAAACTGATGGTGCGTAGCAAATATCGATCTAATTCATAGATCACTCCCATCGCTTGTGTAAATTCATTTTTATCATTTTTATACGTAGCAAATACGGCATTTTTTCCTTTATAAAGTCCGTATCTTTTGCTTATTAATTCTGTTTTTAATGGATCTATTCCTGAGTTGAGAATATCATTTAAAATAAACGAATCTGCTTCAATATATAAATACATTTGACCAGCAGCTTTTTGCAATACATAATTTGTTTTCGTAGCCTCATCATAACTATGTAATAAACAATGAGTAGATAATAAGGTAGTATCTACTTTCGATTTATAGTAGATAGGTTTATGTGGCATTTGAATCGAAAACTCTCCCGTGAAATACGTATATGTTACAGGGCTGGTACTAGTAGTATTTTTATTATATTGAATAGAATTAATAAATGTAGTTCCCATTTCGTCTTTCTTAATATCTTTGATTCCACCTGCTTTAAACATGATCACTTCTTCGTCTGTAATCATCAAAACAATTCTTTGATAATCGCCTTTTCGGGTGAGATTGACAATAGAAGTAGCCTCCTGACCATTTATAGAAATCGTTTTCTGTGAAACAATTTTACCCGGTACATATTCATAGATATAATCTTTCAATTCTTTTTTTACTTCATCCACTGTTTTAAAATCCAGTCCTCTTTGATGTGTTTCTCGCATACATAAATACCACATACCATTTACTAAATCAGAAGACAAATAGGTATTGGATAGGCCTGTTGAATTTACTTCTTCTACAATATTGGGAGCTGAGAATGTCAATTCAGCATCGGAAGTTGTATAACTATTGAATTTGATGGGTAAAATAGTATTATCCATTTTATCACGAACAGATGCATTACGTTCTCCTTTATCTATAGGATTAACGGTATAACCCATAGCGCGTAATAATTCAATTACTCCTTTTTGTCCAGGTAAATGAGCTGCCCCTACACCAGTAAATAAACTCTTATTGTTTTTAACAATCGAATCAATAAAATTAGCCATTATAATATTTCTTTTATAGAGAATATATTCTTGGAAAGATTCATCCGCATTAATACCACTTAAAGAATCTAGTAAATTCAAATCTTGTTTTCTATAGGCATCTTCTATATTATCACCTCTATTTCCATCACTATCATAATCATACGATTTATATTTTTTCTTGTCTTTACGTGTAATACGGTCTATTTCAGCATCGATAGATGCTTGTATCAAATCATCTAATTTTTGTATCCCATAAACTTCTTTGCCTTTTTTCATGGCTGTTTTGTAGATATACATATCTAGATAGGTATCCTCTTCAAATTCTTCCATGCCGTAGGTCATTCGAAACATTAAGTTATTCAACATTTCAGGATCTTCAGATAACATCGTTTTAAATGACTCTATACGATCTACTTTAATTCGGAATGGATAAACCGTGCGTGCTGTACCATAGGAATAATCTTCATTATTATTCATTCCAGCTTTATAGTATTCGCTATGCAACATGTCATCTAGCCAAGTAGTAGGATTTACTTCTAAAGCAACAACATCTGCGTTTTGAATGGCATTGAAAAATGGGTCGCCTAAATGAAAAGCTAACTTTTCACTCACGTGCATGGTTCCATATAAATAAGATGGTTTTGAAAGACCATTGCCACTGATTTCCCATAAAAGAGAATTGTATTGAGGAGTTTGTGCTTGAATTACTAAAAAGAAACTTATTAGGAATAAAAATGAAGCGAATCTAGATTTCATAAAAGAAATTAATGTTTACTAATTGAGATTGTTATAAAATATAAAGATACAGGAACTGGGCTTTTTTAAAAAAAATATTAAAAAATTTGGAGGAAGATAAAAAAGTATAGTATATTTACCAAACAAACGTTTGGTTGGCAAATTTAAATTATTATAAAAATGAGTACAGAAACACAAAAAAACAATCTATTAAAAGGCGGCGAATTTATTGTTAAAGAATCGCAGGCAGCAAGTATTTACACAAGAGAAGATTTGACTGAAGAACAATTAATGTTTGGTCAAACAGCAGCCGAATTTGTTCATAATAAGGTATTACCTTTTGTAGACAAAATTGATAAACAAACTGATCCTACGCTTATTCCACACTTATTGGAAGAAATTGGCGAACTGGGCATTTTAGGTTCAGGTATTCCAGAAGAATATGGTGGATTAGGATTGGATTTTAATACGGATACTGTTTTGAGTGAGGAGATTGGTAAGAGTCATTCTTTTGGTGTAGCTGTGGCTGCACATACTGGTATTGGCACATTACCTATTTTATATTTTGGTACTGAAGAGCAAAAAAATAAATACGTACCTGATTTAGCTACTGGTAAATTAAAAGCTTCTTATTGCTTAACCGAACCAGGTTCGGGTAGTGATGCCTTAGGTGCTAAAACAAAAGCGATACTAGATGCCGAGGGGAAAAATTATATCATCAACGGTCAAAAAATGTGGATTACCAACGCGGGTTTTGCAGATATTCTTATTGTATTTGCACAGATAGATGGCGATAAATTCACAGGATTTATTATAGATGCTAAAAGCAAAGGCATTACGCTTGGAGAAGAAGAAAATAAATTGGGTATTAAAGGATCCAGTACACGACAAATATTTTTTGAGAATGTTTTGGTACCAAAAGAAAATGTATTAGGAGAAATTGGCAAAGGGCACAAAATCGCCTTCAATGTATTGAATATTGGTAGATATAAATTATGTGCGATGGTAATGGGTGGTGCAAAAAAAGCATGTTCAACAGCGGTGCAATATGCGAATGAGCGTATTCAATTTAAAGTGCCTATCTCCTCCTTTGGAGCGATACAACATAAATTATCTGAAATGGCTTGTCAACTGTATGCAGGTGAGAGTGCTACATACAGAGTATCTGGTTTAATTAAAGATAAAATTGATTCATTAGTTGCTGGTGGAATGGACAAAGTGAAAGCGAAATTAGAAGCCGCTGAAGAATTTAGCATTGAATGTGCTATCTTAAAAGTATATGGCAGTGAAGTATTAGATTTTGTAGTAGATGAAGGTTTACAAATATATGGAGGGATGGGCTTTAGTGAAGAGGCACCTTTAGCAAGAGCATACAGAGATAGTCGTATTAATAGAATTTTTGAAGGAACTAATGAAATCAATCGCTTATTAGCTGTAGGTATGTTAGTGAAAAAAGCGATGAAAGGTCAATTAGATTTATTAGGACCAGCTATGGCGATACAAAAAGAGTTGATGAGTATTCCTGATTTTAGTATGCCTGATAGTGAAGATATTTTTTATGCAGAGAAAAAAGCGATAAGCAATGCAAAAAAAGGATTCTTAATGGTAGCAGGTAGTGCCGTGCAAAAATTCATGATGGATTTAGAAAAACAACAAGAAATTTTGATGTATGCTGCAGATGTAATGATTGATATCTATGCGATGGAATCTACTTTATTACGTACTGAAAAAATGATTCAGATAAAAGGTGCGGATGCTTGCTCTTTGTTTATCGATATCACTAAAACATTTATTAGCGATGCGATGGAACGAGTAAACATCAATGGCAAACATGCGATTTGTGGTTATGCAGAAGGCGATGAATTACGAATGATGTTGATGGGCTTAAAACGTTTTACAAAATATGACAACTATAATACAGTAGCCTCACGTAAACGTATTGCTGCAAAAATGATTGAAGCAAATGAATATTGTTTTTAATACATACACTTTTTGTTAAATTTGTTTGGTTTAAAAGCCCCTGTATGTTTGCATACGGGGCTTTTTTTTAAAAAAAGTTTAAAGATCTTAGTTTAAAGTTTAAAGATTTTTTTAATCGAATTTAAACGTTAATTATATGAACAGTACTTGTCATGCAGAAGAATGAGGCATCTCTATTTGAAATATAAATATATCCTGTGGTTTGGTTTTATCACACCACAGCGTAATTGCTCCAACTACAATTCGCGCCCTTGTTGTGTCTTATGACCAACAAGATTTATTAATCTAAATACAATATTTATTACTTATTCATTTTGTGCTTGATAACAGCTTATTTACGTTATAGCCTTCGGCGAGTAACTTTTTTTTCACGCCAAGGCGTGATCACTAAAAAAGACAAGTTTATCCCGCCCAGGGCGGGACCAGCCGTTTAAACCACCCACCGCTCCCTAGCTTATATGATAACATATTGGAATATTTACGTATTACAAACTTATAAGGAATTAATTACTCATAAAAATAAAGGGATAGCATTTATTGTATTACTAATAAAATATTTACGAGCTATCCCATTTTTATAATATGCATAAAGCTTAATATATATATTATATTTATTTTTTAAATTGAAACATGAAAATCGAAATACAAATCAAGCAATACCTCGATAGTCTGGACGAGCCTAAAAAAAATGAGATGCAGCAATTGCACAAGCATATTTTAGGTATCATGCCCAAAACAAAGTTATGGTATATAGATGGTAGAGATGAAACAGGCAAGGTAGTTACAAATCCTAATATAGGTTATGGAACCTTCACTATTCAATATGCAAATGGGAATAGCAAAGAATTTTATCCGGTTGGTATCAGTGCTACTAAAACGGGTATCTCGGTTTATATACTTGGCTTGAAAGATATAAATTATTTAGCACAGCACTATAGCCAAAAAATTGGCAAAGCGAAAGTAACTGGCTACTGTATTAACTTCAAATCGATAAAAGATATTGATTTGAGTGTTTTAGAAGAGGCTATAAAATATAGAGTAGCTATTGGTGATTGAATTTAATAAATCTTTTTTATTGCTAGAATAATACTACCTTTAAAAGACTATTATTTAGTCTAACTAAATTCTCTTTACTAGATGATCTATCTAGTTCAATTTAAAAAATAAAATAAAATAAACATATATGAATACTACAACAGTAAAGGCTTTTGGTGCAAGCTCTAAAGAAGCAGACTTAAAATTAATGAATATTGAACGAAGACAACTATTAGAAAATGATATTGAAATAGATATTTTATATTGTGGGGTTTGTCACTCTGACTTACACACAGCCCGCAATGATTGGGGTGGCACGGTATATCCTGCAGTACCTGGACATGAAATTGTTGGGAAGATTACACAAATAGGTTCGGCTGTAACTCAATTTAAAATAGGTGATATTGCTGCAGTAGGCTGTTTGGTAGATAGTTGTAGAAGCTGTGCTAGTTGTCAAAAAGACTTAGAACAGTATTGTTTAAATGGTTTTACCGGCACTTATAATAGTATCGATAAACATATTGGTGGTAGAACCTTTGGTGGTTATTCAGAAAAAATTATAGTGGATCAACATTTTGTTTTACAGGTACCCTCGAATCTAGATATGGCAGCCGTAGCTCCTTTGTTATGTGCAGGTATTACTACTTGGTCGCCATTACGTTATTGGAATGTAAGTAAAGGATCTAAAGTGGCAGTAGTAGGTCTAGGAGGCTTAGGGCATATGGCTATTAAATTAGCAAAAGGATTAGGAGCTAATGTTACTTTATTTTCTCGTTCGGTTGATAAAACGAAAGATGCCATGGAATTGGGAGCAGATGCAGTAGTGATTTCAACAGATGCAAATCAAATGAGCAGTGTGAAAGGAAAATTTGATTTGATTATCGATACGGTTCCATATGTACATGATATCAATCCTTATATCACAACATTAAATGTAAGTGGCACATTGGTTTTAGTGGGTTATTTAGGTGGTTTAGAACCGATACTGAATACAGTACCGATGATATTGGGACGTAAATCAGTGGCTGGCTCATTGATTGGCGGTATTGCTGAAACACAAGAGATGTTAGATTTTTGTGGCAAACATAATATCGTATCTGAAATTGAAATCATCGATATACAACATATTAATGAAGCTTATGAGCGCATGCTAAAAAGCGATGTACGTTATCGTTTTGTAATTGATATGTCTAGTTTGAAGAAGTAGATTTTGTTTACATAAAAATGTATTGATATGAATGAGGATCAATTATACTTACTTGTATTATATCTAATTTGGGCAATTCTATTTATTGTGCTAATTTATCGAAGTGTATCTAAACTAAAAACTTTTTTTTTACATTCAATTACTGGTCTCGTTTATAGTATTTATTTTGCATACAATCTGAAATATAATGGTGCTGGTGGGACGTCATTGGCTTGGTTGATTTATTGGATGATTATAATTGGTTTACATAGTTTTGGATTCCTTGTTTTAATTATCTATTCATTGTTTAAGAAAAAAAATATTTTATCTTTATAAAAAGATACTCAATCTTTAAAGCTAATATTTATGAATGCTCACTATATATTCCTATTATTTAGTTCTATAAGTTTTTTTTTAAGTAGTTGTAAAGCAAAATCTACTATATCACCATACCATTTGCACGAAGAAACTATCACCTATCAAATTGATAGTTTACAAATGAAAAGTTATATTGTATACAATGATCAAATCACTACTAAAAGACCTGCGGTATTGGTAGTTCCTGAATGGTGGGGATTAAATGAGTATGCAAAATCGCGTGCTCGACAATTAGCCGCTTTAGGCTATATCGCTATAGCCGTTGATATGTATGGCAATGGCAAAACTGCTGCTAATCCAGGCGAAGCAAGTGCCGCTGCGGGACCATTTTATCAAAATCCTATAATGGCTAAAAAACATGTTGATGCAGCTATTGCACAAATAAAATTACATCCGAATACCGACCCCTCTAAAATAGCGGCGATTGGCTATTGTTTTGGTGGAGGCGTACTACTTAATATTGCTCGTATGGGCGAAGAGCTGAAAGGATTTGTAAGTTTTCATGGTAGTTTGTTAGGCACTCCATTGAATAAAGACTTATTAAAAACTAAAATATTAGTATTGCATGGAGCAGCTGATAAATTTGTAAGTGCATCTGATGTAGCTACTTTCAAACAACAAATGGATTCTATCGGTGCAGACTATAGCTTTAAAAGATACGCTGGTGCCACACATGCATTTACCAATCCAGAGGCTACCGCCACTGGTAAAAAATTTAATTTACCTATCGCTTATAATGCCGCAGCAGATTCGGCATCATGGAACGAAATGAAAAAATTTTTAAATCAAGTATTCAAATAAATATTTTTTTTATGCAAGACTTAATCTATCATACGAGCGTTCATCGAAAAAATACCAGCAATTGGGTAGGCGCTTTAGCTGTGATTCCAATTTTATGTTTAGTCGTAATTATGGTCAACTTTTTTATTGGCGAAGATAAATTACCAGCTCCTTTCAAAGGAAGTAATATCTATCTTATCATAACGATGATAATCAGTGCCATTGGGGTATTCATACTTTATCAAAAAAGTAAAATCAATTTAGAAATATATAAGGCTGGAAATAAAATAAGTATTGAAATTCAAGATAAAAAAGAAATAGATACTATTCGCATTGAATCCCCATTTACCATGGTTCGTCAATGGCATCATATAGAAACTGGTCAACGTGTGAAAATGAAAAAAATCATTTTGACTTTTGTAGATAAAAATAAGGAGAAAGCATTTTCCATTACGGGCTCTTTAGGCGCTATACATGATGCACCTGCCGAATGGGAATACCTGAATTTATTTAATGAAGAGGATAGAAAAAAATTAGTCTTGTCGAAAAACGAATACTCTACGGGGGATACAGAAAACATATTCCACGAAGTGAATATCTTACAAGCTATGCATTAGATTCAAATTTATAACCTACACTTCTGATACTTTGAAAGTGAATTGGATTTTTAGGATCTTCTTCAAAATATCGTCTAAACGTAAGTATAAAATTATCAATGGTTCGTGTACTTGGATATACATCATAACCCCAAACATGCTGTAAAATATCGTTTCTTGATACGACTTCATCTTTGCGGTCGATTAATAATTTTAATAACATCAATTCTTTTTTAGTGAGATGATGTGTAGCTCCATCATAACCTGTAGCATCGTAAGTAACAAAATTAACAGTGTTTTTACCAAACTTATAGGTCTTTAAATCTTGCTCTTTTTTAGTTCCTTTTAAACTGTGTTTAATCAAAATTTTTACACGAAGTAATAACTCTTCCAAATTAAAAGGTTTTGTCAAATAATCATCGGCTCCAACTTTCAGGCCTTGAATTTTATCTTGACTGCTATCTTTTGCTGTTAAAAATAAAACAGGCAATTCCATATCGGTGATGCGTATATGTTGACATACTTCAATACCATTCATTTCAGGCATCATCACATCTAGTATCGCTAAATTGAAACGTTGTTTTTCTATTTTCTTAATAGCTTCTGAACCATTTTTGGCGGTTACTACTTCGTAACCTTCCATTTCGAGATTCAATTTGATAGCTTCTAATAAGTGTTCTTCATCTTCGGCAACTAGAATACGTAAATCCATGGTGTAAAATTTTATATCTCAATATTAAATTAAAATAATGAAAGTTGTGTCAGTGTTTTGTAAAATATTATAGTTCCTCAGTGGTGCAATTTAAAAGCATTGCAATATGTGTTTTATTGGGGAATTTCGAAATCATATTAAATACTAAAGCACCCGCAATGACTAGATGAAATAGATTTTGAGTCAATTGAAATACAATTAAATTAAATATTACCGGACCTTCAATCAAAGCCAACATAAGAATATAAGCTGTTTGATATTTCAATTTCTTTTGTTCAAAGGTATCAGTCTCTAATATTTCTTTTATTTTTTTTGTATACATAAAAGACGACACTATAACCAATGCACTTAATGAAAGTCCAACAATAGACATTGGATTACTAAAACTGGTATCAATTTTTGCCTCAGCCGTTTTCATCGTATAAAATATAATACCCATAATTAGTACACCAGCGCATAATGCTAAATGAATAATGCGTAATCGATTGAAATAAGTCTGTTCCATAAATTAGTATTTGATTAAAGTAGTGGTATAACTTTGTTTATTTTGTGTAATTCGAAGGGTATAGGTTCCTGCATCTTTTTCTTCTAGATGATTTAAATATACTTTAGAAAAAGTATTGGCAGGTAATGTGATTTCTTGAGTGGTTATACATTGACCTAAACTATTAAACAAGGCCACTTGAATTGGACTATCACTCGTACTATTCCATAAAATAGTAATAGTACTTCTAAATGGATTAGGATATACTTTAGGTATTGTAATCGCAGGATTTTGACTCAAAATTTCATTTTCTAATTTTTGAAATGCTTTATAAAAATTAGGAATTCCAAATCCATAATCGAAGTTGGGTGTAGCATATATATGTGAACATTTTTCTATTTCATGAAATATTTCCATATTCGTTTTATTAGGAAATGCTTGCCACAAACAAGCGCTAGAAGCTGCAATCAACGGCCCAGAAAAAGAAGTCCCATTACTTTTTCCTACTACACTATTGGTTTGACTACACACGGTGATGTTAGCGCCTTGTCCACAAACATTTGGTTTTAAATGATTACTGCTATTCGGACCACGTGAACTAAATCCTGCTAAAATACCATATTCATTCACCGCACCAATCGTTAAAACACTGTCGCCATCTGCTGGGGCACTGATATATCGCCAAGCGCTATTACCTTCATTACCGGCACTATTCACCACTAAAATGCCTTTACTAGCTGCAATATTCGCGGCTTTCGTAATCACAGTGCTATCGCCATTCATTTCTGCATAGGTATGATTCGTAATAGTATCATCAAACTCTGTATAACCTAATGAAGTTGTAAATATATCCACTCCAATACTATCTGCTTTCTCGGCTGCAGCTACCCAATTGTCTTCTTCAATAATTTGTTCGTGGTATTGATCTTCCGTAATAAATAAAAAATATCGAGCATTGGGTGCAGCTCCCACAAAAATATTATTGATTTGTGAACACATCACACTCATTACATTGGTACCATGAAAACTGCGAATAAACACATTGGCATTGGTATCGACATAATTCCAAACAGGAATGATTCGTCCCTCTTGACGGGCAATAGCAAAGAAATCTAAATTATCTACATTGGTAAATCCGGCATCAAATACCGCAATATCCATTCCCTTACCGGTATAGCCTAGTGCGTGCACCGAATCGATAGCAATCATATTCACCTGATTAAATCCAGCGCCATATTTACTTCCATTAAAAGCGGGAGTACCAATGGTGATTATAGGTTCAAACTTTGACTCTAGATTATTTTTACTATTATTTTTTAAGGTACGAACACTACTAGTAGACTTTACAAAAGCTAATTGTTTGATTTGCTCTAGTTGTCGTGCATCTTTAATACTAACCGATACAGCGTTTAACCATTTAGAAACGATATGTATTTGCGGACAGATGGTACGAATAGCTTCGATATAGGTTGGACTAACTGGCAAATCATTTTCTTGTATAGTAATACCTTGTCTGAATCGGCGATCGATCGCTTTTTCAGAAAGAAATGCTTCGGGATGTTGAATGGAATAAGCACTTTGATTTTTATCGCTAAAGCTGATCCAATAATTACCTTGCGAAAATAAGCTTGTACTCATTAAAGAAATAAAAAGTACAAGAGCGAAATTCAATTTATTTACTTGCATATTAATTATGATCTATAATGATTTGACGAACCCAGATACCGCTTTCAGGAAAATCCCAACCATTAGTCAGGTTGCGTTGTTTGCCTAAAAACTTTTGTTCTTTATAAATCAAACCCACTTGTTTGGCATATTGTTCAACGCTATAATTTTTTTCAATTAAATTTTCTTCATCGAGTTGATTTACGGTAACACAACTATCATAGTTTACGCCGTTTAATAATTGACTTCCATTTACATTCGAATAAGAATAAGTCCATCCATTTAAATAAGCATTTTCAGCATCTGTAACGATTAAATTATTTCCTGACCAAGTGCTATTATCATTCACTGGAAAAATCAATTTGATAAAATGTAAATCATCTTCATTTTTTACCAAACTAGATACATTTCGAACAGCGCTCCAAACGCGGTTTACTTGCCATGCAGCCGTTGCATCTGCTCTTCTATAAGTTACAATACGATAAGCATCTCGATTTTCATTGTCTTTATATACAGTATCGATTACTTCTTTAAACTGATACGAAATAGTATCGATACGTATCAAAGGATAAGCGGCATCCGAATAAAAAAACGAATCGACTTGATATGTTACATAATGTCCAATTTCTAATGGATAAAAATCATAACCCATATCGAGTTGCACTTCTTCTTTTTTATCGCAAGAAAAAGTTACAAAGAGCACCATAAAAATCAAACTAAAATAAGGTAGGTATTTCATAGAATAAATGTAAGAAATATTTATGATATTTAGATTAGAAATTCTTTACGATATCCTACTCCACAGCGTCTTATTTTTCACATTGTTACTTAAATGTAATTTCAACGACTGATGTATTTCCTTTTGCATCAATGCATCATTCAAAAGTAATTCCTGTGCGGTTTCTCGTGCTAAAATCAGTATCTGTTTGTCTTTACTTAAATCGGCTAATTTTAAATTCATCACGCCGCTTTGCTGAGTACCTTGTATATCGCCCGGTCCGCGCAATTTCAAATCAAATTCCGATATTTCAAATCCATCATTGGTATCGCACATAATTTTTAATCGCTGCCTACTTTCGGCTCCCAATTTATTGCCGCTCATCAATATACAATAACTTTGATCGGCTCCTCTCCCCACTCTGCCGCGCAATTGATGTAATTGCGATAAGCCAAACCGTTCGGCACTTTCTATAATCATCACACTGGCATTAGGCACATTTACACCTACTTCTATCACCGTAGTTGCCACCATTATTTGTGTTTCATTCCGAATAAAACGTGCCATTTCATATTCTTTATCTGCCGCTTTCATCTTGCCATGCACAATACTGATTTGATATTGGGGTCGCGGAAATTCTCTACTGATACTTTCAAATCCATCCATCAAATCTTTAAAATCCATCTTTTCACTTTCGTCGATCAGTGGATACACAATATAAATCTGTCTGCTTTTTTCTATTTCTTTTCGGATAAATCCAAATACTGCCATTCGCTGCGAATCATATTTATGTAAGGTTTGTATAGGTTTTCTTCCCGGTGGCAATTGATCTATCACCGACACTTCTAAATCGCCATAAATAGTCATCGCTAAAGTACGTGGAATAGGAGTAGCGGTCATTACCAATACATGGGGCGGTAAAGTATTTTTACTCCATAATTTTGCTCGTTGCCCTACTCCAAAACGATGTTGCTCATCAATCACGACCATACCTAAATTTTTAAATTGTACGGTATCTTCTATCAAGGCATGAGTACCAATTAAAATATCAATTTCGCCTGCGGCTAATGCTTCTAAAATTTCTTTACGTTTTTTTCCTTTTACACTTCCCGTCAAAAGCCTTACCCGCAAAGGCATATCGCCTAGTGCCAAACTAAACGACTCAAAATGCTGCTGCGCTAAAATCTCGGTAGGAGCCATTACTGCTGCTTGATAATTATTGTCTAAGGCAATCAAACAAGTAATCAATGCCACTATCGTTTTACCACTTCCTACATCGCCTTGCAATAAACGGTTCATTTGCTTGCCACTCAAAGTATCTTTCCGAATTTCTTTCAGCACTCGTTGTTGTGCTTCCGTTAATTGAAAAGGCAATTTCTCTTTGTAAAAGGTATTGAAGTTTGTACCTAGTTTTTCGAAAATAATTCCTTTGTAAACGGTATCTCGTTCCACTTTTACTTGCAATATTTTCAATTGCACTAAAAACAATTCATCAAATTTTATACGTGCTATTGCCCGTTGTAAAATCGTTTCATTTTGCGGATAATGTATATTCAATAAGGCCTCATACAAGGAAAGCATTTTATACTTTTCAATGATATAGGCAGGCATAAAATCAGCGAGATCACTCGCTTTCAATTCAGCTATTAAATGTTTAGTAATTCGTCCTAATCCTTTACTATCTAAGCCTTTGTTTTTTAATTTTTCGGTAGTGGAATAGACGGGCTGAAACACTTGTGCACTGGCTTCTCTGGTTAATGCTAGTTCAATTTCAGGATGTGAAAAATTAAATTTTCCATTGAAAAAATTCGGTCGACCAAAAATGATATATTCTTGTTTACTAATTAATGTTTTTTGAATCCAACTAATGCCCTGAAACCAAATCAAATCGATGCTGCCTGTTTCGTCGGTAAGTGTAACTTGCAATCTTTTTTTACCTGTATTGATAATTTGTATATTCGTGATGATCCCTTTTACTTGAATATACATTTCTTCACTTTGAACTTCTGCAATCTTATAAAATTTGGTGCGGTCGTAGTAGCGAAACGGATAATGTTCTAGCAAATCGGCATAGGTAAATATACCTAACTCCTTCGCCAATGTTTCGGCTTTTTGGGGACCAACACCTTTAAGATACATAATAGGTGTTTGTAATTTTGGAATAGATGCCTGTGACATGATACAAATATACTAGAAACTAGAATAGTTTAAATGATTGCGCTGAATTGAGTTATTTTTGCAAGGTAAAAATATAGGATATGTCAAATAGAATAGCCATCGTACGAAGAGCACAATTTAATGCCGCTCATCGATTATTTAATCCATTATGGGATGATGTCAAAAACAATGAGGTATTTGGACTATGCAATAATCCGAATTATCATGGGCATAATTATGTTTTGGAAGTAAAAGTGATTGGCGAAATTGACCCACTTACAGGCTATTGTATGGATATAAAAATATTGAAAGGCTATATTGATACTGAAGTTATCGAAGCCTTTGATCATAAAAACTTGAATTTAGATACTGTCGAATTCAAAGATTTAAATCCTACTGCAGAGAATATCGCTAGAGTGATTCATATGAAATTAGCTAAAAAAGTGGGCAGCGATTATCAAGTCTTTATCAAGCTATATGAAACCGAAAGAAATTGGGTGGAGTATCCGGTGTAGTTCTTAGTTCAAAGTTTTAAGTTAAAAGATTAAAGCTTTAAGTATATATACTGCCTTCGGCAGACAGGTTCTTAGTTCAAAGTTTTAAGTCCCGAAGCTTCGGGATAAGTATAGAGCCTAGCTACTGACATTCAGGATAGATACTAATTTTTCTAAATCTGAATTTAAAAGATTCAACATTTAAAAAAAATAGATTTTATATCTGCGCCAACTGATATTCTAAGGAAAGCTTTGTATTCCCTGTTTTTTCGGGTACATGATGCATGGCGTATTCTGCAAGGGCTGTGATTGATAAACTTGGATTCACGCCTAAATTAGAAGGAATTATAGAGCCGTCAACAATATACATATGTTCATATCCAAAGGCTCTGAAATATTCATCTACTACGCCTTCTTCAATGGTTTTTCCCATCGGGCAACCACCAATAACATGCGCCGTAGTACTCATATTTAAGGCTACTTCGGTGATGGCATTCATCGGAGTACCTCCTACTTTATCGGCATATCGACGCATCACTTCTTGACCAATACCAATATAGGCAGGCACCTTGCTATTCGTGCTATTTTGAATTTGCATCTGACCACCACTCCACCATCCTTTTTTCCAAATCATTTTCATACTATTATCAATGCTTTGCATCACCAATAATATGATGGCATTATCTGCAAAACCAAAATCAAAAAAAGTACGTATGGTTTGTATCGGATGCAATATCAAATTTAATATCCATTTTAAAGTGCGCAAGAATGGTTTATTTCCATCTGTTGCTAAGGTTGCCAATTTACCCATCACTCCCGAACCATTGCTATACTTCACTATTTCAATATGTGTATGATCATCTGGATTAAAAATAGAGGAGATAGCTACTCCGTGATTTAATTTTTGATTCGCCAAAGCAATACCACACAATGATTCAGAATTTGTACGCAGCTGCTCTCCTAATCGATTCGATAAGTTGGATAAATGTCCACTGCCATATTTTTCTTTTAGTAATAATTGCATGGTTCCTAAAACCCCACCAGCCATCACTAATCCCGTCGATTCAAATCGTTTCTTCTTTTTCGAAAACCAGGAAGTACTCGATACCGTATCTATCAAATATTTTCCATCTATATGTTGAATTGAAACTACTTCTGTTTCTGCTAAAATGGTGACGCCATTTTTTTGTGCAAAGTATAAATAATTTTTATCCAAACTATTTTTGGCATTATATCTACAACCTACCATACAACCTGCACATTCCGTACATCCGGTTCGCTCAGGCCCAAGTCCTTTAAAATAAGGATCTATAGCTTTTCGCTTATCACCAAAATAAACGCCTACATTCACTCCACCAAATGAATCTGCTCGATTCATATCTGTTGCAATCTCTTTCAATACTTCATCTTCCTTATAATGAAGAGGTTGCTTTACTGTACCTAACATAAATTTAGCTCGCTCATAAAAAGGCATCAAGGTTTCTTTCCAATTTTTGATATTCGACCAACTCGGATTATTAAAAAAGGCATCGCCAGGAACCATCTGTGTATTAGCATACACCAAACTACCTCCCCCCACGCCTACTCCACTTAATATAAATACATCTTTAAAAAAACTTAATTGTTGTATTCCAAAACATTTGATAATAGGAAACCAAAAAAACTTATGGATACTCCAATTCGTTTTTGGAAAATCTTTAGATTCATATTTTTTACCTTTCTCAATCACTAATACATTATAGCCTTTTTCACTCAAACGCATAGCTGCAACTGAGCCCCCAAAGCCCGAACCAATTATTATATAATCATATGTAGTAGTTGTCATTTGCCTAGCATTGTGATATCGCTTGTAAATATAATTTATTTGAAGAACTCATTCGCATTTCTTATTCTAAAAAAATATTTCTCCTCAAGATTCGTTAATATTGTATACTGAATGAAGAAACAATTTCTCTTAGTGTTTATCTGCTGTATCTACTTTTCAATAAGTAATGCCCAAGCTATTATACAAGATCAATTATGGTCTGATGATCAATATCGAATCATCATGTATAGAGATTCATCGTTTATGTTTTCTAAAATTGATGAACCCATGAAAGATATGATTACTGGTAAATGGTTGTTTCGTACAGATACTTTTTATTTATATGCCGCTGATGAATCGAAACTTTTACTTTTCTCTTTTTTTCAGCAAGATAGTATGCATAAAAAAATCACGCATCTCGATCCACGAATTTACAATTCCTATAGTGGCGTAAAAATTCCAATCTTTTTTTACTTGACAAAAACATTTTATGATCAAGGAAATATTTGTAAAGCATATTCTTTTGCGAGTTGTGATGAAACTAAAAAATGCTATTTAAACATCAATCATTTCGATGAAAAAGGAACCGTAATCTATACATTAAACATCAACTTAAAAAACAATAAAGCTACTTATATCGAATATAACAATGCTAGTTATAGTATGCCAAGGGCAAAAATTGTAGGTCATTATACAAATGGAAATCCTGCTGGAACTTGGCATTATTATGAATGGAATGCAGGAGGAAGTAAAATGATTTCTCATCAAAAGAAAAAGCATCCTTAATAATGGCAAAAAAAATATACGTGGTATGGAAGGGTAGAAACCCAGGTATTTATTATACTTGGGACGAATGCAAAAAACAAATCGATGGATTTAGTAATCCTCAATATAAATCATATACTACTTTAGAAGAAGCTCAACAAGCATTTCAAAATCAAAAGACAAGTTCCACTACATCCAATGCAAGTATCAATTATGATAGTATCTGTGTAGATGCTGCATGTGCAGGAAATCCTGGCAGAATGGAATACCAATGTGTTTTCACTCAAACGAAAGAAGTTTTATTTGCTTCTCCTCCTTATGAAGATGGGACGAATAATATTGGTGAATTTTTAGCCATTGTTCATGCACTTGCTTTTTGCAAAAAGAAAGGTTCATCTATTACTATTTATACAGATAGTGCTACTGCCATGAGTTGGGTGAAAAAGAAAAAAGCAAATACGAAACTTGAACGAACTTCAAAAAATGGAGTGCTGTTTGATTTGATTGCTCGTGCCGAAATCTGGCTTAACTCCAATACCTACAGCAATACTATTCTTAAATGGGATACTGCTCAATGGGGTGAAATTCCAGCAGATTATGGGAGAAAATAATAATACACTTGTAACGAACATCTAAGTAATATGCTATATTTTTTAAGTAATTTTACATTCTATTCTTAAAATTTGCGCATTATGAAAATTCTTCTTTTAGGTTCGGGTGGTAGAGAACATGCTCTTGCATGGAAAATTAGTCAAAGCGAAAACTGTTCTCAATTATTTATTGCTCCTGGAAATACGGGTACTGCTTTATGTGGAATGAATATCGATATTAAAGCTACCGATTTCGATGCTTTGTATGAATTTACTTCAAAAGAACAAATTGATTTTATTGTATGCGGCCCAGAAGATCCTTTAGTGGAAGGAGTTTTTGATTATTTTAAAGATAAAAACATACCCCTTATCGGGCCTTCAAAAGCAGCTGCACAACTAGAAGGGAGTAAAGCCTTTTCGAAAAAATTTATGCAGCGTCATCAAATTCCTACAGCTGCTTATCTAGAAGTAGATGCTACGAATATACAAGAAGGAATTCAGCATATCGAAAATACTACAGGTCCTTATGTATTAAAAGCAGATGGATTGGCCGCTGGGAAAGGCGTATTGATTATACAGGAACGGGAGGAAGCCAAAGCATCACTCATCGAAATGATTGAACAAAATAAATTTGGTAAGGCTAGTGCACGTGTCGTGATTGAAGAATTTTTAGACGGAATAGAATTCTCCGTTTTTGTTTTAAGTGATAGTCACAACTACTTAATCTTACCAAATGCAAAAGATTACAAGCGCATTGGTGAAGGTGATACAGGACTTAATACAGGCGGTATGGGAGCCATTTCTCCTGTACCCTTTGTAGATAAAAACATCATGCAACAAGTAGAAGAAAAAATTATTCGTCCTACTATAAATGGTTTACAAAAAGATCATCTCCTATATAAAGGTTTTATTTATTTTGGTTTAATCAAAGTGGGTGACACTATCAAAGTCATTGAATACAATTGCCGAATGGGCGATCCAGAAACTGAAGTGGTAATGCCTCGTATTCAAAATGATATAGTCGATTTATTTATTGCTGTTAATAACGAAAGCATAAATAATGAAAAAATAATCGAAGATGAACGTGCCTGTTGTACTATTGTATTAGCTTCTGGCGGTTATCCCGAAGAGTTTGAAAAAGGAAAAATAATTACAGGCTTAGAAAATAAAAACTTAGTTTTTCATGCAGGCATTAAAAAAGTTAATGACGATTATATAACGAATGGAGGTAGAGTTGCCATGGTTTCAGCCTATGGTAAAAACATTCAAGAGGCGCTACAAATGGCTAATCAAAAAGCTTCAACAATATCATACGATAATATATACTATAGAAAAGATATCGGTTGGGAATTTGAATAATCGTTTAATAACAAACTATTTTTTTTAAATATACTTACTATATTAAAAAGAATATAAATCAGTTATTTTCTTTCATCTGTGCCATTTTGCTCGCAAAAGTGTATCCTATAAGTTTCGCTCGTTGTAAGGCAAACATAGCTTTTTCTCCTGAAAAATTTCCACTTAAAGTTTCTTCAAATAAGAATAACCATCTATCAAAATGACTCTGATTAATTTGTAAGGGTGCATGTTTATCAAAAATATTCCCTTTAAAACTACCTTCATCTAAGAGTGTAAAGCACCAAAAATCAACCATTCTAGGCATATGATGTGCAAAATCGATATGAGCAAAATGCGGTGCAAGTAATTCATCTTTTAATACTGCAGTATAAAATTCATTCACCAATAAATTTACATCTTCTCTATTCTCAATATCTTTCATACTACTTATTTTTTATTTCATATCACTTGATAATACTACACTTGATAATTCTTACCGCTTGTTTAGGTCTATCGTTTTTATCAGTAGCAACAGCAGCAATCTTATCAATCACTGCAAATCCTTTAATAACCTCTCCGTACACCGTATAACTCATATCTAATTGTGGTGTGCCTCCCCATTTTTCATATTCTATTTTATGTTCTAATGGAATATCATAACCCGAACGCATCTTGGCTTTTGCATACGTAGAATCGTTTGGTATACTGCCTTGTACAATGTAAAACTGACAAGCACTACTCGCCTTTTGAGGATTATTATCTCTGGCTTGTGCAAAGGCATATTTCTTATGATAATAATTTGGATTAAATTCAGCAGGTATCGTATAAGGCAAATCTCCTTCTCCTAATAATGCCGTATCTGATGCATATTTAGAGGTTGGATCGCCAGCCTGTATCACAAAACCTTTAATCACTCGATGAAACAACAAACTATCATAAAAATGCTCTTGTACTAATTTCATAAAATTATCTCTGTGTAATGGAGTACTATCATATAACATCACATCAATCTTTCCCATATTGGTTTCAAGACGCACTTGATGTGTTTGTGCATGCACTTGTATACAAATAAAAAATAAAATGATACTACTTATTAACTGCTTCATAGCTAAAAAATGGTTTAATATTTTATAAGTTTGATTGATTGAATTTGATTATTTACATATGCTTGTATGATGTACATCCCCGAACTACAAGTCGATGAAGGAATTTCTATACTACCTGTATCTGTATTTTTGCTTAATAGTAATTGTCCTGTGGCACTATATAAATCTATTTGCATATTTCTATCTTCTCTTGATATCAAATATAAAGAACTATTTCCTAATGCAAATCCTTCTGAATTAATAATAGACAATCCTGTTGATGGCATAACTGGAATCGCCGAAAAATCACAAGAAGCTCCTGCATCTGGAGAAATCAAACCTCTTTCAATAAAGGAGTGTACAATTTTACAATAATGAATCCCTCCGTATAAAATCGTATCTGCTACTAAATAATTTTGTGCTGCTTGATCTAATGTCATATTACTTACATTGTCATACATCGTTTGTATAGCTAGTTTATTGGCTATATCTCGACCAATTTTACTTTCTATTTCCCACAATGCACTGCTCCAAATACCCCCATTTTTATAGATATTCGTACTAATATCTCTCGGAAATATATTGGTATTGTCTACCATTCTTCCATCCCAAAATTCATTATGTCCGTCCCAATTAAATACCCAATTGGAATGAAAAGCATTAATACTATTTGAATAAGAACAAGCTAAGTAATCACAAAAACCCTCATCTAACGAATTACGTTGATTGCCAGAATTACTAAATGGTGCTGCATCATGCGATATAGCGTGACAATATTCATGTATCACCACATCGGCATCTTCTGCATCATCAACACCTCCTTCCCCAAAATGCAAGGATGGCGGTGTTGTAGAATAGGTAAACAAGGAATTATCCGCTCCATTCAAGGCATGCACATCACATTCTATTGGATAATTAACCAACGAAAATCCTAAGCTATCATTAATATAATCATGAAAATGGTTGATATGATAATAGGCATTGAAATCTTCAAATCCATCTTCGTAACGATTAAAGAAAAAATCATTATTCAAGCTAGAAACCGGATATTTTACAGGAGGCTCTATTTCTACAATTGCACAAAACGGACTCTTTAAATAAAAGGCACCTAAGCTATCCGTTCCTCGCACTGATACATATTGTCTTATCGCATCAAAATAAATAGAATTACTATCGTATCTATCTGTATAAATCGAACCATATTCATGATAGGCTGGCGTAATGGGATCTGGATTATAAGTCAATCCATTTATACTTGTATCTCCTGCAAAATAACTGTTCAAATCTTCGCTAAAAAGCACTTCATTCGCTTTCAATAACTCTTCTTTATAAGTAAAATGTATCGGATCTTTTTGTTGATGTACCAAGGCTGCTTGCAATGAATGATCTACAGATATATAAACTGGTATATAGGTATTATTCTTATTTGATAATGGATAAGAAATAACAGATGTAGGAATAATACTATTATTAGGCTTAACTAATGAATAATAAATCGAATAGATTTGATTTTCATTGGTCATATTTATTTTTAAAGCGCTAGCATATACTTCTACTCCATTGATATATTGTTTAAATAAATAATGTTTGCTATATCTATTCTCTTGTTGCGACAATATTCGTAATTCACAAGTGCTATCTATCAAACCTAAATCATATATATAATTTTCTATTTCTTTAATTCCAGCTTGCGCTTCAAATTGATGATGCGGATAAATAGCTTTCACTTCTAGTGCATATGGATTATCCGCAACCATTCGTATATTCTTTGACGCTTCTTGTGCTTGAATATATTGATAGCAAAAGATCAATAGTAGAAGAATTAATTTATTATTTTTCATGACTAGGCTTAATATTCAAATTTACTTGATATAATTCATTAATAGCATTAAAAAATGCATCTTTTTGCTTATTGCTAATGCTAATATCTATTAGACAATTTTCTTCAAACTTTTGTTGCATGATACTAGCTTTTTGTTTTTTTAAAAAACTAATCACTACATTATAGTCTTCATTTGTAGTAATTATACTATAATGCGTCACTATTTCTTTTTCAATAATGGCACTGGCTTGAATCACTTCAAAAGCCGCTTCTTTATAGGCCTGTATCAAGCCACTTACCCCTAATTTGGTGCCTCCATAATAACGAACAACTGCAATTAAAACCTGTGTCAGTTGATGAGCATCAATCTGTCCTAAAATTGGCTTCCCTGCAGTTCCACTGGGTTCACCATCATCATTCGCTCTGTAATTATTTTTATCTAATCCTAGTCGATAGGCATAACAAACATGTGTTGCTTTAGGATGTAATTGCCATAAATTATCTAGTTGTTGTTTTGCTTCCTCTTCAGCTTGTATAGGAAAAATATACGCGATAAACTTAGAAGCTTTTTCTTTCGTTTCTATATGATGTGCAGATGATATACTAAAAAAAGTATCCACTTTTAATGGGTTGTTAGTATTAAAATAATAACAGATATAACTGCTAATCCTAATCCGATAAAATTAAATTTATTCAAGCGCTCTTTAAAAAAGAATAATCCAACTATAGCTGAACTTATGACTACACTTATATTGGCCAATGGAAAAACAATAGTACTTTCCCAGCCTGTATGTAATAAGGTTTGAAATAAAAAATAAATACTTAAATAATTTGGTATACCTAATAAAACACCTCCTACTATACTTTGTATTTGAAGTTTTTGTTTATTCTTAATACTCATTATTAATGCAAAAATAAATCCTATCAATGCGGCAAATACAAACAACATAATTGAAAACAACTCAAATCCGCCAACAGCAAAATAATGTAATTGTGCATATTGTACTAAACTATCACAAGCACCACTTCCCATAAAAACTATAATAGGTAACAATAATAACCAAGTAGCTACTTTTTCTTTCTTGCTTCCTCCCGAACTTAATGAACTTAATACAACTGCAGTTATAGCCATACATATACCTGCTATTTTGAGTAATGAACTAGACTCATGATATACAAGTACTCCAATTAAAATAGGAAATATAAATGCTAATTTCATTGCCATCGATGTAATAGATACACCAATTCTTTGTGTTGTAATAGCACTAAAATTAAAAATGGTAATAAAAAATAATCCTAATAAAAATGCTATGGGCGTCCAACTTTGCGTAAAGCCAGTTGCTAATACTTTTGGACTAGTTGTATTTATAACACATCCTACAATTACACAAGTGATATAATTCACTACAATGCCATGCAGTGTATTGATTTTATATTTAGGAAATAATTTTAAAATTATTATTAATAAAGTAGAACTAATAACACCTAATAATAAATAAATCATAATGCTTCTCGATTTCTGTAAATAAATAAGGTATCTGTAGCAACTTCTTTTTTACTACTATATTTGAATGGAATTATAGGAGCTTCTATCCCTTCTTTGATGATACTAATACTTCGTATTTCACGCACTTCATCATATACATTTAAATCAATAAAACTTTGTATCACTTCTAATCCGCCTTCTACTAATACCGATGAAATGCCTAATACGTATAATTCATGTAATAACTCCTTTAATGTATTCGCTTTACAATAAATCAAGTGTTGTTCTTTTTTCGATTGTAGCTGATTAACTATTATTACAGTTGCATTCGCATTAAATACTTGATGGCTTAATGCCAATTGTAATTGGCTATCTAAAATAATTCTGATTGGATTAGTGCCATCTATTAATCTTACCGTCAATGCCGGATCATCCATCAGCACTGTATTTTTTCCCACTAAAATACCCATCTCTTCACTGCGCCATTGATGCACTAATTGCTTGCTTGCTACTGAACTCAACCATTGTTGTTGTTTATCCGCTCTACAAAAAAAATGATTGGCACTCAATGCATATTTCAAAATAATATAGGGTCGTTTTTTTAACTGATTAACGAAAAATCGTTTGTTCATCTCTTCGGCTTCTGCTGATAAAACTCCAACTAATACTTCAATTCCTGCTGCCTGTAACAAACTTATACCTTTGCCTGCTACTAAAGGGTTGGGGTCTAAACAAGCTACCACCACTTTAGGAATTTTTTTCTCTATTATTAAATTTGCACAAGGTGCTGTTTTTCCATAATGCGAACAAGGTTCTAAACTCACATATAAAGTAGATTTGGATACTAAATTTTCATCCGACTTTGCTACATTCTTCAAACAATTTACCTCTGCATGTGCCTCCCCATATAATTCATGAAATCCTTCTCCAATAATGCGATCTTCAAATACCAATACAGCTCCTACCATAGGATTCAATTTTGTTTTTCCTAAGCCTTTTATAGCTAGATCAAAACATCGTTGCATGTATTTTAGATGCGTATTCATATCAAGCATAAAATTACTACTTTTACACTTGTGTCAATAAAATCTTTCATAGCAAAACAATGGGCTTCTTTTGTAGTTAATAAAATCTACAAACAACACTCAAATGCACTAGAACTGCAACGAGTGCTATTACAGTTATTGGTCGAAACAGCCCAAAATACATCTTTTGGCAAAGCACATCAATTTGATACCATCAAAGATTACGAGGACTTCAAAACACAAGTGCCTATTTACGACTACGAACAAATAAAAATATATATAGAGCAAATCAAAGAAGGGAAAGAGAATATTCTATGGCCTGGATTGCCTATCTACTTTGCCAAAACAAGTGGTACTACTTCGGGTGAAAAATATATTCCAATCACTAAAGACTCCATTGGTCACCATATAGCTGCAGCTCGTAATGCCTTATTTCATTATATTTATGAAACTGGGCGTACAAAATTCATTGATGGTAAAATGATTTTTTTACAAGGTAGTCCTATACTAGAAAAAATAAATGCTATTGCAGTTGGTCGTTTATCTGGCATTGTTTATCATCACGTGCCTGCATACTTACATAAAAACAGAAAACCATCCTACGAGACCAATTGCATCGAAGATTGGGAAGAAAAAGTAGACAAAATAGTGGAGGAAACGAAGCAGGAAGATATGCGTTTAATCAGTGGTATTCCTCCATGGTTAGTGATGTATTTTGAAAAATTAATTCAACATTCAAATCAAAAAAATGTAAAAGATTTATTTCCTAATCTTTCATTGATGGTATATGGTGGTGTTAATTATCAACCGTATCAAAACAAAATCAAACATCTTGTCGGTGCTGCTATCGATACGATTGAAACCTATCCAGCTAGTGAAGGGTTTATTGCATATCAAGATGTACAAAATAAAGAAGGACTATTGCTAAACCTAGATGCCTATATTTTTTATGAATTTATCGAACTAGATAAATATAATAAGAATAAAATGGATAGAATTTCTTTAGCAGATGTAAAACTTGATATAAACTATGTTTTACTTGTGACTACGAATGCTGGTCTATGGTCTTATCTCTTAGGCGATGTGGTGCAATTTGTAAGTCTTAAACCATATCGTATTAAAGTAAGTGGCAGAACCAATCAATATATTTCTGCATTTGGTGAACATGTAATAGTTGAAGAAATTGATACAGTGATGCAACAATGTATCGAACATTTTCAATTATCAGTTAATGAATTTACTGTGGCTCCTCAAATCAATCCCATTGAGGGATTACCTTATCATGAATGGTTGATTGAATGGAATAGTATACCTAATAATATTGCAACAATAGCTAATTATATCGATACTAAACTTCAAGAAAAAAATGTATACTATAAAGATTTGCGCATAGGAAATATTATTGCGGAAGCTAAAATTACCTCTCTAAGCTCTGGTGCTTTCAACAACTATTTATCTAAAATAGGTAAATTAGGTGGTCAAAATAAAGTGGCTAGAGTTCGCAACGACCGCAATGTAGCTGATAAATTTATGGATAACTAAGAAGTATAATACTGATTTATTATTCTACCCAATCAGCAATAAACAAATTCGTATCTCTTGTGCCATGATTATTTCTATTAGATGAAAAAATAATTTTCTTCCCATCATGAGAAAACATTGGAAATGCATCAAATGTATTATCTGCACTGATTTTCTCTAATCCTGTTCCATCTGTATTAATCATAAATAAATTAAAATTAAATCCTCTGCTACCTGCATGATTACTAGAAAAAATAATCTTGTTTCCACTTGGATGAAAATAAGGTGCCCAATTCGCTTTACCTAAATGAGTAATCTGTTTTAAATCAGTACCATCGATATTACAAGTATAAATTTCCATATTTGTAGGTGCTACTAATCCCGATGCTAATAATGTTTTATACTCTTTAATCTCTTCGTCTGTTTGTGGCCTAGATGCTCTAAAGACTAATTTTTTTCCATCAGGTGAAAAGAATGCGCCGCCATCATAACCTAAACCTGATGTAATTTGTTTGGGATTACTTCCATCAATATTCATGGTCCATAATTCTAAATCTCCACTTCTAGTTGAAGTAAATACAATTAAATCTCCTTTAGGTGAAATTGTTGCTTCTGCATCATATCCCGGTGTATCTGTCAATCGCTTAATGATTTTGCCTTTCTGATTCGACACGAATATGTCATACGTATCGTATATATTCCATAGATATTTGCCTCCAGATCTAGAAGCTTCTATAGGACAAGTTTTTGCGCCTAAATGAGTCGATGCAAAAAGGATATCTTTATTATTAGGCATATAATATGAGCATGTAGTTCTACCTTCTGAAGTACTGATCATTTTAGGCATTTTTTCTCTTGTATCAAATCCTTGAATAGGCATGGTGAATATTTGATCACATCCTTGTGTCCAAGCTTTATTATTACTTTGAAATGTTATTTTTTTATCATTAAATGAAAAATAAGCTTCCGCATTATCTGCTGCAAAGGTCAACTGACGAATATTCTTAAAGTGTTTTTCACTCGAATATAATATCGAATCTTTGGCTGCTTCTGTAGGCATTTTTTTAGGACTTAATGCAGACTTACTATACTGTGTAAAAGAATATATAAAGGCTAATAAAATAAAACTGAAAGAAAATAAACGAAGACTTTTCATAATAAAAAAACTGTTTTTTTTAAGTGCACAAAGGTAGTTTAATTGATGATTCTTTTTATCATCTTCTTCCTGTTTTATAAGATGTTTAATGTTTTTTATAGATTCAATTTATCTCTATGATTATTGCTAAAACAAAAAAACACAGCCAAAATGACTGTGTTTTTTGTGATCCCGCTGGGGCTCGAACCCAGGACCCCTACATTAAAAGTGTAATGCTCTACCAACTGAGCTACGAAATCAATTCGCTATTTTTTTAAAAATTGCGAGTGCAAATATATGTACTTTTTTTTAAATAATTATTTTTTTATGCTAATTTTTTATTTACTTGTTGATAAGTACCCCATCAGCTAGGAAAGTCAATTCTATCTTAGGTTCTGTTATTTTTGCTATTTCTTCCTTTGTTTTCCCTGCATCTTCAGCATAATGTCTTAATTCAGCCACTGTTGTAGTGTCAGGCTGTATAACCCCTTCCATAATTACTGTTTTACCAGCTATATCTCTCGGTACAAAAAATGCATAATCTTTAAAATGTACCATCATTCCATCTTTACTTCCATTATCTATACTCATCCAACAGCCCTTTTTCTCACATACACCATTTACTTTTGCAGTTATTTTAGTTTTTTGTGGTGCTACTGCTTTATACGTTTTTAAAAAATCTACATATGTAACTGCATTATCCTTAGTTATTGGTGCTCCATAACCTCCAACCGTATTTATTTTTGCATATTCTGAGTCTTTGCTTGCATAACAGTCACTTTCTGCTTTTACTTCATTTTTGGTATTTGTTTTATTATTTTGACAAGAAAATAATGCCACACTGATTCCGAATAGTCCTATTAAATAGATAGATTTCATTTATAATAATTTTTTAATTGAATAATAATTTTAAATAGAATAATGGATTTTTAAACTGACTACGTATATCTACATCTTCAAACATAGAAGATATGGTATCACGAAGCGTTTTGTTTTTATTCGCCTTATTCACCACAAAGTTAAATAAGCTAGGGTATTTTACCAAATTTTGTAATTTAGTACTTAATTGCAATTCTGCTGAGAGCCTTTTATATAAAAGTTCATCATACTTACTTAATCGTTTAGCCGAAAAATCTTGCTCTAAAATAGCCTCCTCTATCACTTGCGCAGCTATCATACCACTAATTAATGCATTTCCTATACCTTCTCCTGTAAATGGATCTATCAATGCCGCAGCATCTCCTGCTAATATGTATCGATCTCCACTTAAGATTCGTCGCTTATTGCCCATCGGTAAAGCATGTAATTTAACTGTTCCAATCATCGAAGCATCCTTAAATCGTTCTTTGAATTGTGGTAATGCTAAAATTTGTTCTAATAATGATGGTAGATGTAGTTTCTTGGCTTTTATTATATCTGCTCCTAATCCTAAACCAACATTTGCTTGACCATTATTCATTGGAAATATCCAGAAATATCCAGGTAATATTTCTGGTAAAAAATGTAATTCAATAAAATTATCTTCATGCAGCTCTTTTACATTTGAATAATAAGCTCGTAAGCCATAACTACTATCTGAAATAGCTAAGTGAAATGTTTCTTCTTTCACTTGTTTTTGAAATATTGAATTAGCCCCATCACAAGCAATTAATATCTGTGGCTCATATAATTGATCTCCTACCCAAACTCTTTTAAGCTCATCATTCCATTCATATTCTTTTACAAAAGCCCCTTCTATCAATGTTATACATTTATACTTTCGTACCTCTTCAATTAAAAACGAATCGAAATGAATTCGCTTTGAAACAAAGCCTGGTGCTCTTTTCAACTCCTTATATTGTAAAGAAAATGGCACACTCAAACATTTACCATTCGGCGAATAAAAATTAATTCCATAGGAACCAACCTGATTTGCATTTTGTGCAAATAAATCCATTAATGTAGGATCATATTTACTCAATATATCTACTACCTTACCACTTAAAGCATCTCCACAAATCTTATCTCTAGGGAATGATTCTTTCTCTACTAATACACAGGGTATATTCTTTTTTGCTAAAAATAAAGCAGTGGAGACTCCAGCTGGTCCTGCACCTACAATCAGTACTGGTGTTTGTATAACTGACATTTAAAATACAAATGAAGCTCTAAAATATAATGAGGAAGAGGTGAAATATTGTGGTATAAATAAACCTAATATATTAGTACTTCCTATACTCACATCACAAATTCGAATACGTTTCGTTAAATCAATTCCTAGGTTATAATAGGAATATCCACCAAAACCAACACTGACACTTGGTACAAAATGGTGCTTACAGGCATATGAAAACTTACTCCATATATAAGGATAATATTTACTTTGTGTTTTATGCTGTATGCCAATACTGATCATTCCTTTATTATGTATAATGGATTTAGAAAAACTCAATTGAAAAGTAACTGGATGTATATATACAAATGATTTTTTAGAGTTTTCTATATTCAAAATTTTAAATAAACTATCCGATTTAAAATCTTTAAATATCGTAGGTGTTGTAAAATTTAAAATATTATCAATTACAATACCTTCAAACTTAATCGCACTATCTCCTTTATAACTATTGATTTCATTAGAATATTTGATAAATCCTACATCAAACACATTAAAACGCAACATCCAATTTTGTTTCTTTTGATAGGATACATGCATATCAGCACTCATCCCTGTACCTTTAAAACTAAAAAATTCTGGTGCTCCATTATTAGCTTGTTGTACTTGCATATTGTATTTAACATCTAAATACTCTCCATAGGGCGCTGTATATATCGATGAGCGATCTGCACTCAAATGTAAATATTGTGGCGATTGTAATACCGATATTGCACCGCCAATAACTACTTGATGATTAGCCTTTGATATGGTTTTCGAAATACCAAACTGTAATTGATTATATGCCACATATCTAAATTGCAAATCATTTATTGATATCGTATCTCCCTCAAACATTTTATTTCCTGCAAATACAAATTCAAATGATTCTTTATTAAAAACCATTTGACGCATATTACGATAGGCGTAATGAAAGAAATAGGCTAACTTTAGTTTTGGACTGTAGTGACCATATTGCAATGACCATCTTGCCTCATCTTCATAGCCATTCGAAGTACGTAATTTTTTAAATGTGCGTTCCTTAATCGTTTCATCAATAAAGGAATTAAATAATAATGCATGTGCAATTTGTGTATTCACTGCATTCGATTGATTATAAAAGGCACCCTGTATCGTTAAGCAATTTTTTTTATGTAAAAAATCCCACGATTGATTTAAAACAGGCTGAATACTCAACTGATTATTGTCAAATAAAATCTGATTACTTAAAATAGTATCTATACTAGTTTGTGCATATAAATAACTATTTGATATACCAATCCATATGGCAACAACACTGATTAAACGCATGCTAAATAAGGAGTAAAAACGTTTTTTTGTCATAAAGATATTCTAAAACTTAGCATTAATATTATACCGAAAATCGGCAGTTAAACTTAATTTTAATTTATAATCACTATAAATTTTAAGATAACTATTACATGCTGTTTGATCCGATTTTGTACTAAATTTTGCAATAACAACTGCTTTATATGCTCTTTTAAGATTATCCATTCGTTCTTCACTCACTACTATTTTATCATAACTTTTTTTAGAGGCGTCTACTCTACAACTACTATTTAAACCTGCAGCAGATATGGTGTAATTTTTCAATAAGGTATCTACTACTCCTCCAAATTCATCATAAACAATAATATCTAAATTGGCTTCTAATGGATACCCATTATCTGCAATTAAATTGATTGCACCACCTTTAATGGATTCTAAATCAGCTAATGAATTCCCGATATTAAAATCTAATGTATCTTTCAATGTAAGATTATTTGCAACCAAACTTAATGGCAACTCCATATTCAAATTCACATTCAATTTAGAATTTGCATTCACAAAATCTTGATAAGTTCCATCATTTCCGTTCGGATTTACATATACTTTCATAGCATACTCCAATCTATCAGGCAATAATTCAAATAATCGCGTAATATTCGAATTACTCTTATTTAATGCTATGTTCGTTTGTGTGGTTCTAAAAGGAAATTCATTTGCTTTATTAACGCGAATACGTGTATTCATTACACTTGGTGCAGTTAGTGCAACACTACTCGTATTTCTTTTCGCTGTAAATTGTTCTATTACTAAATCTCCTTCTACTCCTATTCCATTTTCTAAACTCATAGATAATTTTACATCATCTAATCCTATAGTTCCTCCTAATATATTTTTAAAGAAATCAAAATTGCTCGTCTCAGGACCTATAGTTAAAGTATCTCTTCCTGCATAGCCTTTTATTAAGCGTGGTTTAATATTCTCCAAACTATAAGATATAGTCAAACTATCACTAGAAGTAATCGTTCGCTCAATACCAGAAGAATCTACTCTAGCATTAATGGTTTGTGTATAGGTATTAAATGTATTATGATCCTTTCCCGTTAAATCTATACTATACCCACTTAAATCAAATATACGATCTATTCTACTTGGTGTAGTAGTGGATGGTGCTGGAGGTACAAAACTAGATACGCGCAAAGGCCTACCCATTTTATCATATGCTCCTTCTAATGTATAAGTAAGGGTCAATCCCTCTTGTACTGAAGATGATATATAGATATGTAATGTTCCTTCTTCAGCTTCAATATAGGTAAGTTTTGCTCCCCCTTGTATATCCTGTGTAACATCTTCAGTAGAAGCTAATACATCAATAGACGGAAAAATAGCAGTGGCTGAAGAAGCTCTAAATCCAAAAATCCTAAAGTCTAATTCAAATTGATCAGAGGTATCTACTGGTGCATTCACCCCATAACTCCCTGGAGTATCAAAATTAATTAATTGAAAAGTAAACTGTCCTTCTACATGCTGTCCACTTAAATTATATACTCTAAAAACGGAATCTCTTGCCGCAATAGAATCAATGATATCATCAATAACCACTTCTCCTCCAATCTGATTACGTACTTGAAAATGTACGTTCTTAATCGTAACTGGAAAACCATTTTTAATCCATCCATCCATGTAACCTGAAATCAAATCAATCTCTCTAAAATATAAACTTGCATCATAATTTGTAGCAGGTACTGTTAAACCTGTCAATGCTGGATACACCATAAAACCACCATTTCTGCTGATAATCGTATTCCCTAAAAATACACTTCCAGCACTTCCAGATGCAATTAATTGCCTGCATAATTGTCCAAGTGAAAATCGAACATTGAAATCCTGTTGTGGTAACTTTAAACTATCAAGTCTAAAAGCCTTGCTTATTCCTGTATCTGGGATATCTATCAGCGATTTCGAAAAATCAAATCCATAAATCGTATTTTTATATACTAAATTTAATGAATTATCTGAATTGGTTGTAAGCATACTATCTGATACTAAATTAGCAATAGATAATTCCGCAGTTGCTATGGGTGCTAATAGATTTGTATTCCATCCCGATTCCTTATTTCTACAAGAATTGGCACTTATAATTACAACAATAAGCAATATGAATAAATAAGCAATTTTATGTTTCATCGTAAATTAGGTTATAAATATAGTTGATTTTATTTATTTTATGGTTGCTTATAATATAAATAATAGGTATCATTTAGTATTATATCACTCGAATTCAAGGATGTATCAACATGTTTTATACGTAGCTGGTAGGTTGAATTGGTCTGTATTTGTTCATTATTATACCTAGATAATACAGCAATTAAATACCAATTGGCACTTAATTCATCAGAAATATTAAAGTTTAAACTTGATTTTTTATGTAATACATCTGAAACTTGTATATACTTTTTTATATTAGATTTATAATTAGTTAAGGTATAATAAGCTAAAAAAATATTTACTGTAATAGCTAAAAAAATACTATAGATCATATATCTTGAATATCGTTGAGATATTTCTTCTAAATGACGATAAATTAAGCCCATCCAATCACCTATTATTATTATTATAAATGGGATAATAGCTACAATATAATAGGGCTGTTGTTTAGGACTAACTAAAATTGACATACTGTATAATAACACTAAACTTATAGATGTAGTATACCTCGAAAAATCTATGTTATGTTTCTTTATCTTTTTCCAAATAATTAGTATTAGTAATGGGAGTAGGACTAATATCAATTGATTTATATAAATCCATCTACTAGAAACTTCTCGCTCTCCTTTTAAACTTTTTAATAGTTGAATTTGAAAATAACTTTTCAAATAAGTATCTAAAGGCTCATAATTAATAATTAATAAAATGCTTATTGATATACAAATGCCAAGAACCAGATAAAACAGCAGTATTTCCTTCCAATTGATTGTAGGTAATTGAATTGATTCAATAAAAAACATAGCTAACATAAAAAAACAAAAAGGTCCTTTAGTTAAAAAAGCTAGTATAAATAGTAATGCGAATAAGATGGAACGTATTATTACTGAATAATCCTTTTGAAGAATTACCCTATATGCTAATAATACTATTGGTATTAGCAAACTCTCAAGCATATTGTTTTTAAATATCCAGATATATGGAAAGAAAAGCATAGATAATACTGCAATAAAAAACAAGCTTAAATGTACTTGGTACTTGATATAAACTATCTTTTTTATCAAATAGCTACTACATATAAAAAAAAGTAAACCTATCGCTTTCTCAAGAAAATAAATATCCCCAAATAACTTAAAAAATAGCGACTCTACCCAAAAGAATAATGGAGGGTGTTCATAAAAATGAGCATATAAAAAATTATTGTAAAAAAGGTGAAATGCTGACCCCTGATGAAAAGCTAAATTTCTTGATATAGTAGCATAGGTAAGTCCGTCTAAAAATTCTCCTTGATATAGATTGGATGAAACAAATACTAAAGCAGTAATTAATATCAATATTATTTCTATTATAAAACTACTTCGCTTCAACTTCATTCATATTTTTTTAATAGTTCTAAAAACATATTTTCATTTATAAACCCTTCAACACGCTTTAATTCATTACCATCACAATCAAATATAATAGTTGTCGGAACATTTTTCACATTCAAATCTTGTGTAATTTGTATCCCATCAAAATCTTCGATATCTATCATTTTAGCATAATAATACCTAGTAGCAAAGTCTATTATAGGCTCTTTATTAAAAACAACATTCTCCATCATTTTACATGGGCCACACCATACAGCACTAAATTGAACAAAATAATTTCTTCTAGAGGTATCAATTAATCTTAAGAAATCTGCCCATGTCCCGTCCACAAAAGTTTTCTTATGTCCTACCTCTTCTGTTACATTAGCTGCAGGTTTTGGTGCTGCTATATATATTTCTTGTTTATATTTCTTTTCTTTTTGATCTATTGTATCATATTTATAGGTATCTATATTTAACATCTCATTGATATTTGTACCATCTTCTTCTTTTATGATTGTTTCAATCACATTTGTTTTATCAGTTGTAGGTTCATCATCATCTAAAAATACTTGTGCATTCATAGAGGTATAGATGAATAGACTTAATAAAAGGCAAGTATATATTTTTAATTTAACCATACTAAAAGTAAGATACAAAAATAAAAAATGCTCACGAATATTCGTGAGCATTTTTATATGTTTTTATTTTTCAATATTATTTAACGCCTAAAGCATTTAACGTTTCAATATTTAAATTACCTTGTGGTAAACTATTATCTGCTTGAAATTTTCTTAATGCTTCTTTAGTAGCTTCACCAAAAACATTATCTGCTCCAGCTGCACCTACACTATATCCTTTAGCGATTAATGCATTTTGGATTTGACGAATTCTATCTGATGTTAATTTAGAACCGCATAATACTTCTCTCCAATCTGTATATCCACCAGTTTTTGAAATTCTTTTCTCCATGATTTTTTTGTATGTAGCTGGAATTTCAATCTGAATTACTTCTGCTGGTTTAACCATTACTTGTCTTGGAACAATTTTTAATTCTGCTGGTGTTAAAATTTGTCTTGTATAAGAAGGCGTTTTAACTACTTTTCTTTCTACTTTATTAAATTGTGCAGGAATTTCTTTTAAACAAATTACTTGACAATCTTTAGGATCGTTTGATAAACAATTTGCATCTCCTGAACCTTTTTCCCATCTTGTAGTAGCAGGTGCAACCATGATCTCCTCATAAACTGTTTCGTATACTGCTGGAATAACTTCAATTTTAGTTTTTTCTGGATTTACTACTACTGTATCAAATACTGTTTCATATGTTGCAGGAATGATTTGTGATTTATATGATGCTGCTTTATCCAACACTTGAGATTCATAAAACTCATATTGATCAGGAATAAAACATCTTGCATAACATTTACCTGGTTCTGCAAATGGAGGTAAATCATCATTCACCGCATTTAGTCTACCTTCGTATTTTTTTGAAGTATTTTCATTTGTTTCATATATGGTAGGTGCTGTTACTGTTGTAGTAGAAGAATTAGTTCCTTTAGCTACTCCAGTTGAGCTACCTGTTGCTGGTACATATATAGATTTCGATGAATTGGTTGTTGTAGTAGTTGTTGTGATTGTTGTTTTAGTATCAGTATTTGTATTCGTATTTGTATTTTCTGTACCATTTGACTCAACTCCTGTATCTATATAAATTTGACCAACAGAAATATTTATTGCTAAAAAAGAAATAGTAGATAATGTAAGGAAAATCTTTTTCATTGATATTATTTTTTAATTATAACACAAATATAGAGGACTAAAGGCAAAAAAAAAATATTATTACATATTCTCTATAGATACCACAAGTATTAGGATTATACATTAGTTTTGTAAATTCAACTATTTGACATTAAAATGAGTTATTTTAACAATAAAGTTATCATCATTACAGGTGCTTCTTCAGGTATTGGACAAGCTTGCAGTATATTCTTTTCAAACTTAGGTGCACGTGTGGTATTAGCTGCTAGAAACGAAACGAAATTAAAGGAAATTAGTGCAAGCCTAAAAAGCGATTCACATTATGTGATATGTGATGTAGCAAAAGAAGAGGATTGTAAAAAACTTATTGATGAGACTATAAAAAAATATAATCAAATAGATATACTCATTAATAATGCTGGAATCTCTATGAGAGCATTATTTAAAGATGTAGAACTAAACGTTTTAAAACAACTCATGGATATTAACTTTTGGGGAATGGTATATTGTACTAAATATGCTTTGCCTTATATACTTAAAAGTAAAGGTAGTATTGTGGCCATATCTTCTATAGCAGGCTATAGAGGTTTACCTGCTCGTACAGGATATAGTGCTTCAAAACACGCCATGCAAGGTTTTATGGAAACTCTTCGTACAGAACACCTCAAAGATCCTATCCATTTTTTAACCGTTTGTCCTGGCTTCACTGCATCTAATATTCGTAATACGGCTCTCAATCAAGAAGGTAAAATACAAGGTGAAAGTCCACGTGATGAAGGAAATATGATGACTGCCGAAGAAGTTGCTTCTCATATTGGGAAAGCCATTATTAATAAAAAGAAAACAATTGTTCTTACTTCTCAAGGAAAATTGACCGTTTTTATGAATAAATTTTTCAATTCATGGATGGATACTATGGTCTATAATCATATGGCTAAAGAAAAAGATAGTCCTTTAAAATAATTATATAATCGAATCAATAGAGCTTTAATTTACTATGACAGAATTACAACAGATCATCGAACAAACTTGGGAGAATAGAGAATTATTAAAAGATCCAACAAGTATTCTAGCTATTCAACAAGTAGTTGAATTATTAGACAAAGGAAGTCTTCGAACTGCAGAACCTATCGGTGATTCTTGGCAAATCAATGAATGGGTAAAAAAAGCTGTAATACTTTATTTTCCTATTTGCAAAATGGAAACTATTGAAATAGGACCTTTTGAATTTCATGATAAAATTCCTCTCAAAAAAAATTATGCGCAACTAGGTGTACGTGTAGTTCCTCACGCCATTGCACGACATGGAGCTTTTTTACAAAAAGGCGTCATATTAATGCCTTCTTATGTTAATATTGGTGCTTATGTCGACGAAGGAACTATGGTTGATACTTGGGCTACTGTTGGCTCTTGTGCTCAAATTGGAAAAAATGTACACCTAAGCGGTGGAGTAGGAATTGGTGGAGTATTAGAACCTATACAAGCAAGTCCGGTTATTATCGAAGACAATTGTTTTGTGGGGAGCAGATGTATTGTCGTTGAAGGAGTTCGAGTTAGAAAAGAAGCTGTATTAGGGGCTAATGTCGTATTAACTAAAAGCACTAAAATTATTGACGTGAGTGGAAATACTCCAATTGAATATATTGGTGAAGTACCAGAAAGAAGTGTAGTAATACCTGGTTCCTATACGAAAGAATTTCCAGCAGGTTCGTATCAAGTGCCTTGCGCACTTATTATTGGCAAAAGGAAAGCTAGTACCGATTTAAAAACTTCATTAAATGATGTGCTTAGAGAATACAATGTAGCTGTTTAATTCAGTAGTTTTACTGACCAAAAAGCTTACTCCAAAATCCTTTTTTCTTTGCATAATTAAAATGTGCTTCAGGATTTTGAATTTGATGATTTAACTCACCACCTTCAGGATGTATCATTTGCCAAATATTACTCCAACCTGGGAATCCTCCTACATTTCTATCATCAATAAACATATCTGCATCTATTTTTCTACCGATTCCTTCTTTGATTTCTTCTTCTGGAAAATTTCTATTAATTGCATAAAATTCTACTCCATTTTGTTTGCAAAATTCAACCGCTTCCTCTAACATTTTACCTTCTCTGTAAGTCCATAATACTAATTGATGTTTTTTCTCATTTAACATCTTTAAGGTTTGGAAAGCAAATAACATCTCTTTACCAATCTTTGGATATGCATGTTCAACGATGGTTCCATCAAAATCTACTGCTATTTTCATTACACTAATATTAAATTATTTAAAACGGTTATCTTTTGTTTTATCAAATAATGGCTCCGGCACTGGAGGATTATCATTTTCATTAATAGCAAAGGTAAATACTTTCTCTACCCAATTCCAAAAACCTCCTTCATATTTAAATCCTTCATAGGTTCCATCAGGTACATAAGTAAAACCTAAGCCGATATTAGAAGAATCTTCTGGTTCAGTATGATCATAAACGATTAAATGTTGTGTAGTATCATAATTCATACTTGCAATAGCATTAAACTTATAATCTAAAAATATTCTACTAGCAGTAGCTGTATGTCCATCATTATATCTGTATTTAAATATGGGCAACCCAAATCGTGGATATCCTTGATTAAACCATAATACATCTGCTATTTTTCTATGACCAAACAAATCATAACCATCATACCCAAATAAAATATAACAGTTTCTACCTAAAGCATAGGTCTTAATAATTTTATAATACAGCTGACCTAGCCAACATTCTTGATTCAAGGTATCTTGTATATGATAAGTCATAGAATCACTAGTGTCAAATAAAGGAAACATCTTCAGTTTATCGCTTTCCATTTGTATAGTACCATAATATCTATACAAACCTTTTCCTAAATATAATTGCCAACTAAGAATCCTAAATGTTGAATCTGGTGCATATAGTGATGAAATACATGTTAAGGAATCGAAAGGATAATAAAACGATTCCTCCGTCTTTAATGCTCTAGTTAATATAGGGATAAATTTATGTAAAGCATCTATTCGTTTACCTGGATTAGTATCATTTAACATTGTATAGCCTATTTTGATTAAGCTATCTTGTTTTTCATCTAAAATTATTTTACTATCCTTACTCAATTGAGCGCTGCTCGTGATAGAAAGGCCAAATAAAAGTATACTTAAACCTATAATTGTTTTTTTCATATTTTGTTTAGCTATTGCAAAAATAAAGCCCGTTTATGTAAAACGGGCTTTTTTTATTAACGTTATAGTATATATACTTATTATACTTTTTCGATTACGATAGCACTAGCACCGCCACCGCCATTACAAATACCTGCTGCACCATACTTAGCACCTTTATTTTTCAATACTGAAATTAGTGTACAAATAATTCTTGCTCCACTAGCTCCTACCGGATGACCAAGTGCAACAGCACCACCAAATGCATTTACCTTTGAGGCATCTAATCCTAATAATTTCGTATTCGCCATGGTAACATTAGCAAAAGCTTCATTAATTTCGAAATAATCGATTTGATTTATTTCTAATCCTGCTTTTTTAGCAGCCAGTGGCATTGCTTTAGCTGGTGATGTAGTAAAGTCATCAGGAGCTTGTTCAGCATCTGCATATCCTCTAATAATTGCGATAGGTTTTAATCCAAGAGCATCTGCTTTTGTTTTGCTCATCAATACTACAGCAGCAGCACCATCATTTATTTTTGATGCATTTACAGCTGTTACAGTACCATCTTTATTGAAAGCCGGTTTCAATGTGGCAACTTTATCTGCTCTTAGTTTTTTATATTCTTCATCTTCTTTTACAAAAGTACTATCTCCTCTACCTTTCACTTCTACATTGAATAGTTCATCGGCAAATGCGTTTTGAGCATATGCATCTGTTGCTCTTTTATAGGATTCAATAGCAAATGCATCTTGGTCTTCTCGTGTAAAATTAAATTTTGTTGCACATTTATCGCCACTTGCACCCATCATTAATTTACTATATGGGTCTTGTAAGGCATCTCTAACAATAGCATCAACTAATTCAGCATTTCCATATCTATAGCCATTTCTACCAGATGCCATCATATAAGGCGCATTGGTCATACTTTCCATACCACCTGCTACTACGACCTCTTTATCCCCTAACATGATTGATTGTGCACCTAAAATGATTGCTTTCATACCACTAGCACATACTTTATTCACAGTTGTACAAGTTGCATTAACATTTACTCCTGCAGCTATAGCTGCTTGTCGAGCTGGTGCTTGACCATTATTTGCTTGAATAACATTGCCCATAATTACTTCATCCACTTGTTCACCTGTAATTCCTGCTCTTTCCATTGCTTTTTTAATCGCTTGAGCACCTAGTTCTGTTGCACTTACTGCGCTTAAAACACCACTCATACTACCAATTGGCGTACGAGCCATTGATATGATATATACTTCGTTCATTTTATAATATTTTAGGGTGCAAAGCTAAACAAAAAAAGCAAAAGACGGAAACCCTAACCGTCTTTTGCCAAACTCTAAAAAACCCAAAAAAAACTTATCTAGATGCTATATAGTTATTAAGTGCTATAGTTGATGAGCTAAAAGAAAATTCTTCATTTACAGTATAATAATTATTCTTATCAATGGTTTTATCAAAAGCTTCTTTTGCAAAATCTAATTTGGTGCTTTCAAAACTGAATTCATGTAAAATAGATTTCACTTGTTGAGTTGTAAAATAATTAGAACGTAAAACAGTTTTTGCTATACTTAACATCGTACTTTCAAAAGAAGCATTTCTTAAATTCACAAGCAACATATTAAAATCTGCATCACTCATAGCTCGTGGAACATTACAAACAGGAGGTGGTGGTGGTGGTGGAGTGCCGCAATGTCCTGGATTATTTCCATGATGGTATCCCCCACCATAATAATTTCCACCATAATAATTGTTATTTGAAGGATTATAAGGGTAGTTATTATTATTCCATGATCCTGAATTTGCTGGAGCTTGCAAAGCAATTATTCTATCTACATTTAAGTTAGAACCAGTAATTGTAGCATAAAGCTCAGCAGTAGCTTGTACATATATTGTACCGCTATAAACTAATCTTTGTGTATATCCACCGCCATACATCCACTGTAAAACATAGGCATTTAGAATATGATTACCTGGATTTAAGTTCTCAATTCTTAAAGTAGAATTAGCTTGATTGTAGTTTTGTCCATCAATTGTGCAAGTAAATGGTGCATTATCATACAATCTTAAATTAAGAATTGACGGTATATATTGTGCCATCATTGCACCTATAGAAATAATCTGAATTGAAAAAAGTAGCATTAAACGTTTCATAATATGGTTCTCCTTTTAATTTTTTGTTGAACGATATTAATGCATAGACAAGAGCTGTGCCAATTTTTAATACAAAACCTCGCAGCCCTTTATAGACAATAATTTTAAGATAGACTGAAGCTACTAATAAAAAAAAATAAAGTAAACTATTTATAATATTAAAATGATCATGAATAGCTAATTACATATTTCTTCTATACTGGCCACCTACTTCGAACAATGCCGCAGTTATTTGACCTAATGTACAATATTTACAAGCTTCCATCAGTGCTTCAAAAATATTATGATTTTGAATGGCTACTTTTTGAATATGACGTAATTGTTCTTTGATGATATCTTCATTAAGTTTTTGTAAATTTTCTACCGTATGTATTTGAAATACTTTTTCTTCTTCAGTAGATCGAATCACTTCTTGTGGAATTACAGTTGGAGAACCTTTACTGCTTAAGAAAGTATTAACCCCAATAATAGGATATTCACCAGTATGTTTTAAGGTTTCGTAATATAAACTTTCTTCTTGAATTTTTCCTCTTTGATACATGGTTTCCATAGCACCTAAAACACCTCCTCTTTCAGTTATTTTATCAAATTCAGCTAATACCGCTTCTTCTACTAAATCTGTTAATTCTTCAATAATGAAAGATCCTTGAAGTGGATTTTCGTTCTTTGCTAAACCTAATTCTCTATTAATGATTAATTGAATGGCCATTGCTCTACGAACGCTATCTTCTGTAGGAGTAGTTATAGCCTCATCATATGCATTTGTATGCAATGAATTACAATTATCATAAATTGCATATAAAGCTTGAAGAGTAGTACGAATATCATTGAAATCAATTTCTTGTGCATGTAAACTTCTACCAGATGTTTGAATATGATACTTCAACATTTGTGCTCGTTCATTAGCTCCATATTTTTTAGCTAAAGCTTTTGCCCAAATTCTTCTTGCTACTCTACCGATAACAGCATATTCAGGATCTATACCATTACTGAAGAAGAAAGATAAATTAGGACCAAATTCATTGATGTCCATACCTCTGCTTAAATAATATTCTACGTAAGTAAAACCATTTGCTAAAGTGAATGCCAATTGAGAAATAGGATTTGCTCCTGCCTCTGCAATATGATATCCCGAAATAGAAACGGAATAAAAATTACGTACTTTATTATTGATGAAATATTGTTGTACATCACCCATTAAGCGCAACGCAAACTCTGTAGAAAAGATACAGGTATTTTGTGCTTGATCTTCCTTTAAAATATCTGCTTGAACAGTACCTCGAACTTGTGTTAGTGTTTCTTTTTTAATTTTTTCATACACGTCCAACTCAAGTACTTGATCTCCTGTAACACCTAATAACATTAAACCTAAGCCATCATTACCTTCTGGCAATTCGCCATTATATCTTGGCTGTTTACTTCCTTTTGCCTTATAAATAGCATCTATTTTAGCTTGTACTTCTTTTTCTAATCCATTTGTTTGTATATATTTTTCGCATTGTTGATCGATTGCTGCATTCATAAAAAAGCCTAGAAGCATAGGAGCTGGACCATTGATAGTCATACTCACTGAAGTTTTTGGATCAGCTAAATTGAAACCCGAATATAATTTTTTGGCATCATCTAAGCAACAAATACTCACTCCACTATTCCCTACTTTACCATATATATCGGGTCTATATTCTGGGTCACGACCATACAAAGTTACGCTGTCAAAAGCTGTAGAAAGTCTTTTTGCTGGCATTCCAAGACTAACATAATGAAAACGTTTATTAGTTCTTTCTGGTCCACCTTCACCCGCAAACATTCGTGTAGGATCTTCACCTTCTCTTTTAAACGGATAAATACCTGCAGTAAAAGGAAATTCGCCTGGTACATTTTCTTGTAAGGTCCAAAATAAAATTTCACCCCAAGCTTTAAATTTAGGTAAAGCAACTTTAGGTATCTGAGTATGAGATAAAGATTCACTATGAGTTTTTAATGAAAGTATTTTATCTCTTACTTTAAATTTATAATCTTCGTCTTTATATAATTGTTTTTTGGCTGACCATTCATCGATTATTTTTTTATTACGAGGGTCAAGTTGAAGCAAGGCATCTTCATACAATTCTTGCATTCTTTTGATTAATCTATCTTTATCATCTACCGTAGATTTTTTAATGTTTTCGATAGTAGTATGATAACCATAAAGCGTATCAGCAATCATACATTGATCTTTTACCCATTTATCATAGGTTCTATTAGTATCAGCTATTTCACTTAAGTATCTGGTTCTTTGAGGAGGAATAACAAATATTTTTTCACTCATTTCATCGGTTGCGACAAAAGAAGAATTTAAATTTAGATTTGCTTTCTTTTTTAGAATATCAATAATTACTTTATAAAGATTATTCATCCCTGGATCGTTGAATTGAGAAGCGATTGTTCCAAATACAGGCATCTCCTCAACTGCTTGATCAAATAATTTATGATTGCGTTGAAATTGTTTACGTACATCTCTTAAGGCATCTTGAGCACCACGTTTATCAAATTTATTTAAGGCAATGACATCTGCAAAATCGAGCATATCAATTTTCTCTAATTGAGATGCAGCACCATATTCGGGGGTCATTACATATAAACAAGCATTACCGAATTCAGTTATTTCTGTATCACTTTGTCCGATTCCAGAAGTTTCTAAAATAATTAAATCGAAATCTGCAGCTTTTAAAATATCAAGAGCTTCGCGAACATGACCACTTAAAGCTAAATTAGCTTGACGAGTAGCCATAGAACGCATGTATACTCGATCATTATTGATAGAGTTCATCCGAATTCTATCTCCTAATAATGCACCACCTGTTTTTCTTTTGGATGGATCAACAGAAATGATAGCAATATTTTTATCTTTAAAATCGATTAAAAACCGGCGTACTAATTCATCCACTAAGGAAGATTTACCTGCTCCACCAGTACCTGTAATTCCTAAAACGGGAGTATGTGTTTTAGCGGCAGCACTTTTTATTTCATCATAATACTTTTTAAATTCCTCAGGATTATTTTCAGCACAAGAGATTAGTCGACCGATAGCCACTTTATTTTTAGACGAAATTTGTTTTACTTCACCATTTAAATTGGTGCCTGTAGCAAAATCACTTTTTTGAACTAAATCATTAATCATTCCTTGAAGTCCCATTTCTCTGCCATCATCAGGAGAATAAATACGAGAGATACCATAGTCCATCAATTCCTTGATTTCACTAGGTAAAATGACACCTCCACCACCAGCAAATATTTTGATATGGCTAGCTCCTTTTTCTTTCAGTAAATCGAACATATATTTAAAATATTCGTTATGTCCACCTTGGTAGCTGGTCATTGCGATAGCTTGTGCATCTTCTTGAATGGCGGTATCTACTACTTCTTGCACACTTCTGTCATGTCCGAGATGAATTACTTCTACTCCATTAGCTTGTATAATACGACGCATTACATTGATTGCGGCATCATGTCCATCGAATAAAGAAGCCGCTGTAACAATTCGAACTTTATTATGCGGGGTATATGATTGTACTTCTTGCATACATATAAATTTATATTGACACAAATTTAGTACACAATCCTAAAACATGAGTAAATAATAGCAAGAAACTTATCTAAACATGTCCAAAAGGGCTACTTTTAGCGTATAACTACATTTAAAAGTGGGTATATTATTTACTTCAATAATCATTCATATGGCGAAAAAAGCCAGTATCTTTAAATCAATGGCATTATTATTGCTTATAGAGCGCGATGAAATATAAGATCTGTTATTTGATATATTTTATATATTCGTAATTAATTTTTATAACCAAAAAACTAAAAATCAATGTTAAAAGAATTTAAAGAGTTTGCCATGAAAGGCAATGTAATGGACTTAGCAATAGGGGTTATTATAGGTGGTGCTTTTGGAAGTATAGTAGGTTCATTAATAAATGATGTTATTACACCATTATTATTAAAACCATTATTAGATGCCGCACATTTAACAAATATTGCTGATTTAAAATGGGGAGCAGTAAAATATGGTAATTTTATCTCTTCAGTGATTACATTTATATTAATCGCATTTGTAATGTTTATGATTGTAAAAGCGATGAACAAAATGAAAAAACCAGCAGAAGAAGCTCCAGTAGCTGATCCAGAACCATCATCAACCGATAAATTATTAATGGAAATTAGAGATAGTTTAAAAAAATAGTACTTAATTAAAAACAAATAAGATCCTGTTCAATATCTTTGAGCAGGATTTTTTTTGAATACGCCTATGATATTAATAGATACCCATACCCATTTATACGACGAAAGTTTTAATGAGGATATACTAAGTGTGATAGAACGATCGAGAAATACTTCGGTAAACTATGCATTATTACCTAATATTGATAGTAGTTCAATAGCCAGTTTAAAAAAATTAGTAACATTAGATTCTGACTATTTTAAACCTATGATGGGATTACATCCATGTTCAGTTGCATCCAATTGGGAAGAAGAACTAGCAATTATTAAAGCGGAGTTAGACAGCTATGCCTATATTGCTATTGGTGAAATTGGTTTAGATTATCATTGGGATTTGACCTATAAAGAAGCACAAAAAGAAGTTTTCATTAGTCAATTAAGATGGGCGAAAGAAAAAAAATTACCTGTATCTATACATTCACGTAAGGCTTATGCAGATTTATTACATATTTTAAGAGAAGAAAAAACAGATAATTTACAAGGAGTATTACATTGTTTTGGAGGTGATTTAGCTGAAGCACGAAAAGCCATAGAGATGGGTTTTTATTTAGGAATAGGTGGCGTAGTGACATACAAAAAATCAAGTATGGCAGAAATTGTAAAAGCAATTTCATTAGATCATATAGTTTTAGAAACAGATGCCCCTTATTTACCACCGGTACCCTATAGAGGCAAGCGAAATGAAAGTAGCTATATCCATACGATTGCTTCCTTTATTGCAACACTTAAAGAAGTAACACTAGAGGAGGTAGCCATGAAAACCACTGAAAACGCTAAAAAACTATATAATTTCTAAATTCATTTTTGTTTCATTAAGAATAACTAAGGCTGAGTACCTGTATTTTTTGTACTTTTGTGTCTATCAATTTTAGAGAGGTGTCCGAGTGGTTGAAGGAGCACGCCTGGAAAGTGTGTATGCGGGAAACTGTATCGAGGGTTCGAATCCCTTCCTCTCTGCAAATAAAAAATGAATCTCACCTAGTGAGATTTTTTTATGTGGCATAAGACCTAAAAATCATTTGTATAAATCTATCGCTACTATTTTATTCATTCTCAATCGAACAAAATACAACCTCATGTGTTACATTTGCAAACCAAAAAAAGTCACACATGAAGATTCTTGCATTTGCAGCTAGTAATAGTTCCCAATCTATAAATAAAAAACTTATTCAATATACAGCCACATTATTTCAAGAGCATGAGGTTGAAGTGATCGATATCAATGATTACGAAATGCCTATTTATAGTACCGACAGACAAATAGCAAATGGTATACCTCCATTGGCGATTACACTAGGTCAAAAAATAGATAGTAGTGATTTAATTGTCATATCCTTTGCTGAACATAATGGCTCCTATTCAACAGCTTTTAAGAATATTTTTGATTGGTTATCTGTAATAAAAGACAGAAAAACCTGGGGTGAAAAAAACATGTTTTTAATGGCTACTTCGCCAGGACCTAGAGGTGCGATTGGCGTATTAGAGATGGCTGAAAAGCGTTTTCCTTTTAATGGTGGACATGTGATAGCCACTTTTTCATTTCCATCATTTGCTGCAAATTATAAGGAAGATGAAGGTATTATTTTAGAAGCGAAAAAACACGAGTTACTTTCGATTATTGAACGAATATCTTAGGCGTTTTCTACAGCATCCATTTTATTCAAATCAAAGATTACATTTAGTTTACCTGGTATCTCAGTATAAGGCATACTAAATTTTTTATTCCAAAGAATTTCGTCTGCGGTCCAAGATGAGCGGCTATGGAGTTCTTGACCATAGGTTTCGCTAAATCCTTTAATCATTAAAATTAATTCTAAATTTGAATCTAGAAAATCCTGTTGACTCAATTCATACAAAGGACTAGTATCATTAATTTCGTGTACTAAATTCCAGTTTAGGGGAAGAGTTACGACTTTGTCAGTTTCAAGTTTTAGAGTATGATATTTTCTTTTATTAGCACCTTCATCATTTACAATAAAAGTCACTAATAATTTTACTTCTAAATCGAGTAGTATATTATCTTGTTTATAGGCAACACGTACCATTAATTTAGGAAAAGGCATTGTTGGATTAACTACAGCTACATTTGAGAATACAAATCCTTTACTAGGTTTAATGAATCGTCCATAAAACAAACCAGTAGCAAGAGAGAAACTAAGTAAACCAACAACTGCTTCTATGCTAGATATAAAATTGGTAATTGTTCCTTTAGGAGCTAATGCTCCATAACCAACAGTTGTTAATGTTTGGGCGCTAAAGTAATAACATTGAGAAAACTCATGAATCCAGCAACCTTTATCAGTACCTGCAATATGTTCAATTCCTATCATTTGATAAATCAATGCAAAAACACAACTCATTAAGAAATAGCCCGCAATCACTAATAAAATAAAGTGACTCCATTTCATATCGATTAAATAATGATAAATATTTTTTTCACCACCTATTCGTTCGACTCTAAACATACCATCTTTACCTAGCGTACGAGCGGTACTTTGGATTTTAGAACTAAAACCAAGATCATCGGCATTACGATATTTTCTTACACGGTCACGAAAATTACTTCTTATAGACATGGATTATATTTTTTTCAGAATCATATCACTAATATGGTTCCCTATGCTCAAAGAAGACGTTGCAGCTGGAGAAGGAGCATTACAAACATTGATTACATTTTTATCATCGAAAAACAAATAATCATCGAGTAAAGCACCATCTTTACCACAAGCGAGTGCACGCACCCCTGCACCCCCTTCTACCAAATCATCTTCAACTAATTCGGGCAATAATTTTTGGAGAGCACTGGTGAAAGCTGGTTTATAAAAAGATCTTTTGTATTCATCCAAGCCTTGACGCCAAAATTTAGTAGCCATTTTTCTGAAACCAGGATAAGTAAGTGTTTCAAATAATTCACCTAAATGAATATCTAATTTTTTATAGCCTTCTCTTCTAAATGCTAAAACAGCATTAGGACCTGCTTCGATACCGCCTTTAATCATACGAGTAAAATGCACTCCTAACCAAGGAAAGGCTGGGTCTGGTGCAGGATAAATTAAATTTTTAACTAGATATTCTCTTTCTTTACGTAGTTTATAATATTCTCCTCTAAAAGGTAGGATTTGCATTCCTATATCTGTATTATGAGTTTGTGAGGCTAATTTATCGCTATATAAACCTGCGCAATTGACCATTAATGAAGCAGAAAAAGTTCTATTTTCAGTGATAACATGACAAGCATCCCCTTTATTTTCAATCTTTATAACTTTTTCATTTAAGAAAATAGAAGCTCCCCATTCTTGAATATTTTTAGCATATGCACGGGTAACACCAGGAAAATCAACTATTCCAGATTGTGGCACCCATATTCCTTTAATACCACCAACATGAGGTTCAATTTCTCTTAATTGTTGAATATCTAATAATTTTAAGCCATCTAGACCATTTTTAACTCCTCTATCCAATATCACGTCTAAAGTAGGTAATTGGTGTTGTTCAGTTGCAACAATTATTTTACCTGTAATTTCGTATTTAATATCTTCTTTTTGGCAAAAATCGATTAGCATTTTATATCCTTCTCTATTATTTTTAGCACGTAAACCTTCAGGTTTATAATAAATACCCGAATGAATTACTCCACTATTATTCCCTGTTTGATGTTTACCAATCGAAGCTTCTTTATCGAGAACCGCAATTTTTAATTTTTTATTTTTTTCTAACAATTTATATGCCGTCGCTAATCCAACGATGCCTGCACCTATTATTAAAATATCGTATTTATTTTCCATACTATAGAATTATACACAAAGATATAGATTATTGGAAATAGTAAGTAATTGTCTAATTTTATACAATGATAATAATAGATAATTTACTAATAAGTGAGGATATCATTGAAAAAGAGTTTGTATGTAATTTGAATACTTGTAAAGGTGCATGTTGTATATCAGGGGATAGTGGAGCACCATTAGAAGAAGAGGAATTGAATATATTAGAAAAAGAGTATACAAAATACAAATCATACTTGACAGATAGAGGTCGTGAAATAATTGAAACAAGAGGTTTTTATGAATATGACCCAGAGGATGAAAAATATAAAACACCATTAATTGAAGGTGGACCATGTGTATATATTAATTATGACGAGAGTGATATTGCCTATTGTGGCATAGAGAAAGCATACTTAGATGGCAAAACAGCATTCAAAAAACCAATCTCTTGTCATTTATATCCAATACGAGTATCGACGCTTAAAAATGGAATTAAAGCCTTAAATTACGAGCGATGGAGTGTCTGTAAAAGTGCCTGTTCATTAGGTAAAAAGCTTCATGTTCCTATTTATAAATTTTTAAAAGAACCTATAATTAGAGCATTTGGAGAAGAAACTTACCATGTATTAGAAGCATTTGCCAATAAAGACAATTCTTCGACAATAGATAGTGAATAAAAGACAATGAAAATCATTAAATGTCGAATTCTAGAAAAAAGGCTACATTTTTGTTGTAATTTCCCTTACATTTTATACACATATTCCTAGTTAATAGCTTGTATTTTAAGGCAACATACTGAACTTATCTTTACATATACGTTTTTAGTTTAAAAATCGTTTAGTAAATAGAAAAATTGGTTTTGAAAAAAATATATTACTACATACTACTTTTGGGAATTTGTTTTTGCAATCAAAATGCAATTTCACAAACCAACACAGCATTTAAGCCTACACATACGCGAATTTTATTTTTATTAGATGCTAGTGGTAGTATGAAAGAGAAATGGAATGACAAAACCAAATTTGATATATCAAAAGAACTAATTTACCATTTAGTAGATAGTTTACAAAGTGCTAGCCCCGATGTTGAAGTTGGAATACGTGTCTATGGACACCAATACCCTAGAGCTATGCATAATTGTTTAGACACCAAATTAGAAATCCCGTTTGCAAAAAACAATGCATTAGCCATTAAAGAAAAATTAGATAAAATTACACCACAAGGATATACTCCAATAGCTTTATCGTTAATAGAAGCTGCCAAAGATTTCAGTTATGATAGTACTTCCTTAAATGCGATAATTTTAGTAACAGATGGAGAAGAAATGTGTGAAGGGAATCCATGTGATGCTACAAAAGAATTAATGAAAAAAAGAATAGCCATTAAACCTTTTATTATAGGATTAAATATTGGTGCCGATGTGGTGATGGATTTTAATTGTGTAGGTACTTATTATGATGCTAAAGATGAAAACACCTTTACTAAATTATTACAAAACGTAACAGATCAAGCATTAAAAAACACCACTTTACAAATTAACTTACTCGACAATTTAAATCAACCTACTATATCAAATATTGCATTTACATTATATGATCATTTTACAGGTGCTATTAAATACAATTTTATTCATACTTTAAATGAATTTAATAACCCGGATACTTTGTATATTAATCCTGCAGGAACTTACGATATAGAAGTTCACAGTATTCCACCAGTAAAAAAATATCAAATTGAATTAGTAGCAGGTACACATAATGTAGTTTCAATACAAATGCCAATTGGATACTTGAGTTTGAAAATGGAAAATAAAAAAACAGCCGACAATACTCCTTGTGTGATTAGAGAGGCCTATTCTTCAGAGATCTTGTATGTACAAGATTTAAATGATAATGAAGCATATATACGAGGTGATTTCGATATTGATTTTTTGACTTTACCTCGATATACAAAGAAGTTGGTTTATGTACCAGAAGAGAAAGAAAAAGTGATGACCATTCCTAAATCAGGGAAAGTACAGTTTGTCAATGTAGATGCTAATATTGCGAGTGTATATGAAATTAAAATGGGTGAATTTAATATGTTATATGAGTTTGATAAAATTAAAGAGAAAGACGAATTAATATTATTACCTGGAAGGTATGCTGTAGTAATGCGACCTAGAAGTGCTTCTAAAAGTGATTTTACAAAGACTATATATTTTGATGTGTTATCAGAAAAAACAACAGCTGTGAATTTAAGATGAGAAAACAATACACATTTTACCTTAGTACATTATTGGTGTTTTTGAGTATAACTACACAAGCACAGAGCACGTATACAAGCACTAACAATAACCAATTGACACGTATTTTATTTGTATTAGATGCTAGTGGTAGTATGCTATCGAAATGGGGTAAAGAAAGTAAATGGGAAACCGCACAAAGAATATTAGCTAATATTTCGGATACATTATCCTTAAATAAAAATGTAGAAACAGCATTACGTGTATATGGACATCAGCATATTTTAACTGAAAGAAATTGTGATGACACCAAATTAGAAGTTTCATTTGCTAAAAATAATGGAGCTGCCATTCGAAAAAAACTAATGCAAATACAACCGAAAGGTATCACACCAATTGCATTATCATTAGAACAGGCGATTTTTGATTTTCCAAATACGAGCGCACGTAATGTGATTATTTTAATTACAGATGGAGCTGAATCGTGTTTTAAAGATCCATGTGAAGCTGCATATCAGCTACAGATACAAGGAATCACATTAAAGCCTTTAATTGTTGGAATAGATTTACCTGAAGATGCGCGTAGTAGTTATGAATGTATTGGAAAATTATTCAACTCCAAGAATGATTACGAATTTCAAGATCATATTGAACGTGCAATATATAGGGCATTAGCTTCTGCCACCTTGCAAGTAGAGTTATTAGATGAAAATTTAAAAGCTACACAGACCAATCTTAATATGAGTTTTTATGATGCCTCTTCAGATCATGTTTTAAAAAACTATTATCATACATTAGATAAATCTGGTAGACCTGATACTATAGATATAGACCCTATACCTAAATACAATATTGTAGTACATACAATACCTCCAGTTAGAGTAGATAATATTGAAATAATACCACATGAAAACAATATAATTAAAATAAATACACCACAAGGATATTTAGATTTTCAGCTTAGTGGCAGCTTGATTAGTGCTACTTTAAAAGACAAATTAAAATGCATTGTAAAAGGAGGTGAATACGACCAGATAGTGAATGTACAGAATTTTAATACCAATGAAAAGTATTTAGCTGGGAAATATCAACTTGAAATTCTTACACTTCCTAGAACTATTGTAAACAATGTTGAAATAGCTGCTAGCAAAACAAAAACGATTACAATTCCAGCCCCTGGATTATTACAAATTAATAAAACGGATGCCAGTTGGGGAGGAATTTTTGTATTTGAGAATGATTGGAAAGTAAAAAAGATTTATGAATTAAAAGACGAATTAAAAGTAGAACCTGTTTATTTACAACCAGGTAAATACAGAATTATCTATCGAGCAAAAAAATCAAAAAGCATGCATCAAACAGTAGATAAGGAGTTTGTGATTGAAAGTGGCAAAACGGTAAATTTGAATTTATAAATATTTATTGTAATTTAGTATTGAATACATAAGCAATTTAAACAAATTTAAATTGTAGCATGCAAAAACGATAATTGAATGAAAGTAGCATTATATGGGAGAGCTATCGCTCAGAATGAATTACAAAACTTTAAACATCTCTTAGAAATACTTCAAAAATTTGCTATTGATGCAATTATTTATGATGGGTTACACGCCTATTTAGAGCAAACATTTCAATATAATACAGCACTTGCAACCTATAGAATGCAAGATCAATTGAAAGACAAAGCAGATGTTTTAATTTCTATTGGAGGCGATGGCACAATCTTGGATGCAGTAGCATTTATTAAGGATTCGGGCATTCCTATTATAGGAATTAATTTTGGAAGAATGGGATTTTTAGCTGCTACTAGTAATGATGATATTGAAAATGCGATACATGCATTAGTGAATAAAACCTATAGTGTAGTAAAGCGAGAATTGGTAGAAGTTACCTGTGATAAACCATTATTTGGAAGTACTAATTTTGGATTGAATGAATTTACCTTACAACGTAAAAATTCTTCTTCTATGATCAGTATTGATGTTTGGGTAAATGGTGAACATTTAAACACCTATTGGGCAGATGGTTTAATTGTCTCCACTCCTACAGGTTCTACGGGCTATTCATTAAGCTGTGGAGGTCCGATTGTATATCCAGAATCACAAAGTTTTATATTAACACCAGTTGCACCACATAATCTAAATGTACGTCCTATGATAGTACCTAATAATGTAGAGCTGACTTTTGAAGTAAGCGGAAGAGGAAATAGGTTTTTAGCAACAATAGATACACGTGTTCAAAATATTGATAGTAGTTATAAAATTCATTTACGAAAAGCGCCTTTTACTATAGAATTAATATTGTTAGATAATAAAACATTTATTAATGCACTTCGCACCAAATTATTATGGGGCTTAGACAAAAGGAATTAATACGTATACCTATTCTACTTATAACTCGTTATGCTATTACATGATAAATTGTTCAAATCCATCAAGATTTATTAGTTTTGAACATGATTTAAAATCTATTATACTAAGTCCGTGAAGTTATCAATCGTAATTGTCAATTATAATGTTAAATATTTCCTGGAGCAATGTCTGCTTTCAGTTAAAGAAGCTATTAAGCAAATAGATGCTGAAGTTTATGTTGTAGACAATAGTTCACGAGATGAAAGTGTAGCAATGGTACTTCAAAAATTTCCTTGGGTGAAATGTATTGCCAATACTCAGAACATAGGATTCTCAAAAGCTAATAATCAAGCGATGCGAGAAGCGCAGGGTCAATATATTTTATTATTAAATCCTGATACAGTAGTAGCAGAGGACAGTTTTGAAAAATGCATCGCCTATATGGATTCGCATAATAATGTAGGTGGATTAGGAATTAAAATGGTTGATGGGACGGGTCAATTTCTTCCAGAAAGTAAGAGAGCCTTACCAACTCCATGGGTTTCATTTTGTAAAATTATCGGTTTATCTAGCTTGTTTCCAAATTCTGAAACATTTGCACGATATCATTTAGGATTTTTAGATAAACAGTTAAACCATGAGATAGATGTACTAAGTGGAGCATATATGTTTATGCGAAAAGAAGCTTTAGAAAAATGTGGTTTATTAGATGAAGATTTTTTTATGTATGGTGAAGATATAGATTTGAGTTATCGAATTATTAAAGCAGGATATAATAATCATTATTTTGCCGAAAGTACAATTATTCATTATAAAGGGGAGAGCACTAAAAAAGGCAGTATTAATTATGTAAAGACTTTCTATGAAGCAATGATGTTATTTGCAAAAAAACATTATAGTAGTGGTCAGGCAAGTTTATATATAAGCATCATTAATATAGCGATAGTGGTGAAAGCTATCCAAAGCATGAGTATTCAATTATTGCGAAATTCATGGCTACCTATATTTGATTTTTGTTTTTCATTTTTAGGTATGTATTTAATTAAAGAGTTATGGGAAAATAAAATCATGCAAGATGATGCTTATTATAATCCTTTATTTACCTATGTTTTTATTCCCTTATATATTTTAGTTTGGATGAGTTGCTCCTTATTTGCGGGGGCATACGATAAGCCCATTCGACCAATTAATATATTAAAAGGATTAGGTGTAGGCACCTTAATTTTAACTGCTTTATTTGGGCTTTTACCTAATGAATATAGATATTCAAGAGCTATAATATTAATAAGTGGTGTATGGGTAACACTAAGCTTTTATTTAAACCGATATTTATTTTCAAAAATAAGTAAACACTCTTTAGTTTTTGAAAATAATGAAGAACAGAAAATTGCCATTGTAGGTAGTTTAGATGAATCGAGACGGGTACTTACATTATTAAATCAGGCTGGAATACAGTTTTATTTTAGTGGATTTATATCTCCACAAGAAACAGTACAAACACCCTATATTGGATCTATAAAAGATATCGATTCACTTATTCAAGCATTCAAAATAAATGAATTAATATTTTGCAACCAGGATATATCTAATAAAGATATTATTTCACAGATGGAGCGATTGCCGATGCAAGTTAATTTTAAAATAGTACCTATGCATACAGAAAGCATAATAGGTAGTAATTCAAAAAACACCTCAGGTGATTTATATGCTATAGATACCAATTTAAAAATTGGATCCTTTGCACAGCAGCGAAATAAACGTTTGTTCGATATTGTTGCATCATTAATTTTATTAATTAATTTTCCTATTGCGCTAATATATTCAAAGAATTTGGTTCAATATTTAGTTTCAATTATTTCTGTATTAGTAGGTAATAGAACTTGGATTAGTTATGCAACTAGTGAAAAAAAATCAAAATACCAATTGCCTATGCTTAAAAAAGGAATTCTAGATAATACTATAACTCCATTGAAGGAAGAAGCAATTCATCTATATAATTTACAATATGCGAGAGAGTATAATATGGCTGAAGACATCAAGATCTTGTGGAAGAAGCGTAAATTATTATAAAAAATCAAATTCGCTTTTTGAACTAATTCAGAAGTTCATTAGTTTTACATAAAATAAATTAAAATATAAATTATGTTATCAAAATCATTAAACAAAGCGTTAAACCAACAAGTACAATTAGAGTTTGAATCATCCAATGTATATTTAGCTATGGCTTCTTGGGCTGAGCAAGAGGGTTATGAAGGAATTGCTTCATTTATGTATTTACAATCAGATGAAGAGCGTATGCATATGCTAAAAATTTTCAAGTATATCAATGAGCGAGGTGGTAATGCAGAAGTGCCTGCATTGAGTAAAGTACCTCATACTTACAAGTCTGTAATTGATATGTTTACATCAGTTTTAAAACATGAAGTACATGTTTCAAGTGAGATAAATAAATTAGTAGATATTTGTTTAAAAGAAAAAGATTATGCAACTCACAATATGTTGCAATGGTATGTAGCAGAGCAGATGGAAGAAGAGCGAGTAGCGCGTACCTTATTAGATAAGTTAAAATTGATTGGTACAGATAAAAGTGGAGTATATATGTTTGATAGAGATTTATCATCTATCAGATCAGAAGCAGGAAATGAGAAAGGAGCTTAATATTTTTAAATAAATAAAAAAAAACTGATGTAATACATCAGGTTTTTTTTATTATAATATCAAGTATTAAAAAGTATGTACAATTAATCCACTTCTAAGTTTTGGTTCAAACCAGGTAGTTTTTGGAGGCATTACATTGCCTGTATCAGCAATATTAATTAGTTGTTGAATGCTAACTGGATAATTTGCAAACGCTATTTTCATTTCACCACTATTCACTCTTTTTTCTAATTCTCCCAATCCTCTTATTCCTCCTACAAAATCAATTCTTTTATCTGTTCTTTGATCATGTATACCTAGAATGGGTGATAATAAATTATTAGATAACACTGTGATATCTAACACACCAATAGGGTCTACGTCATTATATGTACCAGGTTTAGCCGTTAATTTATACCAATTATGGTCGTAATAAAAACTAAACTCATGCATTTTAGTGGGTTTGAATATAGAAGCACCTATTTTCTCAATCTCAAATTTCTCGGCAACTTTAGTTAAAAAATCTTCGAATGATAAACCATTTAAATCTTTTACTACTCTATTATAATCGATTATTGATAATTGCGAAGCAGGAAATAATACAGATAAAAAATAATTGTATTCTTCAGTACCAGTATGATTCGGATTAGCTTCTTTTCTTCTTTGACCTACTTTAGCTGAAGAAGCTGCCCGATGGTGACCATCTGCGATATAGGTAAAAGGTACTTTATCTTTAAATAACTGGGTAATATTTACAACCGTTGCAGCATCATCAACTACCCATAAAGTATGACCTACACCATCATCCGCAATAAAATCATAAACAGGCATTTTTTGAATTTCAGTTGAAACGATATCATTGATTTCAGGCACATCATTATAGCATGTAAAAACAGGACCTACGTGTGCACTTAATGTATCCATGTGTTTGATACGATCATTTTCTTTATCGGGACGAGTAAACTCATGCTTTTTTATCACATCATTAAAATAATCTTCAATGCTAGCGCACAATACAAGCCCATATTGTTCATGTGAGCCCATTTTTTGTTTGTAGATATAGTAATTTTCAGTTGCATCTTGTTGCAGCCAATTTTCTTTAATGAATAAGTCTAAATTATTTTTTGCAGTAAAATATACGATATCCGCGTATAAATCAGTAGTAGGATCTAAATCTACTTCTGGTTTATTAATTCTATAAAAAGAATATTGATTATTTCCTTTTTCAGCTCTAGCTTCTTCGCTATTTAACACATCATAAGGTTTAGCGGCTATTTGTTTTTCTAATCCTTTTTGAGGTCTGAAACCTTTAAATGGTTTTATGATTGCCATATATCAATTAATTTAATTGGATACAAAGATACGTATCCTAAAAGTATTAATTAAATAATAGCTCTATAATTTAAAACCGAATATCGAAATAGACAGGTAAATGATCACTGTAACCACCGACAAACTTAGGACCTGCATATAATCGATTTGTACTATACACCCCATTTTTATCTTTATACAGCATTTTTTGATTATAATAAATGGTATAAGGTACTTTTAGTGCACCTACTCCTCCTCTCCATTGCAGCAAGTTTTTACTTAAAATCATTTGATCTAAATTGCCCCATTCGCCTTTATAAAAATGAGAACCTTTCACGATAGTATCAGTAGGATTGGCTTCGCTGATATTATATAAGTCGCTTTTTTTATCATTGATATCTTTATAACTAGCAGCTCCTAATACTTTAGAAATACTTTTATCTGTTGGGTAATCGTTAAAATCTCCCATGATAATAATATTTGCTTCTGGATCATTTTTTAAGAGTGCATCTGTATTTTCTTTTAAAATAGAGGCTGCCTTTAATCGTTTATATTCACTTTCAACTTGACCTTCTCTTCTGCTTGGCCAATGGTTAACATATACTTGTAATATAGTACCAGTAGTAGTTTCAAAAGTAGCATGTAAAATTAAACGAGTTCTAAAATCAGGAACGGTATCTATGGTAACATATAAATATTCTTCCTTAATTAGTTTAGCTAAATCCTTATTATAAATCAAAGCCACATCAATACCTCTATCATCGGGTGAATTTTGATGTACGATCCCTAAGTTATAATTTTTCAAACTAGCTTGATTAATTAAATCTTGAACGACATTACGATTTTCAATTTCTGAAAGTCCGATAAATAATGGAGCGTCAATTGCACAAATAGATGAAAGTACTTCAGATGTATGGTCTAAGTGAGTTTGATAAATTTGAGAGGTATATTTATAAGTACCATTAGGTAAAAACTCACTATCATTTGTAGCAGGATCATCAATTGTATCAAATAAATTTTCTGTATTATAGAAAATCACTTTATAACGAGGCATTAATTTTTTAGGACTTGCAGCAAAACTGCTTACTGAAAGTATCAGTAAGAATAGTAATATTTTATTTTTCATAACGATACATTTGTCAATTTTCTTGCCAAAGATAAGGCGAATAATCATAGTTAAAAGAAACTATTCTTATGAGATTAGTGTTTTAGTATTAATTTTGTTAAACTTAAACTTAAATTAATCTTTAGATATGAAAGAAGTAACAGTACAAGAATTAAAGAGTATGTTAGATGCTCATGAAAACATACAATTGATAGATGTTCGTGAGCCACATGAAGCAGAAGCATCTTCTATCAATGGTGAATTGATTCCTATGGCAGAGGTACCTTCTAATATTGATAAAATTTCAAGAGATAAAAAAGTGATTATACATTGCAGAAGTGGTGCTAGAAGTTCTAATATTATTCAATACTTAGAACAAAATCATCAATTCGAAAACTTGTATAATTTAAAAGGTGGTATTATGGCTTGGGCGAAAGAAATTGATACCAGCTTAAACCCTATTTAATATTGTATTGAATACTATTCAAGAAAATTTTTCCATAGCCTCTTTCTTAGGTAAAGAGCTAAAACCCTACCTTATTTCAGGTCCATGTAGTGCGGAGACTGAAGAGCAGGTATATGAAACCATTGATCAATTAGCTTTGCAACTACCGAATATTCAAGTTTTCAGAGCTGGAATATGGAAACCTCGAACACGTCCAGGTGTTTTTGAGGGAGTTGGACAAATAGGTTTAAAATGGATAAAGGAAGCTTCGCTAAAACATAAGAAACCATGTATGGTGGAAGTGGCGAATAAAAGCCATGTAGAAGCTGCTTTAGCTTCTGGAATAGATATGTTATGGATAGGTGCCAGAACGAGTGTGAATCCGTTTATAGTGCAAGAAATTGCAGATGCATTGAGAGGAATAGATATTCCGGTTTTTGTAAAAAATCCTGTTAATCCTGATTTAGATTTATGGATTGGCGCTTTTGAACGATTGCATAAAGCTGGTATTACTCAATTAGCTGCTATTCATAGGGGATTTTCATCCTATACAAAAACAGAATATCGCAATAAACCTAATTGGGAAATACCTATTGAATTGAAACGACGATTTCCACAAATGACAATGATTTGCGATCCATCACATATATGTGGAAGGAGAGACATATTATTAAAAGTTGCTCAAAAAGCGATGGATTTAAATTTTGATGGCTTAATGATTGAGAGTCATATTAATCCAAATGAAGCCTGGAGTGATGCCAAACAACAAATCACCCCTCTTGAGTTGAAAGCGCTTATATTGCAAATTGTATTTAGAGAAAATAAAATTTTATCGTCAGATGATGATAATGCACTTATTGAATTACGTAGTAAAATAGACCGAATAGATAACTATATCATCGAGTTATTATCTGAGCGGATGAGTATTAGTGAAGAAATAGGCAGTTATAAGGCTAAGAACAACATCACCATATACCAACCAGAACGTTGGTCGCAGATAGTAGATAGAATGCTTAAGATAGGAACTGAAAATGGCTTATCCTCTTCTTTCATTCTACAATTGATCCAACAAATAAATAAAGAAAGTATACGTCATCAAACCCAAGTAATGAATAAAAAAGATAGCTGATAGATTTTGATATTCAGTATAGGATGACTAACTTAGCACCAATAATTAATCACTAAAAATATAGAACCATGTCATTAATCAATCCAAAGAAGAACGAAAAAGACAAAAAAAAATCACCTATTGCAAAGAGCAGTAAATTTGGAATGGCTGCTGCTAAAGGAGGTGGAGCTATGAAATCTCAAACCAGTGGCAGTAATAATGCTGCAGCACGTTCAAAAGCAGCTGGTAGAGGAAGTTAATCTCATACATTTACTAAAATTACACATAAAAAAATACCAAACGTTTGTTTGGTATTTTTTTTTATCTAACTTTGTTTGGTAATTTAGTATAGCGTATGATAAAGGAAACACCCAAAAAAGGCGAACAATCAATCATTGTAAATTCATTAAAGTTATTCAGACAGCAAAGTTTTCATAATACGAGTATGGAAGATATTGCTAAAAATTGTGGTATGCTAAAAGGCAGTTTATATCATTATTTTAAGAGTAAAGAAGATTTAATGTGTAAAGTGATTGCCTTTGTTCATGAATATTTTAAAGCCGAAGTATTTATACATGCATACAACGACAAACTTACTGCAAAACAAAAAATTAAAAAATTATGTGATGCAAGCGAGTTGATTTTTTTTGATAAAAAAACAGGCAAATTATATGGCAATATTGGTGTAGAAAGCGCCTTGGTTGTACCTGAATTCAATCCTATTATCAGAGAATTTTTTCAAGATTTTTTCAATGCTGTAAAACACATATATAAAGAAAAATATGGTGAAAAAATTGCAAATGAATTAGCCGAAAGAAGTGTAGCTGAAGTAGAGGGAAGTATTATGTTAGCTCGTATATTTAATGACAAATCATATATCATTAATACACACAAGAGAATTATAGCCCGTTTAGAAAAATAAGGCCGGTTTAATGTCCACTTTTTTGTTTAATCACCCCTCCTTTAACTTCTTTTATACTTTGGATAAACATAAAGGCATTCGGATCTATTTCTAATATGGCATCTTTCATTCTGAGTACTTCAAGACGTGTAACAATAGTAAGTATAATATCACAATCATTTTTCAATTCGTATGTATCTGGTAAATACCCTCGTTCACCTTTATATACTGAAATCCCTTTTTAAAAATCATTTACAATCAAGGATTTGATTTCTTCACTCGAAGCTGAAACAATATTTAAGGCTGTATATTCTTCAATACCATCTACTATATAATCAACCGTTTTCATCGCTGTAAAATAAGTGATAATTGAATACATGGCCGTTTCAATTCCAAATTTATAGGCTGCAATTAAGAAAATAATAGAATTAAAAATCATAATGATTTCACTGATCGATAGACCGATTCGTTTTGTAGTATATACCGCCACAATTTCAAAACCATCAATCACCCCTCCCCCTCTAATAACCAATGCCATTCCTAGTCCAATAAAGAATCCACCAAATAAGGCGATTAATAATTTATCGGATGTTACAGGAGGTATATGCACTATAGCCACCCCAATAGTCAATAACATCACTGCCAGAAGAGATTGTACGGCAAAAGTCTTTCCTATTTTTTTATATCCCACATATAAAAAAGGCAAATTGAAAAGCACTAAAAAAAAGATAATATTAATATGGCTAAGCTCATGTGCTAGAATAGATATGCCTGTAACACCTCCATCTAAGAATCGATTGGGCATCATAAATCCTTGTAAGGCAAATACCGCAAAAGCCACACCTGCAAAGGTATATGCAAGGCTATGTAAACTAAATACGGCTTTCTAATCTATTTGATCTTTATTTGAACTGATTTTACTCATAAACTATTTTTTGGGTAGATACTTCAAAAGTAATCTTTTCTAGGTAAACAATAAATTTTAGTTTAATTTACATTATTTAGAGGTTTAGAATTGTTTTTTTCAATTAGAACACTAGAATTTCTCCATTATTAATTTATTTAATACTCGATTTAGATTGATTTCTAAAGTTTTTTCGCTTGTCGTTAAATCTAGTTTTTAAATCCTTCTCTAATTTTTCTGTAGCAGCACTATAAGCTATTGGTGTAATTAGAAATACGTTTTTTTCAATGAATGCTATTGTCTCTTTTGGATAAACATTATAAATTTCTCTTAAAGTCCACCCGACACCTTTTTGCACGTAATATTCAGCATCGTTCAATAATGGTTGTACAAATGAAATTAACACTTCGAAAGCCAATACTTTTTTACGTTTACTAGCATATTCTAAAAGTCCGACTAAAGACTGTCTTCGTTTCCATAAGTTATCTGAATGATTCCATTCTTTATAGATTGGCAATATCCAATCTGGATTTTCTTCCAAAACTTGAGCATATATTTTAGATAGATCATCACTATGTTCCCAACAGGTGCACCTATCTACCCAGTTGATGATTTTCTCAAATTCATTTTTATTTAATGATTTATGTTGAAATGGATAAATAGATAAACTCCTTGATTCAAAATAGGAAGAATTATGCCATATAAAATCCCAAATAGTTAATTGGATTTCAGTATCATGTTGTTGAAATGAAAATGCTTTTTGCTTAATAAATGCTCTGAGTGAAGGTACTGTATAATGAAGCTTTTGAAGGGCAGCATACTCTTTACATTTATATTTCGCATGTAGCTCTAAATAGCTTTCTAATTCTTTTAAATAGTTGTCCATAATAGGGAGTAAAAATATAATTTATCCCTCTAAATTACATACCCACATGAAGATATAACTGTATATTTATAAAAAAAATTAAGTATCTAACTATTTTATAAATTTTACCAAACGTTTGTTTGGTAAATTCGACTTTTTGTTACTATATTTGATTTTTATTTTCTACAACATTTAATATTGATATAATGATTAGTGCATCATCCAGAAAAATTAAAAAAGTTGCCGTATTAGGTTCAGGCGTTATGGGCTCTCGTTTAGCTTGTCACTTTGCTAATATAGGTTTACAAACATACTTACTAGATATCGTTCCATTTGATTTAAAAGAAGAAGAGAAAGCAATTCCAGCTGCTCGTAATCGAATTGTAAATGCTGCTTTAGATAGTACGTTAAAATCTAACCCATCTCCTATTTATGATAAAGCATTTGCATCAAGAATAAAAACGGGCAACTTTGATGATAATATGGAATGGATTAAAGACTGCGATTGGATTTTAGAAGCGGTTGTAGAAAATATCGACATCAAAAAACAAGTATTCGAAAAAGTAGAAAAATATAGAAAAGCAGGTACATTAATTACTTCAAATACTTCAGGTATTCCTATTTCTCATATGATTGAAGGCCGATCTGAAGATTTTAAAAAACATTTCTGTGGTACACACTTTTTTAATCCACCACGATATTTAAAATTATTGGAGGTGATTCCTACCGAATATACTGATGCCAGTGTGGTTGATTTCTTTATGAATTACGGTGCATTATACTTAGGAAAAACGATGGTGCTTTGTAAAGACACACCAGCATTTATTGCTAATAGAGTGGGTGTATTTAGTATTATGGCTATTTTCCATTTAATGCAAGAAATGGATATGACGATCGAAGAAATTGACGCCTTAACAGGTCCAATTATTGGTAAACCCAAATCCGCCACTTTCCGTACTTGTGATGTGGTAGGTATTGATACTTTGGTAAAAGTGGCTAAAGGTGCCTATGATAATTGTGTGAATGATGAAGCCCGTGAATTATTTCAAATTCCAGATTATGTAACTAAATTAGTAGACAACAAATGGTTTGGAGATAAGAGTGGACAAGGGTTTTACAAAAAAGAAAAAAGTGCAGCCGGCAAACAAATTCTAGCGCTTGATGTAAAAACTTTTGAATACAAACCAAGTGAAAAACCAAAATTTGCTTGTATCACTGCCGTAAAACCAATTGAAAATTTAAAAGAGCGTTTAGTTGCTTTAAATAAACAAAATGATAAAGGTGCCGAATTCTTAAAAAAATTAGGTTATCATTTATATAAATATGTATCGAATCGTGTACCTGAAATTTCAGATGAAGTATATCGTTTAGATGATGCGATGCGTGCAGGATTTGGATGGGAATTAGGTCCATTCGAAAAATGGGATGTATTGGGTGTAGAACGCACTGTTAAATCTATGAAAGAAGCGGGATTTGCGCCTGCTCCATGGATTGATGAAATGTTGGCTACTGGCAATACTAGCTTTTATAAAATTGAAAAAGGTATTCGATATTATTATGACATGCTTTCTAAAAGCTATAAAGAAATACCTGGTCAAGATAAATTTATACGACTTGATAACTTACGTGCGAATGCACCAGTATGGAAAAGTACTGCTTGTACTTTACATGATATTGGAGATGGAGTATTGAATTTAGAATGGAATACCAAAATGAATTCAATTGGAGGTGAAGTCATTGAAGGTTTGAATAAAGCGATCGAAATAGCAGAGAAAGATTGGAAAGGTTTAGTAATCGCTAACGAAGGTACACAAGCTTTCTCAGCAGGTGCAAACATAGGGATGATCTTTATGTTGGCTATAGATGAAGAGTGGGATGAATTAAATTTTGCCATTGCAGCATTCCAAAACACCATGATGCGAGTTCGTTATTCTTCTATTCCTGTGGTAGTAGCACCTCATTCTTTAACTTTAGGTGGTGCTTGCGAAATGACCATGCACAGTGATGCAGCAGTACTAGCTGCTGAAACATATATCGGATTAGTTGAAGTAGGTGTGGGAGTTATTCCTGGTGGTGGCGGTACTAAAGAAATGGCGTTACGTGCTTCTGATGCCTATTATAATGGCGATCCGCAATTACCAACTTTATTTGAAAAATTCACCACTATCGCTACCGCTAAAGTTGCTACTTCTGCTTATGAAGGATATGGCATTGGAGTTTTAGATAAGAAAAAAGATATTGTATGTGTGAATGCTGAAATGCGAATTGCAGAAGCCAAAAGAAGAGTATTAGAATTACATGAAGCTGGTTATGTTCAACCACTTCAACGTACTGATATAGAGGTATTGGGACGAACTGGTTTAGGTGCATTATACTCAGGTGTAGCCGGATTTAATATAGGGGGTTATGCTACTGAACACGATATGAAAGTAGCAAAAAAATTAGCTTATGTAATGTGTGGGGGTGATTTAAGTGAAAAAACTAAAGTAAGTGAACAATATCTTTTAGATTTAGAAAGAGAAGCTTTCTTGAGTTTATGTGCTGAAAAGAAAACGCTTGAACGTCTACAAAGTATTTTGACAACTGGTAAACCTTTGAGAAATTAAAAATTAAAAATTACGAATTAAAAATTACGAATTACGAATTACGAATTAAAAATTAAAATAACAAATGTTAGATATTTCTTAGTAGCTAGAAAAAATCTAGCGACTAGTATCTAGAGTCTAACATATAAAATATAAATAAATAAAATATGGAAGCATATATTGTAAAAGGGTTTAGAACCGCAGTAGGTAAAGCAGGTAAAGGGGGTTTCAGATTTATGAGTCCAGTAGATTTAGGAGCTATGGTGATTAATCATCTATTAACTACTACTCCTGAATTAGACCCAAATAGAATTGATGATTTAATAGTTGGGAACGCTGTACCTGAAGCAGAGCAAGGATTACAAATGGCTCGTTGGGTGGGTATTCGCTCTAATCTTCCTCAAAGTGTAGGAGGAGTAACCGTAAATAGATATTGTGGTAGTGGTGTTGAAACTTTAGCAATGGCCACAGCAAAAATAAAAGCAGGCATGGCAGATTGTATTATCGCTGGTGGAACAGAAAGCATGAGCTTGGTTCCAACCATTGGCTTTAAAACAGTACCGAATTATGAAATCGCTAAAGAACATCCAGATTATTATATAGGGATGGGATTAACGGCTGAGCTAGTTGCTGAGAAATATGGTATTACTAGAGAAGAACAAGATATCTTCTCTTTCAACTCGCATCAAAAAGCTTTGAAAGCGATTGCTGATGGGAAGTTCAAAGAAGAGATTGTACCAGTAGAAGTAGAACAAGTCTTTTATGAAAACGGAAAGAAAAAAACTAAAAAATATATTGTAGATACGGATGAAGGTCCTCGTAAAGATACCAGCATTGAAGGGTTAAATAAATTAAAACCGGTATTCAAAATGAATGGTACAGTTACAGCAGGTAACTCTTCACAAACCAGTGATGGCGCATCTTTCTGTATTGTAATGAGTGAAAAAATGGTGAAAGAATTAAACTTAACTCCTATTGCTCGTTTAGTTACATCTGCTACAGTAGGCGTAGATCCTAGACTAATGGGTATAGGGCCAGTAGCTGCAATTCCTCGAGCTTTACAATTAGCAGGATTAAAAATGAGTGATATTGATTTAATTGAATTGAATGAAGCATTCGCTGCTCAATCTTTAGGTGTATTAAAAACATTAAGCGATATTAATCCTGATATTGTAAATGTAAATGGTGGTGCTATTGCATTAGGTCACCCACTTGGATGTAGCGGCACAAAACTAAGTGTTCAATTATTCAATGAACTTCGTAGAAGAAATAAAAAATATGGCATGGTAAGCGCTTGTATTGGCGGTGGACAAGGTATTGCAGGGATTTACGAATTATTATAATACACTTATATATTCAATTTTTTACTATTTATATTTATATATTTGGTAATGACTACTATGAATATTCATATTTCTACCGATAAAAATTTATTACAAGTAAATCGCATACACGCTTTTCTAAGTTAATCGTATTGGGCTAAAGATATACCTCTTTCTATTGTACAAAAAAGTATTGACCACAGCATGTGCTTTGGAGTATATAAAAATAATTTACAAATTGGATTTGCTAGTGTCATTACTGATCAAGCTACGTTTGCTTATTTAGCCGATGTATATATTATTGATGAAGAACAAGGCAATGGTTACTCCAAACAATTAATGCTCTTTATTATGAATCACCCTGATTTACAAGGCTTACGAAGATTTATGTTAGCTACACGTGATGCACATGGATTATATAAACAATTTGGATTTGAAATAATAAGTAAACCTGATCGAAATATGGAGATTATACATTCAAATATTTATCAAATAAAAGACATAAATTAATTCAAATAAAAAAGGCTATTCATTTGAATAGCCTTTCGTTTTATTAAAATATAAATTTTAGTTTTCTATTTTAATACAACCATTTTTGATTGATACTTTCATATTATCTTTTACTGTAACTTCGCCACAGCTTGTAATAATAACTGCATCGCTGCAACCTGTTTGAATCGTTACTGTAGAAGTAGTGCTGTGGTCAAATTTAACTTCAGTTGTACTTCCACAAGTTTTTACTTTAAATATAGCGTCATTTGAATCGCCGTTATAATACTTTAAGAAGATAGCTGCTTGTGAAGTTAAAATACCGCAAGCGAAAATAATGGTACATAGTGAGATGAACTTTTTCATTTTTATTTGTTTTATGGTGAATAATAGTCAAATCTACTAAAAAAAAATGCTTAACGTATACTATTTAACAAAACATCTTATTTTAGGCTAATATCCTTAATTATAAAGCCTTTAGACTTATCTCCACTTAGATGAACTTGACCATTTAAAGAGACACTTTTCATTATCAAATTCATCTCTTTTAATTTATCTATGTTTATTTTAAAATTTAATTCGATTCGATCATTTTTGATAATATTTACTTCTGGATTATATACTTTTCCTGTACTAGGATCTTGCAATTGAAATACTGGTTTTAATAAAGCTAATTGTTCAGGTAATTTAATTTGAACTTCATCACTACCAATCAAACTCTCTGTAGCTTTGGTACTGGTTTGTTGTTTAATCAGCTGTTGTAATGCACCTAATGAATATCCCAATGCTTCAGGTTTTAAAACATCTACATATTCTTTCGCATACTCATTTGTTACTTTTGTGTCAACATCATCTATCCATGCTATAGCTTCATCACTAATTAATACTGCTCTACTTCTAACAATTCCTTCTTGTTTTTGAGTACCGCTTTCAAATAAATTATTACCAATACTCAATAAATATTTTGTGCTATTCCATGTACCTGACCAAAAATCAGCTTGTTTATTATTGATTTCTCCAAAATCATTATAGGCATTTGGAAGTAACTCCGGTAAGGTTTTTTCCATTTTTACGGTCACATAATCGTCTTTATTCATCTCCGTATATTGAATACATAAAATCAAACTCACATTATGTAAACGTACATCACTCCTATTATCTACCCCAACTTTGATATAATCTACATTCGCACTTAAACTATGTTTGATATCTGCTTTTAAATCGAGGTATTGATTTTCGGGAAATAATTTTAAAAAATTCAAACCAAGGTTTTTTTCGCAAAACTTGACATCACTTAAAATATAATCCCAATGACTTTGATTTCTTCGTCGTGAAAAATGATCTAATACTTTTTCTTTCCCATTCTTTGTATCTCCTTTGTCAAAATACATTTTTGCCATTTGTAAATCTGGACTAAAATAACCTGAACCCAACATGGTTGATTTATATAACTCCGTAATATAACTCCCTTCTTTCGACTTCCGTAAGTAATTACGCATCTTATAAGGATTGAGCATATCACTTAACTCGTCTGCTTGTTTAGGATAATACACAGCTGCTTCTTCAAAATTTAATTTCGCATTACTAATGTCCCCTATCTGAGAAAAATAGACGCCTTTCAACAATAAGGCGGGAGCTGTTTCACTTGGATGAGCCTGTATATATTGATCTAATAAAGGTAGTATTTGAGTATTCTCCGCATTCCCTGTCTCTGGATTAATGAGTGGCACTGAATTATTTTTCATGTTTTGAATCATACTATAGGCTTTTAGCAATTGCGCTTCTTTATCTTGAGGATATTGAGCAAATACTTTAGCTAAAGCGGTATTCATAGCTGGAATATTATTACTATGTGCAGCTAAATAAGCCATATCTCTATTAACACATACAGCATCCCATTTATTGACATAGGTATAATATACTTTAGAATAATCAATTAATTGATTGAATAAATCGTTTTCAATTTTTTGTATATCCTCTTGTAATATTTTTTTATCCTTTTCAATCTGCGTTAATTTAGCATAGGATTGCTTAGTAGCGGTAACTGCCTTTATAGGTAAAGTCACACCATGTGTTATAATATCTTCTGCACCAACATTATTAATCACAACTCCACTCATCTCTTTAGTAATATTCCAAAAAGCCTGTTGCTCTTCTAAGGTAGTTTGCTTTGTATATAACTGTTGTAGTGTTTGCAATAATTTTGTACGTGCATCAATCACTTCAGGGGCCACTTTGCTATAATCTTGATGTGCCATATATAACATAAAATCATCAAAATTATCTTTCTCTTGCAAGGCGATATCTAAACCATTAATAATTCGTATGGTTTCTTCTAAATCGTAGTTTGATTGTTGTTTTCCTTTATTGAGTTGATCATAAACCGCTTCTAATTCTTTGTCTGTTTTAGCTTGGTGCTTTTTAGCGATATAGGCTTTATATCCAAATTGATAAATCAATAAAATTAATAGCATACCCATAGCTATCAACAAACTGATTCCTCTAAATGAACTAAAGAATTTCTTCATATACTTTAAATATTTACGTGTATAAATTTAATGAGAAACTTTTATATATACTATTTAACTTCGTTTTACCAAAATCAAATCGTTACTATAATATACATTTTCTAATACTTCAACTGTTAAATTTGCTTCTTTAAATACATTTTGCATGGCTTGGAATACCTTTCTATCTAAAGTACTTCGCATGGTATTAAATAATATTGCTCCCGAACTATTAAGTAAATGAATGACCTGTTGTATAAATTTTTTATCAGTAAAAACTTCAGGTATCGTATCTATGACAAATAAATCAATAATAATTAAATCATAGGATTTCGTACAATCATATACAAACTGATTAGCCTCTGCGATAATTATTTTAATGTTTGAATACTTATGAATTTGAAATTCGTTTTTGGCAATTTCAATCATAGTTTCATCTAACTCTACTAAATCTAAAATCGCATCGCACTCAAATTCTTCGCGAATAGTTTGCACTATAGAACCCGCTCCCATTCCTAATACTAAAATATTTTTTAAATCTTGTCGAGGCAATGCTAATTGGTGTAAGCCTTTACTGAGTATTTTTTGTAAACTGCCATACGAATAATTACTAGTAGCAGTATCTACTACTTTTCTACCATTGTTTAAATTAATTTCAATTATACCGCTCCAGGTGGAATGATATTTTTTTAAAGTGATAGGTAATAGATGACTCAGTATTTTTTTCAAAAGATAAAATTGAATCAACGAATGTATAAAAAATAAAAGACTTCATAATACTAAAGCTTAATGTCCGCCACCACCTTCTATTTTACCACCTTTCACTTTTATGGTTTTAGAAAAGATTACTATTGGAATAATGATTGCTATCACCAAAGCTAAATACTGGAATATATTGATATAGGTTAAGATAGACGCCTGTTTAAATACCTGATTTGAAATGAGCATATAGGCTTGTGATTTCGCAATATTTATATCGGGAGTGAGTCTACTGAAGTTAGCTGTAAATGCCTTTAATCTATCCATAAATAAAAGATTATCTGCTGACGTATTGATTAGAAAATCACTATAATGCTGTGCCGTAAATTTCTCTAATATTACCCCTACAATAGCTACTCCTATCGAGCCTCCTAATTGACGAATCATATTTGAAAGACCACTGGCTTGTTGTAAGTCTTTTCCTTGTAAGCCTCCTAAAGTTAAGTTGGTCAATGGCACAAATAAAAATCCAAAACCTAAACCACGCACCATCAATGGCCAGAAGAAATTTGATTGACTCGTAGTGGGCGACATTAAAAAGGAACACCAAATAACAAAAATCATGGTCACAAAAAATCCAAATGCGATTAAAAATTTAGGGGCAATTCCTTTTTGTAATAATCTACCCACTAAGGGCATCATAAAGCCAGTGAATAAAGCACCTGGAATAAAGAGCAAACCAGTATCCGTAGCTGTAAATCCTAAAAATCGTTGCACAAATATGGGGATAATAAAGACCGTAGTAAATAATACCATTCCTAAAATAAAATTCAGAAATACACCTGTGGCAACATTCCCTCTGCCAAACACACGCAAATCAACTACCGGATTTTTGGCGGTGAGTTCACGCCAAATAAATCCTACAATACCTATTATGGCTGTGATAAATCCTGCAACGATCCACTGACTTTCAAACCAATCGTTTCGTTCGCCCTGTTCTAAAAAATATTGTAAGGAACCAATTCCTAAAATAAGCAGGATGATACCCAACCAATCCACTCCTTTTTGTTTGGTTTGATAAGGATTGTTTTTAATAAAAATCATCGTTAAGAAAACGGCAATAATTCCTATAGGCACATTTACATAAAATAACATGGGCCATTCAAAATTATCAATGATATAGCCTCCAACAAATGGACCTAGTGTTGGACCTAAAATAATGCCCATACCAAAAAAAGCGGAAGCCATTCCTAATTTTTCTTTAGGATAAATCTCTGTTAATATGGTTTGTGAGGTTGTGATTAATGCACCACCTCCAAGTCCTTGTACAAAGCGCCAAAACACTAATTCCCAAATAGAAGTTGAATTACCACACATAAATGAGGCTGCCGTGAATATGGCAATAGATATGGCAAAATAAGGTTTTCTTCCAAACTGACTCGAAAGCCAACCCGCCATCGGTACAATAATAATATTAGCAATAGCATAAGCGGCAACTACCCAACTGATTTCGCTGATGGTTGCTCCTAAATTACCCATCAATGTATTGGTAGCAACATTTACAATTGTAGTATCTACAATTTCAAGCAAAGTACAAATCACTACTGTAATTGTAATGATAGCTCTTCGCCAACCATACTCTACCAGTGCATTGGGGTCTGTTTGTATAACTGCTGTTTGAGCCATTATTTAATTTTAATACTTACTTTACAATTCATTCCAGCACGTAACTTATTTACATCTGCTGATGATTCATCTATTAATATTTTTACAGGTATACGTTGTACCACTTTCACAAAATTGCCCGATGCATTATCGGCAGGTAATAATGAAAATTTATTTCCTGTAGCATATTGTATACTTTCTATTTTGCCTGTTAATGCTAAATCTTCATAGGCATCTACTTTTAAATCAGCTGTTAAACCCACTTTCATTTCTTTAATTTGAGTTTCTTTGAAATTGGCAACCACCCATACTTTTTTATCTTCAACTACATACACAATGGTTTGTCCAGGATTTAATAATTGACCTAATTGAACACTCTTTTTGCTGATATAGCCGTCTACAGGAGCAATCAAAACCGAATAAGATAAATTCAGTTGTGCCAATTTCACATCCTCTAATCGTTGTTGAGCAGTAATCTCAGCAGGTTTCAATTGAGTACCTACAGTAGATGCTTGCGTACGAGAAGCGTTTGCTTGTTCTTTAGCAGCAATTAATTGCATATTAGCAACATTCAATTGTTTTTCGGCGCTTTGTTTTTCTGCAGATACAACATCGTATTGTTGTTGTGTTACACTTTGTAATTGCAATAATTTAGCATATCGATCATAATCTTGACTGGCTTTCCATACACGAACTTTAGCGGCATCAACATTGGCTTGTGCCGTAGCTATATTCGAACTAATAGCAGTAGCGTTTACACTAGCACTTTCAGTATTACTACTCAATACACCCATTTGTGCTAAAGAAGTTTGATAACTGAGTTTGGCTTGATTCAATCGTAGTATTAAATCGTTTTGTTCTAATACTAGAATTGTATCACCTGCTTTTACAAACTGGTTATCGTTTACATAAATTTTACTTACATAACCTGTAATTCTGTTCGATATAGGAATGATATTCGTTTCTATTTGAGCATTCTCTGTTTCTTCATAATGCATTCCATGAATAATTCTTTTTCCAACAAAAAAGATAACTAATAAAATAATTCCTATACCGATAATTGGTATTAATTTATTTTTCTTTGCTGGTGCTTCCAATGATGTTATTTCTGCTTCAGCTGTAGTTGGGGTTTCTACTTTTTGATCTTCCATTGTATGTATATTTTATATTTTTTAAATGTATTAGTTGATAATTGAAGTAGCTAAATTGCCACTTGCTTTAATGTATTTATAATAAGTGATTTTGGCATCATATTGAGCATTTACCAAATTAATTTGAGCTTGCAACAATTGTGTATCAGCTTCTAACAAATCGGTGAATACAGCCACTGATGATGCAAATCTATTTTGCATGATACGTTGATTTTCTTTTGCTTGTTCCACTGTTTTTTCAGCCATTTTAATTTTTTGCAAACTCAATTCATAATTTTTTAAGGCACTATATTGTTCAGAACGAATACCATCTTGTATTTGACCTAAAAGTAAATCATTGATTTTGGTATTAATTTTTGCATCGCGAATACTCGCACGAGCGGTATATAAACTTGATAAATTCCAATTCAATGAAATCCCTGCATCCCAAGTTTCTTTAAATTTAGCTGTTTGAGGAAATACCCGTTGATTGGGATTATTATAATAGAAATTAAACCCTGCATTTACAGTAGGAAAATAAGCGCTTTGAGCACTCTTCACTTGTTTTTGTCCAGCTAAAATTTTTAAATTAAAACTCTTCCAATCTAATCGATTGTCATAAGTTGGATTAAAGGTAAATGCATTTGTAGGAGTAGCATCAATATCTATAGGACTCGGACTTAATTGTGTTTGCTCATTAATGCCTAATAATAAATTTATATTATAATTGATTATAGCTGCAGTATTATCAATTTCTGCTTGTGTAATTTCTAAGTTAGATTTACTTAATTCAGCTTTCAACACATCATTTGGCAGCGCCATTCCTACCGTTTGAAAATTTTGAATATCTTTGATACGAGCATCAACTGTTTTTAAATTCTCTCTTAACAATTTAGCCGATTCAGTAGTTTTACAATAGGTATAATATTGTAGAATTGTATTCATCAAAATATCTTCTTCTTCTTTTTTAGCATCCAGTTGGGAGGCATATATCATATCTTTTGATGCTTGTAAATTATAGATATTACGCATCCCTGAAAAAACATTTTGTTGTATGGAAGCTCTATTGGCGTATTGATTGGGAATAACTGGATTAAGTTCGGTGGTAATAATACCAGGAATAGTAATTTTAAATGGTTCGATATTCGTACTTAATCGGCTATAAGAAGCATTGACAGCCACTTGAGGTAAGAAGGCATTGACAGCCATATCTTTTTTGGCTGTTGCATTCTCAATTTTATAATTACTAATTTGAATCGACTTCGCATTTTTTAGCGCCAGATTTAAAGCTTCTTGTAACGAAATAGTTCGTAAAGTAAGTTCTTGTGCTTGAGTAAAGAAATTCAATAAAAACAAGAACATGATTAATAAGGTATTTTTATTCATAACTATTTTATTAAACATTTGTTTAACTTTTTATTTAGATAAATGATTTGAAATAAGTTCTTTGAGGTGATTTTTCAATCTATTTTTCATGTCGAGCATATATACTTCATCAAGCGATTTTAAGTTCATGATTTTTTGAGCCATTTGATCACTTTGTACATACATCCGTGGAGTTCCAATAATAGTAAGGATGGTAAAGCCTGCATCTACTTTTTTAAATACTTTTTTTTGAATCCCGTCTTCAATAATATGTTTGAGCACATTGAAATTGAGCAACCACTTATCCATCATAAAATTGAATATCTTACTTCGATTACTCATTCCCATTTCGCGATACATAATTTGATGAAACAATCTATTTTCGAAGAAACGATCGACAATCATATCTACTAAATGGAGTAGTTTATCTAGATGAGTCATATGTTTATCGTCGATGATATGGGTAGCGGTGCGAAGCGATAAAATTCTACGTTCAATAACAGCGAGGTATAAATCTTCTTTAGAGCCGAAATAGTAAGAGATCATGGCGATATTCACTTGAGCATCGGCGGCTAATTTACGAGTGGAAACAGCCTCATAACCATATTCTGCAAATAACTTTTCGGCTATATCCATGATATGTTCTTTTTTTTCGTAAGCGATTTCTGTACTTGACATAATATTAATTTAACGACACAAAGTTAATCAATCGTTTAATTAATTTACAAATAAATTTTATATAATTATGTTATTATATTGTATATCAATATATTAAAATATATACATGGAACAAAAATAAATATAAAATAGGAGATTTTAATTAAACACTTGATAGGATTTTAAAGATTATAAATATGAAAGTTCTAAAGTTGGAGATTTATTGAGAATGAAATATATTATGTAGGGAAGATAGGATATTAATATTTCTTTGTTTTCGATATCTTAAAACCTATTGGATTTGGTTTTAATTTCTTCTGTTGTTCGCTTGCCTTTCTTATTTCATCTACTAATTCAAAGAGCGTTTCTATCTCTCCATCATGTGTTTTAATATCTAATCCTAAATGAATAATTTTATTATCTATTTGTTCTAGTTTATGTAAGATGTCTTTATGATTTAGAATCATTTCTCTTAATTTTATAAACACATCAATAATCTTAATACTAACTTCCATTGCTTTGTTGCTCTTTAATATATTGGCTAACATCAATACTCCATGCTCTGTAAATACATTTGGGAGTGATCCTCCTAAAACCTGTTTTGAGGGTATCGCATTTTGCGACACCATTAATTCTACTTCTTTTTCATCTAGTTTAAACATAAATCTTACTGGAAATCGCTTTATATTTCGCTTCACTTGTTCATTAAGTCTTCTCGTCTCTACTCCATACAGCTCTGCTAAATCTCTATCCAACATCACTTTTTGTCCACGTATAAAATAAATTTTAGTTTGTATGAGATTATCTGTTATAGTTATACTTTTTGCCATTTCTTTGATTTATTTCTTTGTTTTCGATATCTTAAAACCTATTGGATTTGGTATTAATTTCTTCTGCTGTTCGCTTGCTTTTCGTATTTCATCTACTAATTCAAAAAGCGTTTCTATCTCCCCATCATGTGATTTTATATCTAATCCTAAATGAATAATTTTCTTATCTATTTGTTCAAGTTTATGTAAGATGTCTTTATGATTTAGAATCATTTCTCTTAATTTTATAAAAACATCAATAATCTTAATACTAACTTCTATAGCTCTTTTACTTTTTAATATATTTGACAACATTAATACCCCATGTTCGGTAAATACATATGGTAAGTATTTAGAATGTTCTCCACGCTTTAAGGTCGCAAAATGCGATCTTAGACTTTCATTCTCATCTTGAGTTAATTCAAACACATAATGTCTAGGAAAAATGTATCATATTACGTTTTACTTGTTCTTTTAATCTTCTCGTCTCTACTCCATACAGCTCTGCTAAATCTCTATCCAACATCACTTTTTGTCCACGTATAAAATAAATTTTAGTTTGTATGAGATTATCTGTTATAGTTATACTTTTTGCCATTTCTTTGATTTATTTCTTTGTTTTCGATATCTTAAACCCTATTGGATTTGGTTTTAATTTATTCTGTTGTTCGCTTGCCTTTCGTATTTCATCTACTAGTTCAAAGAGCGTTTCTATCTCCCCATCATGTGTTTTTATATTCTGACTATGAGCTAAAATGTGTTTTTCAATGTTTTCAATTTTTAATAAAATATCTTTATTGGTCAACATAAATGCTCTCATCTTTGAAAAAATTCGTATAATTTTTATATTCACTTCTATCGCAGTTTCACTATTCAAAATGCTTGATAACATAGCTATTCCTTGCTCTGTAAATACATTAGGTAATTTTCTTAAACCCATTTGTTCTTTATTGGATATCACAATTTGTGACTTCCATTCTTCTAATTCTTTATTGGTTAATTGAAACATAAAATCTTCTGGAAATCGTTTATAATTTCTTTTTACTGATTGATTTAATCTTCTCGTCTCTACTCCATACAGCTCTGCTAAATCTCTATCCAACATCACTTTTTGTCCACGTATAAAATAAATTTTGGTTTGAATGAAATCATCTGTTATACTATTACTTTTGCTTATCATCTTAGAAGTTATAATTTTATTTACTACTAAAACAAACCTATACATTTCAAAATAGCCCTATATGAACTATCAATGTATAGCAGCTTTCAATTTATAGATGGTACTGTTTTTTATTAAAATAGGGGTATTGTCAATCAATCGTTATAGAGAAGGCAAACCCTCATAGATAAACTAATTTGTATATTTCAAATAGAACATTTCATTTTAATTGCGACAATGAAACTTTTTTACTCCATATAGTATTTAATAAGTATCTTTTATGTATGAAACGAAATGATTTTATTCGATTATTAAGTACCTTACCTTTATTGACATCTATGAACCCAATACAATCTTTACATCAACTAAGTGAAAATATGGAAAAGACGGCTAGAATGCCCGTGCTATTTCTGGGTCATGGGAGCCCCATGAATGCTATTGAAGAAAATCAATTTGTTCAAGGCTTTCGTACAATTGCTAAAAACATTCCTACGCCCAACGCTATTCTATGTATTTCTGCGCATTGGTATATCGCTAGCACCAAAGTCACAGCCATGGAGCATCCCAAAACGATTCACGATTTTGGTGGTTTCCCTAAAGCTCTTTTTGATGTAGAATATCCCGCACCTGGTAGTCCTAGTTTAGCACAATCTACTAAAGATTTACTTCTACCTACACCTGTTGAATTAGATGATAGTTGGGGATTAGATCATGGTGCTTGGTCTGTTATTAAACATCTATATCCTCAAGCTAATATTCCAGTCATACAAATGAGTATCGATTATACCAAACCTGCATTATATCATTATGAGTTAGCAAAAAAATTAACTAGTTTGCGCGACAAAGGAATATTAATTATTGGAAGTGGCAATATCATTCACAATTTAGGTTTGGCCGACTTTCAACAAATCGATAAAGTTGGTTATGGCTATGATTGGGCAATTGAAGCGCATACTCGTTTCAATTCACTTTTAGTAGATGTCAATTATCAAGCGCTTATCGATTATAAAAAAGAATCGAGTGCGATTCAATTAGCTATCCCCACTCCTGATCATTACTTACCACTGCTTTATACACTTGCTCTTCACGATAAAAAAGAATCTATAACCTTATTCAATGATGAATTATTAGCTGGAAGTTTAAGTATGACTTCTGTGAAAATTGGATAATTTGTAAGATCAATTACGAATTACGAATTTCAAATTACGATTTACGAATTACGAATTACGGGCAATGCTATCAGGGAAGTAAACATTAAACATTTAAAATTAAGCATTAAAAAATTATAATATCTGTACCTTTGTTTTGCTTTATACAGCATATAATAGATGATAAGCACTGACATTGCATTAGCGAAAAAATATTTAGAAGACGAACAAGTAATTGGTCTGCCAACAGAAACCGTTTATGGTTTAGCTGGAAATATGTATAGTGAAAAAGCAATTGGTACTATTTATAAAATTAAACAACGTCCCAGTTTTAATCCTCTTATCGTTCATCTAAAAGATATCACTGATTTAGAAAAAGTGGCCATACATATTCCTGCAAAAGCGTATCAATTAGCGCAGACGTTTTGGCCAGGACCATTGACTTTATTACTTCCTAAACATCCATCCATTCCTAATCAAATCACTGCAGGAAAAGATTCTGTTGCTGTTCGTGTCCCTAATCATCCAGTAGCATTAGCTTTGCTAGCCTCTTTAGATTTTCCATTAGCTGCACCCAGTGCCAATCCATTTACAAGAATCAGTCCTACTAACGCCGAACAAGTAGAGGCCTATTTTCAAAACGAAATTCCATTAGTGCTTCAGGGTGGAAGCTGTAAAAATGGAGTTGAATCAACCATTATTGGTTTTGATGAGGATCGAGTTATTTTATATAGATATGGTGCTATACCAATAGAAGCTATTGAAGCAGAAGTAGGCGAAGTACATATTTATATTCAGAATGAAAAAAATCCTGAAGCACCAGGTATGTTGATGAAACATTATTCACCACATACTCCAGTTGTAATATCTGATAATATAAAAGCTGAAATACTGAAACACCCAGAAAAAAAAATAGGATTGATTGTTTTTTATCAAGCAATATCAAGTGTAGATATCAATCATCAACAAGTATTATCAAGTGAAGGAGATTTACAGGAAGCGGCAGCCAATTTATATCAAGCGTTGCATAGTTTAGATGCGCTACAATTAGATGTCATCATAGCTGAAATATTTCCAGATGAAGGCTTGGGCAAAACGATTAACGATAGGTTACGTAGAGCGGCTGAAAAGTAAATCGTACCATCTATATCGCATCCACACTCCATCGAGCAATCGGTTCTATTTCTTGTGAAGTAAATTCTTTTTTTAAATATTTGTGATAGGCTGCAATAGCAATCATCCCTGCATTATCGGTGCAATATTGAAATGCTGGCACATAGGTTTTGTATTGATGTTTCTCTCCTGCTTCTTTTAGTAATTGACGTAAACCGCTATTAGCCGATACTCCTCCTGCAATTGCAATATCTTTAATATGCAATTCTTTGGCGGCACGACATAATTTAGAAATCAAAATGGAATTGATTCGAAATTGAATTGATGCACATAAATCAGTCAAATGCTCCTGAATAAATGAAGGATTTTTTGCGACTTCTTTTTGGATAAAATAAAGCACATTGGTTTTTAATCCACTGAAACTAAAATTATATCCTTCTGTTGCTGGAAAAGGGAATTGAAAAGCCGCTGCATTTCCTTGTTGGGCATGCTTATCGATTAATGGTCCCCCTGGATAGGGCAATTCAAATATTTTAGCTATTTTATCATACGCCTCGCCTGCTGCATCATCTTTCGTTTCTCCTAATAATTCGAATGATAAATAATCTTTGACTAAGACCATTTGGGTATGTCCGCCAGATACCGTGAGACATAAAAAGGGAAAGCTAGGAATAGGTTCATCAATAAAATGAGCCATTATATGAGCTTGCATATGATTCACTTCAATCAAAGGTAATCGGTGAGGGAGCGCAAATGCTTTGGCAAAACTTAGACCTACATGCAAAGATCCTATCAATCCTGGACCACGAGTAAAAGCCACCGCAGTTATATCTTCTTTTTGGATATTTGCAGCTTTGATACATTGGTCGACTACGGGCAAAATATGTTGCATATGTGCCCTAGATGCATATTCGGGGAAAACCCCACCATACGAAGCATGCACTGCTTGTGAAGCTGTAATATTAGATACAATTTTACCCTCTACACAAATAGAAGCAGAAGTGTCATCACAGGATGACTCGATAGCCAATATACAAACACTCATATTTAAGCGTTAAAAGTAGGTAAAAAAGGGAACAATACTAATTCTTTTGCTTACAATGTATTTTATTAACTTTGACGTCCTGATTATATGGCAAAAAAAGTAAAACGAAAAATTATTGGTGGAGGTACATTAAGTATCATTCTACTTGTATTGGCTTTTTTTGTACTTATACATTTTCCTTTTTTTCAAACCTATTTAACTCAACAAGCGGCTAAAGTCCTTTCCAATAAAATTCAGTCTGATGTTAAAGTAGGCAGTGTTGAATTATCTTTTTTTAATCATTTTATATTAAAAGATGTATATATCGCTGATGATAATAAAGATACACTGATCTATATAGGTAAAGCGGATGCCAATTTACAAAACTTTGCTCTTTTCGATAAAAAAGTAAATATTACAAAACTGGTTTTAAGTAATACCCATCTAGCTATTGGAAAAGATAAAGAAGGCTATAGTACAATAAAAAATGTACTAAGTCGATTAACGGCAGTTAATCCGACTAAAAAACCTACAAAAAAACCTGCCAAAACATGGGATTTTGCTTTTGGTGAATTAGTAATTGAACAGCTTAAAGTTGATTATAATGATAAATATCATAATCAATATTTACAAGTGATTTTACCGAAAGGAAATTTAGCTGTAAAAAGCTTAGACTTGAAAAAAAATATATGCAGTATCGCTTCTGCTCAATTAGATGGGGCGAATATCACCTTTGTAAAAGAAAAATATCATAAAACGGCCGACTCTGCAGTATCGAAGAACATGCATTTTTTAGGGGCTTTTTTAATTGAATATGAAAATATACAAGTGAGTCATTCAAAGTTTTCATATAATGATAAAAATAAAGAAATAAGCAATCAAGGAATTGATTATTTTCATATGGGTGTAAATGATATAACGATTCAAATTCAAAAAGGAAAGATTGATCATGACACTATTTTTGGTTTGCTCGATAAGTTATCATGTACTGAAAAGAGTGGATTTGCTTTATCTAATTTAACAGGAAATGCGCGCGTTTCAACTAGTGATGTTACCATCGAACAAATGGTATTAACGACTCCTAACAGTCGTTTGAAAGATTATCTAAGGCTAGAATACGATTCCTTTCCTGATTTTAAAGATTTTATACATAAGGTAAAAATCAAAGCCTCATTAAATGAAAGTCAATTAAGTTTAGTCGACATTAATTATTTTGCTAAGAATAAATTAGAGTCTATCAAACATAATATTTTTATGGTGAGTGGAAATATTATTGGTGAAGTAGATAATATTAGAGGTAAAAATTTATTATTCACTACTGGATTAAATACATCTTATGAAGGTGAAATCTATATGAATGGATTACCTAACATAAAAGAAACTTTAATCAATGCAGAAATTGATAATTTGCAAACGGATGTTAATGATATTAAACGTATTTATCCAAATTTCACATATCCTACTCAATTACAAAATTTTGGAAATATTGGATATAAGGGGAGATTTGATGGATTTATAAGTGACTTTGTGAGCAATGGATATATTACTTCTAATTTAGGAAATGCTAATACTGATTTAAATGTAAAATATACTGCAGGTAGCCCTGTAAGATATAGTGGGCATTTAATTACTGAATCATTTGATATAGGTGCATTGACAGATCAGCAAAATAATATTGGTAAAGTATCTCTCGATGCAACCGTAAAAGGGAGTGGACTGAAACTGAATGAACTCAATGCTACATTTGATGGTATCGTTCATGAATTTGAATTGAAGAATTATAACTATAAAGAAATTAAAATTGATGGCTCTTTTGTAAAGAAAGAATTCAAAGGAAATCTCAATATTGAAGATGAGAATATAAAACTTGATTTTAGTGGGCAATTAAATTTAGATGGAGCTACTCCAAGTTATAACTTCGATGCCGATATAGAAAAAATAGATTTGAAAGCTTTGAATCTATCAAAGAAAAATATTGTCATTTCAACTAAAAGTAATATTAATTTTAAGGGAAAAAAATTAGATGATTTTAATGGAGATATTTATTTAAATGATTTAGTAGTTAAAATTGATAGTGGTGTTTTTCCTTTAAATAATGTGCATGTAAATACCTATACAGATAATTTTGGAGTACGTTTTTTTGATATCAGCTCAGATATCTTAAAAGCTAATATTAGCGGCACTTTCAGCTATTCAAAATTACCTTCTATCGTTCGTGCGTTCATAAATAAATATAGTTTAGAACCCGAACGCAAATACATGGATTCGATTGGTAATGCCAAATTAGCTTTTAGTGTTATCATATATGAGCCAGGATTATTAAGTACTTTAATTCATAAGAATTTTACTTTGATACGTAATACCGCTATCAAAGGGAAACTCGATTCTAGAAATTATCGATTAGATCTAGAGGCAACTATACCTGAATTGACTTATGGTACTATCAATCTTCGTCAAATTCATTTACTCAGCAATATAGATGGCGACAAAGTAAACATTCAAGCAACGCTAGGTAAATTAAATAATAAAGACAGTTTAATTTTAAAGAACAGCACTTTTGAAGCTAATTATGGTAGTGATAATAAATTTAATTTTAATTTATACGCCAGTATGGATTCATCGGCAAACCGAGCTGAACTAAAAGGGTTACTAGGCTATACTTTAAAAAGAGTGGAGGTAGAATTGATGGAATCAGATGTCTATGTGAATAATAAAAAATGGAGTTTCTTAGCCAACAATAAAATTATTTACGCCAAAAAGTATTTAAATACTCAAAATTTAATTTTACATCAAGATGATAAAGACATCTATATCACTACTAATCATCCGAATGATTCGACAACCAATTTAGAACTTGATTTAAGTAATATCAGTGTGAAAGATATTTCCAAATTAGTGGATCAGTCAAAAAATAATTATTTCGGAAAAGCAGATGGTGGATTAGAAATTAATGATTTATTTAGAACCCCTAAATATTTATCGAATATATATGTAGCCAATTTAGGCGTAAATAATGATACGGTAGGAAACTTAAGTATCTATATTAATGCAGGTAGTCTAACTAGTAAAATTCCAATTGAAGCTAAACTTATTGGTAGAAAAAATGATATACGTGTAGATGGTTATTATGAACCTAAACCGAATGCAAGCAATATTGACCTAGATGTTAAAATTGCAAAATTTGATGTCCCTATTTTGAATAATTATTTACAACAATATGTGACAGAAGCGAAAGGAAATATATGGGGAAAAGTAAAAGTAAGTGGTACCAATAAAAAGCCAATCATTACTGGTTATGCTAACTTACTTAATTGTGAAGTAACTGTTGCTTATATCAATACACGCTATAAATTAAAAAACGAAATGGTTCGTTTTAAAGAGAATGAAATCATTTTCGACAATGTGGTCATTCGCGACAAAAATGATAGTATTGCCATAGGAGGAGGAAGTATTAAGCATAATTATTTTAAAGACTTTTTCTTTGATGTAAATGTTACCTCTGATTATTTTCAAATGTTGAGCACTACTGAAAAACAAAATCCAATTTATTGGGGAGATATTTATTTATCTAAGGCTACAGCATTATTTAAAGGACCATTAAAAAACATTGCTATAAAAGTTTATGGAGCTACCACACGTGATTCGAAATTGACAATCCCCATTAGAACTACTGCTGAAACTGGTGAATACAGTTTCTATCGATTTGTTAATTTTAATGATACTACAGTTGGTGCAATAAAGCGACCAAAACCTAAAGCACTACTCAATGTAAATATAGATGTAGATGTTACTGAAGCGGGTGAACTTACTTTGATATTAGATCCTGCCAGTGGTGACCGATTAAAAGTACGTGGAAATGGTAATATCAAAATTGGATTCAATGATAATGAGCAATTAATAGTTAGAGGTGATTATACCATCAGTGAGGGGAATTATTTATTCACTTTGCAAAACATCATTAACAAGTCATTCTCTATAGATAAGGGAAGTAAAATAACTTTTGATGGCAGTGTATACGATGCAAAGTTAGATGTAGATGCAGTATATACAATACGTACTTCACCTTATGAACTGATACAAAATTTAATAAGTGGTAATGAGGCGAAAAAAAATATTGCTAGTAGAAGAATTCCAACCAGTTTAATTTTATTATTAAATGGTCCACTGAGTAAACCTGATATCAATTTTGACATAAAGATGCAGAATATTGATAATACTATATTACAAGATGTAGAAACGAAATTAAATACGTTGCGAACGAATCCACAAGAGATGAATAAACAAGCGGCAGCGCTTATAGTAATCAATGGTTTTTTTGTTGATGGCGCAACTGGTTCTACAACATCTATTGTATCAGAAGGAGCTAAAAGTACTATTACTGAATTTTTATCCACTCAGATATCGAGTATTTTTAATCGATTACTTGGCAATTTTGTGAACGGAATTGATGTGAGTATACAATACAAAAATTACAATAATAATGATGCAAGTGCACAGTTAAATGGAAATGATTTTGCGTTTGGAGTGCGTAAAGGATTTTTAAATAATAAACTCTCCTTGAATGTAGGAGGGAATATTGACATAGGACAAAAGAACAATACTAAAAACAATAATTATAATGGTGATTTTACTTTAGAATACCAAGTTACCAATGATGGACGTTTACGATTGAAAGCCTATAATCGTGCAACTTTTGGGGCACAACAAGAAGCCTTAGTTCAATCAGGAAATTATAATAGTACTGGATTTGGTATTAGTTATAGAGAAGAGTTTGATAATTTAGCTGACTTGGTTGAACAATGGAAAATTCGTAAACAGGAACGTAAATCTCGTAAAAATCAAAAACAGGCAGCACGGGAATCTAAGAAGCCAAAAATAAGTCCATAATCTGTAAAAACTCTTTGGGTTTTTCGGCATGCACCCAATGTCCAGCATCTTCTATACTTTCTATTTGAGCATTAGGAAAATAGGTCTGAATCCTAACTTCATCTTTCGTTTGTATATACTTTGATTTAGATCCTTTAATAAAAATAACATCCCCAGAATAAGATAGAGATGTAGTTTCAAAACTTAGTATATTATCATATGAATTATATAAATCTTTTACATTGAAACGCCAAGCAAATGAATTATCCTCTTTACGATACAAGCCTTTCATTAAAAACTGTATTACATCATTTTCTGCTACATATTGTGCTATTATTTGTTCTGCTTCTTTTCGTTCTTGAATATGTTCAATTGGAACTGCATGCAGGGCTTTAAATACATCCTCGTGATGTGCTTCATAATCAATAGGTGCAATATCTATAACAGCTAATTTAAGTATACGTTCTGGATGATGTAATGCCAAATACATAGCTGTTTTACCGCCCATACTATGTCCCACAAAAATAGCTTTAGCTATTTGTAAATGATTCATTGTATCAATAACATCTTGCATCATAATAGTATAGGAAAAAGTATCTATATGTATTGAACGACCATGATTACGAGCATCCATAGTAATTACTTGAAAACGTTGTCCCCAATATTTAGCTATAGATTGCCAATTATCTAAAGAACCTAATAATCCATGTAGAATTATAAGTGGAGTGCCTTCGCCATAAATTTTTGTATGTAAAATCATGTACAAATTTACTAGTAATTATAAATGTTCAACTAAAAAAATATTCCATTTTTTATTTCCAATTAATTCTGCTTATTTTGTATTACATACCAAAACATATTCAGTTGAAAAAAATATACCTTGTCTTTTTTATTTGTATTCACTTTTTTTACCTCTCGATGTTTGCCTCTGGTGAATATCAATCAGTAGGTGCAAGGCATATGGCAATTGGAACTGCTTCAGTAACCTATAGTGATGTATTTTCAAGCAATTATAATCAAGCAGGACTAGGATTTATTTCTTCTATATCTATTGGCGCATCTACAGAAATGCGCTATTTAAATACAGGCATCTACAATGCTCAACTGGCTGTAGCCATCCCCATCAAGAAAGCAGGGACATTTGCCTACGCTTGTAATTTTTTTGGTGATAAAAACTATAATGAAATTCGAACAGGTATTGCGTATGGTAAAGCTTTTGGCAAAAAAGTTTCTATTGGAGTTAGATTTGATTATATGCGAGCAAGCATTGCAACCCTTGGAAGTAAAAATGCTTTTTCTTTTGATTTTGGGGTACAATATAGAGTCATAAACAATTTAATAATAGGTGCTCATGTATCTAATCCTTCTCGATTTAAAGTAGATTCTCAAAAATACAATGAGCGATTTGCAACTCTTATGCAAGTAGGTGCTCGATATATTGCTTATAATAAAGTAAGTATTAGTGCCGAATTTGAAAAAGATTTAGAACACAAACCAAATTTTAAATTTGGAGTAGAATACAATCCTATTTCGATATTATTTATTCGAGCAGGTATACAAACACAATCTATCCAATCGAGCTTTGGATTGGGTATTCAAACCAAAGGATTACAAATTGATTTGGGAGCAACGTATCATCCACAATTAGGATTTTCACCTGGTATTTCTCTAGTCTATAATTTAAAAAAAATTGAGAAAGCAAAAGAATAATATTGTTATACTGCTTTTATTATTGATTCTTGCAAGAGGATTTTCTTTGTATGCTCAAAATACAGATGCGAATGAAGATGAAATTAAACAGACCATAGAGAACTCTTCTGCATTAAGTGATAATGCCGATTTTGATTATAATACCTTATTAGAAGATTTAAAACAATACGCTAAAAATCCGATCAATTTAAATAAAGCCGATGCTATTCAATTAGCTGAACTTGGTTTATTAAGTCAAGTACAAATCGATAATATTTTTGCTTATATAGATAAGTATGGTAAATTAATTTCTATTTATGAATTACAAAATATTCCCTCAATCGATTTACTTACTATCAAAAAGATATTGCCTTTTGTAACGGTAAATTCTAACTTGGACGATGTACATGTAAAAACTAAAGATTTAATTTTTAAAGGAGACTATCAATTATTTGTGAAATATCAGCAAGTGATTGAGAAAGCCAAAGGGTATATAAAACCTGAACAAGGTGGTAGTGAAAAAGGTTATTTAGGAAGTCCGTTTAAATTGTATACCCGTTTTCGTTATAATTATGGTAGTAAATTGTCCTATGGTTTTACTGCTGAAAAAGATGCTGGAGAACAATTTTTTAAAGGCACTCAAAAAACAGGATTTGATTTCTATAGTGGCCATTTATACGTTCGAAATGTGAGTGTATTTAAAGATATTGCATTAGGTGATTATACCCTTAATATGGGACAAGGCTTAATTATGTGGACTGGTTTTGGGTTTGGGAAAAGTCCGATGGTGATGAATGTACGTAAGCAAAGTAGAATGGTACGTCCGTATACCTCTGTAAGTGAATTTAATTTTTTAAGAGGAGCTGCATTTACTATTGGAATCAAAAAAAATATATCCATCACGGGTTTTGTATCTTATAAAAGAGTAGATGCGAATGTAACACAATATGATTCTATTCAAAGTCAAATTTTTGAAATCAGTGCCATCCAACTTAGTGGTTTTCATCGCACAGCAAGCGAAGTAGCTGATAAAAATGCGATTAGACAATTGGTGAGTGGAGGTGCAATATCATACAATAAAAGAAAATACCATATTGGATTAAATGTAGTTTATACAAGATTAAGTGCTCCTTTAATTTCAAGTATAAAACCCTATAATCAATATGATTTTAGAGGTAAGTCCTTATTAAATGCTTCTTTAGATTATCATGTAATCGTGAAAAATTTTCACTTTTTTGGCGAAGAAGCTATTAGTCAAAATGGAGGCTATGGTTTTATGAATGGGGTATTGGTTGGTTTAGGACCGAATGTAGAGATGAGTGCAGTACATCGATATTATGCACGTAATTTTCAGACTTTATTTGCAAGACCATTTGCTGAAAGCACCACTCCTCAAAACGAACATGGTACTTATGTCGCTATATCTATCAAACCAAAATCTTATTTAAAATTTGATGCTTATTTTGATTGGTTTAAATTTCCATGGTTGAAATTTTTAGTTGATAGACCTACTTCTGGTTATGAGACATTTGTACAAGTTAGTTTTATACCCTCTAAAAAAGTACTTGTATATACAAGATACCGACATGTTTATAAAGAAGTCAATTTATCCGGAAATACAAGTTATTACAATGAGTTAGTCCCTCGAAAACAAGACAATTTGCGCTTTCATATAGATGCCAAAGTGACGGATGCGCTAACATTGAGTACCCGAGCAGAATTTAGTTTTTATAAAATGGCACAGCAAGATATGGAGCATGGATATTTATTATATCAAGATATAAGCTTTAAAGCATTGAGTTTTCCTGTTGAATTTAGTGCTCGATTTGCACTCTTTCAAACCTCTAGTTTTAATACACGTATCTATGCCTACGAGGATGATGTACTCTATTCTTTTTCTATTCCAGCCTATCAAGACAGAGGAATGCGTTATTATTTAAATGCGAGATGGAGTGTATATAAAGGAATTGATATTTGGTTGCGTTTTTCACAAACCTATATCAACAATCAAAAAACGATTGGCACGGGTTTGGATGAATTACCTAAGGGAACTAAATCGGAAATTAAAGCTCAAATTCGGTTTAAGTTTTAATTAAACTAAAAAAGAAAAAAGAAATGGACAAAAATTCAAACATCACCATCATTGATAACGATAAAGAAAATAACCAAAAACAACCAAACAACAGTAGAAGGAATAAGTATATACTCTTAGCTGTAATTATTTTTATTGCTGTATTTATTTATGATATAGATCCAGTGGATTTAATGCCATTGATTCCTATAGATGATATTGCAGTAACAGGTGGAGGATTTTTAAGCATACTTGCTTTATTCTTTAAATATTGGACCGGTAAGGCTAAAAAATAATCACACGTATAAAATCCATTAACCCTATAATTTATAGGTATTTATAAAATAAATCAAACAATTAATATAGGCAGAAGTGTATTCACTTCTGCCTATTTATTTTCCATTATAATTCTTAGAATATTTTACTTATTTTTGAGTATTACAATAATGTGAGCTAAGTACATAAATATGAAATAGCTCTCTTTATTTATTATTTTATTATACGCTCAAAATAAAAAAAGAATTAGATGAAAAGAAACTTACTACTACTTGGCCTATTATTGTTTTTTAGTCCATTTCTATTTGCTAGTGAGAGCAATGGTCCAGATAAATGGCTTGCTTTAGTTCGGTTTGTAGATATCAAATTTGAAGAAGTCAAAAATCAATGTCCACATTTTCCTTACTATGATTTTTATACTAAAGATGAAAACTTTAGCACAGCAAGATTAGCTTGGCAAAATAAATACAGTAAAGAAGTAACCGCTTTTTTAAGTCTCCCTAAAATCAAAAAAGTGAATCCATCCTTAGTGGATTTGGGTATTACTCAATTAGGACAAGAAGCGCCGATAAAATTTGAAAACTCCTATTGGAATTGGGTAGATGCCTCTAAAATAGAGCGAAGCAAATTAGTAAGTATTGCACCTCATTTCCCTATCCCAGTGGTGACAGAAGATATTGCGAATGCACAAAAAATCTATGAATCAGCAATTGCAGATTGGATGATTTTATTTCCAAAAGAAGCGAATGATTTATTTGCTCAACCAGAATTAGTTCGTCTAAATCCAAATAGTAATAGCAATTCAAATTTTAAAATAGCAGATAGCAAACTGAATTTCTTATCCTTAACTACACCTGAAAGTATCCCTACAAAATTGAGTTATAGCTCAGGAAATGATTTATTAGATCAGGCTCGTGTAGAGGCTTATACTAAAAAATGGTATTGGGAAAAAGATCGAGTGACTTATTATAAACAATATGATCCAGCTGGATTAGAAGAATATAATAGCCATTTAGAATATTTGAAAAACACCACGATTGATAAGGAAATTAAATACTAACCTGAAATAAAACTCGACATATGAAATTTAAATATATACTAACCACCTGTTTTATATTTACTTGTTTTTTTACCAAACTCTTTGCACAAGGGTATATAGATGGAAATATGCAAGTAATCATTAATTTTAGAGAAGCATATAATGAAACTGGCGATGATATTTGGCCAGATCCTGATGAGTTTAACTTGATTATTCAACAACGAGATTATCCAGATATAGATGGTTCTTCATGGTTTTCTACAGGCACTATGCCTTATGATAATACCATTGGATCAACCGGTCCTTTTATTTTAGATGTTCCTGATTTTTCACATACCTATACTTATGGAGCAACTCGTACTACCGGTCCATTTTCAGCACCGAATGGTGTACAGATGGGCTTTACTAGTTGGGAAGATGATTGCCCAGGTTCATGTGTAGGATTTTGTGGATTCTTTGGTTCATGTAGCCCAAGTGGTTCAAGAACTAACTATGATCCTTCATGTTCGGGTGGATGCGTAACTTGTCCTTGTTTCGCTGGTGGTGATGATCAATTTTGTTCAGGTACAGATGGCGCAACTTCATCCTATAATTTTAGAGCGTTTCCACCTAATGCATTTTCTCCATCCTTATTAAGATATACAGGTTCTTTTGGTATTTCTGGTTCTTGTGGAGATAATGATAATGGAGCCACTTTTCAATCTTTTTGGACACCTCCTTGTCCTGATACATTATGGGCAGATCGTCCAGTCATTTGCGATCCAGGTTATGTAACCTTACGTACAGGAGGTGCAGTTTTTGGAGGTTCATATAGATGGTATGTAATGTCGGGAACAACCGAAGTATTCTTTCAAGAAACTTTAGATTCATTTATTTCTGTATTTGTAAATTCTCCTACAACGTATAGAGTATATACAAAAAATGGTGGTTCTGGTGCTGGTTTCGAATCATGGAGTCATAGACAAATAACTATTTTCCAAGACAACATCAATATCAATTCCATCAGTACTCTAAATCCATTATGTGCTGATTCATTAAACGGACGTATTGTAATTAATGCTTCCTCCACATTAGGTTTACCACTTCAATATTCAATTGATGCAGGTACCACTTGGCAAGTATCCAATACTTTTAATGGATTGGGTGATGGTATTTATTTAGTAAAAGTAAAAACCGCATTTTGTACTGCTCCAAGTATTGGTGTTCCAGTACAATTAATAGATCCAGCTGTATTAGCAGTATATGTAGGTCGTATTGATAGTGTGCGTTGCAATGGTAATGCGGATGGTGCTATAGAATTATCTGTTACTGGTGGTACTGGACCTTATTCTTTCTCTTGGAGTAATGGATCAACTACTGAAGACATAGTATCATTATCGCCAAACACCTATACAGTTACAGTTACTGATAATCATGGTTGTTTGAATACTTTAGCAAGTGCAACTGTTTATGAACCTATACCATTAAGTGCAACTACTTTAGTGGATTCTGTATCGTGTGCAGGTAGTGCAGATGGAAGTGCTTCCATTACGGTAAGCGGTGGTAATGGCTCTTATTCTTATTTATGGAATAATGGTGCTACTACTTCATCTATTACTTCGTTAGCAGGTGGTATTTATACAGTAACGGTAAGTGATAGAAAAGGATGTACACTTGCGAGAGCATTAAATGTATATGAAGCACCAGCATTAAATGTAGCATTAAGTAAAACAGATGTATTGTGTTATGGAGGAAGTGATGGAACAGTAAGTGTAGATACGAATTCTATTGGTGGTGTTAGTCCATTTACCTATACTTGGTCTCCTCCAGCACCAAATGCCTCAACAATTACTGGTTTAACAATTGGCACGTATACAGTAACTGTTACTGATAGCAGAGGTTGTACTACTATTGGAAGTATTACTGTAAATCAACCTGATTCATTAAATATATCCTCGTTGTTATTTGATGTTCGTTGTAATGGTGGAGCAAACGGACGTATCGATATTACAGTTAGTGGTGGAGCTACTCCTTATCTTTATTCATGGACTGGTGGTATTACCTCTAGTGCAGAAGATATCAGCGGATTGAGTGGTGGCACCTATAATTTGTTGGTGACAGATAATCATGCTTGTACAAAGACACAAACTTATATAATTAATGAACCTGCTGCATTAGCTACTACATTTACTAATACGAATGCTAGATGTTATGGAGATAATACCGCAAGCTCAACCGTTAATATCACTGGAGGAACTACTCCATATAATATTTTGTGGAATACATTTGCTACTACCAATACGATCAGTGGTGTCACTGCTGGTACCTATACTGTTATCATTACTGATGATAATGGATGTATTCATAGTAATACCACTACCATTACACAACCAATACAAATGGAATTAACCAATATAGGTTTACAAGATAATAGATGTAATGGCTTAGATTCAGGTAGAGTATTCTTCTCTGTATTGGGAGGTGCAGGTACGTTAGATTATGCTTGGAGTACTGGATTACCATATACGAATAATCATCCGAATTTACCTGCAGGTATTCATACCGTAGTAATCACAGATGATTCAGGTTGTGTATTAACTCAATCATTTGAGATACATGAACCAACAGCATTTATTACAAACATTAATGGCAATAGTCCAACTTGTGCGGATAATTCAACTGGATTTGCAGTCGTAACTGCTTTAGGTTCTACTCCACCGTATAATTATACCTGGAGTACATCACCTGTACAAACAGGAATTATGGCTACGAATTTAGGAGCAGGATTATATATTGTAACGATTACTGATTTAAATTTCTGTACGATTACAGATAGTATTACGATTACAGCACCATTGCCAATTAGTGTAACAACTGTTCCATTAAGTGTAAAATGTTTTGGAGGAGGAGATGGAAGAGTAACGGTGAGTGCATCAGGAGGAGTTGGACCTTATAAATATATATTGAATGGTATATTACAAACGGATAGTGTATTTACTGGATTAACTGCCGGAAATTACATCATTGTAGTACAAGACGTGAATGCATGTGTGGGTAATACTACTTTCTCAATTGCTCAACCAAGCAATTATGCTATGAATCCTACTGCAACACCAGCGGTGATTCAAAGAGGAATGACTACTCAATTAAATGCGAATATTGTATCACCACTGCCTATTATATCAGTAGCTTGGAATGCTTATCCAGCAGGTGATCCATTAAACTTCTCCGCTTGTAGCAATCCAAGTAATTGTCAAACACCAACAGCTTCACCTATTATAAATACTACGTATGAAATCATCAGTACCGACTCAAACAGTTGTGTATTGGTCGATTCGATTAATGTAGTTGTATTACAAGAAAGAGCAGTATTTATTCCAACAGCATTCAGTCCGAATGGTGATGGTAAAAATGAGACTTTTGATTTCCAAATTTTAGGTGCTGAAAGTGTAAATGTAAGTATATGGAATAGATGGGGTGAAGTGGTATATACCAATACGAGCCAAATAAATGGAGCTGGTCAAGGATGGGATGGAACCAATGCTGGGCAACATGTTCCATTAGATACGTATGTATATCAATTTGAAGTGAAGTATTACGATGGTACCAAAGAAACACTCAGTGGTACGGTCAATGTATTGAAATAAAAATAAAAAAAGTCTAAGTTTAAAACTTAGACTTTTTTTTTGGCATTAACCCGCTGTTTAATATGTTTGCCTCTTTCAGCCTTAGTATATCTAACCACATATAAAAGGCATTTGAAATGGCTATTAAATTCTATTTAAAATTTAAAATATTTCCTTCTTGTTTAATAATCAATGATATTATTTCTATTAAACATTACAAATGTTCTTTTATCTAGCCTACAACATGCTACCGCCATTGTCGGTACAGGCATTTCAGAACATGTCGAAGAGCAAGGTTGCTTATACAAAAACATAAAACAGGGACTTTAGTATTTATAACTTATATTTAGGTAATAGTAAATTAATAAAAATACTACTTATAACAGTTTTTTAATGAAACATACTATTTATAGAAAATGAAAACTTATACAGAAATACAAGTAGCAGAAATACTTCCACATTGGACTTATGAAACTAATGCCATCAAAAGAGCATTTGAATTTATTGATTTTAAAGCTGCCTTTGCATTTATGCTCAAAGTAGCTTTTCATGCAGAAATATTAGATCATCATCCTGAATGGACGAATGTATATAATAAAGTTAGTATAACACTGTGTACTCATACTGTAAATCAAATTACAGAAAAAGATATTGAACTGGCAAAAATAATAGATGGCATCTAAAGAATAGTTCACTTCAAATTTGCCATAAATGAATACATCGAGAGTTATTATATAAATTTTTCAATAAAACCCAAAAAAAATGCCCCCATTGTATCAGACAATGAGGGCGTGGGTTTGGCACCTGCGTTCCCTAAAGGATTCGAACCTTTGACCTACTGCTTAGAAGGCAGTTGCTCTATCCAGCTGAGCTAAGAGAACATTTTAAGTTATTTTTTTTCGCCATTTTAAAACCTTTTGGTGAAAAAATGGTGAACTTTTCCCAATTAAGGGACTGCAAAGGTATAAAAAAATAAGATATAGTAAATAGATAATTTAATTTTGTTGTAAAATTATTGAAATGACTGCGCCAATTCAATTGGAAGAATCCTGGAAAAATGCTTTAAATAAAGAGTTTGAACAAGATTATTTCAAAAACTTAATCCAATTTTTAAAAGGGGAGAAAATGCAACAAAAATTGATTTTTCCCCCTGGAAATCAGATTTTTCATGCTTTTGAACGTTGTCCCCTAGCTCGAGTAAAAGTGGTTATCCTTGGGCAAGACCCCTATCATGACTTACACCAAGCGCATGGATTGTGCTTCTCTGTCAATGATGGAATTGCATTGCCTCCTTCGCTACAAAACATTTTCAAAGAAATAGAAAGCGACTTAGGGATTCACCCACCTAGTTCAGGAAATCTTGATCGTTGGGCAGACCAGGGCGTTTTATTATTAAACGCAGTGCTCACAGTAGAAGCACACAAAGCTGGTTCGCACCAACATAAAGGCTGGGAACAATTTACAGATGCGGTCATTCAACAAGTTAGTCAGCATTCTAATCATGTAGTATTTTTACTATGGGGCAATTATGCAAAACAAAAAAGTAAACTCATCGATGCTTCAAAACATTTGATTCTAAGCAGTGGACACCCTTCACCACTCAGTGCCAATAGGGGTTTATGGTTTGGAAATAAGCATTTTTCTAAAACAAATGCCTATCTAGAAAAGTATCATCATCAAATAATTCAGTGGTGACTTATTTGGATAATGTAGCACAGTTTACTTGCCCTCCATTACTACTGAAAATATAAGATTTTTTTTCATTATTGATACATTCGATAGTAGCATTTGATTGTATGACCATATCATTAGCCAATTTGCCTTTTGAATTAATCAGATAGAAGTTACTCGCATCTTGATTACGTAATAAGATATAATCTTCCTCTTGAAGTGAAATATGTCTTAGTGTCAAGTCCATCATTTCAGGCGAGGTATAAGTTAATTGCTTTTCTCCTTTCGAATTTAATACGCTTAGTATATTACCTTTGATATAGGCATGATTAGGTAATTCGCTACCCGTTGGCAAGTAGGCTATATATCCATAATTGCCTTCACCTGGTCCAAAAGTTTTGACTTCCTTGGTATTATTTGATATCATATACTTCGCAATATTTTTAGAAGCATTAAATAAATAACACGAACTGTCCACTTGAATTATAGAAAATCGATTTTGGGTGGCATCATCATTATTGATGAGCATTTTTGAGTGTCCAGCATAATCAAAGAATGCTATTGTATGATCAGTAGTAGCATAAAATATCCATTCTTTTTTATTTTGAAAAGCTATTTGGACGGGTGCTAATACTGGTCCACTTTTTTTAGGATTCCAGCCTGGCATAGGCATTCCATTGATTTCATAACCATAAATATTTCCATTCTCACAAGGTACAAAATAGCATGCTTGATGAAAATCATTTTGTTTATAGAAACAACTCATGGCAGAACTAGCTTTTGCTCCAAGATTCAAAGGAAAGTCTTCTATAAAATTTCCTTGTTTATCGATGATATAAATTTTGGAGGCCGTATTAAAAACAAATTGTTCTAAATTATTTTTATAATAGTCAATAGAAAAAATTGGACTCATAATTTTTTCATCCAATAGTTTTTCCCATAGCTTCACTCCTGATTCATCTAATGCATATAATATATTGGCATCATCTTGTGCAAAGAGATAAAATCCAGCTGCATTTCTTTTGTTTAAAGAATGTAAATACGTAATATTTGTATTGCTCACCTCTGAATTCCAAATACTATATAAAGAGGTTTTTTTCTTGCTTGCTGTAGTTTTTGAGAGCACTACTTTTACTGCAATTTGTTTATCCATTTTACTGTACTCAATATGTAATTCTTTATAGGCAGCAATGGAAGATGTCAGTTCTTTATTTTTAAATACATTATCTAGTATATGTTGAGATGCTTCTAGATAACAAGTAAATTGAGCTGCAGCAAGCGACCAATCTTTTTTATTTTTTTTATGCATATAACTATCTATAAATAATGCACAAGCCTCTTTACTATTTAAAAATATGATATCATTATTAATGAAAAAATAATAAGGAGCATCTAATTGATAAAATGCATGTCCGAAATTCTTAACTATCTGAGAGGGTATAGATAAATGGATCAATTCTCTTTTCGTATTTCCAAACATAATACTATCTGTTCGCTTACTATCTTTAAACTGATTTAACAATCCTATAGCTTTATTAATATCTGTTGTATGTATGATTAATCCATCATACAGATGATAATTACTGGCTCTATTTTCAAGATTAAAAAACATACATTCTGCAGTTGTTAATTGTTTAAATAAATCAGTATTACTGCAATTTTCATCCACATGATAGTAATTATAATAACTAATATTTTGAGGCATGATAGCAAATAAATCGGCCGCATTTTGTTGGATTAAATGATTATATAAAGGATTATCTGTTGCCATAGTACCCGTTAATTCTAGTTGCTCATTATTGCTTTGAGATGGCATATTGAATATATACCAGGTATTCCCTTGACTGATTTGATTGAGAATAGATGCTCCGGAAGAAGATGAGATATTCGTTATAAACGTATTCAAATCATTTGTATGAATCATTAGTTTTGCTTGATAATTATCTGTAAATTCAGTATTTATTTTTTTAAAATAATGATCCTTACTTAAGGTCTCATTTTTTTCTTTTTTGATAATATAATTATCGAGTAAAAATGCGTTTTTACTTAAAATTAGAAAGCCATTGGCATATACATAAGAGAAACTAGAAACACTATCGATACTTTCATAAATCGTATAATTTTTAAAACTCCTTTTAGTAAACTGCATCTCTTTTACATGAAATAAACTAGCAGGATCAGTATTCCAATGAAAACCAATATAGGCATAATGCATATAAGCATACTCTTCCTCACCGGTAGAGTAAATAGCACTAACTAGCTTTGTATGTTCATTTAAATGAAGAAAAGATTGTAATAGTATTCGTTCTTTTTCATATTTTTTGATAAAAGGGAAAGGCAATTGATCGAAATTATTTGATTTTAGAGCTGAATTTAGGATATAAAAAGGCGAATCGACACAAATTTCATCGGTCATTTCAGCCTCGCTCGTCCATACATAATCGATTGCTTTATAGCTTATATAGACTAAAAAAGCGAAGACAAATAGTACTAAACTCAAGTTTTTCCATTTTATTCTTTTAAATAGTGTACTATTCATTTTACATATATTAATTTTGTAGTACAAACTTATTGATATACTCGATGAGTATTTTTGAATATATAAACTAAATACTGTGCAAAAAACATTTTTATTTCTAGCTTGTGTCATGGGTGCATTAGCTGTAGCATTTGGTGCATTTGGTGCACATGCACTTGGCGATTTATTAGATCCACATATGCGAATGGTATATGAAAAGGGGGTAACCTATCAGTTTTATCACGTATTTGCTTTAATAGCTTGTCATTTATTGGCTTCTCAAAAGCCTTCGCGAATGATAAAATGGGCCTTTTGGATGTTTTTTTCAGGTATCATTGGTTTTTCAGGTTCTTTATATTTAATCAGTACAGCCTCTTTAACTGGCTTTCCTGTAGGCATAATTGGACCTATCACACCCATTGGTGGCTTATTATTTATAACCGGTTGGATTTTATTGAGTGTTTATGCCATGCGTAATTTCTTTGGGCATAATAATTTACATGGGATATAACAACTTTGAATATGCATATATATCAGGCACAAACGAGTGATATAGCAAAAATTAAATCCATTGCAGATCAGGTTTGGGTGCAACATTACATTACAATAATATCTCAAGAACAAATAGATTATATGTATCCGTTGATGTATAGTGAAGAATCACTAGCAAAACAAATGCAGGATGCACATCAGTTTTTTATTTGCAATTTAGAAAATCAAGATCTTGGTTTTATTTCTATCAAAAAAGAAAAAGAAGTAATTAAAATACCCAAGCTGTATGTTTCGAAAGCCGCTCATGGCAAAGGTATTGGAAGAATACTCATAGAATATATAGCGAACTTGGCTAAGACAGAAGGGTTTACTGCGCTTGAATTAAATGTAAATCGATTCAATTCTAATGCGATTGCTTTTTATAAAAAAGTGGGTTTTATTATCAAAGAAGAAATTGATATTCCATTAGATAAATTTGTTTTAGAAGATTATGTGATGATATACTTAGTTTAAAGTTCAAAGTTTAAAGTTCAAAGCCTGCCTGAATGAAGTCAGGTTCAAAGTTCTATTCATGGCGCAAGCATCAGCAGAGCGGTGCTTGTAACAATTAATAATAATAGATAATTATATTATAAAAACTAAGTAATAATTTAAACTTGTTTAAATTTTTCATCATTCTAAATGGAACATAAAATATATTCTTTTATCTAGCCTTCCAGATGCCTTGCAGAACATCTGGAAGAGCTGGTTCGGGATAATCCCTCCGGGTATATTGACCTCCCACCACACCTTAGGTTGATGGCTTAGCTGGTTGAAGAGACGTATTTACCCTTGGTTATTACTTATACATATTTGTGCTCGATAATGTATTCAATTATTTGAAACGTTTTATTTCTTTTGCATACCGATAACCCAATAATCGAAAATCATTTCTGACTTTAGTTTTTTCTCGAAAGAAATTTTAAATCCGTGTTGTTCGAATACTTTTTTATACCCCGATAAGGTATATTGATGTGGATGTAATATATCGCCAGGAATTAATGCAAAAAGTTTTTGAAGAAGTATATAATTATGACAATCGATACTGATTATTATTTTTGTATGATCACTAGCTATCTGATAAATATTCTGAATAGCTTTATGAATATCGGCAACATGATTAATGACATTGATACAAAAAATAGTATCATATACTTTATTCGATGTAAATTCTTCTATGTTTTCTTGAATAAAATGTACCTGCTGGTATTCCTTTTTATCAAAACTCATTAATTTATCTTCATAAGCATTAAGTAAAGGATCGATAGCATCTATTTCATTTTGAGGGAAAGCTATAAAAACTCCTGCTGGCCCACAACCTAAGTCTAGTAATACATCTGTAGTTTTAGGCTGATAAAACTCTTGAATAGTAGTCAAAAATTGCTTCCAATAATCACGTTTCCAGAGTAGATATTGATTTTTATCTCTATGAGCCAAATATCGTTGCCACCATTGTAGTTCGAACCATTGCGCTATTTTCCATCTAATATTCAAAATAATGTGAATGAATTGTTGATTGTTAAAAACTGTATATTTTATTATGCAATAATGATTAATTTTGTATTAATAACAAAATAAATCGTTCATTGAAAATAGTATAATATACTTTGTCGCTGTGTAGCAATACATAGAGGAAAGTCCGGGCAACAAAGAACAATACGGTAGTTAACGGCTACACTTATAGACAACTATAGGTAGAGAGTGTCACAGAGAATAACTTTCACACTTCGGTGTGATAAAGGTGAAAACGTGAGGTAAGAGCTCACGCTGTAGTTTAGTGATAAGCTAGAGGGATAAACCTCGTATGTTGAAAGACCAAATATATCATGGTTTTGGAGCTGTTCGTTTCATTTTACATTTCGGTGTAAAGACCATGAAGGGTAGGTCGTTAGAACTTGTCTGTGAAGGCAAGGATAGATAAATGACAGAGTGCAGGCTTCGGCTTGTATACAGAACCCGGCTTATTTTATTATACTATTTTTAATGATTTTGATAATTATATTTAAAAACTATCACATGTCTAACATTTTAATAGTAGATGACGAAAAAGCGATTCGCAAAACGTTAAAAGAAATTCTAGAATACGAAAATTATAAAGTGGATGAAGCAGAAGATGGCGCTGCTGCACTAGAAAAAATTCAACAGAATAGTTATGATGTAGTTTTGCTCGATATAAAAATGCCGAAGATGGATGGCTTAGAAGTATTAGAAAAAGCGAAAGAGCATGCTCCTGATACTTCATTTATTATGATTTCTGGCCATGGCAATATTGAAACAGCGGTTGAAGCAACTAAAAAAGGAGCATTCGATTTTATTTCTAAACCACCTGATTTAAATCGTTTATTAATTACCGTTCGAAATGCCACTGACAAAACGAATTTAGTAACTGAAACAAAAATATTAAAACGTAAAGTTGCCAGTACCCGCGAAATCATTGGTGAATCGGAGTCGATTCAAAAAATAAAAGATACGATTGAACGGGTAGCACCAACTGATGCTAGAGTATTGATTACAGGAGAGAATGGTACGGGTAAAGAATTAGTGGCTCGTTGGATTCATGAACGAAGCAACAGAAATAAAGGGCCGATGATAGAAGTGAACTGTGCTGCTATCCCTTCTGAATTAATAGAAAGCGAATTATTTGGTCATGAAAAAGGAGCATTTACTTCAGCACTTAAACAACGTATTGGGAAATTTGAACAAGCCAGTGGCGGTACTTTATTCTTAGATGAAATTGGGGATATGAGTTTGGAAGCTCAAGCCAAAATGTTACGTGCTTTACAGGAAAATAAAATCACACGTATTGGTGGAGAGAAAGATATTACGGTTGATGTTCGAGTTGTTGCAGCAACGAATAAAGATTTATTAGAAGAAGTCGAAAACAAAAAATTTAGATTGGATTTATATCATCGTTTGAGTGTGATACTCATTCATGTACCTTCTTTGAATGATCGTAGAACAGATATTCCTTTATTAGCAGAAAAATTCATCAAAGAAATTTGTGAAGAATATGGCACTACCAAAAAGAATATTCTTCCTAAAGCCTTGATTGAATTAGAAAATTATAATTGGACTGGTAATATTCGTGAACTACGCAATGTATGTGAACGATTGGTGATTCTATGTGCCGACAAAATCACTGAAGATGATGTACAACAATATGTAACTATGCCGGTGACTAAAAAATCAACGAATGATATTTTCGAACAGTTCAAAGATTTTCATGAATTCAAAGAACATTTTGAAAAGTTATTTATTCAGCATCGATTAAAAGCCAACGAATGGAATATCTCTAAAACAGCTGATGAGTTGAATATTCAACGAAGTCATTTGTACAATAAAATTGAGAAATTTGAATTGAAACGTGGTTAACAATTAAAAAACTTACAAGCATGCACTTGTCAAATCCATTTGAGGTTCCAGATCCGGCGTTGTATGCAATTCCTTTTTTCGTAATTACATTAGTGATTGAAACATTTTTAATCATTAAACATTATCATAAAGCGTATGATTTTAAAGAAGCATTAGCTAGTATCTCTATGGGTATTGGGGTTTTGTTTGTGAATGTAGTTTCAAAAACATTGTATTTAACCTTATTCCTTTTCATTTATAAATACAGAATTTTTGCATTCCTTGGACCTAATTCTATTGATGATGTGTTGTCTTTTCAATGGCATATACAACATTATTGGGTATGGATTTTATTATTGTTTGCTGATGATTTTATTTTTTATTGGTTTCATCGGGCGGCACATGAAGTGCGTATTCTTTGGGCCGGACATGTGAATCATCATTCTTCTCAGGAATATAATTTAGCTACGGCATTACGTCAAGGGTGGTGGGAAGATATTTATAAATATAATTTTTGGATTGTATTAGTATTAGTTGGTTTTCATCCATATATGATTTTTATGATGATGCAATTCAGTTTAATTTATCAATATTGGATTCATACAGAGCTAATCAATCGATTAGGGTTTTTAGAATGGTTTATGAATACCCCCTCGCATCATCGAGTACATCACAGTTCGGAGATCAACTATTTGGATAAAAATTATGCGGGTATTTTTATCATATGGGATAGGTTGTTTGGTACGTTTCAAGAAGAAGAACATACCCCTAAATATGGTATCACAGAAAATATTCATACGCATAATCCACTGAAAATTGCAACACATGAATTGATTGCAGTTAGTAAAGATTTCTTTAGAACGAAAGGATTCTCCAATAAAATAAAATATCTTTTCTTAGCTCCAGGCTGGAGCGATAGTGGGGAGGATAAGAGAGCAAGGGTATTGCAGAGAAAAATAAAGTAGCTAGATACTAGAAAATAGATGTTAGATTTTTTCTAGCATGGGGTTGAAACCCCATGTGCCAATAAAGCTTCGGAGTATGAAAAGAAAATAAATTAAAATTGAATTTATACAAACAACTTCTCTGCTTTTTCGATGCTTTCAGGTTTGCCGACATCAATCATTTTTGAATCGCTATGGTCATATCCTCTGATAATATGCTCTTTCGCTATGTTTAGATACACATCTATCATCGAAAATTTTCCTTCCTGTGTAATTAACTTCAATAGTTTGGGTTCAATTAAATGCACGCCACTAAATGCTTTAGGATGATAGTTATTGGCGACTCTCGAAATTTTTTCTTCATTGGTACTGGCATTTCTCCAGCCTACCAATTCATTGTCCTCATTAAATAAAAGATAGCGACTAGTTTCTCTATTCCTTACCGCTAAAGTAGCAAGCGGATTTTTCTCCAAATGCGTTTTACGCATTGCATTCAAATCTAAATCGGTAAGTATATCTACATTCATCAATACAAATACTTCATTTGAATGTTCAAAAAAATGAGCTGCTCGTTTCAATCCTCCACCCGTTTCAAGTATAGCATCTGTTTCATCACTAAACGAAATGGAAGCTCCCCAACCATTATTGATTTTTACTGCATCCATAATTTGATCGGCAAAATGATGCACATTTACGATGATTTCATCATATCCATAGCTCAATAAATATTCAATATTTCGTTGTAATAAGGATTTCCCATTTACTGGTGCTAAAGCTTTAGGATGCTTATCGGTAAAAGGTTTTAAGCGAGTACCAAACCCCGCAGCTAATATCATTGCTTTCATCTTCTAATCTTTAATTTATCAACTATGTATCCCTTGTTCAATATGATGCACACTCACTTTTACTTTATATTTATTGCGTAAATGTCGTGCCGTTTCTTCTGCCGCATACACACTTCTATGTTGACCGCCCGTGCAACCAAAATTGATATATAAACTATCAAACCCTCTTTTGATATAATCTTCAACACTAATATCTACAATATTAAAAACATTATTTAAAAAATCGGGCATTAGGGTTTGTTGTTCTAAAAAATCTTTCACTTCTTTATCTCTACCTGTAAGCTGTTTATATGGTTCAAATCTACCCGGATTTAATATTCCTCTACAATCAAATACATAGCCCCCACCATTTTTTGTTTCATCTTTTGGATAGCCAGTTTTTAAAAATGAAAAACTATTAATCCGAATATGTAGCGGAGTATTTTCGTCTGCTTTAATCGTTTCAAATTTTTGTATCACCTCATCTTGTGTGATTAAGTCAAGTACTCTAGAAAATTCTTTTAAACTAATTCCGATTTTTTTATTTTGAACAAACCATTTTAAATTTTTCAGTGCTAATGGAATACTTGATAAGAAATGCGCTTTGCGTTCAAATAAGCCTCTGAAGCCATAAGCACCTAATACTTGCAATAATCGTATTAAAACATAACCATTATATTGTGCCGTAAATAATGAGCGATCTAATTTTTCTTCCAAAAGATTATTCGCTTCATCAATATAATAATCGAGCAAAGAATTTTTCCAATCTTCGGGCAACTCTGCTTTAGCCTGCCATAATAAAGAAGCCACATCATATTGCAATGCTCCCTGCATCCCCCCTTGATAATCGATAAAATAAATCCCCTCTCCTTTCACCATTACATTTCTACTTTGGCAATCGCGCATTAAAAAATACTTCGCGTCTGTATGAGTCAAATAAGTGGCTAAGGCTTCAAAATCATCAAATAATTTTTGTTTATCATATTGTAACTTCAGCGTACGTAAAAAATAATATTTGAAATAGAGTAAATCTGTAAATATTGTTTGTTTGTCAAATTCTTTCGAGGTTAAGCATAAACTATAATCCAGCCCTTCATTGCCTTTAATTTGTAGCTTCGCTAATTCTTTTAATGTTTTTTCAAACATTTTATATGTATTCGGTGTATGACCTTCTTTTTCTATGATATGTAAGAGCGAATCATTTCCTAAATCTTCTTGAATATAAATCATGTCTTTTTCAGCAGTGGCAATCACTTCAGGAACATGAATACCTTTGGATTTAAAATGTTTTGTAAACTCAAAAAAAGTATGATTTTCTACTTTATTATCATTGTAGGTTGCAATGAAGGTTTTATCTGTTGTATGAATACGAAAGTATCGTCTATCGCTACCACTTGCTGGCAGTACATCTATGCTTTTTACCAATATCCCTTTGTCGCTACAAAGTTGTTCAATTTGTTGAATTATATGATGCATATACAAAATTAAGAATCTTTACTTGAAATAATGGAACATCTTATCACGATGGCATTGGGGATATTTCATTCCCCATAAAATCATAACAGACAATCTTCATCTGCATCGCTTTGTTTGTTAGAAATGCTTCTTTATCCATCGACCAAATTTCTTTATCCCGATAATCGTCTTCGGCTAGTTTCAATCGCTTGCTGAGCGTTGCTTCCAATGTAAAACCTAGTTTCAGAGGTATATTTCTACTGGCACTATTTTCTTTGGCATTACACACTTGCACAAAATGCATATTTCTGTATAATAAACCTACTTGCGTCAATGCTTTTACAGCTTCGGTGATATATCCTTTTTTTTGATGTTGTACATCGATCCAATATCCAATATGAAATTCTTTTTCAGAAACGGTATGCATGCCCGTTCCTCCTAATAATTCGCCTGTATTTTTATCGAAAATACCCAAGGTATAATCTTGATCTGTATCATACATGGAACGCATTCTACGAATGGTATCAATATGCATTTCCAGCGTGTATGGGGCTTCTTTGGCCCATGATAACCAGGGTAGTAAATGCTCCTTACTCCGATTGGTTTTCTCGTTTAATTGATGAATATCTGTGGGTTCATAACAACGCAACATTAATCTATCTGAAACTATTTTATACGGAATTGGGTTTGCAATCATATCTATATTAAATTTGTCGTATGCGAATCGAAAAAATATCATATAAAAATACACATTTGTTTTCAAAGCTTTTACTTGATTATATGTACGAGCCTGAAAAAATTGATTCATTATATTCTTACAAAAGTTCTATCGATCAAATTTCGGCTGCTATTGATGGAAAATCATTTACCGAAGCGCAACGCAATTTACTAGTAAATACTTTGCTGCAACAAGACGCATCGATTAGCATAAACACGCGTAATCAAATTGAATTATTAAACGATTCAAAAACCTTTACTATTTGCACGGCACATCAGCCATTGCTTATGGGTGGACCAGTCTATTTCATTCATAAAATTGCTTCTTGTATTCAATTGTCTCGTATTGCTAAAAAGCAATATCCCGACTATAACTTTGTTCCTATTTATTGGATAGGCAGCGAAGATCATGATATTGAGGAAGTGAATCATCTACATCTTTTCAATAAAAAAATAGAATGGCAAAGTCCTAAAGGCGGACCCGTTGGTAAAAAAATATTGGATCAACAAATTAGTGCACTTAAAAGTGTAGTGAACGAATATCTAGGTCAATCGCAACATGCACTAGAGCTAAATACTATCATTGAAAAAGCCTATCAGGAAGGAACAGATTTAACGAATGCCACTCGTAAATTGGTTTATGCCTTATTTGAAAAAGAAGGCATTGTAGTATTAGATCAAAATGATCGAGCTTTTAAACATCAGATGATTGATGTATTTCAAAAAGAGATTGAAGAGAATGCTTCTTCAAAACAGATAGCAAGTACTTTAACTTTTTTAGAAAACAATTATGCAATTCAAGCGAGCCCGAGAGAAATCAACTTGTTTTATTTGACAGATACCCTGCGCGAACGCATTATTGAAAGTGAAGGAAATTATAAAATCAATAATACTGATTTAGTTTTTTCTAAAGAGGAATTATTAAAAATGATTGAAGTAACTCCCGAAAAATTCAGTCCGAATGTAATACTTCGACCTTTATACCAAGAAACCATTTTGCCTAATCTTGCCTTTGTGGGTGGAGCTGGAGAAATAGCTTATTGGTTGCAATTGAAAAATATTTTCACGGCTAATCATATTGCTTTCCCGATGTTGGTGATGCGTGATATGGCTTTATATATCGATGAAAAAACCTGGAACCGATTTATACAAAAAGGGTTTAGTGCCGAAGATATTTTTAAACCTATTCACGAACTTGAAAAAATATTTATTTCTAAAAATCATGCTACAGAACATATTTTTCAGCATCAAAAAGATAAAATTATTGAAGAGTACGATTCGATAGCAGAGAAGATGAATGAATTAGACAAAACTTTATTGGCTACGGTACAAGCGGAGAAACAAAAAATACTGAATAGTATTAGTATGTTAGAAGCTAAGACCTATAAGGCATTTAAGAAAAAGAGTGATGAAGATATTGCTCAAATACATAAAGCAAAAGGCAAATTATATCCAAACGATATTTTACAAGAACGTTACGATAATTTTATGATGTATTATTTACAGTTTGGCAAAGAGTATATTCCTATGCTGATAGAGGAAATGAATGCTTGGGAAATGGAATTGAAGTTGGTGGTGTATTAATTTTTCTTGACTTTGTTGGTTATACGTCCAACAAAGTCAAGAAAGCATTTTAATACCCAATCACAATTCCAATACTTGGTAATAAAGTACCATTGGTATTAGCAATAAATTTGGTTTGGTAGTATGATGGATTCGATGAATTGATTAATGCTTGTCCATTTTCATCTGTTAACAATCGTAAAGAAGGACTTGATTTTTGTTTCGCGTTCGTAATGTTTTGTATGTCTACATAAATTTCGAAATTCCATTTTTTGAAGAACCATTTTTTAGTAGCACGAATATCTAATTGATAGAATATACCTATACGTTTTGAATTTAATTGATTGTAATCAAGCACGCCTGATTGATTGATATCCCATACAGGACGTGATGATGAATAAGCCGAATCTATTGGAGTATACGGATTACCACCTGCTAAACGAAATACGGTTCCGATTTCATAATTGCGTTTAAATTTCTTACCAAAGGTGGCACTAATGATATGACGGCTATCCCAGGCACTTGGGGTATATACGCCGTTTTTGTTTTTAAATTCACTCCAAAACAAGGTATATGAAATAGAACCAAAAAATCCTTTGAATAATCGTTGTTGATATGAGAATTCCACCCCATACGCTCTTCCTTGATTGTTTGATACCGCTGGCTCATTGCCTACCACTCCAAAACCTACGCCTTGATTAGCAAATGAAATTGAGTCATTGGTTAAGAATGGATAGTTATTATAGTATTTGAAAAATCCTTCTACACTTAACTTCGAATTAATAGCTGTATTGTACTCAAAACCTGCAACCACATGCGTACAAGAGATATATTTCAAGTTTGGTTTGTTTACTAAAATGCCATTATTATCTCTATAGCCCATGGTTGTATATGATGGTGTTTGGTAATAATGACCTGTATTGAAATTGAATGCTACATTTTTAGCGAAGTTATACGATAAAGAAAAACGTGGTGATAGTTGTTTGTATAATTGCACCATATCTTTATTATAGGTATTTCCATCTGCTCGTAATCCTAAGGATAAATTTAATTTTTCATTGGCGAAAGCTCTACTCACTTGAACAAACAAACCAAAGCGATGTAAATCCAATTGCGTATTTAAATCTGCTACATATTGACCGAATGGTGTGGTATATCTATATTTTGCTTTATTGTTGTATTTGCAGAATTCATACGAAAAACCAGTCATAATTTTATAGCCATTTTTTCTAGTCAAGTTTTCTACTCTAAATTTATTTTCAATTTCTTGTGAAATAAAATCAGTACTTTTATCTTTCGTATTATCATTGTCGATATATTTCGTAAACTGATTGATCATCATATTTCTACTTAATACGAAAGTCCAAGCCCCATTAGGTCTGAAATATCTATAACGCAAGCCCAAGGTATAGAATACTTGTTTTTGCTCAGGCAAGATATTTAATAAATATTTTTGTTGTTCGGTTTCATTGGCTTTTAAGTTCAACTTTGAACGATCGTAGGTGCCTAATCCAACAAAAGTCAATTCGTGTTTATCACCGATACGTCTTTTAACTTTAATTTGAAAATCGTTGAAGGTAGGTAAGAAAGGTAATTTTAGCGCTTGAAACAAAAATTGCAAATACGATTGACGAGCCGATACGATATACGAAGCTGTTTTTTTCTTATTCAATGGACCTTCAATAGAAAGTGCTGCTTCACTCGCACCAATCGTAAAGTTAAACCCTGTTCTATCGGTTCTACCATCACGCAATTTCAAATCCATATTCGAACTTAGCCCTGTATTTCTATTAGCAGGGAAAGCCGAACTATAAAAATCAACTTCTTTAATTAAATCTACATTGATTAATCCTACCGGTCCACCAGAAGCTCCTTGTGTAGAGAAGTGATTGATGGTTGGCACTTCGATTCCATCTACATAAAATTTGTTTTCTGCTGGTGAACCACCTCTAATAATAATATCATTTCGGTTTACAGCCGTAGGCGCCACACCCGGAAGGGATTGTATTACTTTACTGATATCTCTATTTCCTCCTGGGTAACGTTGAATTTCATTCAAACCTAAAGAGCGCACAGAAAGCGGACTTTCTTGCGTTTTGACAAATGCTTGTTTACCCGTAATAGTGACTTCATTAATATTTTTAGATTCCGTTTCAAGTGCAAAATCCATTTGTATCAATTTGGCATTTCCTACCTCTACTTCGTATTGTACTTTAGTTTGATAGCCTAAATATTTGACTTCTAAATTATATAAGCCAGGTTTTAAGTCGTTAAATTGATACATCCCACCTGTATCAGTAGTAGCAGCGGTTGATGAATTTTGGATACTCACTACTGCAAACGCAATAGATTCATTGGTTACGGCATCAAACACACGGCCTTGAATTTTACCTGTTTGTGCTTGAATTGCTAGAATAATGAAAGATAAACTAAGCGTAAATAAGTATTTCATATTTTGATAAAAAAGTGTAATTAATTGATATGCAATATAAAACCATATAACAAAAAAGACTCTATTTTGTTTATGTATTAGGAGAAATATCTTCTACATAAGTCAGTATATGGTCTTCTATGGTACAATAATGAACTATAAGTTCTTTGTATAAATCATCTTTTTGAAGAATAGCTTTAAACTGACCAGAAATTGTATACGTAAAAGGTTCTAATAAAATATGGTCTTTAAAATCGAGTTGCTTTTGACTATACATTTTATAGATACTCTCTTTAGCACTCCAGATGGTAATTAAGGATTCAACTTCAGTTATAGGATTGATCAAAGCTGTTTCAATTTCTGTCGTAAACTTATGAGCAATTCGTTTTACTTTTTCTTTGATTTGTTCTACATCCACTCCTATTTCAAAAGTATTATTACTCATTGCCACTACCATATGTTGGGTATGTGATAAGGATATTTGCATTGAACTATTTTCGATATAAGGTTTGCCATAAGCATCTTTATTCAAATAAATGATATCATTTCGATTCAATAATTTTTTTAATGCATATCTACTCGCATACCATTGTAATTTTCTTTTTTCAATCAGGTATTTGGCTAATTCAGTTCTATCAAATTCAGTTAATACCAAACCTTTCAAATAGAATGCCGCATCTTCACTGATTCTATTGACCAATATATGAGATTGATTGATCGTATTATGATTGAACAATATCATGGCTAGTTTCTACAAATTTAGGGATGAGAACATAAAAAGTAGTTCCGATATTTTCTTGTGATTCGAACCAAATAGAACCACCAATGCTATCAATGATTTGTTTAGAGATAGCTAAGCCTAAGCCCGAACCTGAATTTTTTGTGGTGAAGTTTGGAGTAAAAATACGGTCTTTTATTTCATCTGGAATTCCTTTACCGTTATCCATAATAATAACTTTTATCAGGGCATTTTCTTCAAGCAATGAAATATCAATTACACTCTGTCTATCTTCTACTATAGCTTGTATAGCATTTTTGATTAAATTATTAAATAAACTAATCATTTGATTTTTATCGGCAAAAATCCATGCTGGTTTTATATTAGCTTGATAGTTAATTTTTACATTATGTTCTTCAGCAAATAAATTAATAATAGAAGTGAGATAATGATCTAGGTCGAGTTTTTCATTATTAGCTATAGGCATTTTTGCAAAAGAAGAGAAGGCTGTTGCAATTTCAGACAAATTATCAATTTGTTCTAAAAGTGTATGAGTCATATTCAAGGTCAGCTCCGGTGTTTTAGGATTTTTATCTTGAATGGCTCGTTGCAAAAATTGAATACTTAATCGCATAGGAGTTAAAGGATTCTTGATTTCATGAGCAATTTGTTTCGCCATTTCGCGCCAAGCACCTTCTCTTTCACTCTTTTTAAGCGAACTAGCACTTTCATCTAATTTCTGAATCATTTTATTATACTCTTCAACTAATAAACCTATTTCATCTTTTTGATGCCATTCTATCGATTCATTTACTTTCCCTAATCTTATTTTACGCAACTGATTACCAATTTGATTTAATGGCTTAGTAAGAGAATTAGATATAAATAAGGCAAGTAGACCTGTAATTAATAATAGAGGAACATATACATTGATAAGCGCTACTAGAAAACGCGATATTTCATCCTTCAAGGTTTTAGTTTGAGAGAAATAAGGAATATTCATATAAGCCAATAACTGATTTTGATCATTATAGAGTGGCATATATAAGGATAGATAATCTAATTTTCCAATAGATTCATTCTGCATGACTTGATTGGTCACTTTGTTTTTTAATACCATGAAAGCATTGGGGTTCATCTTAGTAGCTTGAAGTCCTTTTTCGAAAATAGAGGATTGTGAACTGATGACCAAATTTCCATTGATATCAAAAATATTGATATCTATTTTTTCATCATTTGATAATTGAGGAATAAAATAGGAGAAATCTTCTTTTAGAGTTGCCGCTCTAGCATCTGCTAAATCGTATTTATTGATATATTCTTGCAACTGTGTACTGACGCGAATACTAATATTAATAAGGTTTTGTTTGTTATTGGTTTCATATTGATAACCAATAAAAATAGTAGTGATAATAGCAATGGCAAAAAAGGATATCAATAATAAACTGAATAGGGTAAAATTGATTTTATCGTGAAAGGCTAATGAGAGGGATTTCCAAGGCTTGTTTTTAAAATCTTCGATAATCGTATATAAGGTATATAAAATAAATAGGATGAATACAATGAGTATATTAATAATAATTATATAGGATAGCGAGCTAATATATTTATAAAAAGAGATTTTATCTCGACAATAAATGATCGATTTACGTATAGTTGGTTTATATATAGTATATACTTTTTGTTGATCTTTAAGCCAAATAAATGAATCTATAGGGATATTTGTATTGAGTAGATTAGTAAATTCATAGGGGATACTTCCTTTTGATTTTAATATTCGATTATTATTGATTACTAAATAGCTGGCTTCATTATTTTCATCAATTTTTTGAATATTTTTTGATATTAATAAATCTGGGTATACATTCTCATCGTTAGATACTTTTGGTTTTAGATTAAATGCCACAACACCAATTTGGTTGGTATCTGAATATACGGGAATGACAGCTGCATAATAATAGTTTTCGGAAGATTTTTCAATAAAATGCAGGTAAAAATCTGAGGTTTCAAAACCAAATTTATTAATGGCTTCTTGATAGGTATTGAGTGATATGGTATCATCAGCTAACATAGATTGACCATAGGTATCAAACAAATGAATATCGAGGTTATATTTAGATAAGTAGCTTTTGAAATATAATTGTTCAATTCTATTGATAATGGTATTATCTCTAGAGTTCAACTGTACTTTATTTAAAAAGATTCGTTTTAAAAAAACATCTTCCGTTACTCTACAATGAATGTCGGTGAATGAAAATTCTGTAACATAGTCGCGGTCATCAGCTAATTTTTGAATTTCATCTTGGGTGATAATTTTACTTTTGGTAACATGAAAGAAATTTGAATAGATCGCTGAAACTAATGATACAAATCCGATAATGATAATTAAATCATAAATAGAATCAAATAGTACTTTACTGTTGAAATAATAAAAAAGTAAAATATTCCATAGGAACATCACTAGAATACCAATATAACAGATACTATCAAGTTTAAAGAAGTAAACAATCCATAAATTAACTAGGATAGCAATTCCATTTAAAATGATAAAAGTAGCGTTGCTAATTTTCTGTTGAATAATGATTTTGAAAAGATTTAAACTAATAAAGACATAGGAAAACGATAAAATACCCATAATCGCATATACAATAATAGAGTAGATATTTACTTTCAATATATTAGTTAAATCGAGCGGAATCGTAGAGTTTAAAATAATATCCTTATATAAGTATATCAATAAAAAGTGTACTAAATAAAGTACTACAAATAATATATTTAAGAATACTTTATAAATTGGGCTTGTCTTTTTTGTTGATTTAATATGTATATGTGTATAAAAGTAATAAGCGATAATACCGAATATGATAGCATTGATAATAAATAATCCGAGTGAACTATTTATGGCATTTGAACCGAGTAAGCTTGGGTCAAATAAAGAGGAATTTTGGAGATTATACATCCATCCATCAAAATAAAATAAAGCACGAACGATAAAGAGTAAAACAATTAAAAGTATAAAAGAGAACCATTCAGAAAATCTTTCAGCTAAATAATTACAGCTTAGATAAATTAAATGGAACAACATCAATATGAATATAAAATTGATAATCACATAAAAAGAGATGCCTTTATATTTGGCCACAATATCCTTAGTATATAAACTAAATAGAGGAACTTTATATTTATTATAAATGATGTTGGGGTTTTTATCAATGCTTTTATTGATATCAAATTGTTCCCCAATATGGGCAACAATAAACTCATCAGTGAGGTAGTTGTTTTTGATATCTTGAGTGTATTTAATAGGCAGTACGGCAACTAAATAAGTACTATCATTATATTTATATGTGGAGATATAGCACCAAACATTTTTAAGTTTCTGAAGAGACTGACTATTATTTTTTATTTGCGAAAGAAGTGGAAAGCTGATACTATTGTTTGTCCAAAAAACAGCATCTTCATTTTTATATAGAATTAAGGTATATAATTGCTTTTTATCAAGAATGTTTTTATGGTTAAAATTGAAAGAGTAAATTGTATTTTGTTGAATTATTTTTTCGAAATCAATATCGAGTTGCACAATCGTATTATGAAGAGTATTAATACTAGTAGATAAACTTTTACTGGTATTGGTACTTGAATATTTACCAATAACACTAATAATAGAAAGTACTATTAGTATAAGTACAACTATGCTAAAATGACTATTTAGTATTCTTTTCATCTAGTTTAGCTTCATTCCAATAAGAGTCCATTTCTGCCAAAGTCATTTCTGATAAATTTTTGTTTAGTTGTTTGGCTTTACGTTCGATATAATTGAATCGATTCATAAATTTAGTATTACATTTTTCAAGTGCTGCATCCGGATCAATTTGAATAAATCTAGCATAATTAATTAAAGAGAAAAACACATCTCCTAATTCTTCTTCAATATGTTCATTGGTATGAATAGCTTCTTTCAACTCATTAATTTCTTCTTCAAATTTACCCCATACTTCTTCTTTAGTTTCCCATTCAAAGCCCACTTGTTTTACCTTTTCCTGAATTCTATAGGCTTTATTCATGGCCGGCATAGAACTTGGCACCCCTTCTAAAATAGATTTTCTTCCTTCTTTTAATTTTAGTTTTTCCCAATTCTTTTTTACATCTTCTTCAGAAGTGACTTCAATTAATTCTTTATGATCAGAAGTTTTTGCGTAGATATGTGGATGTCGGAAAATAAGTTTATCGCATAAAGTGTTAATAATAGAAGTGATATCAAAAGATTCTTTTTCACTTCCAATTTTTGCATAGAAAACAATATGTAATAATAAATCTCCTAGCTCCTCTTTAATCAGATTGGGCTCATTTTTTAAGATGGCATCCGATAATTCATAAGTTTCTTCTATGGTAAGTTGACGTAATGTTTCGTTGGTTTGTTTTTGATCCCAGGGACATTTCTCCCGTAAATCGTCCATTACATTTAATAATCTTTCGAAGGCAATTAATCTTGCGTCTGTATTCATATGACTAATATACGAAAAAATAAAAAAGGGACTTCATATAAATAATAAAGCCCCGAAATACGGGGCTTTATAAGTAATTGTCAAATAACAATTATTTTTTTGCTGCTGCTTTTTTAGGAGCTGCTTTTTTAGGAGCTGCTTTTTTAGGAGCTGCTTTTTTTGCTGCTGCTTTTTTAGGAGCTGCTTTTTTTGTTGCTGCTTTTTTAGGAGCTGCTTTTTTTGTTGCTGCTTTTTTAGTAGCTGCTTTTTTTGTTGTTGCCATTTTTTTTAATATTAATTTGGTTAAAAATGATAGTTCAAATTTAATAACTAATATTCAATAAATACAAATACTTACATAATATTTTTTTATATCAAGTGTTTGATTTTGTGGATAATCGCAAATATATTTCCTACAAACATATACTTACAATATAACAACATAGCCTGTGTGTATTGATTTTACTATATATTCAGAGACACTACTATGAATTGTATATTAGAGTAAACACTTTAGTATAACACAAAATGCTTGTTGATAATTGTAACATATTTTTTTTCATCAAAGCTTGAATACGCTATCAATTCATCAGTATTCGTACTTAATCAAAAATATTTTAGATAAAAATCTATGTGAATTGAAATAAATTTTCATCCAAAAATCAAAAATGAAATTGTTATTTGTAAAATCTAAAATGGAATTTCTCCTAAGCCTTCTCTTATTAAAATAGGTTCTCCTTCACTGCAATCAATAATTGTGGAAGCCCTATTATGACAAGGCCCGCCGTCGATTACAATATCTACTATATCTTTATACATTTCATAAATTTCTTCTGCATCTGTAATATATTCTAGAATAGAATCATCATTTTTTATCGATGCTGAAAAAATTGGACTATCTAAAGTCGAAATTATTTTTCGTGTAATAGGACTATCTGGTACTCGAATTCCTATTGTTTTTTTATTATAACCAAAATAGGATGGAATATTTCTATTGGCTTTCAAAATATAAGTATATGGACCAGGTAATGTTCGTTTCATCAATTTGAAAGTAGGGGTGTCTAAATTTAAAGTGAAGTCAGAAATATGACTTAAATCAAAACATACCATCGAAAAGTTTGATTTTTTAGGTTCTACTTTTTTGATTTTACAAATTCGTTCAAAGGCTTTTTTACTATGAATAGAGGCTCCCAAGGTATATACTGTATCGGTTGGGTAAATAATTACTCCATCATTTTGCAAACATTCTATCACTTTAGAAAGTCGATTATCGTCCGGATTATTTTTATCTATTCGTAAAAGCATTTAGTATTTTTATATAGCGTCAAAATCAATTAATTTATTTTTTAGATGATCTGGAATTTTTATACTGCTTTGCGTTTTATAATCAAACATGACTAATACGGTAGTTGCATCAGCCACTAATTCCCATTCTTGATTTATTTTTCGAACTACAGCATAACTCAATTCAAAACTCTTCTCTCCTATTTTACTAGTGCGAACAAAAACAGAAGCATCATCTAAAAAATTCATAGGCTTCCTATAATTGATATTTACATTTGCTAAAATAATACCATCAATATTCCAATTCCAATTAGCTACTTCATGCAAAAACCTTCCTCTTGCATCTTCTAAGTAGGTTAAGTATACTGCATTATTGATATGATGCAACTCATCCATATCGCTCCACCTTGGATGAAGCTTAAACGAAAATCTATAATTTTGATAATTCATATATTAAAAATACAAAGTTATACTTATATATAGTATATATTATCTTATATCGGTTTCTAAAGTTGCGATTGAATATAATTTAATATTTTTCAAGGAGCAATCATATGAAAGGGCAGTAAGTTTATTTCCATAACAAGCTGCGGTATCTATATTCCAACTATTTGAATCATACGTATACTGAGCATCGCCTATTCGTATAGGTGTATGACCATGTATTTGCAATTTGCCCATATGTTTTAAAGCTCCTCTATACCACAATAAACCTTTAGAACTATATATATTCATCGTCTCTTCCTCGTCAGATATCCCCGCATGTGATACCAGAATTTCTTCCCGCTCAAAAAAATGGGGACGCAACTTCATCCAATCATAATAGTAAGTCAATCCTTTCGTCGAAGCTTGCAATGCTTCCATCGTTTCTCTTCCTCCTTGTCGCAACCAATTTTCATTTGCTCCATTTTCAATATGTTTAATGCATTCTAATTCATGATTCCCCAATAAAAAAACGGCCCCATAGTCTTTTTCAAGTTGCATCGCTAGCTCTAACATTTCTACCGGATAGTTCCCTCTATCTATAATATCTCCTACCTGAATGAGTTGATACTCCATCAAATCAATTGATTCTACTAATTGCTTAAATGTATTAAAGCACCCATGTACATCACCAATCACCAATATTTTATCTTTCATTTTTTTGTATATTTGTGTAGATGCGTACAAAGTTATTATCATTCATATCTATTTCACTATTATTATTACTCTCTTGTAAAAGAGATGAACCATTTATTAAAGAATGGAAAAGTACTAAAGTAATTGTAGTAGTCATTGATGGACCACGATATCAAGAAACTTTTGGTGAACCAAATCATAAATACATACCCAATCAATCTGCTTTATGTAAAGAAGGTACCCTATGTACTTCTTTTTTTAATGAAGGCACTACGAATACTATCAATGGCCATACCGCAATCTGTACTGGAAATTACGAAAGTTTAAATAATGCTGGATTAGTCATTCCTACATTCCCATCCTTTTTTCAATATTATATAGAACAAAAAAAAGCCCCAGCATCAAAAGCTTGGATTATTGCTTCTAAAGATAAACTAGAAGTATTGGCTAATTGTAGTGATAAAGATTACAAAAATAAATTTCAGCCGAACACCGATTGCGGAGTAAATGGCAGAGGTACCGGTTATCGTCAAGATTCTATCACACAAAAAAAGGTACTATCTACTCTACAAAATACTCATCCTGATTTAATGTTGGTGAATTATAGAGAACCTGATTATAGTGGACATGCTAATAACTGGAATAATTACATTTTAGGTATCCAAGAAACAGATAAATATGTAGCAGAAATTTGGAACTATATTCAATCTGACCCCTATTATAAGGATCAAACTATGTTACTTATTACAAATGATCATGGCCGACATAACGATGGTTGGAAAGACGGATTTGTTTCGCATGGGGATGATTGTAGTGGCTGTAGACATATTGCTTTACTGGCTCTTGGACCTGATGTCAAAAAAAATTATACCTGCAACTTGAATTATTCTCAAATAGATATCACCACTACCATTGCTGCGATTTTTAATTTGAGTATGCCTTATGCAAATGGTAAAATTATAGAAGACATTATCCAATATTAAAAAATATGTAACATGAAACCAATTGGCTCCTTTCTATGGCAAGACTTAACTATAGACAACGCAAAAGATATTAAAAAATTCTACGAATCGGTTGTTGGTTGGGAATTTACCGAACAATCAATGGGCAACTACGTAGATTATAACGTGCAAGATGCGGATGAAAATATCATCGCAGGAATCTGTCATGCAAAAGGAGTAAACAAAAACATTCCACCCCAATGGTTATTGTATATAAAAGTGGAAAATGTAGAACAAAGTGCTAAATCTTGTGTGTCTTTAGGAGGTAAAATTATAGAAGGACCGCGTAAGATGGGAAAAAATAATTTTGCAGTCATTCAAGATCCAGCAGGGGCAATTATCGCCATTATGGAAGATCATTAGTTAACGATTGTTAAGTAGCCTACCTTACCTAAAATTTAGCTAAATTTGTATACCATACAATGAACAGAAATTTTATTATCTCTATTATATTTTTATTATCTCTCGCTACCATTGGTATTGCGTATTTACAAATTAAATTAATTCGTCAAGGGGTAGAATTACGAGAAAAACAATTCGATAGCAATGTATATTCTGTTTTAAACCGAACCGCTTATCATCTCGAACAATTATATGCTATCAAAAAAATAAATAATCAGCATAATAATATTGAAAAACTATCTTCACAATTAGGCAAAAAACTTTTGACCAAATTAGGGATTGAACAAAATGGCGTCATCGATAAAAACTTTGTAGGTACTTTCGAAATTAATGACCCAAATACAGGTGCTCAATTACAAATTAAAATCGATACTCAAAATGGAGTACAAACGATACAATATCTAAATAAATCTGATGGAGATAATGATCCTATCAATGATTTTTTTATAAAAAGTGGTGGATTTGGAATTCAAGAAAGTGGTGAAGAATTAAAGGATGTAGTAAGTAAAGCAGAGGTAGAAGCAACTATTGCTAATGAGTTAAGAAGTGCTGGTATTAAAACCAAATATCAATACTCCTTATTCAATCCAGCCACTTATAATACCATATATAGCAATATCGACAAGATGACTCCAAAAATATTTGAAGAATCTTATCCTATTGCTATTTATAATAACTTGTTTGGTAATGAACTCACTTTATTGCTTTATTTTCCTAAAAAAGATTTGTATATACTCACCAATTTATGGATGATGTTAACTGAATCGATTGTATTTATTGGGGTAATACTATTTTGTTTTGGGGCATGTTTATTCATTATTTATCGCCAAAAAAAATTAAGTGACCTGACTACTGATTTTATTAACAACATGACACATGAGTTAAAAACTCCTGTAGCTACAATAACATTAGCAGGTGAAATGCTCAAAAATCAAAAAGTATTAAGTGATATAGATAAAGCTAGAAATTATGCCGGCATTATTTTAGAAGAAAACAATAGACTAAGTTCACATATTGAACGCGTATTACAATTTGCTAAATATGATAGAGGGCAAATTGAACTTAAAAAAGAATCTTTCGATATTCATGAAATCATTCAAGATGTTTTAGATAGCTCTTTACTTCGTATTCAAAGTTTAAAAGGCGAAGTGGTTTTACATCTAAATGCTTCTAATAGCCTATTATATGCAGATAAACATCATATTCATAATGTATTAAATAATATCATTGATAATGCTATCAAATATACTGGATCAAATCCTTTACATATTGAAGTAAACACGTTTAATAAATCGGATGGCATTATCATTGTCATAAAAGATAATGGGATTGGGATGAATAAAGACACACAGAAAAAGATATTTGAAAAATTTTATCGGGTACCTACTGGAAATGTCCATGATGTAAAAGGTTTTGGGTTGGGTTTAAGTTATGTAAAAGCCATGATAGAAGCTCATCACGGACATGTTAGTGTACAAAGTGAATTAAACAAAGGAAGTAGTTTTGAACTATATCTTCCTATCAAAGAAATGTAATTCTATCTATTCAAAAAGTAAATTCAATTATACTATACAATTTACTGTGTTTGCTTGTTGATATGTATAAAAACAGGCCCTTTTTACAATAAAATAATTCGCAAATTCGTACTAGTAAAATTGGCTCTATATTCAAGAGTCAAATAAATTAAATTGTGAAATAGAGAATGGCAGAAACAAAAGAAAAAAAAACAAGTACTACAAAATCTTCCAACAATAATTCAAGTAGTTCAAAACCGCTATCTGAAATGTTGACAGACAGAAGGATTCCAATCGTATTAGGAATATTATTATTACTATTCTCTTTTGTATTGGCTATGTCCTTAGGCTCTTATGTATCTTCCTATCAAGCCGACGAAAGTACGCTTAATCAAGCGATCTCAAATAACAATGTAGTAGATTCTACTCATAATCAAGCTGGACCAATTGGAGCTCGATTAGGAGCGATATTTTTTGATAAGCTATTTGGCTTTGCTTCATTTTTATTCATTATTATTTTTGGTGCATTGGGTTTTAATCTTTTACTACGTAGAAAAATTTTTAAAATAGGGAAGATTGTTTTGTACTCCATTTTATTTATGGTATGGTTCTCTGTAATAGCCAGTTATTTCCAAACTTTATTCGCACAAACTAGTGGTTTAAGCTGGGGAGGAGCTTTTGGTGAATATTTTACTGCACCAGATGGAATTTTCTGTAAATACATAAAATTAGCAGGAACTGCTGCTTTATTAATCAGTATTACCTTAATCGCTTTGGTAATCCTATTTAATTTTACTTTTGATTTTCTAAGCAATTGGTGGGATAATTTAAAAGCTAAAAGAGAAGAACGGAAGCGGTTAGAAGAAGAGGAAAAAGAAAAACAAGCGGTCATTGGTAGCGATATTTCCATATTTGAAAAAGATGGATTAGAAGCTGCAGGTGTTATAGAAAAACCAATAGAAGTAACAACTCCGGTGATGGAGCCTAATTTAAATAACCAATCAAACATCCCTACCCGTATTAATTCTACGGACGATTCCCTTAAAAATATTCATACACTTGAAATAAATGAGCAAGAAGAGGAGGAAGACGACAATGAAATAATTGAAAGTGATATTGAAGAAGAAGATATTGTAGATACTGAATTATCTATTCCTAATAGTACTCATTTTGAATTACCAAATACAGCAACCAATACTGCATTTGAAATCAATAATGAAATTTCAACTGATGAAGAAAAAACGCTTGAAGAAAATGAACCTATAGCTGATCATGCAGTTGAAGAGACTAAAACAGACGACGAGCTAGATGAAATAAGCGATTTTGATAGTATGAGTTCCTATATGAATGCTAAAGGCGAATATGATCCTACATTAGGTTTGAGTCATTATAAATTCCCTGATATCAATTTGCTTCAAGAACATGGAAGTGATAAAATTAAAATTGATAAAGAAGAACTCGAAAAGAATAAAAATCAAATTATTCAAACGCTAATCAATTATAAAATTGAAATTTCAAAAATCATGGCTACAGTAGGACCTACTGTGACCTTATATGAAATAGTTCCAGCACCAGGTATTAGAATCTCAAAAATTAAATCATTAGAAGATGATATCGCTTTAAGTTTAGCGGCATTAGGTATCAGAATCATAGCACCTATTCCGGGTAAAGGCACCATTGGTATAGAAGTACCTAATGTGCATAAAGAAATAGTGAGTATGCGCTCTATGATTAATTCTGATAAATTTAAAACTTCTAAAATGGATTTACCTATTTGTTTGGGTAAAACTATTTCAAATGAAATCTTTATTGCTGATTTAGCAAAGATGCCTCACTTATTAATGGCAGGAGCCACTGGACAAGGGAAATCAGTTGGGATAAACTCGATATTAATTTCTTTATTATACAAAAAACATCCATCCGAACTAAAATTTGTTTTAGTAGATCCTAAGAAAGTAGAGTTAAGTATCTACTCCGCGATTGAAAAACATTTCTTAGCTAAACTACCAGGCGAAGAAGAAGCAATTATTACCGATACACGAAAAGTAGTAGCCACATTAAATGCTCTATGTATTGAAATGGATAATCGATATGATTTATTAAAGAAAGCGAATGTTCGAAATTTAAAAGAATACAATGCTAAATTTATTGCACGAAAACTAAATCCATTGAAAGGACATGATTATATGCCATTGATTGTGGTGATCGTGGATGAGTTTGCCGATTTAATTATGACGGCAGGAAAAGAAGTAGAAACACCTATTGCTCGTTTAGCTCAATTAGCTCGTGCCATTGGTATCCATTTGGTATTAGCCACTCAAAGACCATCTGTAAATATTATCACGGGTACGATCAAAGCCAATTTCCCAGGAAGAATATCTTTTAAAGTAGCTTCTAAAATTGATTCACGTACCATTTTAGATATGGGTGGTGCTGATCAATTGATTGGTAGAGGTGATATGCTCTTAAGTATGGGAAGCGATTTAGTTCGATTACAATGTGCATTTGTCGACACACCTGAAGTAGATGCTATTGTGAATAGTATCGGAAATCAAATGGGATTTGGTGAAGCCTTTATGTTACCTGAAGTGGTAGATGAAAGCAATATTGATGGGGGTATAAAAAATGCTGGATTTAATAGTGGAGATAGAGATGAAATGTTTGAAGACGCTGCTCGCGTAATTGTTCAAAACCAAATGGGTAGTACCTCTTTAATACAACGTAGATTAAAATTAGGGTATAATAGAGCCGGCAGATTAATGGATCAATTAGAAGAAGCTGGTATAGTTGGACCAAACTTAGGAAGTAAAGCTCGTGAAGTACTTTATAATAATGAAGCAGAGTTGGAACGATATTTGAATAGTTTAAAATAATGAAAAAAATACAAGCTCTTTGTATCTTCCTATTCCTTGTAATAGGTGTACAAGCACAAATAGATAAAGAAGCTACTGACTTATTAAAAAAAGTAAGTGCCAAATACAAAGCATATACCAGTTTAAAAACAGATTATACCATTAAAATACATTTTGCTGATGCTAAAACAGACATTATCAAAAAGGGTATTCTACATTTGAAAGGAGCAAAATTCAAAATGCAAATTGATGATGTGATTTCTATTTGTGATGGCAAAAATATTTGGAATTATTTACCCAATGAAAAACAAGTTCAGATAAGTTTATATGATAAAGCAGATGGCAATATCTCTCCAGAAAAATTCTATACCTTCTGGGAAAAAGATTATATCTATCGTATTAAAGAATCAAAAGTAGTAAATGGTAAAAATATTACCGTTGTTGAATTGAGCCCAACTACTAAAAAGAATGGTTCTATTTTCAAAATTGATGTAACGATTAATACTAGTACTACCGAATTGATGAGCTTTCTTATCTATGAAAAAAATGGCACTCGTACTACTTATACTATGTCTACTACTCAAGCCAATATACCACTAGCTGATAGTTTCTTTACTTTTGATGCCAAACAATTTCCTGGTGTTGAGGTGGTTGATTTGAGATAAGTTATTGCTCTTCTTTTAATTCTAATTGCTTTTTATACTCGCTTGGTGTATGCCCTGTATATTGCTTAAATATATTATTAAAAGAGGATTTAGAATTAAATCCACATTCAAATGCGATAGCTAATAAGGTTAAATGATTAAATTTAGGATCTTCAATTTTTTTCTTAATAGCTTCAATACGATACTCATTCACATACGTAAAAAAGTTTTTACCTAAATTGATATTTAAAACTTGTGTAAGATGATGCTTTGATATATTTAATTTATTAGATAAATCTAGGATGGTTAGCTCAGGATTTAAATAAGGACGTTCCTCGTGCATATACTTCTCGAGCGATTCAATAATCTTTTTTACTTCCGAATCTTTTAAGGATGATTTTTTATATTTCTCTTCACTTTTTGAAGCTTCAACAAATTCATCTGGCTCTATTGGATTGGATTGAACTTCTAATACTACTTCTTTATTTACTATTTTATCACTTTTGTCTTGATTCGTATTATTATTTTCTATTTGCTCTTCTTTTGAAACAGTACCTTTTCCAACATTATCAATAATCAAATCAACATAATTAGATTGAATGGTATTGGTTAAAAAATCTTCTTTAATAATAGCGTCTTTAAATAAAGCTGGTTGACGTAAACCAAAAAAACTAACTGAAAATGCCAGAATGGTCAAACCTATAGAAGATACTAAATTGCCATCATAAACTTTTTGGAACATGACTGCATTGGTAAATCCACATAAGAAATAGACAAAGAATGTAAGTGCAAATAATATGGCTAAATAATTTAACCAATATAATCGTGTTTTTACGGTGTCGTATGACAACGTATTTTTAATCTCTCTTCTATATCTTCGAAGGGAAATAAAAGTTAATAAGGTATATACCAATATACTGGTGAAGTAACTCATAGCATAAATGATTCGCACCCATAACATATTATCTTGTTTGAGATATTGCTCTTCCGTAAATGAAACGATATCATTAAAAAAAGCAAAATAGATAATAGTTAATAATAAAAAAGGTAAGAAATGTAAATAATGCTTGGGTTTAAAGAAATTTTCTTCGTTAGTCAAAAACTTAGTATATAAATATAAGAATGGACCAAACGTAAGAGGTATTAGACCCGCACTGAAACTAATATTGAAAAACTCTCTATGCTCTTGATTCAATAAATATAATATAAATTTCATACCGATAGTAATCAACCACCAAAGTAGCATTCTATCGGGCGATAGCTTTTTCTTTTTGGTGAGCACTAGAGCTGCAGCAAAAAAACATTGAGCTATACCTATATATAATATTGCACTAATCATTTATCATCAACTCCCTCTTTACTTAACTTTATGATATATTTTTGTACTGCCTAAAAAAGATAATATCCACCAATATCCATGCACTTCTAAATCTCCATTGCTATTGATACGCATCTTTCCATTGTAGGTATTTCCATTCTTATAATTATAAATCTCTCCACTTTTCCATTTTTCCTTACTTACATTATATTCAAATTTGATAAGTACATCTATGCCAGTTAACACCCTACTCCTTAATAATGGATTTTCATTATATACATCACGTATAGCTTCACCTCCCGATTGACTATTTTTTAACCAATGTAATTTGGCGTAGTAATAATTATCCTTTGTATAAATTTCAATAATCTCTGTTTTATCTTCATTATACCATAATCCTAAAATTTCATCTTTAGTGGCTTGACCAAACGAAATCAAACTACTCATAAAAAGAAATAATGTAAATGTTATATTTTTCATCCCAATCTATAATATATATGCAAATGTATTGAGTATAGAATTTAAATCTATTTATAATCCTACTATTTTATAAAATAGGGCTATTTTTTACATGAAATTTGATTTACATTTGAAAAATTGATCTAGAATAAAAAGATGGTGGAGTAATTTTTGACAGGCAATCGTACTTCCATTTAGCAACAAAAAAAAGACCTGTCAAAAATTTTACTTTTTGACAGGTCGAAACGAAACACCCCTATATTTTTACTTTTTTTATGGATACTAAAAAAAGATATGTACTTATTTTTTGATGATGCAAATAGACTAAATAAAAAGAAGCTGTGCGACTTTCTTTCTTTTCTAACATACTGATTGGAAGTCCAAACTTAACGGGAAAGCTCAATATATTGATTTTCAATATTTTAATCTTTAGTAAAACATATAAAATACTACCACTAATGCAAAAAGATGTACGAAGTAATTCGAAAAAAATTGAAGAATATATCCATTTAGCCCCCGAAAATCAAAAAGTACTACTTCTAAAAATTAGGAATATCATTTTAGAAAGCGATTTTGAACTCATTGAAGATTGGAAATGGGGACCTAATTATTCATATCATGGAATGGTTTGTGGCTTTGCCTACTTCAAGAAACATATTAAAATTAATTTTTTTAATGGTGCATTTCTTCAAGACAAGCATCAATTATTTAATTATGGTTTTGATAATAAACATAATAGAGGCATAAATATTCCTAACGGCGAAAGCATTCAAGAGAAGCATTTTGCAGCCTTACTAAAAGAAGCTTGTTTATATAATCAAAAAAATAATACACGAAATCTATCTATCATTCGTCCAAAATCGCAGCAAATAATGGAAATACCTACGAGCATTAGCGATTTTTTAAAAGCCTATCCTAAAGAACTATCTTATTTAGAATCATTACCTCATACGCATAAAAAAGAATATATCAAGTGGATTTTAGAAGCTAAAAAAGAAGAAACGAAGCAGAGAAGATTAGAGAAAATGCTGCAAATGTTGCAAAGTAAAAAACACTTATAAATAAAAAGCGCTTTTATATCTATGATATAAAAGCGCTAATAAAATATTGTTTTATTTAAAGATTAAAAAGTATAAGCCACTTTAAACATAAAGAATCTTCCAATTTGTGGAGTACCTGGGAAGCTTTGGAATCTGTATCCTAAAATATTATTGACATTCATACTAAGCAATACGCCTTTTATCCATTTATTTTGTGATACTGGCTGGTAGCTTACTTTAAAATCGACTAAGTTAGCAGCATTCACTGTTCCTACATAAATAGCACTATTGGCAGGATAAGAATCTGACCATCTCCAATTGATGCCCCAACCAACGCCATATTTTTTAATTATATGATCTATACTTAATGATGTTTTGAATCGAGGTGCATTTAATCCTACAAATCCATTTGCAGCACCCAATAAAGAAATTCTATTTTTATTGACAAATGAACCAGCAAATGATATACTTAATCCATCTACAATTTCATAGGTAGCTCCAATATCTATACCTGCTAAATCTACTTTCCCTAAATTTCTATATACTAAAATAGCATCATTACCTACCAATGAATCATCTGGCGTAACTGAACCTACTGGAATCGCTTGACTTGCTCCTGTAAGTAAGTTCATTAAATCGTCATAGACTGTTCCATTTGGAGTGCCTCCTGTATAAGCACCATCTAATAATGGTCTGCCGCTAACAGGATCCGTTAAGCCGGTGAGTAATAAATCATAAGTAGGTGCAAAGGTGGAAGGTTTTTGTAAATTTTTCCATAATAAACTGGAAGAATCACCACTCGTACCCAATGCATTCATAAAATCAGTTTTATTAAATACTACACTACTAGTTGATAGTGTAAGTGGACTAACAAAATTTTTAATTCGAGTATAATATACATCCGCAGTAATAAATGCTTTTTTACCAATTGCACCTTTATACCCTAACTCCCAAGTTTGATTTACAGTGCTTTTAATTTTTTCTACTTTGCTATAACCACCCGTCCATTCTTCTTTGGTTAAGTAATCGATAGCAGTATGATTTACATTCGTAATCGTACCTGTTGGGCCAGCGATACCTTCAAACAATCCACTTAACAAGGTTTGTACAAGTGCTGCTGAGGTACCAGTTTTAGAAGCTAAACCATTGGCAATAATTCTATTCATACTATCAAATGCAATGACATTGATACTTTTATCATTTATTGCGCTCCAGCTATTGGTATACGGACTTCTCATCAATGCATTCCCATCGCTTCCATATCTATAATCTAAGCCATTTGCATTACCAAAACCTCTTACATTGATACCATTTGGAATTAATCCATTTGATAAATCTAAATAAAGATTCAATGTAGAAGGAGAAGAGAATGCTCTATTATACGTGAAGCGAATAGTATTTGAAGGATTCACTTTATATACTAAAGCCGCACGTGGAGAGAACATCACCTCTTTCATTTTATCATGATAATCTACCCGGAAGGCAGCCACTAATTTTAATTGACGAATAATATCCCAATCTGCTTGGAGATAACCACCATATTGATTGATATTATCTACTTTTTCAAATCGTCCATTGATAGTACCATCTGTTTGTGGACGAGTCATTAAGATATCTGCACCATATACTAAATTCAATTGATTTATTGGTTTCCAACTATGTTGAATTTGGACTACATGCAATTTACTTTTATCTAATAAAGGTTGAATTTTATAAGGAGGTTGTGCGCCTGCACTCACCTGAGGAATCAAGTAGGTTTGGCCTGAATTACTTCCATTCAAATAATATTGAACAAATAAATTTTTCCATTTAAAACGAGCTTGCGCATAATAGTAACTCCAATTTTTAGCTTGCCCTGCGCCAAGTCCAGTAAGCTCTATATTAGTACCATTGCTTAATCCTCCATTTAAAATAAGCGTCATGGTTTTGCTAATTTTAAAATCTAATCGCGCATCAAAATTATATTTACGAACCTTGAAATCTCTATCAAACTTTGCATTTTTTACATAGCCTGTATCTTTTACTCCATTGATTACTGTATCATATCGAATGGTACCATCATTATTTCTATCTACAATGATTGAATCATTTTTAAATATGCTACCATTATAGGCAGTACCATACCATAATAAATCACCTACTTTAGGTTCGTTTGGATCATAGTATTTCCAATCGCTACCTGTTGCATAACTACCACTCACCTTGATACCAAACCAATCAGTTGGTTTAGCGGCGATACGAAGCTCAGGCGTATACACCCAAGTACGTGGCGATTGCGCAGGTGGAGCTAAGGAATCTCTACTTGCATATATATATTTTTGATCACTGATACCAAAGGTATGAGAGATCCCTACTGATATTTTTTTGTCCATATCTAAAGGACTTTTCGTTTCGATGTATAATACTCCATCACTTGCATTTGGCCCGTATAAAGCAGAACCCGGACCACGCACCAATTCCATTTTACTGATATCCCCTTGAGCTGTTGGAATCAATTGAAAGGCATTTACTTTCAAGGATGGAACAGAAGCGATTCTATTATCAACTAAAGTCATTAATGAACCTGAAAAAATATTATTAAAACCTCTTACTACCACATTGCTTGCATAAAGACCTGTTTGCATGATATCTACACCAGGTACTTTCTTTAAATTATCGGTTACGGTTAATGGCGTATTGGTTATTATTTTATCGGCCGTTAAAACGGTAACAGAAGCAGGTGCATCTATCAATTTTTCTTTTCTTCTACTGGCACTTACAACAACCACATTTAAACCTACATCTTCTTTTTCCATTTTAAATGAAATCGTTTGTATAGCACCAGAACTAAGTGTAATAGCTTTTTCAGTTGCTGCATAGCCAATAAATGAATAAACTAAAACAGCTTCTTTATTCTCTGCAGGAATGCTGATTTGATATTTACCATTGATATCAGTTGTAGTACCTATAGTTGTTCCTTTGAGCATGACTGTTACACCGGGCATTGCTTGATTGCTTTCATCATTGATAGTACCGCTCACTTGCACTTGAGCAAAAATAGATGTACAGCAAAAAATAAATAATACGAGTATTACATTCTTCATTTTTTATGTTTTGGTTAGAAATGTGAAAATAAGTTAATATTCAGTAGAATACAAATTCGAATAATAACATTGAAAAAGTTGAAAAGCTACACTATTGAACTAGAATTGCAATGGAATCGTCTTTTCAATCATACGAACGATGCTACGATTGGCATTTTGTTGTTGTGCTTCTGCTAAAGTAAACCATTTTAAATCATGCGATTCATCCGAGATAATGATATCATGACTATCATCAGCGATAGTCAAGAAACGAATATCATAATGCAAATGCGTGGGATCATTTTTATAGGCTGCAATTTCATGTACATCTACATCAAAAATAGCAGGTTTGATTTCATAATTAGTTAAGCCTGTTTCTTCTTCTAATTCTTTTTGAGCAACAGCGAGCACATCCGAATCACCATCGCAATGTCCGCCGGGTTGTAACCACAAATTAATTTTAGCATGATGTGTCATCAATACTTTGGTAAAAGTAGGATTGACAATCCATACCGAGGCGGTGATATGTCCTGGAGCAAATTCGCGTTTAAAACAATCGGGATTATTTTTTACAAAATCGATTACTTGTTGATGCATGAGCATTTCATCAGGTAAATCCGTTTGATAACTTTCTACTAAATCTAAAAAAGGTTTTCGGTGCATGATAGAAAACAAAAGTAAGGATAGAAAAAAGAAGCGACAGTATTTACATTACACAGGATGTGTATAAATCAAAAAAAAATCCTTTTACTCATGATGAATAAAAGGATTTTTTTTACTTACTAAGTGTAGATTTCTGCAATAAACGTGCGTTTTATAAATGAAATTTTTTTATTTAAAACATAATCTAAATCAAATGTACCTACTCCTTCACAAACTTACCTGTAGCTACTAACTTAGCATCTTTTCTGATTTGTATCAGATACATACCTGATGATAATGCTTTGATATCAATGTCTTGTATACCACTAAAAGCAGGCAATGAGGATGAATACACCTCATTGCCCAACATATTGTAGATACTTAATATAGGCTCAGTACTGCTATTCCATTCTATATTTCCATAATCAACTCGAATATACTCAATACTTGGATTGGGATAAATCTGAATCGATTTTAGTAAGGTATTGCCTCGCTGCGACTCAATACCCGTAAGCGTATCACAGGGGCTACCTAATAATCGACCTAGACGATAATTGGGGTTGTTGGAGAACGCTGTTGCACCACTTTGCATTGCTGGTAATAGATATGCTAACTGTCTAAAATTACATGCTAAACCACCTTGATCTGGATTTTCAATTACATGTAAGTGCACATTCCAACCAATGCCACCTGCACCTATATATATTTTTCCATCTGGACCAAGAAAACATGCTCCAAACGATAAATAATTATTAGTAAAAAACGTATCTGTAATAGTATCTTTTTGGGCAATAATAATTTGAGAAGTAGCAATATTACTTGCTTCTAAATCATACTGATAAATTACCCCTGTGCTTATTACATATAAATATTTACTATTAGCTGACACTGCAGTAGATAGATACCAAAGAGAATCCCTTAAAAAAGGAATAACTATATGACGTTCATTGCTTAATAGACCACTACATCTATCAAAATCATAAATAGCTATACCTCCATAAGGGTAACTTGATACAATATATTTAGAACCATCAGAAGTAAATGTATTAAAATTTAAATCATTGACATCTTGAATTGATCCAATACATTGAACTTGTTCAGAGCTTATGCCATATGGACTAACCAAGGATCGACTAAAACAATCATCACCTCTATGTCTTTCTAAAATCCACCAATCTCTTCCATTACCATGTTTACATGCATTAATATTACCCATATAATTAATGCCATTCCATATCCTCTGATTTTTACTGATAACTTTGCCATTACCTCCATTTGCTGCAATATCAATAGTAGTTAATTTTAAATACTTAATAGCATTTTTAATATCTGTTATTGTAAATATTGAATCTAATGTACTATGAAATAGATAATATATACTATCATTACGTAATGAAGGTAAAACTAGAGTACCTTGAAATAACCTATATCCATATTCAAATACATCAGGAGCTTCTACAAAGCTGTAATAACTTGGATTCAGCGTATCGCTATTCTCCATTTTTTCATTGTACTTATTGGCTATGCTAATACCATTTGTATAAAACAATAAATGTCCACTATCATCAGAAAAACTAGAATTAGTCCAATCAAAATTCATATAACCACTATCTCTATTTGTAATAACAGGATTGTAAGAATAATCCATTATATTCAAGCCATATCTTCTACCAAATGCTGATTGAGAACTATCTCCCCAAAATCCATTAACTTGAATATAATCATTCTTTTGACTATATACAGAGTTTGTAATAAATAGTAATATCAAAATGCTAAATCTCATTATTTTGTAATATTTAGTTTAGTAACAAATATTAAATTATGATTTTTATCTTTTATTTTAAGTTGATATAGACCATCATTAAAGTTCTGAACAGATAAAATAATTTTATTTTCATTTATAGAATTTATTTGATCAATAGCTTTACCTAGCATATCTTCTATTACAACATATTTAATTTGATTAACAATTTTATTTTCAAACTCAATTGTCAAATTTGTTGAAGCTGGATTTGGGTAAATCGCATTATTAGTAGACGAATAGATGTTTTTAATTTCTTTAGTTGAATTATTACTAGTAGGATTTGCTAATCTATAAGCATAAGATGTACTGCTACAGGCATCCTCATCGTCATACATAATATCATCATTATACAAATGAATGAGTCCTCTACTTAAGTAAGTGGCTTCACCTCCTATAAATGGGCAGAGATTGGCTATGTATTCTAATCTTGATTGTTCATAAGGACTAAATTCCCAAATATCAGCAGCTATTGTGGCCTGATATATTGTGTTATATTCCTGTAAATACTGTTCACTTTCATTAGATATTTCTAGACTTGAATTAATATCTGTATTAGCTTCGATTAAACTAGAATTTGTACTAATAATTGACTGATATAATAGTTGCAAATGACTATTTATATTTTTTATATCTTCTGTTATAGTTTCCTTTACAAACAAATAGGTAGTATCAGTACTTAAAATTGTATCGCCTGCATAAATACTATCCAAATATATTAATGCATCTAACTTATCCTCTTTTAGACTGTATAAACTATCATATATTCCATGACTTATTGAGTCAAGTGTTGACCAGTCTATATTATTAGCATCCATAGTTTCAAAAGCACCTATACTAGTTGCACTTTTATTTATTAAATAATCTTCTTCTTCACTGCCACTGTAAACCCCTTGATCAATAGCCGACTCGTATAATTTTTTTTGATTTTGATAACTTAATGTGCTATCAAATTCTCCAAAATCAATACTATCTGCAGCAATTTTTGAGCTTACTTCATCAAAGACCAAAGGTGAAATCAAAAGTGTTTTTTCACAACCAGTATTTGGAGTAGTTGAAGCTCTGCTATTAAACCAACCAGGACCTGCTAGTGATACAATTGAACCAATTGGATATAGAGGTAAACTAGAAGAGTTTATAAAAAACCTAGAAGCTGACATTGCAAGAAATGCAGAATTCATGTTCCTAGCTGCAACTCCATCATAACTACCATACCATTCATTATACTTATCAGATTGAATACCAATAAAAGACGTAGGAGTAATTAACAATCCATCAAAATGATTTTCCATTCTATTGTTTTTAAAATTAGAACTACAAGTACCTACAAATTTAAACCCATAATACGTATCATAACTTTCATTACATACAAAATCGCCATTGCTACCGGCAAATAAAAAAGCTGAAGGTTTAATGCTAGTTGCAAAATGGGTTTTATCTATACCATTTACTCTATTTTGAATTAAATCAATTGCATTACTATTTGATAAAGCTATCCCAGCATAAGTTCTTAACGATGTAGGTGCAAAATCATTAATAAAATTAACTATGTTTTGTTGAACATCTAATCCTTTAGAATTATTTACATGTATACCATAATTTGCTCTATAAGACAGATTTATGGTATTATTCATAATAACAGCAGATGCAAGTGGTGCATTATTTGACTCATTCACATATATACCTGTTGTTCTTACTCTAGGTGTAGTTCTTGGGGTACCTTTTATATTAACTGTATTTGCTGTTACAATCATTATGTTACAGGGTATAGCAGTTAAGTTATTCAGTTGAATACCATATCTATTTTGAATTGCATCTATTGTATTTGCTTTTATCACAATTTGTGCATTTGCATATTGTGTAGCCATTATACTTGTTCTACAATCAAATAAATTATTTTGAACAATATTCATATTATAAAAATTTCCAGTAATACCACTTACTTCACAATTATTAAAATTCGGAATACTTGGATCAAATGGAGTAACAGACAAACTACTAGGTGGTGCACCCCCTAGTACAGAACCTTTATTTATTGCAAATATACCATTTCCATAAAAATTAGTATATCCGTATGCAAGATGATCGGTAAAAGTGGAATTGGTAATTATAGCATCGGGCCCTGTAGCTCTTATATTACCTAGTACGATACCATTGGCTAAGCCTTCAAAAATATTGATATGTGGTGAACCTGAAATACCAACCTCTAAAACGTTAGGACCTATAGCATGTATTCCAGCCCAACCTCTAGTTAGACTCGTAGGAGTAGGTTCGGTACTATATATATCAGCACTCATACCTGGATATGGAGCATATAAATTTCTATTCCCAATAAAGCTAACAAAATCAACTGGAGCTAGAAAATATTCATTATTTAAATAGATACCAACAAAATTATTAGTAAAAGTAACACTATTGTCTATGATCATTTTATTATAACCAAATTTATCATTTACAGCATGAAGTGCATCTTCAATATGAACATCCATATTCATAATCAAAGTAGCACTTCCATTTAATTCAATTCCTTTCCATAAAACATTACATGCACCAAATATATGAGTACCTAATGAAATTGTAAGTGTATTATTAAAAACCACAATTCTTGATGCTGGTCTAGCTGCAATTTGACAGGTATTAAAAGTATAGTTATCATCTATATTAAAATTACCATCTATTACAATATTATCTGTATAGCTCAATCCTGTTGGTAATATACCCGCAGTAATTGCACTACTAAGAGTAGGATACCCCACATTTGAACCAACTATTTTATAACCTGTTGGAGCAGTACTTATGATTAAATCCATATCACAACCTACTACACTACCACAAGATAATCCACTTATAATTTTTGCCTCAGCACAATTAGGAATTGTTATTGCTGGGTCGCAAAATCCAGTTGCTGGATAATTAACTTTTACTTTAAACACTATAGTTTGGCAATAGGGTATCGTTACCGAACCTGCCGCCATACCAAATGCTGGGAATGTAAGGACACCTGCTATGAGTGTAGTACCAAAAGGAGCTGCTACTAAACTAAGCCTAGGTGGTAAAAAATCTGTAACTACTACACTAGATAGTGGTAATGAACTTGTATTACATACTTGTATGGTATAAGTAATTATATCTCCATCTACAGCCCTATATCTATCTGCTGTTTTTGTTATTGTGAGTGGATTAGGAATAACATGTACAGTAGTGGCTGCACTTGTACTTATACAAGTATTACTGCTTGCTGTAGGAGTAATACTTATGGTATAATCACCTGGCAAAATGGATGTTCCTCCTAATCTCACTGTTGCATGTAATGCTACAATACGAGCAGGTCCTGCAGGTATGATAGCATCTAAGGATGTACCAAATGGGAAAGGACCAGTACTACTTTCTAAAGTAAAACCCGTTGGTAAATTTAAATGCATAGTAATAGGAGTAGCATTTGCTTCTGGCAAACTCACTAAATAATCCAAATTAATAACTCCATCATTACAAGTAGAAATTTCTGTAGGAAATGATGATACATCTACTGTATAGGTGCAATTTTTTTCTAATGATATGTCATCTAGGTACACATATGTAGTATAAAATAATAATGGATCTGCAATTGAGTTATCTCCAATAATTAAAACATCACTTATTCCTGCTAAAGCAACATTATCAGGTAATGTAACTGTATACAATTGCCATCCTGAACTATTACTTAGATTAATAACTGCTAAATTTATTCCTTCAAAACCACAAGATGGGGCTCTATCATATTGAACTAATGACGAGGGCACTGCTGTTGTAGTAGCAGTGCAAGGATTAGTTGTACCTCCTAAAACTCTAAGTCTAGCCGTAGGAGTAGGGCAGGTTTGTAAACCATAAACCCATATTCTAAATATATATCCACAAGAACCCGCTTCTAAGTTATGTCCTAATTTTAAATGAATGCCTTCAGTATATGTTTCTGCTGTTGTATTTACACTCATACTTAACATACCTATCATAGTATTTCCACTATGAGGTGCGATTGAAGGTACTGGACTGGAACAACCACCAGGCAAATAAAATGGACTAGGTATAGTTCTGTTCCAAGCAGGAATACTTGTTATAATTGTAGAAGTTATTACATAGGCTTCTAAATCTGTAGGAGTAGCTAATGTATATAAGTCTGGGCTATTAGTACCAATTGCTATACCTCTATTTGGAAAAAAATCTGCAAAATTTGTAAAACTAGTGATTGGTATTCCTTCAAAATCACCAAAACATACTAAATTATCACATAAACTTGTAGGAGTGCAAGGAGGTAAGGGTGAAGGTTCTACTTTTATAAATACATAAGTTAATATACCTCTTTCAGATCCTGAAGGGCATTTAGGATAATATGAAAAAATAGCATAACCAGAAAATGTACTCGATGGTGTAAAAGTAAATGATGTAGCAGTGCTTGTATATGTACCTGACGAAGTATTTATTAATCTTAAATCATTAACTGTTGTGCCGACTGTTCTTCCTAAAAAGTCATTCCATAATATACCAGTTGCTCCAGTAAAATTAACTGTAATACTACTTGCATGTGCTGTAGTATAATTATCAATTACACCAACTGGCATGCAACTATTGATACAATTTGTATAGGTACTATGAGTATATATATTAGATGGTATAGCTCCATATTCTATAGTTGTAGGTGTAACTAATTTAAATTTATAACCTAAATCACATAGAGCTTTTACTTCATTTGCATTTGGGTGCCTTTTAGTAAAATCAGGTCCTCCGGGATTACATGGATTCATAACATAATCACTACCCATACCAATACCATATGATGCACTACACATAAAATCTGTGCCATGACATCCAAAGTGACTTAAGTTTGTGCCCTGAATCCAAGTAGGATTGGAGTATACTGGATCACTTGTAAGTGCTGGTCCATTAAAATTTATATTAGTAATTCCACCACAATTTAGAGCTAAACTAGTTACTCCTCCAGTATAATTCCAATCACCTGGTATTGTTTCTGTAATGAGAGGGGTGCTATTAATTCTTAAATATTTATCATATCTACTGAAAATATCTGGATGTCCAGAAACATTAAAAATTGAAACACCGCTTTCATTAATGAATGAAGATATACCAAGTGTATGAAGTGCTTCATGTAAAATTAGTGTATATAAGTCTTGTTGTCCAATAGGGCATGGTATATTAATATCAGTATTGTAATTAAATCCACTAAAATTAACCGCTATAAATCCATGATATAATGCTATGCCAGATTCACTGCTCCCAGATGGTAAAAAAGTTAAAGGTATTCCTAAGTATGAATTTCTTAATCCAATAATTGTTTTTTGTACTTCTCCTTCTATTACTTCATTATTCATACCACTTGGCAATACATAAAATTGACTACCTAAACCATTTACTGGTGGAGTTGTAGGAAATGAACTACCAAGTTTAGAAGTAATAGTATTGTCAGACAAAATTAAGATATGTGGTTTATTTGCTGATAAAGTTGAAGTAACGATTAATTTGCTTAGATCATCATATAACTGACATACCACATTTCTTCTTTGCAATCCTAATATAGGATCATCAAATCCATAATTATTATCTTTTACTACATCCTCAAAATGTATTATAAAACCATCTGTTTCACATGTACTTCCACTAGCAACAAATCCTGTTGATGTATTATCATATCCAATTTGATTAAAAAGATATTCATTCCCATTATCATCATGTATATTAATAAATCTAGTAATATTTAAATCATCAAATTTTTGTTTATTATCATTTTGTATACTCATACAATGTGGTACTGACTGTCCATATGTTAGACGTATAGAAATGAATTGAATGCAAAAGAATAATAAAAATATTATGTAGTGCTTCGCCCCCCCTACTCTGATAATAAGTTTAGAAATATAGCTTTTCAAAAAAGGATGTTGATTGTTAGACATAAAAATGTCTGTATAGATTTTTGTCATGGATATGTTGGTTATTTTGGTTATTTAATGAAGAACGAATTAATTGCAATTTAATAGAATTATTTCAAATTGCAAAAATATTTAATATGAAAAATAAGTATATTTTGTTATCATTCAAGTTATTAAAAAAATTTTAAATATAATTATCCAAAAAAAAATCCTTTTACTCTTTACGAATAAAAGGATTTTTTAATATAGTTTAAAGTATGATTAATCTTCTAAGATCGCTTCAACTTTATTTTTTTTGCTACGAAGTCTTTCTAAGTCTTCTTTATTACCTACTAGTAAATCTTCATACTTTCTCATACCAGTACCTGCAGGAATTTTATGTCCAACGATTACGTTTTCTTTTAATCCCATCAAGTTATCTTCTTCTGCTCCAATACTTGCAGTACTTAATACTTTAGTGGTTTCTTGGAACGAAGCCGCACTGATCCATGAGTTAGTACCTAAAGATGCTCTAGTGATACCTTGTAACATCGTACTTGCTGTTGCAGGTATTGCATCTCTGTATTCTACTAAAGCTAAATCATTACGTTTTAAATTAGAATTTTCATCTTTCAATTTACGTAAACTAACGATTTGACCTTTTTTGTAGGTAGTAGATCCACCTTCATTACTTACTACTTTTTTATCGTATAAATCATCATTCACACGTAAGAATTCAAATTTATCGCATGCACTATCTTGTAATAAACGAGTATCTCCTGGATCTTCGATATTTACTTTACTCATCATCTGTCGTACAATTACCTCGATATGTTTATCAGAGATTTTAATCCCTTGTAAACGGTAAACTTCTTGTACTTCATTTACTAAGTATTGTTGAACCGCGAATGGACCTTTGATTTTTAAGATATCTAAAGGCGTAACAGTACCATCACTTAAAGGAGTTCCTGATCTAACGAAATCTTGATCTTGTACTAAAATATGTTTAGATAATTTCACTAAATATTTTTTCACTTGACCATCTCTTGCTTCAATCATGATTTCTCTGTTACCACGTTTGATCGTACCAAATTTCACTACCCCATCAATCTCCGCTACAACAGCTGGATTTAAAGGATTACGAGCCTCGAACAACTCGGTTACTCTTGGTAAACCACCCGTGATATCTCTTGCTTTACTCATGATTCTTGGAATCTTTGCTAAGATAGCACCTGCTTTAATTTTTTGTTTTTCTTCTACAGCTAAGTGAGCTCCTACTGGCATGTTATAATATTTGCTACCAGCTTTTGTTTCGATCACTAATGAAGGAATTTTTGTTTTATCTTTTGATTCAATAATAATTCTTTCTGTGTGACCTGTTTGCTCATCATTCTCTTCTTTGAAAGTGATATTTTCAATAATACTTTCGTATTTGATCACACCATCTTCCGTAGATAATATCACGTTATTAAATGGATCCCAAGTACAGATTAATTCATCTTTTTTCACTTTAGCACCATCTTTCACAGCCATAGTAGCACCATAAGGAATCATATAGTTAAATAATATTTTATCGCTATCTGATTTCATGATTTTCAACTCCCCTGTTCTACCAATTACGATATTTACTACTTCGCCTTCTTCATTGGTAGATTTAACTGTACGTAAACCATCATAAACGATTCTACCATCAAATTTAGATTTGAATTTATTTTCTGAAGCAGATAATGATGCTACCCCACCCACGTGGAAAGTACGAAGTGTTAACTGTGTACCTGGCTCACCAATTGATTGAGCGGCTAAGATTCCTACTGCATCACCCATTTCTGCGGTTCTGTTTCCTGCTAAGTTTCTACCATAACATTTCACACAAACACCTCTTTGAGTTTCGCAAGTTAATACCGAACGAATATCCACCATTTCAATATTTGCTGCTGTAATAGTAGCGGCAATTTTTTCATTGATTTGTTCGCCTGCAGCAACTAATACTTCATCCGTTTCAGGATGAGTCACTTCATATAAACTAAATCTTCCTACAATTCTTTCTGCTAATGACTCAACGATTTCATCATTATCTTTCAATGCACTAACTGCAATACCTCTTAAAGTATGACAATCTTCATCTCTGATAACTACATCTTGAGCAACATCCACTAATCTTCTAGTTAAGTAACCCGCATCAGCTGTTTTTAATGCCGTATCGGCAAGACCTTTACGAGCACCGTGTGTAGAGATAAAGTACTCAAGAATCGAAAGACCTTCTTTAAAGTTAGAAAGGATTGGATTCTCGATAACCTCTGAACCAGAAGAACCAGATTTACGAGGCTTAGCCATCAAACCTCTGATACCACCTAACTGTTTAATTTGAGCTTTAGAACCTCTGGCACCTGAATCTAACATCATATAAACAGAGTTGAACCCTTGTTTATCTTTTGCTAAACGATCCATCAATAAGTTTGTAAGCTTATTATCTGTTCTACTCCAAGTATCTACTACCTGATTGAAACGCTCTGAATTTGTAATGAAACCATTACCATAGTTATCTTGAATTTCATCAATCTCTTTATTCGCTTGTTCGATGTAGATTTTTTTCTCATCAGGGATAATGATATCACCTAAGTTGAAAGATAATCCACCTCTGAATGCCCAAGTGAAACCTAATGTTTTGATATCATCCAAGAACTTCGCAGTTTTTTGTAAGTTCGTGTTTACGATAATATCACCAATGATTTCTCTAAGTGTAGATTTTTTCAATAATTTATCGATAAATCCAACTTCTTCTGGAACGAATTGATTGAATAAAATTCTACCTACTGATGTTTCAATAATTTTATCTACCAATACATTATTTTCTTTCACTTTAGTTTTCACTTTCACGAAAGCATGTACTTCTACTTGACCTTCATTTAAAGCAATTACAGCCTCTTCAGCACTGTAGAAAACTCTTCCTTCACCTTTCACTTGTAATTCTTTAGTTGATCTTTTTATATTGGTAATATAATAAAGACCCAAGACCATATCTTGTGATGGAAGGGTGATTGGAGTACCATTTTGTGGATTCAAAATATTGTGTGAAGACAACATCAACATTTGCGCTTCTAATATTGCAGCATTACTCAAAGGCACGTGTACCGCCATTTGATCCCCATCGAAATCGGCGTTGAATGCCGTTGTAACTAATGGGTGTAATTGAATCGCTTTACCTTCTACTAATTTAGGTGCGAATGCTTGAATAGAAAGACGGTGTAATGTTGGAGCTCTATTTAATAAAACAGGATGTCCTTTTAAAATATTTTCTAAGATATCCCAAACCACAGGTTCTTTTTTATCAACTAATTTCTTAGCAGATTTTACTGTTTTTACGATACCTCTTTCAATTAATTTTCTAATGATAAATGGTTTGAATAATTCTGAAGCCATTTCTTTAGGAATACCACACTCATGTAATTTTAAGTTTGGACCTACCACGATTACAGAACGACCAGAGTAATCTACCCTTTTACCTAATAAGTTTTGACGGAAACGACCTTGTTTACCTTTCAATACATCCGATAAAGATTTTAATGGACGACCACCTTCAGCTTTTACGGCGTTTGATTTTTTAGAGTTATCGAATAATGAATCGATAGACTCTTGAAGCATTCTTTTTTCGTTTCTTAAGATTACTTCAGGAGCTTTGATTTCTAATAATCTTTTCAAACGATTATTTCTGATAATTACTCTTCTATATAAATCATTCAAATCAGAAGAAGCGAAACGACCACCATCCAAAGGCACCAAAGGTCTTAACTCTGGTGGAACCACAGGTAAGTGTGTAATCACCATCCATTCTGGTTTATTTTCTGTACGTTCGTTAGCATCTCTAAACGCTTCTACTACACTCAATCTTTTTAAAGCTTCTGCTTTCTTTTGTTGAGATGTTTCATTTGAAGCTTGATCTCTTAAGTTGAATGATAATGTATCTAAGTCGATTCTGCATAACATTTCTCTAACCGCTTCTGCGCCCATCAATGACATGAATTTGTTAGGGTCTGTATTTGCTAAATGGCTGTTTCCTTCTAATTCAGGAGCTTCTAGAGCAGATAAATATTCTTCTTCACTTAATAAATCACCTTCGTGTAAAATTCTTCTTTCGTATTCTTCTTTATCATTCAACATGGTGATACCTTCACTAGCTTTACCCGCTTGGATTACCACATATCTTTCATAATAAACAATCGATTCTAATTTTTTAGAAGACATTCCTAATAAGTAACCAATTTTATTTGGAAGTGATTTGAAGTACCAGATATGCACTACAGGCACCACCAATTTGATGTGACCCATACGCTCTCTACGTACTTTTTTCTCTGTTACTTCCACACCACATCTGTCGCACACAATCCCTTTGTAACGAATTCTTTTATACTTACCGCAATAGCACTCATAATCTTTTACTGGACCGAAAATTCTTTCGCAGAAAAGACCATCACGCTCTGGTTTGTAAGTACGATAGTTAATCGTTTCTGGTTTTAATATTTCTCCGAATGATTGTTCTAAAATTCTATCTGGAGATGCAAGACCAATAATGATTTTATTAAAATCGTTTCTTATTTGTTTTTCCTTATTTAAAGGCATATTATTGATTTTTTAATATTACTTAATAATTTCTATCGTTTGCTTTTTTGCTAGATGAATAAATGCTTATTCAAATTTCAAATCTAAAGCTAAACCTCTCAACTCCTGAACTAATACGTTGAATGATTCTGGAATACCTGGTGTAGGAAGTGTTTCGCCTTTAACGATTGCTTCATACGTTTTAGCTCTTCCAATAATATCATCCGATTTCACCGTGATTAATTCTCGTAGAATATTAGATGCACCAAATGCTTCAAGCGCCCAAACCTCCATCTCACCAAAACGCTGACCACCAAACTGAGCTTTACCTCCAAGTGGTTGTTGTGTAATTAATGAGTATGGTCCTATAGAACGAGCATGCATTTTATCATCTACCATGTGCGCTAATTTCAACATATAAATAACCCCTACAGTAGTTGGTTGGTGGAATCTTTCACCTGTTTCTCCATCGTGTAAATACGTTCTACCAAATTCTGGAAGACCTGCTTTATCGATATAATGTTTGATTTCGCTTAAGTGAGCACCATCAAAAATCGGTGTAGCAAATTTTAAACCTAGTTCCATACCAGCCCATCCTAAAACTGACTCATAGATTTGACCTAAGTTCATACGTGAAGGTACCCCAAGTGGATTCAATACGATATCTACTGGTGTTCCATCTTCTAAGAATGGCATATCTTCTTTTCTAACAATTTTAGATACGATACCTTTATTACCGTGTCTACCTGCCATCTTATCACCTACTTTTAATTTACGTTTTTTAGCGATATATACTTTAGCTAATTTGATTACACCTGCTGGTAATTCATCACCAATAGTTAATGCAAAACGCTCTCTTTTATAACGAGCTACTTCTTCGTTTACACGGATTGTGAAGTTATGTAAAAGGTATTTTACCATTTCGTTTACATCTTCTTCTTTCGTCCATTTAGCAGCATCCAGATTAGTGAAATCTAAATCTTTTAATACTTTTAAAGAGAACTTTGCACCTTTAGGTAAAACTTCTTCTTTATAGTTTGTATATACACCAGCAGTAGGTTTTCCATCAATTAAGTGAAGTAATTTATCTAACATCACTTTTTTAATTTCGCCTAAATTTTTGCTGTGTTCAGTTTCTAATTTATCTACAACTACTTTTTCGTGAGCTTTAGAATTTTTATCTTTTTTTACTTTTTCAAAAAGTTTTTTACCGATAATAACCCCTCTTGTACTAGGTGGAACTTTTAAAGAAGCATCTTTCACATCACCCGCTTTATCACCAAAGATCGCTCTTAATAATTTCTCTTCAGGTGTTGGATCACTTTCTCCTTTAGGAGTAATTTTACCAATCAAGATATCGCCTTCTTTCACGTTAGCACCAATACGGATGATTCCATATTCATCTAAGTCTTTTGTAGCTTCTTCACTTACGTTAGGAATATCTGGTGTTAATTCTTCTTCCCCTAATTTAGTATCTCTTACATCCAATTCATATTCTTCAATATGTAATGAAGTGAAGATATCTTCGTGTACTACTTTTTCAGAGATAACAATCGCATCCTCAAAGTTGTAGCCTTTCCATGGCATGAATGCCACTTTTAAGTTTCTACCTAAAGCTAATTCTCCATTTTGAGTAGCAAAACCTTCACACAAGATTTGACCTTTTTTCACTTTCTGACCTTTCTTAACGATTGGTTTTAAGTTGATACAAGTATCTTGGTTGGTTCTTCTAAACTTAGGTAATCTATATGATTTAATATCTTCTTGGAATGAAATTGATTTTGCTTTTTCATCTCTATCGTAACGGATGATAATTTCATTTGCATCTACATATTCAACCACTCCATCGCCATCGGCATTGATTAAGTTTCTAGAATATTGAGCCACGTCTTTTTCAACACCAGTTCCAACGATTGGAGCTTCTGGTCTTAATAAAGGCACCGCTTGACGTTGCATGTTCGAGCCCATCAAGGCACGGTTAGCATCATCATGCTCTAAGAAAGGAATTAAAGAAGCAGACACCCCTACAATTTGATTTGGAGCAACGTCCATAAATTGTACTTCATCTGGATGAAGAATAGGGAAATCACCTTGTTCACGAGATTTTACTTTATCGCTTTCAAAGCTTCCATTATCATTTAAAATTTCATTGGCTTGAGCAATTTTTTTATCATCTTCTTCTTCAGCAGATAAATAAGTGATATCGCTTTTTAAATCTACTTTACCTTTAATTACTTTACGGTAAGGAGTTTCGATAAAGCCCATTTTATTTACTTTCGCGTGAACGCAAAGAGTAGAAATCAAACCGATATTTGGTCCTTCTGGAGTTTCAATAGTACATAATCTACCATAGTGAGAATAGTGAACGTCACGCACCTCGAAACCTGCTCTTTCTCTACTTAAACCACCAGGTCCTAAAGCTGAAATTCTTCTTTTGTTCGTAATTTCTGCAAGAGGATTAGTTTGATCTAAGAATTGAGATAATTGAGAAGTACCGAAGAAAGAGTTGATTACAGAAGATAAAGTTCTTGAGTTAATCAAATCAGTAGGTGTAAACACCTCGTTATCTCTAACGTTCATACGTTCTCTGATAGTACGAGCCATACGAGCTAAACCTACACCAAATTGTGCGTATAATTGTTCACCTACTGTACGAACTCTTCTATTACTTAAGTGATCGATATCATCTATCTCAGCTTTAGCATTTGTTAATTGAACTAAATATTTGATGATAGAAACGATATCTTCTTTCGACATGGTTTTATTCTCATAAGAAGCATTCAAACCAAGTTTTTTATTCATTTTATAACGACCTACTTCACCTAAATCATAACGTTTATCGGAGAAGAATAATTTGTCGATAATACCTCTAGCTGTATCTTCATCAGGTGGATCTGTACCTCTTAATTGTCTGTAGATATGGTTTAATGCTTCCATCTCAGAGTTAGAAGTATCTTTTTGTAAAGTATTAGCGATAATAGAGAAATCAGCAGATAAAATTTCTTTTTGTAAGATAACTGTTTTAGCACCTGATTCAACGATTAAGTCGATCATACCTTCTTCTATTACTAAATCTCTTTCTAATAAAACTTCATTACGTTCGATAGAAACTACCTCACCAGTATCTTCATCTACGAAATCTTCGATCCAAGTTTTAAGCACACGTGCCGCTAATCTTCTACCAACTACTGCTTTAATAGATTTTTTAGAAACTTGAATTTCATCAGCTAAATCGAATAAAGAAAGAATAGAGGCATCTGTATCATAACCGATAGCTCTAAGAAGCATAGTAACAGGAAACTTTTTCTTTCTATCGATATAAGCGTACATTACGTTATTGATATCTGTAGCAAACTCCATCCATGCACCTTTGAAAGGAATCACACGAGCAGAGTAAATTTTTGTACCATTAGGGTGGAAACTTTGACCAAAGAATACCCCTGGAGAACGGTGTAATTGAGAAACCACAACACGTTCAGCACCATTTATAATAAAAGTTCCTTTGTGTGTCATATAAGGAATATTTCCTAAGAACACTTCTTGAACTATTGTTTTAAAATCAATATGTTCCTCATCATTACATGAAAGTCTTAACTTCGCTTTGATAGGCACGCTGTAAGTAAGACCTCTTTCTATACACTCGTCAATTGTGAAACGAGGAGGATCGATAGAAAAATCAAGAAATTCTAAATTGAAGATATTTCTTGCATCAGAAATAGGAAAGTTTTCTAAGAACACATTATATAAACCTTCTTTTTTTCTATTTTCGGGAGTAGTTTCTATTTGAAAAAACTCTCTGAAAGATTGCAACTGTATATCCAAGAAATCTGGATACGGAGCTCTTTGTTTGGTTTTACCAAAGTTAATTCTCTCGTTTATTGTTGCGTCAGTATTTTTGCTTTGAGCCATTATGATTATATTATATTATTAAATGCCTATAAATAAGTTTAGGTTTGGTTGCATTTTGCAATGCAATCCAAACCCTAATATATTGATAACTAGTATCTTACTACTTAATTTCAACCTCAGCTCCAGCTTCAGTTAATTTAGCTGCTACTGCTTCTGCATCTGCTTTAGATACTTTTTCTTTCACTTTGCTACCAGCTGCATCAACTAAATCTTTAGCTTCTTTTAATCCAAGACCTGTAAGATCTTTAACTATTTTCACTACGTTTAATTTTTGAGCACCTGCATTTTTAAGGATAACATCAAATTCTGTTTTTTCAACTTCTGCTGCACCACCACCTGCTGCTGGAGCTGCCATTACTGCTGCTGCTGCTGCTGGTTCGATACCATACTCGTCTTTAAGAATTTTTGCTAACTCGTTTACATCTTTTACTGAAAGATTTACTAGTTGATCTGCTAATGATTTTAAATCTGCCATTTTTATTTTTTGTTTAATTGGTTAATAATTTTTTTTGAATATTTTTTGTAGACTTATTCAGGTCTTTCAGATAAAGTTTTAACGATACCTGCAAGTTTGCCACCACTTGATTGTAGAGCAGAAAGAACATTTTTAGCTGGAGATTGAAGTAATCCAATGATTTCGCCAACTAATTCTTCTTTTGATTTTAGCTTAGCTAATGTAGCGATTTGATCATCCCCTTCAAAAATTGAAGATTCGATATAAGCTACTTTCAAAATTGGTTTTTCATTTGATTCTCTAAACTCTTTCAATACAGTTGCCGGAGTTTTTGCTACTGAGCAAAACATCACTGAAGTTGGTCCATGAAGAGCGTTGTATACATTGCTGTAATCTACACCTTCTTGAGCTTCTAAAGCTTTACGGATTAATGTATTTTTTGCTACTCTAAATTCAATACCTTTTTCAAAACATTTTCTTCTAAACTTGTTGATTGTTTCAACGGTTAGTGAAGAAGCATCTGTAATATAAAAGATATTATTTGACGCAAACTTTTCGGTTAGTTCGATTAGAACTTGATTTTTTTCTTGTTTTGTCATAATATTATACGCCTACTGAGTTATTATCAATCTTGATTCCTGGTCCCATAGTAGAAACCATAAAAATGCTTTTCATATAAGTACCTTTTGCAGTAGATGGTTTCATCTTTACAAGAGCACCTATTAATTCAACAGCATTTTCTTTAATTTGTTGAGGAGTGAAAGAAATCTTGCCAATGGAAGCATGAACGATTCCGAATTTGTCAACTCGGAAAGCAATTTTTCCTTTTTTTACTTCTTCAACAGCTTTTCCAACCTCAGGTGTAACAGTTCCTGATTTTGGATTTGGCATGAGGTTACGAGGTCCTAAAACGCGGCCTAATCTTGCGATTTTAGCCATTACGTTAGGGGAAGCTACGACCACGTCAACATCAGTCCAACCTTTTTCAATTTTTTCGATGTATTCGTCTAAACCAACGAAATCAGCTCCTGCTGCTTTAGCTTCTTCTTCTTTATCAGGTGTAGTTAATACCAATACCGTTTTGGTTTTACCAGAACCGTGTGGTAGAGATACAGTACCTCTGATAGCTTGGTCTGCTTTACGTGGATCTACTCCTAAACGTACGTGCAAATCAACTGAAGCGTTAAATTTTGCAGTGTTTACTTCTTTAACAAGTGCTGCGGCGTTATCGATAGAGTAGAATTTTGTTTTATCTACTTTACCATCAACTGCCTTCCTCTTTTTTGTAATTTTCATTTTTGAGGTTTTTTTAATGATGATTAAATAATGATTTTATTAATTTTCCCAAGGTGCTTTTCCAGAAACGGTTAAGCCCATACTACGAGCTGTACCTGCAACCATTTTCATAGCTGATTCTTCTGTAAAACAATTTAAGTCAGGCATTTTTAATGCTGCTATTTCTTTTATTTGATCCCAATTAACTGAACCTACTTTCAAACGATTGCTTTGAGTTGAACCTTTAGCAACTTTAGTAGCTTCCATAAGCAAGTTTGCTGCTGGAGGAGTTTTGATTTCAAATGTAAATGATTTGTCTTTGTAAACCGTCAAAATTACTGGACAAACTTTGCCCATTTTATCTTGAGTTCTAGCATTGAACTGTTTACAAAATTCCATAATATTCACCCCTTTTGAACCTAGTGCTGGTCCTATCGGTGGTGCCGGGTTTGCTTGCCCTCCCTTTACTTGTAACTTTACAAAGGTTTCGATTTCTTTTGCCATGATAAAATTTGTTATATATAAATTTATGATACTTTTTCTACTTGTAAGAAGGTTACTTCCACTGGAGTTCTTCTACCAAATATTTTTACTATTACTTTTAATTTTTTCTTCTCTTCAAATATTTCTTCAATTGTTCCTGTAAACTCATTGAATGGTCCTTCAATAATTTTCACTGTTTCATTAATAATAAATGGTTCTACATTTACTTCTCCTGTTTCAGTGATTTCATCAAATTTACCAAATAACTTCTGTACTTCACTATTACGTAAGGGTTCTGGTTTATGATCTTTACCACCTAAAAAATTCATGACATTCGGTAAACTTCTAAGTTCGGCTACGATATCTGAATTTAATCCAGGGGGAGCTACTTCAATATATAAATAACCAGGGAAAAGTGTTTTTTCTTTCACTACTTTTTTACCTGCTTTAATCTGATATACTTTTTCGGTTGGTATTAAAACCTGAGTAACTACTTTATCTAAACCTGAACGTTTTAATTCGATATCCATATGAGCTTTGATTTTATTCTCTTGCCCACTGAATACTTTTAACACGTACCACTTACTTTCTTTTTTGTTATCTACTGATGTCATCATATATTTTGCTTCTACTTTTTGAATGAATTTTTATTATCCAAATACTTTTTTGTATAAAAATTCTACGATGGAGTATTTAGCAACTGTATCCATAATCCATACGATCAAAGAAATTATAAGTGTTCCTACTAATACTACTAAAGAACTTGCTTGTAATTCTTTCCAAGTAGGCCAACTTACTTTATTTACTAGCTCGTTATAAGACTCTTGAATATATAATTTTACACGATCCATTTTAATTTGTTTTTACACTTTACGTGTGTGATTATAATTTTTTGCACGGGTACTAGGATTCGAACCCAGATCAAAGGTTTTGGAGACCCGTATGCTACCATTGCACCATACCCGTATTAAGTGAGTATAGTTACGCTGGGCGTAACTATACTCTAATTAATACTTATTTTAAAATCTCAGTAACTTGACCCGCACCTACTGTTCTACCACCTTCACGGATAGCGAAACGTAGACCTTTTTCTAATGCTACTGGGTAAATTAATTTTACTGTCAACGTGATGTTATCACCTGGCATAACCATTTCTGTATTTTCTGGAAGTGTAATCTCACCAGTTACATCTGTAGTTCTTAAATAGAATTGTGGTCTGTATTTGTTAAAGAATGGAGTATGACGTCCACCTTCTTCTTTACTTAATACGTACACCTCACATTTAAATTCTGTATGTGGATTAACTGATGCTGGTTTACAAATAACTTGACCTCTTTTAATATCAGATTTCTCAACCCCTCTTAATAAGATACCAACGTTTTCACCTGCTTCACCTGTATCAAGGATTTTTCTGAACATCTCAACCCCAGTACAAGTAGATTTCATTGGAGCTTCGTTAGATAAACCAACGATTTCAACTGCATCACCTGTATTAATAACACCTCTTTCAATTCTACCTGTAGCTACTGTTCCTCTACCTGTGATAGAGAATACATCTTCTACTGGCATCAAGAAAGGAAGATCAACTGGTCTTGGTGGAACTGGAATCCAGCTATCAACTGCAGCCATTAATTCATCAATTGCCGCAACACCATTAGGCTCACCATTTAAAGCTGCTAATGCAGAACCTTTAATTACTGGAGAATCTTCTTCAAATCCGTAGAATTTTAATAAATCTCTGATTTCCATTTCACCTAATTCTAAGAACTCAGGATCATCAACTAAATCTACTTTATTCATGAATACAACGATTTTAGGCACCCCTACTTGACGAGCTAAAAGGATATGCTCTCTTGTTTGAGGCATAGGACCATCTGTAGCTGCTACTACTAAGATTGCACCATCCATTTGAGCCGCACCAGTTACCATGTTTTTGATATAATCGGCGTGACCTGGACAATCTACGTGTGCATAGTGTCTAGATACTGTTTGATATTCTACGTGAGCTGTATTAATTGTAATACCTCTTTCTTTTTCTTCAGGAGCTGCATCGATAGAGTCATAGTCTTTCTTTTCTGCAAGACCTTTGTTTGCTAATACCGAAGTGATAGCTGCAGTCAAGGTAGTTTTACCGTGATCTACGTGACCAATGGTTCCAATGTTTACATGGGGCTTGGTTCTTTCAAATTTCTCTTTAGCCATTTTGATTTTTTGTTTTTGTAATTAAATTAATAATAATATTGATTGAGTAACGGTTTTGTATATTGTTTGTCATGTGTAATTTCATGAAACCATACAATATAAAATTTATAAAATGTATGTAAAGCAAGCAATTGGAGCTAAAGGTTAAAACGATTGAGCCGCTGATGGGAATTGAACCCGCGACCTCTTCCTTACCAAGGAAGTGCTCTACCACTGAGCTACAGCGGCTTGAATTGGTACTATAAAGAATGGAAGCTTCCTTTTTGTACTAATTTACTTTACAAATATAAATGGAGCGGGAGACGAGGCTCGAACCCGCGACCTACAGCTTGGAAGGCTGTCGCTCTACCAACTGAGCTACTCCCGCATTTTACATTTTTTATAAACAAAGAACAGTTATATATGTAAAAAACAGCCCCTAAATTGAGGTTGTTTTAAATATAAAAAAAATACCACCTTTTCATTTTTTGATGGTGGGGAGAGCAGGATTCGAACCTACGAAGTCGTAAGACAACAGATTTACAGTCTGCCCCATTTGGCCGCTCTGGAATCTCCCCAATATTTTCTTAATGTATTATTATTAAAATGGAGCCAGCGGAGGGATTCGAACCCCCGACCCACTGATTACAAATCAGTAGCTCTGGCCAACTGAGCTACGCTGGCATTTTATAATACGTTAAAAAAATATTTCAAAAAACTATCGATAAAAAAATCTATTTCTAAACTATTTTCATCAAACGGGATGCAAATGTACGATTTTTTTTTGCAAACAAGCAAATACTATGCTAAATTTTTCTTAAAATTTCTTAGTTTTTTTAATTTTAGGCACTTCTAGCCACTAAAAATGGGTTCATTTTTTTTACACCAATCTTCTTCTAATAAAAAAGCTTATTCCTCAAGTAGCTGAAGAATAAGCTTATCTATAGTTAATTTACTTTTTTTACCTTAATTCAGTAATGTAATATCATCAATAGGATTAACTGTCTTTGAAATCGTAGTTTTTTCCTTTCTTTTATGTAATTGGCGCTTTATTGAATCTAAAACTAAATCTGTACTCTCTTCAAATGCTTTAGATGTTTCGCTAGCAAATAGTGTAGCTCCAGGTATATTTAACTTTATCTCTACTATTTTATCTTTTACATGATCGTGACTATCTAGCTTCAAATAGATATCTGCATTGATAATTTTATCATATAATGTATCAAGTTTATTTACTTTTTTCTGTATGTATTCGTCTAGTTTTTCGTCTGTGGTAAAGCCAACTGAATGAATTTTTGCTAACATAATAAATTGTTTTTAAGTGAATAATTTATGATTTAGGATGTGCTTGTTTGTGCACGTTTTTTAATTTTTGAATGGTATTGTGGGTGTATACTTGTGTCGCAGCAAGACTGCTATGTCCCAATATCTCTTTTACTGCATTTAACTCTGCTCCTTCGTTTACCATATGTGTTGCAAATGTATGTCTCAATATATGAGGACTTTTTTTGTGTAATGTAGTAACTAAAGATAAATAGCTTTTTATCTTTCTGTATATTAATTTGTGATAAATTTTTTCACCTTTTTGTGTTAGAAATAAAAAGGATTGATTTTCTTTATATTGTGTATTCTTAAAAATTATATACGCTTGTATTTTTTGTAATAATTGTGGGTGTATGGGGATGAGTCTTTCTTTATTGCCTTTTCCAAGTACTTTCACTAAACCATTAATACTATCGATGCTAGATGTTTCTAATGCACATAATTCTGATAAACGCATACCAGTTGCATAAAATAATTCTATTATTATTTGATCTCTCCTACCTTCATAATCATCAGTAAACTCAATGCCTTCCAATAATGTTGTCATGTCTTTGATATCGACAAATTGCGGTAATCGCTTAGGTGTCTTTAAGCCATTAATCTTTAATACTGGATTGGTTTCTACAATATTTTTTGACACTAAAAACTTATAAAAAGTGCGTAGAGAAGATATTTTTCTATTGATCGATTTTGGAATAATCCCTTCATTCATCAAACCTACAATCCACGAACGGATTTGTTTATGATTGGCTGATTGTATTTCGTCTGTTTCGTATAATTGCTTATAATAAGCTATAAAATCTGTAATATCTGCTAAATACGCTGTAATCGTATGAGGCGAATACCTTCGCTCAAATTTTAGATAATTATGAAAGCTATTTAAGTGTTCCTGTATATACATAAAAACGGATAACAATATAGAACATTGTTATCCGTTTTGCAAATTTATTTTAATAAAAATTATGCTTCAGATGAACCGAACATAGTTTCTTTATAGGCAGCTTTTAATACCTCACTTCTTCTTTCTACTGATTTCTTAGTAAAATTCTTTTTACCTCTTAAGATTCTAAGAATTTGAGCTTTTTCATACTTTTTTTTGTATTTCTTTAAAGCTTTGTCTATTGAATCACTTTCTCTTGCGTCTATTATTAACATTTATCTAAAAATTTTGAGGGTGCGAATTTACAATCTTTTTATTTAATAACAAAAAAATATTCATAAAAATAATTTTTTAGCCTTTAAAAGCTGCTTTTATTCTTTCGATTGTCATTCGGATAGCTACTAAAAACACGCTTCTATAAATAAAAAGCTATTTTTACCTTTTTAATCAATTGAAACAAAAATAAATCGACTTATTTCTTTTTTAGGCGCTTGTATGAAAAAACATATACATGTATAAACTCAGTCCATATAGCAGAATTATAGAGAAAAGTATAGCTTATTTACTGCTTTTCTTAGCCGTTGGTATGTTGCTTGTTTTGATATGGGGCCTAAATAAAGGGTTCGATTTTAGTGATGAAGGATTTGCGCTTCTTGGCATCACTCATCCAGCAGATATGCATCCAGGCGGTCTCTATCAATGGCCTTTTTATTATTTATTCCATTGGTTTAATCCTGGATTATTATTCTATAGATCTCTTCGTATCCTATTATTGCTCTTATCTGTTGGCTTTCTATTTAATTCTTTAAGTCATTATTTCGAATCTATTTATCTCCCACTAAATAATCTTCATAAAATTGTGCTACTTAGTCTTCTTTGTATAGGAATTAGTAGTAGTTATTCTATTTATGCTGGCATGTTAGGTTATAATAGCATTACCTTAATTATTGGTTTACTTATCAGTAGTATTTATATCGAATTACTGATAAAAAAAGCAAAAACTCCATTTCTTAATTTAGTTGTATTAGCTAGTATTTTATGTACTTATGAGTTTTTTTGTAGATTTCCAACAGCTATTCCACTATTGGTTTTAAGTATTTTCTTCATCTGTATTAGTCCCCAAAAAATAATATTAAAATTATGGGCTTTACTTTTATACATAGGTAGTACCTGTTTATTTTTCATTGCTTATATCGAATTATTTTATGCTGGTACGTTGTTTCAGTATTATAATGATTACAATCAGATTATAGCATTGATGGAACATCACAATGCTTCAAAACTAATCGAAATGTATCGCAATAGTTTTAATTATACATACGAACATGCTGTAGTATATCATTATAAATTATTCTTTGCGTTGCTTTTCGGAACTATCTTAGCTCGAATTTTTGAAGAAAAAAGTTATATTAAATACAGCATTTTAGGTATTCAATTTCTAGTTTTATTGAAATATGCATTCATTATCATTGAACAAAAACAATATATAAGTGGTATCGTATATAATTATGTTGCTCTTGAACCTTATATCTTTTTAGGACTAAGTTTTATTAGCATCAATATTTTTTACTTGTCCCTTTCTATTAAAAAAATAATTCAAATTACAATACTCGTATTATTTTTCTGGGGCATCACCTTTATTAGTGTCATAGGAACCAATAATGAATTACCTCTACAATGCCTACAATACCTAATTTTTTGGTTTGTCATTTTGTTTATTTTTTATCGATTAAATGCAGCGAATAAATATTTACGTTATGTTAATTCTATCTTTATAGTATTCATAGTAATTCTATCTTTTTCTCAAAGCTATACTGGATTTGTTCAGCATCCATATCGTATTAATAGTACCTTAAGTGCAGCTAAAATTCATTTTAAAAACAAGCATTTAACGCATATATATACCGATTCAATAATGCAGTCGAGTTTAGAACAAGTAGAAAAAATCATAACACAATCGAATCGCAGCAAAGAACCTTTACAATTTATAGATTTTTGCAAAGTGCCCGGTATGGTCTATGCGCTAGACGGCTATACTCCTCGAAATGCCTGGATGAGTGCTGGAACTCCTCAACTCAATACGTATATTTTCAATTCTACTAAAGTATTATTTGCCCCGGATTATATTTTATTACCTAGTATATCTCCCAACCAAAAAGAAATAGATGAATATTTCTCCACTATAAATATTGATATACCTACTCAATATCTATTTTTAGATTCAGTTCAACATCCTTTATACCATTATAAGCCAATGCCTACCACTTATCAAATTATGATATATAAACGATTGTAATCGATGAAAAAATTACAACTAAACAAATCGATTTATTTTACTGTGGCTATAGCTATACTATGTCTTATTCAATTTATTTTTATTTACAAAGGAATAGAGAACACCCCTTTTTTTAATTTTGGAATGTTTACAGAAGCTAGCGAAAAAAAGAATAAAATATATTTTGTAGAAGTTGATTTGCATGAAATAAATCTGAGTAAAAGCAAGATATACAACTCCAATATTTTGTTGTATCAATTAGAAAATCTAGAGGCTATACTAGCAAATGAACCTCGCTTAAATCAAGTGATTCATTCAAGATGCAACGCATTACAACTAAACTCTTCTGAGCTGTATATTAGGTCTGCAATCACCAATACTGCATCCAAACAAACCTATATCGATTGGATTAAAACTTATGTGCGTAAAGATTATCCGCAGGCAAAACAAATTGATTTCGGCTATCATATTATCGATGAGAACTTAACTGTTTTATCTACTCATTATTTATCAAAAGGAGTTCATGAAGGAAATTAGTATAGATAAATATGCACGAATTTATTTCGCATTAGTAGTTATTTTCCTATTAAAGCAATATGCAGATGGATTATTGCTATTTCAGTTTGATCACGTTGTTTTCAAATATCCATCAATTGATAATACCTATTGGCTATTTTATCTTTTGCAAATACCTCAACTCCTTGCAAGTAGTAAAAGCAGTTTACTTATTTTTGATTTAGCTTTACTATTTAGTTGTATCAGCAATGTCATTTTTATCCAGCGAGTATGGCTTGCACGCATTTTTGCCGTACTATTTTTTATCTATTTTATTTGTGTCAATTCTTTTTCAGGACATCATTCGCATATGTTAGTGGGCATCTTGTTAAGCAATGTAGTCTTTTGTTTTCGCTCCTTACATACACAATTAAAGCTCAAAGAAATATTGCGATATTATCTTTTATTTTTGATGACGAGCGCAGCTTTTTGGAAAATAGGGAGAGGAAATTTAAGTGATGTACAACATTTCAGTAATATCCTTTTCAATCAACATATTTACGAATTAATCGCTTCTAAAAAAAACTTGCATACTCATATCATTTCTTACTTGATAGAGCATACTCCCCTCTCATACAGCTTATACATAATAGCTACTATTTGTGAAATTATTTTTATCGTTGGATTTTTTACTAAGAAATATGATCGATATTTAATCCTGGTGTTTATACTTTTTTTTAGTATGGATTATTTACTGATGGACTTAAATTTTGTAGAATTATCGGTTTTATTATTGACATTCATACCACTTAAAAAAATCAATTCTTAATTTTTAATCGAGTAGTATATTTTTTCATAAACATTTTTATAAGCAGCTACTGTTTCTACCAAACGAAAATGCTTCGTTTCACTTTGTTGCCAATTATTTTGTAAAGCTTTTTCAATAGCACTATTAAGATCATTATTTTCTATATACATATGATAACCTGAAACTGTTTCTAATAATGCTGTATTGGCCGAAGCTACCACAGGGATATGCATTGCAGCACATTCTACCGCATTAAAACAAAAACCTTCACTCCAGGATGGAATCACCACAAATGATGTTTTAGAAATGGTATTAAACAGCTCTACATCGGATAAATCGTGTTTCATCATTGTTTTATCTGAGAGTTGATTTTGTTCTATTTTTTTAATGATTTGCTTATATATAAATGTAGGATGTTTGGGTATTATCAAAAGTAATTTATATCTACTATTTATATGTTTGAGTGCCTCTAATAAATCATTTAATCCTTTACTAACACCTAATCTACCATAATAGCAAATAGTAGGTGTTTGTGGAGATTCATGTTTATAGCTAACGAAAGAATCATAATTTATACCATTATAAATGCGAGTAATTTTACGACTATCTACACCTGCTTTTATCAATGCATTCTTCGTGGCATCCGACACCGCAATATATTGATCGAATGGCAAGGCTAAAATGATTTTTTCAAATACATAAAACAATGTTTTACGTCCGATATTATAATAGGGAATATTCCACCACAAATTATCCCACACTTCATGAAAAGTAATAATACACTTTTTGCGACAAAAGAAAGAAGCTATAAATGCTGGAAAAGCTGCATTATAACTGGTAGTATGTATGATATCATGTTTTAAAGCATAATAAATTACAAATGGGATACTAAAAAAAGTAAACAAAAATCTATTACGCAGTGGCAATCGTATGACGCGAACTCCATTCAATAACTCATCTGATGAATGGGCAGATTGCAATTGAGTAGTGATAACAGTAACTTGATGATTTTCTTTTTGAAGATTCTCGGCTATACTTTGAAACAACCTTTCTACACCGCCTTTGTGTGGAGAATAATGTTCGAGCACATATAAAATTTTCATGTAACTACTCCTTTTTTTCTTGCTCTTTTAAGGCAAGTTTTTTGACTAATTCAGTAATCACTTTATTTTGTCTTTTGATCGCCACAAACAAATTATACTGAATAAAAAACAGGAGTCCTAATCCCACAAAAATAATGGCGTTGATATTGCTTTTGATACCAAATATCTTGGCAATCGAATCGGTAATGAAATCAGGAAAAATTGCAATAGCAGCAATACCCAGCCATATCATCGACCATAAAACAGTTTCGAAAATGGTGTTTTTTCCTTGCTTGTATTGATTAAATGAATAAGCAATAAAAGCTAAGGAAATGATGGGTACTATGATTTTATATAATAGCATTCTATTTCAAATATACTAATAGCTAGTTAAATTGTCTGACTTAATTACAAAAAACTAATCTTTGTCGCGAACCAATAAATTGGCGAACAAGTTAAACACCGTCTTAAATCCCATCCATAATCCTTGACCTTTAGCCATTGAATAACTTGTATAATATACATGTACCGGCACTTCTACAATCTGTAATTGTTGTTGAGAGGCTTTGATGATAATTTCGCTGCAAAACTCATATCCGTCTGTATCAATCTGGATAGCCCGTATAGCCTTTTCACTAAATAATTTTATACCACTTTGGGTATCCGATATAAATTTTTCGGCATACATACCTGTAAAAATATTAGCTACTTTATTAAATAATTTTCGAGAATATGGTATTTGATTGCTCGCTAATAAAAATCTATTTCCTATAATTAAATCAGCTTGTGTATTTTGGTATTTCTCGAATAAAACATCTATATCGGAAGTCTTATGTTGCCCATCTGCATCTAATGTAATAACAGCCTTATAATTTTTTTGTTTTGCATATTTCAAACCAGTATCGGTAGCAGCTCCGACGCCTCTATTAATTATATGATGTAAAACAACTACTGAACTATCGAATACTATATGACCAGTTTCATCGGTACTTCCATCGTTTACAATACAAATATTTGGAAATTCTAGTGCTTTAATTTCTTCACAAATAGTTCGCAAATGAGTGGCTTCATTATAAGCAGGCAATACCACCAATATATCTTTCTTCGTTATCAATTTAATTGATTTTTAACAAAACTATTGAACCTGGTTTTACCACTTGCGTACCATAAATACTATAACTTACGGGTGTTTTAGCACCTTGAAGCATCATATAATTTTTCGAATATGGATCAACCATTAATCGGTCGCTGGTAATTAAGGTAATGCCTCGATTATTACTGACGTAATCATAAAATTTTTCAATTTTCTTTGTCAATGATTTATCTGGAGTTTTATCGATGCTTCCAGTATTTAAATCAAATAATATATATTCGATACCTACTTTTTTCATAGCGGTATTCATCACGTCTTTTACGCCATAGTATCTATTATAAATAAACAAGAAATTATCTAATTGATTATCTTCAAATACGCGTGTATTATTTTGATCGATAAAATAATTCATCGAGGTTCCAATACGTAAAACTTTTTTAGTTGGATTGGCATTAATTTCATCACGAGCTGCTGCAATAGCTGGATTGACTTCCTGTATAGCTGTAGACTCATCTGTTGAATGGCCTGCATATTGTAAAAATAATTTATTTAACTTAGAATCATAATCATATTGATAGTTTGCGACCATATTCGAACTACGATGTAATAAGGAAGTACATAAATAAATCACAAATACGGCTTGAAACATATAAAACAGCACTGGATTCGATTCTTTTTCTTGCAAATGCAAACTGATAAACAATACGATGGCTGCCCCAAAAATAGCGATACCATACCAAGAGATTGCGTTTCCTAGCATCCACCAATAAACAAAGGCACTAGCTATAAAAAATAATAGTACTTGTTGAGCAATACTCCATTGCTTGATTTGTTTCAAATTGATGACAGCCAGTAAACTCACTAAAATCAATATAATCAGAAAGGATTGAAAAGTATTTTGTTTGGTAAATACCACTAGCAGTGGTGTAAGCATACTTGAAATACAAATGAAAAAAGGCTGTATAAGCATATAAAGCTGCTTGAATAGTCCAATCGAATTTGGATTGATATTTTTTAGCGATTCACTGTAGGCGGATAGATTCACTTTAGGTCCGATAAAAACAGTATAAAGTGATAAACACAACATAAAAAACACAATAGCTATATTAGCTATATTGGATACCAGATATTCTTTTTTAGTATTGATAAACACTAAAGGTAATAACACCAAACAGATTAATCCGATATCCGTTGGAAGTGTAGCCACATTTTTGAAAGTGCCCATATCATAAATGACCGAAGCATATTTTACAAAACCGTTTTCATACCCCAAGTAACGAAGTATTTCTTCATATACACCACTCGCTGCTTTTTCGCTGTATTTATTTTCTACTTGATCACTTGCACTGCTTTGTTGAGCTACTAGCGTAGAAGAACTATGTGCTACTTCACTACTGAATGGTTTTACTTTTGAAATCTGTTCAATTAAAGATTCTCTTTGTGTATCGCCATTTAATAAGGAAGTACTATCTGTTTTATGTGATTCAGTATAATTTTTAATTAACCATGGACTAAAAACAATTCCCATGCATATAAAGTAAAATGCGATATATGCAAGTACTAGTAAGTTTTTGAATTTATGTTTCACTATATAAAATACCAGTAGTGCTATAGCTATAATAATGGATAGGGCAGTCAGCATTTTTGGTTCGCGTAAATCGCTAAAAACTATACCTGAAAAACTATATACTTTGGAAATAAACAAAATTGCAATAGATACAAAAAAGGCACTAGCACTAAGTGCAAATGAACGACTGTATAAAAAAACAAATGCCACGATAGTTGCTAATACAAAAAACACGGCTGTGTATTTTATTCCAAAGGAGAAGGCTGCTAATATCGCTAATATTATACTAGCCGTAAACCATGCACTAGTAAAAAAAGATTTAAATGAACTAGTTGATTCTTGTTCTAATTGCTTATACGAAGCCACTAAGTATAATATCATAGTACAGATAAAAAAACATAAGGCCATATCTACTTTTGAATCGGCACAACTTTGCCATAAAAAAGTAGGGATTATATAAAAGGATGTAGCCGCTAATATACTGGTTGATTTAGAACAACTATAACTGGCAATTTTATATATAGTAATAAACGTAAACACACTCGGAATGACAGAAAGTAAGGTGGCCATTGTGACACCATCCTCAAATAAAAATCCTACTGCCATCATCAACGACCAATTATAGGCTTGCCCTCCTTTGACTAAACTATGTGATTGAGCAATGATTTTAGGTGTATTCATATAAATACTTAACTCATCAAATCCAATTGGGATTGGTCTGAAAGAGACGGTAATGGTAGCTACCAAATAAAATACAAATACAAAAAATGCCAGAAGACCTATTGCTTGAATTTCAAAAGATTCGATCGGTTGAATAAAAAGGAGCTTCGCTTTTTCGATTGTTTTTTTATAAAATAAAGCCAAAGGAATAAATGTAGCAATGATAATAGCAGGTAATATAAAGAGTTTAAAATAGGCTAATACAAAAAGGTAAAGCACGAAGATAATTATCCCCAATGCTAAGCCAATCAAGCCTTTCGAAACATTATCTGAAAGTGCGTTAGGTACTTTTGATAAAATAAAATCGCCTAATATAAAAGCTGAAAAGAAAAACACAAGTAATAAAAACATATGATAGAGCCAACTCATACTATAATCGATCACATAAGAATTAGACACCTCTTCAAATGCTTTGATATCAGAGCCATACAATGTATAGTATAAAATAGTACTAATAAAAAAAAACAATAGCGTTTTCCAACCGTTTATTTTTTGCAGCACAATTTTTTTAAAACTACTTTGTTTTTTATCGCTATGTATAAATACAAAAATGGCAAATGCTATAAACAAGATGAAAATACCATTTAAAAAATGTGGTACTTGTAAGGCTTTCGACATGTATTTATTATGTACGAAGTAGGTAGAGGTAAGTAATAGAATCCAAAGAGAGCTAAAAATAACAATACCCCATTTATTGATAAGTTCCTTAATATCTTTTTGCATATTAATAAATATGAGATAAAGTTAAGGAATTTTGAATGGGATAAAAAAAAATCTAGTGCTGTACGATTATTTTACCTGTAAATAGATGATTATCGACAAAGAGTTGAATCATGTACATCCCATTATTGAGTGTACTTACATCGACGATATTAGATTGGATTGTTTCTTTTCGAACGAGTGAACCATCAACCTTATAAATAGTCAATAAGGCCTCCGTTATTGGTCCTTCGGTGGTGATAAATTGCACATAATGTGCCGAAGGATTGGGCATTAGCTGTAACATTTCTTTTTTAACATACGAATCGGCTTGCTCTATGCCTACATTCAACGAATCTGCACAGCTATAAAATTCTAATGCTAATTGATCGAGTATAAATACGTGTTTATCTATAATGAAAGGTTTCAAGCCTACTATATACGTAGTATCCCAAAAACCTGGAAATACTTCTAACGGAATTTTTACAGTAGTATTAATACTGGTATTAAATTGAGCATAGGTATAAAAATTATTTGGATCATTCAATACACTAGGTGCAATCATTGTTTTAGTATCGTCAATAAACGTTTCTAAGTGGTCTAATGTAAGTATGGTATTATTTAATTCACATAAGTATCCAAAATATTTTTGTTTCCAGAAAGGACTATTAAAACATTTATTGATGAGGGGTTTTCTAGATCTACTATCAGGTAATAATATTTGATAATCTGTTGCGGCAAATGCTAAATTATAATCCCAGGGAATCCAATGAAATTTATTAGTAATCATATCATTGTATAAATAAAAATTTCGTCCATGTTCAAAATAAGAATCCCAATTATTAAGTGACACATCCACTGCTAAAGTTTTCAAAAAATTATCGAGATTGATATAGTTGGCGATAGAATCGGCCGCTGTAGTGTTTATTTTTAACGTCAGATTTTTTAAATCACTCCAATCATCGGCACTCGAATTTGTTTTTTTCTCAAATTCCAATTTATATAATGAATCATTTGTACCTAAATATTTCAAATCAGATTCAATTACTTTATATAAATTACCATTATTATCACCAAAATGTTCATCTAAAAATGTGGGACCCACTTGTTCTATCAATACATATAAACTCCATAAAGTATCATTGATATAGACATTCGCATAAGAGGTTCGTGAAGCTGGTATACCAAAATCTCGCAAAATTTTTAAACTCAGATGATCATGCATCATCGTTGGATCTTGAAAGGAATTTGCTAAGTTTAAATCTCTTAAACCATCGTATCGTTGTCCGCTTATATATTCATTAAATTCAATTTTAAGTGGTTTTTTAAGACTTGAATCTGCTCCCCAATTTGAATAATATCCTTTTTGTTTCACGCCACAAGAATCGATTTTTGTACCATCGATAATAATGGAATCAAATACAATGGGGTCATTAGGACCCAAAGGAGCACCACTTCCAGTAATATCAATACTAGCATTATATCTAACAGTCATCGTATCCCAAAAATAAGGAAAGGAAGTATACATTCGAATGCTATGAACAGAAGTATTATCGAACATGCTTAGACCACTTTGAGCCGATACGATGGAGATACTTATGACAAATAAGAATAGAAGTATATTTTTTTTCATTGGCTTGACGAATATAATAGACTGTAAAGATAATTAATAGGGAAACGAAAAAATACTTAGTTTCGTTGCTTCTTAAAATATAACATTAATATGACAGAACTTAGCCGACGAATTGATCAAAGCATTAGGACCATTCTAAATTTTCCGAAAGAAGGAATCCAATTTAAAGATATCACACCCTTATTTTTAGATCCTCAATTATGTAGTGACATTAGTGATTTTTTGGCGGAAAAAGCAGTAGGAAAGGTTGATGTAGTATGTGGGGTAGAAAGTAGAGGATTTTTATTTGGGGCAACCATTGCTCAAAAACTTCATTTACCATTTGTATTAATTCGCAAATCAGGCAAGCTACCTGGCGATACAGAGAAAATTGATTATGAATTAGAGTATGGAAGTTCTGCTATAGAAGTACATAAAGGATTTATACAGCCCGGGCAACGAGTACTAATTCATGATGATTTATTAGCAACGGGTGGTACTGCTGCAGCTACTGCTTCTTTAATAGAAAAATGTGGAGCCATTCCTGCTCAATTTTCATTTATCATTGAATTGGCTTTTTTAGAAGGACGAAAAGCATTAGAAAAGTATCCAGCAGACATCATAACTGCGATAACTTATTCTTAAAGCATAATCGTTTTTTCTTGAATCATTTGTCCATCACAAAATACGCGAGCCATATAAGTTCCTTTGGGTAGTCGATTGGTTTCCCACGTAAACTGATAATCATAGTGCCCACGTTGTAATAAACGTTCTTGCATCGGTACTTTTAAAACTACTTGCTGCGCATCTGTAATTTGTACGGTCACTTCAGATTCTTTTGCAAGATTAAAATCCATGATCGCAATCAGTTTCGAGCTTGTTTCTTGCAATCTGCCCAAACTATCTATATCATATTTTTTAGTATACCACGGAATTTCTTTCCCCGTAATATCAGCCACTAACTTTTTTAATTCTTGAATACTAGCCATATCTTCTGCATAAATGCCATCGATATTTGCATCGTTACAAACCACCCAAACAGCATGTTGCACGGCCGATAAATCTAATAAACGATGGCTATTTAAATAATGCGCCAATTTCAATTCTTTAGTCAATGTATCATCCGTGTACCTAAAAGCTACTTCTTTAGAAGGAGCACTTTTATCATGAGCACAACAAAAACCAAAAACGGTATTTCGTTTTGTTGCATTTGGTGCTAACACGATATATTGTGTTTGAGTGATAAAAATGTTTTGCATCTCCTCATTTTCACACATCAATTTATCGCCTGCTTCCACTAAAATTTTTTGTTCTTTATTGGTCATATTATCCATATCAAGTACTACACAATTGCCACTGTAGCCCCCAATACTGACAAACTTAGCTTTAATACTTCTATCTGCTATTTTATGTATGATAGGTGTATATTCTTTTTTCCAATCATTGGCCGTAGAAGCTGCCAGTAGCATATACGGAATAACTATTAGTTTGAATACCATTAGACTTTTCATTGCTTGCGGGTTTAGTACTCAAGTGTAACGAAAAGGATAAAAAAAATATTGTATAAAATAAAAAAAGCTACCCAAAGGATAGCTTTTTCTGTTTATGATATGAAAGATCGATTATTACTGAACAATCAATCGAATGTTTTTAGCAGATTCTAAATAATTGATATTTACTGTATATACTCCTTTAGCCAATTTAGAAGTAGGGATAATAAAGCTATTCTCGCCTTCTGACACAGATACACTATTTTCATATATTAAAGAGCCATCCATCGCATTCAATTTAATCGTAGCACTTGAAGCTATAGCCGCCTCAATACTCACTACTGCATCTTGATTTACCAATGGATTTGGATATACTTTAATAAGTTTATCTGTTGCTGCATTATAATTCGTAATGCCATTATATGATATCGTTTTGGTATTGGAGCAACCTCTTGCATCTGTTACTGTAACGGTTACAGAACCTGCATTAGGACTGCTTTGTGGGGTAGTTGAACCATTCGACCAACTATAGGTGTATGGAGCTCCATTTCCGCCAGATGCTGCTGCAGTAATTTCAGACGCACCTGAAGGGAAAATATTTATATTAATTGTAGGACCATCAGGTAATGCAATAGTTGCAATCATGGTTCTACCTAATAAATCTGTGATGGTAACTGTATAATTATTGGCAGCTAAATCGGTGATTGGATTGAATGCATCACCATTACTCCAATTGAAGTTATAGGGTGGTGTACCACCAGAAGGAGAAATATTAATAGCACCATTTATGTCGCCTGGACAAGTTATCTCTGTAATTACTAAACTAGCCGTAAAAGCTGAAGTAGTAAAACTATTTGAAGTAGAATATGTACCACAAGTAGCCCCTAAAGTCATTGGTAAAATTTTCCAATAATAAGTGGTACCTGTATTTATACCATGTAAACGATAAGTTGTGTCCTTTACTATGGTATCTACTAGATTATTAAAATTAAATGCTGGGGCAGTACTCATCAATACATGATAATGAGTAGCATCCGAAACTTTATTCCAAATTAAAGAAGTAAAAGGAGCTACACTTGTTGCGCCTGATGAAGGACTTACTAATGTAGTGGTTGCTGGAGTAACTACTGATGGCACGGTATAAGCATCCATTGAGCTTCTGCTCGTACGACGAACATTATTCATCTCTGCTTCTTGGTCTGTACTGAATTTATCTTGACAAGCGTCACTTGAGTAACTCATAAAATAAGTTTCATCGATAACTGTATTATATAAATCGCCGTTAAAATCTACTTTAGAACCAGTATAAGGACAACCCCATCTATCTGAAATAAAATCGGCAGGAGTACCACAAAATCTATCACCTCTAGAAGCACAATTTGTTCCATTCACAAATTCATCAGAATTGGTAGCAGGATCTGCTGCCGTACGTCCCTCCCAACCACTGAAAGTATGAGGTAAACCTAAAAAGTGGCCCATTTCATGAGCTAAGGTAGTACTAGTAGCACCACTACAGCTTTTAGCAACTACAATCCCTTGACGGCCAAAGCCTGGGAAGGTAGCATAACCACAAACGGATGTTCCACTACTAATACAATTTTGTACGATATATACATTACAAATATTAGCTACATTATTTCCGTTTTTCATATCTCTATCTACATTATTATCTGACATCGTATAATAACGCGTGTTTCTGATATAATGAGGAGGAGCATACATAAAAAATTGAATTTGTGAACGAGAATATCGATCATTCAAGGCACAATGAACAGCTAATAAGTCTTTTACAGAATAATAGCCACCACCCGAATCAGTTCCAACAATATGATATTGAATAGGTACGTATATGATTGCATTGGCATCTCTAGAGCCTTCTGTAAGGTAGCTCATGTCTTTTGAATAGTAATAATCTAAAAATTCAGGACTCGGATTAGTACCACAAAACGACTGTGCAAAAGAGCTAAGTGATAAGAAAGTGAGAGCAATAAGTAATAGTTTTTTCATTAATTATATTTGGTTTAGTAAATCAAAGTTATGACATATATCTATAATTTCAAATTAGCCTATTTTAGGCTCCAAATCATAGGACAACAAAATGCTTAAAATTGTTGCATCTTGATTCTAATAAATTGACATTCATAGTATATAAATAATTACTTACAATTACTTACCTTTGCAACGCAAAATTTTATTTTTCAATTAAAATATATATAAACATATGAAAGTAACAGTAGTAGGCGCTGGAGCGGTAGGTGCAACATGTGCCGATAATATTGCTAGAAAAGAGCTAGCAACCGAATTAGTATTATTAGACATTAAAGAAGGTTTAGCTGAAGGTAAGAGTATGGATATGATGCAAACGGCTACTCTATTACAATTCGATACTAAAATTGTTGGAAGCACTAATGATTACATCAAAACAGCTGGTAGTGATGTAGTAGTAATTACATCTGGTTTACCAAGAAAACCGGGTATGACTCGTGAAGAATTAATTGGTATTAATGCAGGTATCGTAAAAGGTGTTACTGAAAATATTTTAAAACATTCACCAAATGCTATTATTATTATCATCAGTAATCCAATGGATACTATGACTTATTTAGCATTAACTTCTAGTGGATTACCTAAAAATAGAATTATCGGTATGGGTGGTATCTTAGATAGCGCTCGTTTCAAATATTATTTAAGTCAAGCCATTAATTGCTCATCAAACGATTTACAAGGTTCTGTAATTGGTGGACATGGCGATACAACGATGATTCCATTACATCGTTTAGCTACGATGCAAGGAGCTCCTGTATCTAGCTTATTAGATAAAGCAACTTTAGATAAAGTTGTGGCTGATACCATGGTAGGAGGTGCTACTTTAACAGGTTTATTAGGTACTTCGGCTTGGTATGCACCAGGTGCTGCAGGAGCTGATTTAGTGGAGAGCATTGTAAGAGATCAAAAAAGAGTAATGCCTTGTTGCGTAGCGTTAGATGGTGAATACGGACAAAAAGATATTTGTTTAGGCGTGCCAGTGGTAATTGGAAGAAATGGTTGGGAAAAAATTATCGACTTAAAATTAAACGATGAAGAACAAGCATTATTCAATAAGAGCGCAGATGCTGTAAGAAGTATGAACAGTGTATTAGCTACATTATAAATTTTTTTTAAATATTATATATAGAAAATGATGAAGCCTTGCTTCATCATTTTTTTTTAGATTTACATATCAATTTAAAACTATGGGTATTTTATTTATTTCAATTTTATTAGTCTTAGGTATTACAGGATATTATTTAATGATTCGTGATATCAAGAAACCTGATTACAAAAGCCACGAATTGATTAATCGTCCGTATTATTGGTGTTTACTGCTTTTTATTGGTGGATTAACTACTGCCTCTATCAGTGTATTAGCCAGTGTATTCCATTTAAACACAGGAGCTAATTGGCCTATCTTACTTTTAGGAAGCCTCTTAATGGTGGCTTACATTATTAGCTTTCTATTTGTTCCTCGAAAATATTTCATGACTAAATATAAAAAATAAATGGCACTCCCATCCTACTCAAAAGCAATAGAGCATTGGTCACTAGACCGAGATATGGTTTTTTTAAACCATGGTTCATTTGGTGCAACCCCCACAAAAATTTTAGCAAAACAGCAATCTATCATACAACAAATGGAGCGTGAACCGGTGCGTTTTATGGTGCGTGAATTAGAACCGATGTGGTGGGAAGCTAAAGCTAAAGTAGCTGCATTTGTAGGAGCAAACAGTAGTAATTTAGTTTTTGTAAAAAACGCTACAATGGGTGTGAATACTATTATTCACTCCTTACATTTTAATGAAGGAGATGAAATTTTAACTAGCAATCATATTTATGGTGCTTGTTATAATACCTTGAATCAATATGCCATTCAAAAAAAATTCAGTATTAAAATGGCTACGATTCCATTTCCATTTCAAACAGATGAGGAAGTACTGGAGGCATTGATACAGGCTATTACACCACGAACGAAGTTATTATTAATCGATCATATTACTTCTGCCACGGGCAGTATTTTTCCTATTGAAAAAATTGTGACCGCATTTGAAAGTAGGGGCATAGAAGTATTGGTAGATGGAGCACATGCGCCGGGGATGATAGCATTAGACATAGAAAAACTTGGAGCTTCTTACTTTGTAGGGAATTGCCATAAGTGGATTTGCTCCCCCAAAGGAAGTGCTATTTTATATGTACGAAAAGACAAACAACCTAAAATAAATCCTTTGCAATTTAGTCATGTGCATGATAAAAAAAGAGGTACTACAGATGATTGGTCTGCACAATTTTTTTGGCCAGGTACTGATGATAATAGTGCCTATTTATGTATACCTGATGCCATTCAACATATGCAAGAGATTGGTGGATCGTGGGAAGATATTCGCAAGCATAATAAAAAATTGGTAGTTCAAGCTCGTCAATTAATAGCACAAACATTGGGAACAGATTTGCCAGTGCCCGAAAATAATATTGGGTTTATTTCAAATATATTGATTGGTCCAGGACAATTACCAGAAGCATTTTTTAATACGATTTCCAGTTTACAAGAAACCCTATTTCAAAAATATAAAATCGAGGTCCCTATATTTGTATTTGACAGGCAAAATCCGCGTTTATGGGTACGTGTATCCGCTCAATTGTACAATCATATTGAGCAATATGAATATTTGGCTGAGGCACTTAAAAAAGAATTAAAGCTTTAATATTCTAATCGATTTAGGGAACTAATTCGGATTAATTACACTTGTATTATATATAGTTGTTCATTCATCAAAAACCAAAAATATTATGTTATTACATATCAAACCAAGTGATACTATTCAAGAAGTACAAAATAAATTTAAAAGTTTATTTAGTCATCTAAAACCAGAATTTTTCAAAAAATTTCATTCCGAAAGCGACGGCTATGCTAAAAAAGAAGAGTATATGCACAATATCACAATGGCTGAAATTACAGGGCATCAAGAAGCATTGGAGATTCACATAGATGCTCACATGAGTACAGAAGCATTTGAAAAAATGTTTGAAGAAAAATATCATTTACATGTACAATTAATGCGATTACAAAAAGATAGTTGGTTGATTACAACCAATTCACAAGAATTAAGCTTGAACGATCAAAATGCACGTGGAATAGCTGCTGACGAAGAAATGGCTCCTGAAATGCTGAAAGATTTTGATGCGGAATAAAAAAAATAATAACAGAATGTTGAATAGCTAACCACTATTGGTTAGCTATTTTATTTTAGATATGGGTATATAAGTAAATTTGCAATTTGATACTTGAATGATGAAATTTGTATTATGAATGAACATTTGAATGCTGATAAAAATCGATTGAACAAGGAAGAAAGTGAAATTGATAGAGCCTTACGTCCTAAGAAAATAAAAGATTTCCAAGGGCAACCGCATATCATGGAAAATTTAGAGATTTTTATCGAGGCAGCTAAACAACGAGACGATGCATTAGATCATGTATTGTTACATGGTCCTCCTGGTTTAGGCAAGACTACCTTATCGAATATTATTTCGAATGAATTAGGGACTGGGATAAAACTTACATCTGGACCAGTACTAGAAAAACCAGCTGACTTAGCAGGATTACTCACCAACTTAGAAAAAGGAGATGTTTTATTTATTGATGAAATACATCGATTAAGTCCGGTGATTGAAGAATATTTATATAGTGCGATGGAAGATTATCGTATCGATATTATGATTGATAGTGGACCTAGTGCACGAACGGTTCAGATAGAATTAAATCCTTTTACGCTTATTGGAGCCACTACACGAAGTGGTTTATTGACGTCTCCTTTACGCTCTCGTTTTGGTATTACTTTACGAATGGAATATTATGATGCAAAAACATTAAGTGGCATTATTAAACGCTCTGCGGCTATTTTGGAAGTACCTATAGAAGACGATGCAGCCTATGAAATTAGTAGAAGAAGTAGAGGGACGCCGCGAATTGCCAATTTATTATTGCGCAGAGTACGTGATTTTGCACAGATTAAAGGGAATGGTAACATTGATGTAGCGATTGCAAAATTTTCATTAAAAGCATTGAATGTAGATGAACATGGTTTAGATGAAATGGACAATAGAATATTGATGGCCATTATTGAAAAATTTTCGGGAGGCCCGGTTGGTATAACGACTATTGCCACTGCTGTTGGTGAAGAAGCAGGCACTATTGAAGAAGTATATGAGCCATTTTTAATACAAGAAGGCTATTTAAAACGAACCCCAAGAGGAAGAGAAGTAACACCTTTGGCCTACAAACATGTAGGAAAAATACCTCCAGCAGAAGCGGGTTCGCTCTTTGGAGGATAGCATTATTGATAAACCGCTTTATAGATTGTAAAAAGTGAAGTGATGATAACCGTGATTCCAACGATAAACATCATAGCACGTTTATTTACTTTTTTGGATAAATAAGCTCCAAGTGGTGCTGCTACAACGCCTCCTAATATCAAGCCAAGTAAAATATCCCAATGGTCAATACCAACAAAGAATAAAAAAACACCAGTACTAAAAAAGGTAATAAAAAATTCAGCCGTATTAACGGTACCTATAGTTTCTGCAGGATTTTTACCTTGATTAATAATGTTAGAAGTAACAATTGGTCCCCAACCACCACCACCTATAGCGTCGAGCATTCCTCCAGCAAAAGCTAGTAATCCTGCACGTTTCACTTCTACAAATTCTTTCTTTTTATTTTTAAAGCCTTTGTAAATAATCACCATTCCTAAAATCAAAAGATAACAAGCGATATAAGGTTTAATCATTTTACCATCAAATACATCTGAAATTAAATACGCTCCAATCATTGCACTTATTACCCCTGGAATAACAATTCTAAAAAACAATTTTTTATCAATATTTCTCATTTTGATATGAGATAAGCCAGAAACTCCAGTGGTAAACACTTCTGCTGTATGCACTGATGCGGAGGCTAATTTGGGAGATACGCCTACATTTAATAATAAAGTGCTACAACTCACTCCATAGGCCATTCCTAATGCGCCATCAATTAATTGTGCAATAAATCCTGCAATGACAAACCATATGAAACGTGTATTTAAATGAATTTCATCTGCCTGTAATTTGGGAAATAATTGGTATAATAAAAATGAAATCAAGATTATTTTTAAAACAATAATGACATATCCTATATGACGTAATCTGATACGCTCCATTATTTTTTAGTTTTTGAAAGTAAATTAATTCTGTGATAAACAGTACATCTAAATATATTTCTATTATAAAAATCTACACCTGAAGCACGTTGCTGATACCAATTCAAATAACCCACTTCGAAGGAGAGATTTGGCATAACATCTATATTTAAAGCGATATAAATTCTATTTTGATCAAAAATATTTTTGGTAATTAATTTACCTGCATTCAGCAAAATTTCATCGCTGCATTTTAATTTCAAAAATTGATTTTCTTTTAATTTCACTAGTGGAAACGTGAATTGTAATTGATACCTCAATCTATAATTACCAAACGCATAGCCTGTAGCCAAATCTTTTTTAGAGGCTGTTACCCGATGATAAAATCTAAATTCGGTTCGAAATCTATTTTCTATACTAAAGTATTTGAATTTCTGTTTTTGTAGTATTTCAAAATGTGGACGTAGCTCTGGAACACTTAATTTATCGATAGAATTAGGATCATTATTATCTTGCAAAAAATAACAAAAACCTAAAGAAGCATCAAAGCCATTAGTTATATTTCTATGGATATGGGTTCGTAATAAAAATTGACTTTGAGCATAAGGACTTATAAAAGTTCTTTCTTGAATTTCTGTTATCCAATTCCAGTTTTTATTTATATTGACTTGTTCAAAAGCTGCATACCAAAGAATATTTTGATGCGTTACTTTTTTTTGTGCTAATAGTATATTTGATTGAATGATTAGGTAACTTAAACATACTATTCTAAAAAATTGATTCATATATAAAAAAATAAAGTTCAAATATACTAATTCTACGGAATAAGTAGGATTTAAAATAAGCTAGATTACATAAGCGTAGCGATCGTAATACTTTCAAAACTAGCAATTGTTTTTTGTCTAATTTCAATAAGTGCAAATTTGATTTTGCACGTTGCTTCATCTACGCAATCAGTGCAAGGTTCATAATAATTTAATGAAGCGCATGATACTAATGCAATTGGACCTTCGCATAATCGATAAATTGCAGCTAATGTTATTTCATTAGGTTTTTTCATTAAATAATATCCTCCCATACTTCCTTGACGACTATTCACAATTCTATTTTTTTTAAGTTCTAATAAAATTTGTTCTAGAAATTTTTTAGGTATTAATGCTTTAGTAGCTATGTCATTTGTTTTAACACTTGAATTTTCTTTTGAATTTTGAGCTATATAAACCAATGCTTTTATAGCATACTTCATTTTTTTGGATATCATTTGTTCTGTGTTTTAAAATGCTCTGTTAATACCAATCATCCATCTAAACATAAAATTACTTTTTTCATTATAAGGTACATCACTTAAGAAAAATGGAAAATCGCAACGAATAGTAAGCGGTTGTGTGTTTTGTAAGGCTCCCCATCTTTTAATAGTAAAGGCTAATCCTGCACCTGCATCTGCACGTACTTTTGAATTTTGAATCGCACCAAGACTATTTTTATATTGAATCATACCTGCATCTGCAAATAGGTAGGCATCAAAACCAATTTTATCGCTTATTTTTTTAGGATTCCATTTAATGATATTATCAAATTCTAATTCGAGATTAATGCTCGTTCCTCCTGTACCCTTATAAGCTTTAGTAAGATTACCTGCTTTATCTTTTTCTACCACGTAATAACCTGCATAACCTCGCATATTTAATCCACCACCAAAATGAAAATGATTAGTAGTTGCATCAAAACCTAGCCATTCTTGTGGAACGAAAGCTTTTGAACGGGTATATTTATTCGACATCATCTCTTCCATGTTTCCTCCTGCAAAATAAAGTGATGTTGGACTTGCCCAAACTTTTCCTGAACCTATTTGTGCAAATACTCTACTGCGTAATCGCAATCGCCATAATTGAATATTGTTTTTCCAAGTAAAATTTAAAAGATGAAAATCATAGTCTGTTTTCAATGCACTGGTTCTGAAATTGATTGCTGTCGAACCACTAAAAACACCTCTTGCATAATCTTTACTAGCTCCTAAATTTAAGGTTCTATTATAGGTACCCACCCCCCATTCTTTAGGATACATAGCATAGGCAGCGTCATAAGCATCTTTTCTATGTGCAGAAATAAAACTGATATAGGTATTAATTCCATACTTCGGGAATGATTTATTAAGCATCACAAAATATCTTTCTAAGCCATCTAAAAATCTATATCCAAATGAAAAAGAACTATTTTTTAAAATTTTATCTGTTGCAGTGGCATAATCAAAATCGATATTCCATCTATCATTCTTATAGGCAAGAGGTTCTGTTTTACCAAACTGATTCCATGGTAGCAAACGAGTATTAAACCATATTTTTAAATTAAATATGTGTTTGTAATTTAAATAATTTCCACGTAAAGCAATTCCCACTTTTAATCCATCATAGCCATTATACCATAGGTTTGGAGCCATATACATCATATAGTGATGTCGATCAGGAAAATCATTGATACGTGAATCAAATTTAAATTTTACAGGCAATATTTTATTATTATTTAATTCATCTATGTCGGCTAATTTGTGCGATGGATCAATTTGTACATTTTTGATTTTTCCTGGAATAGTAACAATGGCCGTATAAGTAGGCTTTAATTTTTCTCCCCATCCAATCCAACGAGGTAATATTTGTGTACTAGGTGCAACTTGCTTTTCAAACCAGGTGTTAGGAATATAAAAATCATAACTTTCTTTTTTATTCGTTGTAATGCTAAAATCAATAGGCATTTGTGATTCACCAATTCTTCTAAATTTAATTTTATATTGATTTTCGATTTTACTTTTCTTAATGCATTCAATCGCATAATCTACATTTTTTGTTGTTTCCATCCATTCATCAAAAAACCAGTTTAAATCAACATGTGTATATTGAATGATGCTATTTCTAAAATCTTCAGGATAAGGATGACAGAATTTCCATTGGTTGAAATAATGTTTCATAGCTGCACTAAATAAACTATCTCCCAATACATATTGCATATTACGCAACATCGTAGATGTTTTGGAATATACATGTCTATAGCCACCACCATGTCCTACGGCACCATTAAAGTCATCGCTATGTGTATTGATGCTGGCATCTTCATTTCGAATGGCATCTCGCATATAACCCCAATACACATTGCTTTCCCATACATTTACGCTGTCTGTAAAATATTTTACATATTTATTTTTTATAGGGTCTGTCTTCGGATATTTTCCATCGATACGTTCTAAGCCCCAAGCTGTGAGAAACTGAGTAAATCCTTCATCTAATAATGCTCTATAGGTTTCATTATTTCCTATCATGCCATAAAACCAATTGTGTCCTACTTCATGAACCAACAATCCTCTATAGCCCGGATCTTTCCCTCCATCCATGGTTAACATAGGATATTCCATACCATCGCTTGCATCTGCTACAATCATTTTGGGATATTCGTACATCCCAAAATCTTCTGAAAAAACTTGTAAAATTTTGGCGGTATAATCTGCTGCATTTTGCCAAGCTCCAGCATGTTGTTCGAGCACTACAGCAATCGTTTTTTTACCATTCCATTCACTTTCACCAAGTCTAAATAAAGGAGAAGCCACATAGGCAAAATCGTGTACATTTTCTGCATGATAGATCCATGTTTTTCGTTCACCGGCTTTATATGGAATTATTTCGCTAGGTTTTTCTTCCCAAGGTTTATTGGCAAAATTTTTAATATCTAGTTTTGCGCGTAAGGTATCGGGCAATACTTCTGATTGGTTTTGTAATTCTCCTGTAGCTTCCACAATATAATTAGAAGCAAACGTAAGAGCTACGTCAAACGTACCATAATCGCCATAAAACTCATGATTTAAATGTTGTTGTACATCCCAGCCCATTTTTGCATCATACACACTGATTTTAGGATACCATTGTGCTCCATTATATTCTTTGGTACCAAATGATTTCACTATTTTCATTCTTCTACGTAGTCCACCTGCATCATAATAGGTTCTGAATTTAATATGAAAGGTAGTAGCAGTATTTGGAGCAAGGGGTTTAGTCAGATGCACTTTTAAAATAGTATTATCAATTTCAGTATTTAAGATAGTATTATTCTCTTCTATTGATTCTACCAGACATCCTAATCCAGCGCTTTCATATTTACCATAGGTGGCGTTGATTCCATTATTTTTATTTAGGTCATCAAAATATGAACCTGGCTGAAAAGCATTTTGGTACAAGTGAAAAAAAACATAGGGTAATTCATCCGGCGAATTGTTGGTATAAGTCAACCACATTTCACCATTAATGATATCTGTTTTTTCATCGATATTGGCTTGTATGATATAATGTACATCTTGCTGCCAGTAGTTCGCATTCGGTTTTCTATTTTTCCAATACAATGCATTTTCGGTACTTGCAAAATGATTGCTAGGTATTTTAAAATCTTGCGCCCATAACGCTGAACTTGAAATGAATAGGCATAAAGAAATGAGTTGGAGTAGTGTTTTTTTCATCTACGAAAATCTTATAAATAATAAATAAAGTATAAAATTACATTTTTACTATAAATTAACTCTAAAACATTTACAATTTCGTAACTTTGTGGGATAAAATTATAGACAAATGAATATTTTATTATGGATGCCTAGTGGAGCTGAATTATTAGTAATAGTGGTATTAGTTCTATTATTATTTGGAGGCAAAAAAATTCCTGAGTTGATGCGTGGTCTAGGTCAAGGGATACGTGAATTCAATACTGCTAAAGGCTCTATTAAAAGCCAAATAGAAGAAGGAATGCGTGAACAACCTACTCCTCCAAGCACTACAGATAAACCCAACGAAGCAAGCAAATAAGCTATATACGTATGGGTTTTAAACAATATTCTTCTATTCAAGAGGCTCTTTTGGATGGATCACTTAGTTGTGTTTCAGTACTAAGTCATTTTATCAATGAGATACATCAACACGAAAATTTAAATGCCTTTTTAGAGGTTTTTGAAGACGAAGCATTAGCTAGAGCAAAGCAACTTGATGAAAAAAAATCAAATAAAGGGAAATTGTATGGTATGGTAATCGCCCTGAAAGATAATATTTGTTATAAAAATCATAAAATTAGTGCCTCGTCCAAAATTTTAGAAAATTATATTTCAATTTACAGTGCTACAGTAGTAGAAAGATTATTACAAGAAGATGCGATTATTATTGGTCGCACCAATTGTGACGAATTTGCTATGGGTAGTAGCAATGAAAATAGTGCTTATGGTAATGTTTTAAATGCATTAGATAATAAAAAAGTACCAGGTGGCTCTTCAGGTGGATCTGCAGTTGCCGTTCAAGCTGGCTTTTGTCATGTAGCATTGGGAAGCGATACGGGGGGATCCATCAGACAACCTGCGGCTTTTTGTGGGGTTGTAGGTTATAAGCCAAGTTATGGTACTATATCCAGATATGGATTAATAGCCTATGCTTCTTCCTTTGATCAAATTGGACCATTAAGTAATGATATAGCAGATGCACGTATGGTATTAGAAGTAATATCAGGTAAAGATGAACAGGATGCTACAATGAAAAAAGAGAGCATTTCATTTGCAAAATCTAGCTTTAATAAAAAACCTAAAATTGCTTATTTTAAAGATACCATTTTTAATGATGCCATTGAACCAGAGGTGCATAAAAATACCTTAGCATTAATGGAGAAATTAAAAGCCAATGGTTGTGAAGTAGAAGAAGTGGCTTTCCCTTATTTAGATTATTTAATTCCTGCTTATTATGTATTAAGTACCGCTGAAGCTTCCTCAAATCTGGCTCGTTTTGATGGGGTACATTATGGCTATAGAAGTGCCAATGCTACTAATATGGAAGAAGTATATACCAAAAGCAGAAGTGAAGGTTTTGGTAAAGAAGTACAAAATAGAATCATGCTTGGAACCTTTGTTTTGAGCAGTGGTTATTATGATGCTTACTTTGGTAAAGCGCAAAAATTAAGAAAGTTATTGACGAATACCATTGAAGGTATTTTTGAAAAATACGATTATATTATTTCTCCTACCTCTCCTACAACAGCCTTTGAGTTTGATGCCAAAGGAGATGATCCTGTAGCGATGTATTTAGCAGATATATTTACTGTATTAGCTAATTTAACGGCTGTACCTGCGATTAGCATTCCTTTATTCAATAGTGCCGAAAATACTATGCCTATTGGGATTCAATTAATGAGCAAACGATATTCTGATGCTACCTTATTAGATTTTTCTGAATATTTGATGCAAGAATTTACTTCTTAGTTAAAATATGGTACTGTGAGTTAAAACCCACTGTGGTGAAAACCTTTCTTGAATCTCCATTTCAAAACATTAAACGTTGAACTTTTCCCGAACATTCAAAACTCCAGGCCCTTGTTGGTTTTATGACCAACAAGAATATTCATAAGTACATTGTTTGTTACACATTCATAATGATTTCGTTGTAAGTTTATTCTCGTTCTAGTCTTCGACGACTTCCTTTTTTTCTTAGTCAAAAAAAGGAAGCAAAAAAGACAAGTTTAAACGATGCTTCCAGCCGTTTAAACCTCCCACCGCACCTTAGCTTGTGTGATATGCTGACCGTATTTATTTACGTTTTACAGACTTAGAAGAAAATATTTACCCATAAAAATAAAAGGATAGCATTATATTTATTACTTATAAAATATAAACGGGCTATCCCATTTTTATAATATGCTATCAATGTTTCGGATTTGCAATCCGAAATATTCTAGCTACAAATCCGAAAGAGCTCGTTTCCCATACTTTGAACTCTGAACTTTTCCCGAACATTCGGGACTTTGAACTAAAAACTAAAAAAACTACCAAGGAAGTTTTACTTTATTCTTAATTTGTTCTTGTGCTTTTCGTAATTCATCCTGCACTTTTTTCTGCGCCTCTTGTTGTGATTTATTCAACTGCTCTTGGGCTTGTTGCTTCGCTAAATCCATTTGTTTTTGGGCTTCTAATTGAGCTTGATTTTTTAGTTTATCTGCTTCTTGTTTTGCTGCATTTACTAATGATTCTTTTGCTTGATCTTGAATAGATTTTCCTCCCGTACTGCTTGTCATATTACCTAAAGTAACTATTGGTTTATCGATTGTGCCCCCTACATGTAAATTGAACACTAAGATATCTGGCACCATTCCATTTAAGCCTGGAATAGGCACTTGCGATAATAATTTATCAGCCACACCACGTGCATTTCCTAAGTTCGCTGTAGGTACTTCAATAGCAATTTTATAATCATTTGTTTTATCAAATCCTTGTGAGCCACTAAACGTAAATGCATAATCAACTACTTTAATCGTATATGGTTTTTCGATATAGACTCTTCCATTATTAAATTTCAACTCCGTCCATGCATCTTTAATTTCCATCGGATCGAGTTGTTTCAATTTGGTCACTTCAAATATTTTTTTCAATACAGGCATATTCACTACTTTCGCTAAATCTATTTTCACAATAGCTTTACCTGTTAGACTATTATAATCGGGTGTCATATCATTTTTCAGATTCGTATTCAAATTCATGGTTGTACTAAAAATACCATTTAAGTATTTCGCAACTGGTGCGAGTTTTTCCATCGATGGTATCGCTTTAAATGATTTTTGAAAATCAATTTTATTGATATCATAGTTGAAATTTACTTTCGGATTTGTTTCATCTTTGGTATCATACACGCCATTAAGAGTAAGAGTTCCACCAAGTACTTCGGTATATAAATTGGATAAATTTAAACTACGATCCATTAAGGTTATAACTCCCGAAACATTATTCATTTCAATTTGATCATATTCCATTTTATTAATTTTAGCATTGCATTTAAAATTAATATTTGCTGGGAGCAAAATAGGTTCTGTACTTGCTGTGCTATTTGAGGTACTGGTAGAAGAACCACTAGCCATAAATTCATTTAAATTAATATGGGAGGATACAAAATCTAAATTGCCATAGATAATATCATTTGCAAAAACATACGGAAGAAAATTACTTAAAGAACCATTTGCTTTAAAATCACTAGTCCCGATATTACCTGTAAAGTCTGTCAATTCAACCGTTTTAGGATTAAACAATAGTGAAATATTTTGTGCTTTAACTGGCCAATCTAGTGAAGAAGATTCATATTTAAAATTGCTCACTTGTGCATTACCTGCAAAAAATACATTTTGATATTGTTCTTTTTGTATCTGACTCATACGTGCTTTAGCTGTAATATTAGCTATTACATTACCTTCTATTTTTTTCAATCCTTCTATTGGATAGAATTGGGGCACCTTACTTAAATTTAATCTGCCTTTTACTTTTGCATCTACATTTGGATCACTGATAGGAGTTGTGATATGCAATACCGCATCGATCGGTTCGTTGTCTATTGCCAGATGCAATTTAGGTATATTCACGATCGTATTATCTAAACTGCCACCTCGATTGGTAATGTCTACTAATGCATTAATATTACTAACGGTTGAAGGTAAGTCAGGATATTTAAACTGGGCATTATTAATCTTAAAATGTAATTTAAATGAGGGATAATTTTCTTCTGTATATTTTCCTTTTACTTCCCCATTTAATTCATACGTACCAGCAGTTTTCACTTTGTCGAAATCCTTTGCATAAATATTTGGGATTAGGGATAAGATACTTTTAAAATTGGTATTCGTTGTATTGAATTTTAAATCAAGGTCAACACTATTCTCGAGCAATTTTATAAATCCATCATAATTTAATTCCAAATCATTTATCGCTAACTTATTTTGACTGAAGCTATATTTACTTTGAATATTATCAATTCGAATAATCGCATCTGAATTGATTTTTGCTTTGTTTAGATAGCTTACATTTTCGCTTTTATAGCTTAGGGATTTAATTTTTGTATGTGTGTCGAAATTAAAAATATCTTGACTAAAATCGCCAGTACCCTCAAAATTAAATCCATCCATAATCACAAACATATCAGCTTGCAAATCGCTATAAACAATTTTGGCATCCTCCATAGTAAATTTATAAAGTGCTAAGTCAAGTGGTTGACTCGCTTTATTTTGATCACTACTAGGTTTCACGATATCCCAATTGGCTTTGCCATTTGGCAAAACAATCGCATTAACTTTTGGCTCCAATAAAGTGATGCTATAAACTTTCATTTTTTGTCCGCTCTTAACCACCGACATCAAATCAAATGCAATATTCACTTTTTTGATATGAGCTAAAGTATCCCCTTTAAAATTATTGATACCAACTATATCTAAATCATTTAAACTTAAACTTAATTTTGGAAAACTTCGAAAGATTGAAATGCCAACATCTTCATAATTCACTTGCGCATTGACTTGGTTATTAATTTGTGTTTTCACCGCTTGTGCAATTTTATCTTTAAATAGAAAAGGAAAAGCGATAAGCGCAATGATTAATACGATGAAGAAAATACCGAAACCTTTCAATATTTTTTTAAGTAGGGATGATTTGTTGTTCATGATGCAAAAATAGTCGCTAACTTGGAATAAAGTGTTAAATAAAGGGAAAAAGAAATAAATGGCATCTAAGCTATATTCATTGGGATAGATGCTATTGACGATAGGAGGAAACAATACGCTATCAAACCCCAAAAATTAAAGCACATTTTTCGCCTTAAATACCTATTTTTGTAATCAATTTTAATCTATTAATATAGAACATATGGGAAGAGCATTTGAATATAGAAAAGCCAGCAAGATGGCCCGTTGGGACAGAATGGCTAAAGCTTTTACAAGAGTAGGTAGAGAAATCGCCATTGCAGTAAAAGCAGGTGGCCCATTAGCTGAAACAAATCCTTCATTAAGAAGAGCTATACAAAATGCTAAAGGGGTAAACATGCCTAAAGATCGTGTGGAAGCAGCTATCAAAAAAGCAAGTAGCAAAGATAGTGAAGCCTATGATGAAGTAGCTTATGAAGGGTATGGACCATACGGAATTGCCATTGTGGTAGAAACTGCTACGAATAATACAACACGTACCGTAGCCAATCTTAGAAACATCTTTACAAAAAACGATGGAACATTAGGAAACAGTGGTTCGGTAAGCTTTATGTTCGACCGTAAAGGAGTTTTTAAATTTCCTTTAAATGGAAAAGATGCTGAAGAATTAGAATTTCAATTAATCGATATTGGATTAGATTCAATAGAAATTGAAAATGATATTGTTACTGCTTATAGTAAATTTGAAGATTTTGGTACATTCTCAAAAGGACTAGATGAATTAGGTATAGAGGCTACCAGTCAAGAATTACATCGTATTCCCAATGCAACAAAAGAATTGAATGAAGAACAAACAGATGAAATTTTGGAACTTATAGATAAATTAGAGCAAGATGATGACGTACAAAGTGTATATCATACTTTAGCTTAATGGAACTAAACTCATCTAAATAAAATTATATTTAATGCAGTGATTTTTTACTGCATTTTTTCTTTCATCATACCTAATTTGAACAACCTTGAGTTATAGCCTAAAAAAAATTAAAGAGATTTTACAAGCAGATCAAATTGCTGCTCCAGATGATGAGTGTATTATAAAATACTTACTCATAGATAGTCGTAAAATTTTATTCCCTCGCGAAAGTCTGTTTTTTGCATTACCAGGGAGTAGATTAGATGGACATTCATTTATGGATGATGCCTACAAAAAAGGGGTACGTAATTTTGTGGTCTCCAAAAATATTGATTTCACTGATTATAAGCATGCTAATATTATTTGGGTAGAGAATACTATAAAAGCCTTACATAAATTAGCCACATTTCATCGTAAACAATTTCAATTTCCGGTAATTGGTATTACTGGTAGTAATGGGAAAACTATTGTAAAAGAATGGTTATATCAATTATTACAAGAAGAATATAATATTGTTCGAAGTCCGAAGAGTTATAACTCGCAAATAGGCGTTCCTTTGAGTGTATGGCAAATGGAGGAACAAAATAATTTAGGCATTTTTGAAGCTGGGATTAGTGAATCAGGAGAAATGGAAAAGCTAGAATTGATGATTAAACCCACTATAGGTATTTTTACCAATATTGGTGATGCACATAATGAAGGTTTTTTAAATATACAACATAAGATTCGCGAAAAACTTCGTTTATTTATCAATAGCGACATCATTATTTATTGTAAAGATTATCCCGATTTAAATCAAGCAGTTGCCAGTGTTGCTTCACAATTGAATAGAGGTAATGGTGAAACAGAAGTGCAAAAATTTAAAACCTTTACGTGGAGTATCAGTACAGATGCTGATATTAAAATAGTGAAATATGATAAAGATGAACGTTCTACAACGATTGATATGGAATACCTTGGTAAACAGTATCAATACAAAATTCCATTTAACGATAAAGCGTCTGTAGAAAATTGTATCCATTGTATTGTAACGATGATGTATTTAAAATTAGATGCTGCTATCATTCAAAATAAAATTCAGGAGCTGACAGGTATCTCTATGCGATTAGAATTAAAAAGAGGTATTAACAATTGTACCATCATCAATGATAGTTATAACTCTGATATTAATTCACTAAAAATTGCAATCGATTTTTTAAAACTACAAGGGAATAAAAAAAAGAAAACCATAATCCTTTCTGATATTTTACAAAGTGGTAAAAATGAAATGGATTTATATACAGAAATTGCATCTATCTTTCAACAAAATAGAATTGATAGAGTCATTGCTGTTGGTACAGCCATCAATAAACAAAAGAAAAAACTAGAAGATATAGAAGATATGAAATGTTCCTTCTATGCTACTACACAAGACTTACTCAATGATATGCAATTAGAATCATTCAGAGATGAGGATGTTTTAATTAAAGGGGCACGTCAATTTAAATTTGAACGAATAGGAAAAATACTGGAAGAAAAAACACATGATACTGTTTTAGAAGTGAATCTTTCTGCTATTAAAAACAACTTAAAAAAATATCAATCTTTCTTAAAACCAGAGACCAAAATGATGGTGATGGTAAAAGCTTTTGCTTATGGTGCAGGCTCCTTTGAAATAGCAAATTTACTTCAATATAATAATGTAGATTATTTAGGAGTGGCGTATACTGATGAAGGAGTAGAATTAAAAAAAGCAGGAATCACTTTACCCATAATGGTAATGAATGCAGATAAAGTAAATTTCGAAAATATCATTAATTTCGATTTAGAACCCGAGATTTATAGCTTACATCAGTTGAAAGAGTTTGTAAAAACCTTGCGTAATCATCAACTAGAAGGGAAACCTGAATTATATCCTATACATATTGAATTAGAAACGGGTATGAATCGGTTAGGTTTTGATGAAACAGATCTAAAAGAATTACTCAGTATTATTCAAGAAAGTGAACAATTAAAAATCATGAGTGTATTTTCTCATTTAGTTGCTAGTGAAGACCCGGCACATAGTGAGTTTACACAAAATCAAATTGAAAAATTTGATCGTATGTGTAACGTGATTCAGGAGAAAATTAAATATCCATTTTTAAAACATATTGTGAATAGTGCAGGCATTATTCGTCAAAAAAATGCACATTACGATATGGTACGTCTAGGACTTGGAATTTATGGGGTTGATGGCAGTCAGTCGATTCAATTTGAATTAGAATCGGTAGGAACATTGCGTACTACCATATCACAAATTAAGAAAATCAAAAAAGGTGAAACTGTTGGCTATAGTAGAATGGGAGTGGCTGAAAGAGATATGACCATTGCAACGGTTAGTATTGGTTATGCAGATGGCTATGATAGACGATTTAGTAATGGGATAGGCTCTATGTATATTAATGGACATGAAGCTAAAGTATTTGGCAATGTGTGTATGGATATGACCATGTTAGATATCACTGATATAGCTGAAGTAAAAGAAGGAGATACTTTAATTGTATTTGGGAAAGATATTCCTATTCAAGAGATATGCAAACGCATTCATAAAATTCCTTATGAAATGCTGACGAGTATATCGCCTAGAGTGAAACGAATATATTTTGAAGAATAGAAATGAATTAGCAGATTTTCTAATTAGCAATCCCGCAGCTGCGGGAAGCAGATATGTTGATGAGCTGAAGAGCAAATGTGAAATTTTAAATTTATTAATTTGAAAACGAATATAAATCGAACAACTAATATCTAGTATCTAGCATCTAAATTAACATGAGTAAAATAAAAGAAATCATTGGAGGCACTACTGAGAAAGTAAAAGAAACATTTTTTACGGTGAAAGTAAATTATGAAAACATGAAAGAGCATTTTGAAGAAGGTAGTGAAAACATGCTCATTTCTCTAAAAAAACTATATGATATTTCTACTCTTTCTAAAGATAAATTAGCAGAATTTACAAATAAAATAATTGGTTTAAGTCCTGTTTTAGATTCTATTGGATTTAGTATGAATAGTCTAAGTATTGGTGTTACACTACCTCCTAAAATATCCATTTCCTTAAGCAAAGTGAGAGAAGTAGATATCGCTCAAATTCAAAAAATACTAGATGAAAATAAAGAAAATGAAATATTGACGTTAGTCATTAATACCTTGACTTCAATCTCTCATTTTCAATCAAAATTAACCTTAGCTGATTTTGAATTAGCAGGCATTGATATAGATATCAGTATTCCGCCAGGTGTGAGTTTAAAATTGAAAAAGAAAGAAGAAAAAACATCTTAATTTTCTATTGCTATCCAGATAGATTTATTATTGTCATTTTAAATATAATAAGAAAAAAAAGCTTTGACTCCTCACGGAGCCAAAGCTTAATTTTTATAGATTAAATTGTCTAGTATCTAGTCTATTACATATTCTTAATAATCTCTTGTCCAAATTCAGAACATTTCAATTCTGTTGAACCTTGCATTGTTCTAGCGAAATCATAAGTTACACGTTTGCTAGTAATAGCTGCTTCTAATCCTTTTAAAATTAAATTAGCTGCTTCAACCCAACCCATATATTCAAACATCATCACACCAGATAATATTACTGAACTTGGATTCACTTTATCTTGACCAGCATATTTTGGTGCTGTACCATGCGTAGCTTCAAATATCGCATGACCAGTGATATAATTGATATTTGCACCAGGTGCAATACCGATTCCACCAACCTCTGCAGCTAATGCATCCGAAATATAATCGCCATTTAAATTTAATGTAGCTACTACATCATAATCAGATGGACGTAATAAAATTTGTTGTAAGAAGTTATCAGCAATCGCATCTTTTACTAAAATTTTACCGCTTGCTAAAGCTGCTGTTTGCTCTTCGTTCGCTGCTTTTTCACCATTTGCGGCTTTGGTTTTTTCCCATTGATTCCAAGTATAGAATTTATCACCAAATTCTCTTTCAGCTAATTCATAACCCCATTGTTTAAATTGGCCCTCAGTAAATTTCATGATATTTCCTTTGTGAACGATAGTAACACTTTTTCTATTATTTTTAATAGTATACTCTAAAGCACTACGAACTAAACGTTCTGTACCTTCTTTAGATACTGGTTTAATACCTAACGAAGAAGTTTCTGGGAAACGAATATTTTTAACCCCCATTTCATTGATTAAGAAATCTCTTAATTTTTTTACTTCAGCTGAACCAGCCATAAACTCAATACCTGCATAGATATCTTCAGTATTTTCACGGAAGATAACCATATCTACATCTTGAGGTTTGATTACAGGTGAAGGAACCCCAGTAAAATATTTTACTGGTCGAACACATGCATATAAATCTAATTGCTGACGTAAAGCTACATTCAATGAACGAATCCCTCCTCCTACTGGTGTAGTTAAAGGTCCTTTAATAGCAAAAAGATATTCATTAATAATATCTAAAGTTTCTTGTGGCAACCAATTATTGGTTTTATTGAATGCTTTTTCACCTGCTAAAACTTCTGTCCATTCAATTTTACGTGTTCCACCATAAGCTTTTTCAACTGCTGCATCAAATACGGCTTGTGAAGCTGGCCAAATATCTACCCCTATACCATCTCCTTCAATAAATGGAATAACTGGGTTATTCGGTACTGTAAGTACACCATTTTCAATTCTAATTTTTTCTCCCATTATAATATTTTGTTTTTTTGATGTGCAAAAGTAACATTTTTTTTAGCTAAATTTGAACGTTAATTCATTATATAATAACAAAAATTAAAAAACCAAAAATTATGAAAAACGTTAAATTATTTTTGTTGATAGCACTTACTTTCGTTGGTCTATCTTCTTTTGCTGGTGCTAAAATCAAGTTAACTTCTGGTAGCCTTGCAGGATTAAAAGGCAAAACAATTCTAGTGAAATTTGATTATGATGGTATGGCTGTAGGTAAATTTGCTAATGAATCAGATTATATCGCAAAGAAAAAAGGGGAGTATAATGCTAAAGAAGCTGGTAGAGGCGATCAGTGGGAAAAATCTTGGAAATCTGATAGAGCTGCTCGTTTCGAACCTAAATTCATGGAATTACTTAGTAAATATGCTGAAAAATCAGGTATTAAATTCGTTACTTCAGGTTCTGGAGATTATACGATGAATGTAAAAACAACTCGTACTGAACCAGGTTACAATGTATACGTATCACGTGCTCCGGCATTAATCAATACAGTTAGTACAATCACTAACGCTTCTGGTGAAGTAGCTAAAATTACGGTAACAAATGCTACTGGTTCTACTTTTGGTGGTTATGATTTCGATACTGGAGTTAGAATTACTGAAGCTTATGCTTTAACTGGTAAAGTAATGGGTGGTTTATTCTCTAAAATGTGTAAATAATTTATCCCAATTTAAAATAAAAAATCCCGCTTCGAGCGGGATTTTTTATTTTATAGTATTATTTTTTTTCTTTATCCAAACGAAGTTCCACATCCACAAGTCTTGGAAGCATTTGGATTGCTATAAGTAAATCCTCTATTATTCAATCCTTTTTCAAAGTCTATGGCAACTCCTTCTAAATATAAACCATGTGCAATATTCATCACCACAGGTATTCCTTCTATATCATATACTTCATCGCCTTCTTGTTTGCTATCGAATTCTAAGATATAGGAGAAACCCGCACAACCTCCACCTTTCACACCTACTCGTAGATAGGGTTTACTCGAATCGGTTTGCAAGCCTTTTAATCTGTTGATTTCTTCAATCGCACCTGGCGTCAGTTGTATTGGTATTTGTGTTGTATTCATAATTATCAATATTCAAAATTATAACTTTTTTTTGAATCATAAAGTTCATAAATAGAATAATATACCCGTAATTTGCGTTTTAATTGAATTATAAATTTTAATCATATAACATGGGAAACGAATTAGTAGAAATTCTTAAATATACCATTCCTGCCATTATTTCTTTAGCAGCAACTGTTATTGTAGTATGGCTTTTTATGAAAAAAGATGAAGATTATAGACGATTTGAAATCGCTGTAAAAAACAGAGATACCACTTTACCGCTTCGTCTGCAATCATACGAACGTCTAACGCTATTGCTCGAACGTTTAGAACCCAATAGCCTCATCACTCGTCTATTACCTAGCGACATGTCTGCCAAAGAATATCAAATGATATTGATTGCTACTATTAAAGCTGAATTTGAACATAACCTTTCTCAACAAATTTATGTTTCATCAACGGTTTGGAATGCAGTAGTGGTTGTAAAAAACGACTTATTAAAAACAGTTATCATCAAAGGGACTGAACTAGGTAGTGAAGGCACTGGCTCACAACTTAGCAGAGCTATCCTCAATCATTATATGGAACTCGAAACAGGTAGCCCAAATGGTGCTGCACTTGAATTGATTCGCAATGAAGTGAAAAGCGTATTCTAATTGCACAACTTCTTAATATAATTACTTCCCATAAAATTAAATGGATTCGCTGTGAATTCCTTAAATTTACCAGCGCAAATTAGCATTAACATTTAATTTTATTGTCTTTATGTCAAAAAAACATAGCACCGACTCAGGTATTATTATCCAAAGTCATTATGATAAACCTGCTGATACACTAAGTGATGCTGGTCAATTTCCATTTACTAGAGGAATACACGAAAGTATGTACCGAGATAGATTATGGACCATGCGCCAATATGCAGGCTTTTCAACTGCCGAAGAAAGTAATAAAAGATATAAATATTTATTAGCCAATGGAGTAATGGGCTTGAGCGTGGCTTTCGATTTACCAACCCAAATCGGTTATGATTCGGATCATGAATTAGCCGAAGGCGAAGTAGGCAAAGTAGGAGTAGCCATCGATAGTATCGAAGATATGGAAATTTTATTTGAGGGTATTAACCTCGAAGAAATTTCAACTTCTATGACCATTAATGCGAGTGGTTATATTTTACTTGCACTCTATATTGCGCTTGCTAAAAAACAAGGAGCCGATATCAAAAAAATAAGTGGGACTATTCAAAATGATATTTTAAAAGAATATGCAGCACGTGGTACCTATATCTATCCACCTAAAGCATCTATGAAAATCATTACGGATATTTTTGAATATTGCAGTAAAGAAGTTCCCAAATGGAATACGATTTCTATTTCGGGCTATCACATCCGTGAAGCGGGTTCTACAGCAGTGCAAGAACTTGCTTTTACCTTAGCGAATGGGAAAGCGTATGTAGAAGCCGCACAAAAAAAAGGATTAGATATTAATGTATTTGGTAAAAGATTAAGTTTCTTTTTTAATGCACATAATAATTTCTTTGAAGAGATTGCGAAGTTTAGAGCAGCTCGTAGTATGTGGGCTAAGATGATGAAAGAACTCGGAGCGACCGATGAAAAAGCCATGCAATTACGTTTTCATACGCAAACAGGTGGTAGTACTTTAACAGCACAACAACCAAAAAATAATATCACACGTGTGACACTACAGGCATTAGCTGCTGTATTAGGTGGTACACAATCCTTACATACCAATGGCTATGATGAAGCTTTATCATTACCTACAGAAGAAGCAGCTCGAATTGCTTTGCGTACGCAACAAATCATTGGTTTTGAAAGTGGAGTGAGTAGTGCGGTTGATCCATTAGGTGGTTCTTATTTCATAGAAGCATTAACCAAACAATTAGAAGACAAAGCTTTTGAATTGATTGATAAAATTGACCAAATGGGAGGCGCTGTAAGTGCTATTGAAAAAGGATTTATGCAAGAAGAAATTGCACGTAGTAGTTATGCATACCAAAAAGCAGTTGAAAATAAAGAACAAATTATTGTTGGGGTAAATGATTTTATTATAGACGAACCAAAATATGAAGGGGTATTCAAAATTGATGATAGTATTCGAAAAATCCAATCAGATAAATTACAAAAATTACGTGCTACTAGAAATCAATCTGCAGTAGATACGAGTATTAAAAATATTCAACAAGCAGCACGTGCTGATGAAAACATTATGCCGCATGTGATTGAAGCAGTAGAGCATAAAGCTACTTTAGGCGAAATAGCTAATGCATTGAGAGAAATTTACGGAGAATTTCAAGGATAAAAATAAATAGTATGTTACAAGCAAATGCATTAAAAGATAAAGTGATTGTAGTGACCGGTGGTGCAACTGGATTAGGCAAAGCCATGAGTTTGTATTTTTTACAAATGGGCGCTAAAGTAGTTATCACCAGCAGAAAAGAAGATAATTTACAAGAGACGAAAAAAGAACTCGAGCAACAAACAGGTGGTGAAGTGCATACGGTTGTTTGCGATGTGCGTGAATACGGACAAGTAGAAGCGATGTTGCAAAGCACCTTAGATCGTTTTCAGCAGGTAGATGTATTAGTGAATAATGCCGCTGGTAATTTTATTAGTCCCACTGAAAAATTATCGCATCGTGCCTTTAACATCATTGTAGATATCGTTTTGAAAGGCTCGTATAATTGCACGCTCGCTTTTGGGAAATATTGGATTAGTCAACAACAACAAAATAAATCGATATTAAATATCGTGACCACCTATGCATGGACAGGCTCCGCGTATGTGGTTCCATCTGCTTGTGCTAAAGCAGGGGTATTAGCACTGACTCGTTCACTTGCTGTAGAATGGGGCAAATACAATATCCGTTTAAATGCCATTGCGCCTGGACCATTCCCTACGAAAGGGGCTTGGGAACGATTACTTCCGGGAGACTTAGCAGACAAATTCGATATGAGCAAAAACAATCCATTAGGCAGAGTAGGCGAACATCATGAATTAGCGCATCTGGCAGGTTATTTAGTTTCTGACTTCGCTTCTTTTATCAATGGCGAATGCGTGACCATTGATGGAGGTGAATGGTTACAAGGAGCCGGACAATTTAATCTACTTCGCGAAATACCCGATGCGATGTGGGACGAGATCGCTCAAATGACTAAAAATGCAAGTAGTAAATAAGGATTCTTTTATTTCAGCTCTTTTATATAATACAATGAAACATGCAACTAGCAGAACGATTTAAAAATATATTTGAACCTGAACTGCTTCGAGAAATGGAGCAGAAAGCAAAAATCATGGAGGTGAAAGCCAATGAGGTGATTATTGAAATTGGCGATTCTATCAAAGTCACTCCAATGATTTTATCTGGCTTGATTCGGGTCAGCAGAATGGATGAAGATAGAAATGAAATCTTATTATATTATATCAACGCTGATGAAAGTTGTGCTATGACCTTCACCTGTTGCATGCAAGAATATCCCAGTGAAATACGAGCCGTAGCCGAAGAAGATGCGGTTTTATTAGCGATTCCTATTTCATTAATGGATGAATGGATGCATAAATATGCTACTTGGAAGAGTTTTGTGATGAAAACAATTCGTTTACGATTTCATGAATTACTTAAAACGATTGATCAAATTGCATTTCAAAAATTAGATGAACGACTCATCTATTATCTTAAAGAAAAAGCACATGTTACCAGTAGCACCTTATTAAGTTTATCGCATGATCAAATCGCCCATGATTTAGCCTCTTCACGGGTGGTTATCTCACGTCTATTAAAAAAATTAGAACAAGAGAAAAAATTAATTCTCTATCGAAATCAAATTAAAATATTAAAGGATCTTTAGTTTTTTCTAGATCTATTATAGTCTAACTACTGATACAAATATTTAGGCGCATGTGATTTATAGTTTCCTATGATTTCAATCATCTACAATTTGTAGCTACATTTTCTTTCTATACTAAATCAAATGCTCTATTTTTGTTGTATGAAGATATCATACAATTGGTTAAAAGAATACATAACGATAGATCTTCCTGCTGTTGAAACGGGTAAACTTTTGACTTCAGGAGGTTTAGAAGTAGAAGATATATATACTTATGAATCTATTGCTGGTTCATTAGATAAAGTAATAGTGGGGGAAGTACTCACGAAAGAAAAACATCCGGATGCCGATAAATTATCTGTAACTACGGTGAATACAGGCACTGAAGTATTACAAATCGTATGTGGCGCTCTAAATGTTGCGGCTGGTCAAAAAGTTATAGTAGCATTAGTTGGTAGTACTTTGCAAACAGTAGATGGTGAAAAAATAAATATTAAAAAATCAAAAATCAGAGGCATTGAATCACACGGAATGATTTGCGCTGAAGATGAAATTGGCTTAGGTCATAGTCATGATGGAATTCTGGTATTAGCTCCCGAAACGCCAGTAGGAATGCCTGCTGCAGACTATTTCAAGATTGTAAAAGATGAAGTGATTGAAATTGGATTGACGCCTAACAGAGGCGATGCATACAGTCATATAGGAACAGCACGTGATGTAAAAGCCTTATTAGCGATACGCCTAGATCAAGCTATCGAATTGAAATATCCTACACGTATGGATATGAGTAAAGCAACGCTTACAAATCCAATTCAAATTGAAATTGTAAATGCCGCAAAATGTAAACGCTATGCGGGTGTATATCTGGAGAATATCGTGGTGCAAGATTCACCAGAGTGGATTCAAAATAGATTAAAAGCAATTGGAGTGAGACCCATCAATAATGTGGTGGACATTACCAATTATATTTTACATGAATACGGACAACCGCTACACGCTTTTGATGCAAGTCAAATTAGTAATCATAAAATAATTGTTCGGGATGCAAAAGAGGCTGAAACATTTATCACTTTAGATGATAAAAAAATAAATTTAGTATCTAACGATTTAGTTATCGCAGATACTGATAAGGCCTTATGTATAGCGGGTGTATATGGCAGCAATAATTCAGGTGTTAAAGCAACCACTACAAACGTATTTTTAGAATCGGCACATTTTGATAGCACATCTTTACGTATCAGTGGCACCAAGCATTTGCTGCGCACCGATGCGAGTATGCATTTTGAAAAAGGAACGGATATTCATATTCCTGTGGAAGCTTTAGAAAGAGCCATTTATTTATTAGCTGAAAGCAATCCAAATCTACAATTCTCAACCATAGATGATCATTATGCGCAAGCGGTAGAAAAAACGAGCATCGCGATGAGTTATGCGAATATTCGACGATTGATTGGTATTGATATTGAGCCCAGCATCATCCATCGATTATTACAAGCCTTAGATTTTGAACTAAGCGAAATAAATGAATTGGGTTTTATAGCTCATGTACCAACTTGTAAAACGGAGGTGACCAGAGAAGCAGATGTGATCGAAGAAATTTTACGTATCTATGGTTTTGATAAAATTCCGGTATCTACCGATATCTATTCAACCATAAGTTATAGAGAAAAGCCCGATAAAACAGTGCTTGAAAATCAAACGGCACAGTTTCTGACAGCCAATGGATTTTATGAAATGATGAGTAATCCTATTTCTCAATCCAGTTTTTATGAGGCCGATGCGCCATTGGTAAAATTGATGAATAGTATGACGGCCGAGTTAGATGTATTGCGTGCCGATATGATTTATGGAGCTTTAGAGAGTATCTCTTATAATATTAACCGCAAAAACAATCGTCTTCGATTATTTGAATGGGGACAGGTGTTTGAAAAAAATGAAGAACAATTCAATCAAAAAACGATATTAGGTCTGTATATGACAGGACCAGTTAAAGAAAATAGTTGGAATAGTCAATCGACGAAATCTTCCTTATTTGACATAAAATCATTTATTGAAGAAATTTGCAATCGACATAATATCAGTGATCTTCAAATGGAATTACAAAGCAATCAATCGCATTATACCTCTAGTATTATTTATAAAAAAGGCGAAAAAGTAGTGGCCCAAGTGGGTATCGTAAAAAAACAACTGACTCAAAAATTTGATATTAAAGAAGAGGTACTAGTTGCGTTTCTGGATTGGAAACAGATTTTACAAGGAGCAAAGAAAAAACAGATCAAGTATAAAGCTGTAAGTAAATTCCCTACCGTAAAAAGAGATATGGCCTGGGTAGTGGATAAAAGCTGTGTATATGAATCGTTGAAAAAAACCAGTGAAAAAGTATTAAAAAACATGTTGAAGGAACAAGTGCTTTTTGATGTGTATGAAGGTGATAAAATTCAAAATCATCAAAAATCCTATGCTATTTCATATACTTTAGGCGATGATGCGAAGACATTATTAGATAAAGATATAGATTCAATGATGCAGAAGTTGGTAAAAACGATGCAAGAAGAACATGGGGCAGAAATTAGACAATAGTTGTTAAAAAATGGAACTAACGATAAAGCATATTAAAGAAAAAATTGAGAAGTTGGTTCAACTTTATCGCAGCGCTATCAGCCTAAACAAAACACTTGAGCTGAAAATCAAGGATTTAGAATCAGAAAACACGACGTTGAAGGAGCAAATAAAGGAATTAAATACTTCTAAAAATGCCTTAAAATTAACTACATTTGCAAACACCCTTTCAGATGATGAAAGAGTGGAACTGAAAAAAACTATAATTGAATATATAAAAGAGATTGATTCTTGTATTAAATCACTAGATCAATAAGGCAGAAAAGATGAAACAGTCGCTCATCAATATCAATGTAATGCTTGCCGAAAGGCTCTACCCGCTTAGTGTAGATCCTAATGAAGAGGCTACTATACGTCAAGCAGCAAAAATGATAAATGAGAAAATTAAATCCTACCAGCAATTATATGCTGCAAAAGATAAACAAGATTTTTTGGCTATGATAGCTTTGAATTTAGGCGTAGACAACCTAAAAGAAGCCAGTCAAGAAGTTTCATCTACTGAAATCACCGGGGATTCAGCATCATTACGCGAGCTTAATACCCTACTAGATGCTGCATTTGAACTAGGATAATACAACTCTTTCATATTCTATTGTGGTTTATTATAAACCAAAAAAAATTGAATATAAATGGAAATACCTTTAATTATTGCCTGTATACTCCTGGCCATCATCGGAACGGCTGTGGGTTTTATGATGGGTAAGAAATCACAAAAAAGCCAAAATGATGAAATTGAGGCATTGGCTAAAAAGAATGCTGATTCTTTACTCGAAAATGCTAATAAAGAAGCTGAAAGAGTAAAAAAAGAAAAAATGTTGGAGGCGAAAGAATTTTACCTTCAAGAAAAAGCAAAACACGAACAGGCAGCAAATGATCGCAACAACAAAGTGATTGATCGTGAACAAAAAGCCAATCAATTACAACAATCACTGAATTCTAAAAATGAGAATTTAAATCGTAAAGAAAAAGAAATCGACGACATTCGTAATAACCTAGACAAACAATTGAAGTTAGTTAATACAAGAAAAGAACAACTGGATAAAAGCCATGATGAAATGGTAAAAATGTTGGAAAAAGTTTCTAGTTTAAGTAAGGAAGAAGCGAAGTTACAATTGATTGCAACGCTGAAAAAAGATGCTGAAACAGAAGCGATGGCTAGTATCAAAGCCATTATGGATGAAGCGAAAATCAGCGCCAATAAAGAAGCTAAAAAAATTGTTATTCAAACCATTCAACGTACTGCTGCAGAACATACCATTGAAAATACCGTTTCTGTTTTTAACTTAGAAAGCGACGAACAAAAAGGTCAAATCATTGGTAGAGAAGGTAGAAATATTCGTGCGATTGAAAATGCAACAGGTTGCGAAATCGTAGTAGATGATACGCCTGAAGCGATTTTGATTTCTGGCTTTGATCCTATTCGTAGAGAGATTACTCGTTTAGCCTTACAACGATTGACAGCTGATGGAAGAATTCACCCTGCCAGAATTGAAGAAGTAGTAGAAAAAACAAAAAAACAAATCGAAGAACATATTCGTGAAATTGGGGAACGTACCGTGATTGATTTAGGTATTCAAGGTTTACACCCCGAATTGATTCGTTATGTTGGTAGAATGAGATTCCGTTCTTCTTATGGACAAAATTTATTACAACACTCTCGTGAAGTAGCCAACCTTTGTGCAACGATGGCCAGTGAATTAGGCTTAAGTCCGAAATTAGCTAAACGTGCCGGATTACTACACGATATTGGAAAAGTGCCAGATGAAGAAAGTGAATTAAGTCACGCTTTATTAGGCGCTAAACTATGCGAAAAATACGGAGAACATCCTGCGATTGTCAACGCCGTAGGTGCTCACCACGATGAGATGGAAATGAAATTCGTGATCTCTCCTATCATTCAAGCCTGTGATGCAATCAGTGGTGCTCGTCCAGGGGCTCGTAGAGAAATGATGGAAGGCTATTTAAAACGTATTGGCGATTTAGAAAGCTTAGCACTTACCTATGATGGAGTTGATAAAGCCTACGCTATCCAAGCGGGTAGAGAATTACGTGTGATTGTAGAAAGTGATAAAGTAACCGATCAAAAAGCAGATGAATTATCATTTGAAATTGCAAAGAAAATTCAAGACGAAATGACTTATCCAGGTCAAATTAAAGTAACCGTTATTCGCGAGAAAAGAGCAGTGAATATTGCTCGCTAATTCTTCAACTATATAAAAAAAAGGTCACCCATGGGTGACCTTTTTTTTATGCTGTTATTGAAGCATCCTAAAATAAGTTGACACATAAACCAACTTATATGAATAACACAA
>JBAXTO010000030.1:0-1187 GCA_037130135.1 Bacteroidota bacterium
TTGGATGTGCTTATTGGCACCCAAAAGAGCACTATTAAAGAGTGCTAAATTATTTTGGTCTTTACCAGAACCATCTCCAGTAGCAGCTGTACTCGCATGAATAATACCATATTGTGCGTATGATTCATTTTGAGCTAACGTAAAAATAGCGAAGAATAAAATGTAAATGATTTTCATAAAATTTATTTTAACAATTGAATAAATGTTAAAGTAAATTTTAAGGTTAGGATTGCAAAGATAATTATTACTTTTAAAAAACAAAATATTATTTTATTTTTTTTACCTAACCATATTTATCTAACTAGTCTGATATTTCATCTGCAGTAAAAACCATATACCAAAAATAGAACAGCAATCACAACTAAGTGCTGATTTAACAAGTTCTTTAGGCCATCCAACCTCTTCATTTTGAAAACAAATGATATTCTCTATCCAAGAATTATAATATGAAGTTCCTTGATGATGAACTTGGGTTAAATTAACTTTTGTAGGAGCTGAAAGTTTATTACCTGTAACTATACAATTGCTTTTATTATTATTTATTTATAACCATGATTTGTTGCAGAACAAGCTGCTTCTACTTTTACACAAAAAATACGAGTATAAAAACAATAAAATTTAATACTAGATTTAAATAATAAAGTCTTGATTATTAAATAATCAAGACTTTATTTGAGGAGAATCAATATAATTACTTCGTAATAATAATACGTTTTTGTATGGTATCTTCTCCAACTTGAATGCTCACAATATAGACACCTTCACTTAAATGGCTCATATTTAAATTGATTTTATTAGTACCAGTAACTAATTCACTTGTTGTATTAATTACTTGTTTTCCAATAGCATCTATCATTTTAATTCTAACTGAAGTATTCTGGAATACTGTAATATCAACACTAGCATTACTTGAGGTTGGGTTTGGATATAGCTCACCAATTATAATGGAAGTGTTGCCATGTATAATGGATGAAACAATTTTTGATTCCTCTTTTTTTCCATTATTATCAACTTGATTTAATCTATAATAATACTCACGACCTGCCACTACATTATGATCGTCAAAATGATATGTATGTGCTGTAGTAGAATTATTATTTCCATTTACAAATCCTACCTTTTCAAAGTTGATACCATCTAAACTTCTTAATACTTCAAATCCTTTGTTATTTATTTCTGAAGCTGTT
>JBAXTO010000031.1:0-1026 GCA_037130135.1 Bacteroidota bacterium
AAAAACTGGTAACCTTTCTGTAATAAAATAGTATAAAGAGATATGAAAAGAATAAAATACATACAAATAATCATATTAATATTGTTTTTACAGAGTGTAAAGATGATGGGTCAGGATATGCATTTTTCTCATATTCATGCCTCACCTACACATATCAATCCTGCTTATACAGGAGTATTTAATGGTACGATGCGATTTGTGATGAATTATAAAAATCAGTGGGCAGGTATAGGCAAGTATAATACTGCAGGCTTTTCGGCTGATTTTAAAGTAGCTCAAATGAGAAATAGAGATTTCTTTTCAATGGGAGGAAGTTTTTATTTTGATAATGCTGGCGATTTAAATTGGCGCACCTATAATGGGAATATTCAATTGGCGTATACAAAATCATTGAGTAGCAAACGAGCTCATGGATTAACTCTAGGGTTGTATGCGGGATTGATACAACAGTCTTATGATTTTACTAAAGCGAGAGGATTTGATATAGAGCCACCAAGTGGAGTATTTAAGAATAGTATGTTGACTTATGATGCAGGCATGGGCGTATCGTGGTTTTGTCAGATAGGTCGATATTCCCAAGTATATGCAGGATATGGCTTGTTTCATTTAAATAGGCCGAATGTATCGACAAGAGAGACGATGGAGCGTTTGTTTATGCGTCATAGTGTGAATGTAGGCTTGGAGTGGTCATCTAAGAGTAGACATGGATTATTGCCAAGTTTTTATTATGCAAAACAAGGAATGCATCAAGAGATATTATTGGGAACTTTTTATAGATACGAGGTAAATAAAAATTGGAAAGATAAGAATCAATATTTATATATAGGAGCATGGGCAAGATTTCATTATGTGCCAAAAGCATATGACGGAATTGATGCAGTCATAGCATCGTTACGATATGATCATTATAATTGGAGATTTACCTTTAGTTATGATATCAACGTATCGTTATTATCGAGTGCAAGTCAAGGAAGAGGTGGTCCAGAAGTATCTATCATCTATATTCATCAAGGCAGTAAGAAAAGT